>JAFGCU010000056.1 GCA_016932475.1 Anaerolineales bacterium
GGCGAGAGCCCCTCGATCCGGTCGAGCGGCGGTTTGGACTGGTGAGTCACCATTCCGAGGGATTCGAGGTATTGGCGCTGGCCTTCCTTGTGCAGGATGTCGAACACCAGCGTGGATTTTCCCGAGCCGGAGAGGCCGGAGAAGACGATTAATTTATTCTTCGGCAGGTCGAGGTCGAGGTTTTTAAGATTGTGCAACCGCGCGCCGCGGATAAGGATCGACCCCGACCCTTCCCCCATCCGGGAAGACGTATTTTCGTTGATCATGGTGTTGTCCTTTCATGAATACTTTTAAATTCCGGTTCACTTCTTACCTCTCCCCCGGCCCCTCCCCAGAATAGGGAGGGAGAAGTGGGGGAGGGGCGAGTTTGTTGTTCATAGCCATTTCCTTTCCATCGATTTTCTCATCATTCCTCATTGGTTTTAATAATCAATCCGACCCCTCCCCGGCCCTCCCCAGAATGGGGAGGGGGAGGAAAGAGGGAAGTATTGCCTTTTTTCTCCCTCCACAGTTTAAGAGGGGAAGAAAAGCGGGAAATAGTATATTTTGATTCTCTCCCTCCACAGTTGATGAGGGGAGGAAGAGTGGGAAGTAGTACGTTTTGGTTTTCTCCCTCCCCTATTGGGGAGGGTCGGGGAGGGGTCGGAGGCGAGGCGGGTTCCCCCTCCTCTGTCCTCCCCCGTTTAGCGAAGACCGCAAAACGGGGAAGGATTATGCTCTTCCCCACTCCACCTTCTTATCCTTCAATTCCATTACGATCTCCGCTGCGAGCGAGGCGGCTTCGTTCAATTTTCCACCGCTTATTCCGTCGGCCGTATCGGCGGGGGAATGCGTGATCTCGCGGATGCCGGAGCCGCCGAAGGCCAGCGCGGGCACACCGCGCATCGCAAACGCGGAATGATCGCTCTCCGGCCAGGGATCGACCCAGACCGCGCCCGGGTGACCGCCGAGCTTCGCCTTCGCAGTCCGGACCAATCCATCGGAAGCCGCCATCGCGGTGAGGGTATTGGTTCCCAGGATATGCCCGGCGCCGTCGAAATTAATGGCCGCGATGATTTTTCCGGGGTCCGCTGTTCTAAAGTAGGCATCGACTCCCAGCGGCAGGTATTCGTGGCCGGAAAACGCCGCAAACTCCAGACCGCACCCGGCCGGATGCTCCGCGAAATGCGCGGCAAGCGCCAGGAGGATCGCGACTCCGCCGGCGTTGTCGCAGGCGCCGGGTGTTTCGAGCGCGGTGTCGTAATGCGCGCACAGGACAATCGTCTCCCGGCGCTTCCCGGCCAGGCGACCGACGACGTTGGCCGTCGAACCGGCGTGCCGCTCCGTTTCGAGCCGCAGATGCACCGCCGCGGGATTCTTCCGCAGCAGGCCGAGGGCGGCGTCGCGCGGAACCGTCGCCGAAGGGATCGCGAAATCCGCGTCGCAAAATCCGTGCGCGAAATACGGAACACACGGCTGGGCCGAAAGCACGGCGGCCGGTCCCTTCATTTCCAGCAGGGTGATGACCTGTTTCTCGCGTTCCGTGATGAGGAACCACTGCTTTGGAGAAATCGGCGCCGAGGCCAGGTCGCCGAAGAGCAGTGCGATCCGCCCCGAAACATCTGCCCGCTCCAGTTCGGCGATCGTCCCGACGGGGACCAGCGGCGCCGTAACCTCGATCGGCGGCGAAAACGGGTCGGCGTGCATCCGCAATTGGATTCCATCCGCCTCAAGCATTGACCGCCGCACCGACCAGGCCGGGCAGGGGGTTTCCTGGATTTCAACAGCCAATCCGATTTGTTCCATCTCGGCGCGGATATATTCCCCCGCCGCCTTGTTGCCGGGGGATCCGATGTAGCGGGTGCCGATCCGTCCCGCCAGCTGGCACACGTGCTTTTCCAGAATATCCATCCCGTTCGCCGTGTCATCCATCGATTTTCCTTTCTTCATCCGGATTGGATTTTCTGGCCTGCCGTATTTCATTCTCTCCGGAGCCATTGCTCAATGGCAAGATGGTTCCCCTCGGTGTCCTCCACCCATAGAATCCGCACGACCCCGTCGACGTCCTCCACCGGGCCGGTTTTCACCCTTTTGGCTTTCAAGGACGCTTCCACCGCGTCAAGGTCGTCCGTCCGGAGGAACAACCGCGCCGCCTTGTGGATGACCCTCCCCTCCGGCGCCAGGCTGAGCGCCAGCCGCGCGCCGCGGACGGGAAGCGCGAATTCGGTGTGGCAATCTCCGCCCTGAAAGACGGCCTCCAATCCGAGGATTTCCCGGTACCATTCCACCGCCCGGCGCATATCCCGAACATCGTATTCAAACATCACCGTGTCATTGCAGATCTGATTGCGGATGGAGTTGTCCATTCGACCTCCGGAAAAATTTTTAAACCCTTGATGGATCAAACGGCTTTCCCTGTTGCGGCAATAAAATCTTACAACCTTGGTGGGCTAGTGGAGGGTTCGGAGGGGGGAAAAAAGACGGTCCGGGCCCTGCCCGCCGGGACGGGTGAGATCCCCATTTCCTTCGTCACCCCCCAACCCTCCCGTCGTTTCACTCCGGGACATACTCTTCTGACTTATGTCAGGAGAGGGGGAGCCGGTGTTCTTCCGGCGGGGTGATGCGGATTGGGGTGGGGTTATTCAGCCGGCGTTAATCGAGTCATTCGCTGCAGTTGCTTGAGGATCTTTCGCGCGCGGTCTTCCTGTTCTGCGAGGGTCGAAAGCCAGTGATCGGCCGCCCAGAGGACGTCCTCCTCCGGACGCGGAGTATCCAAAACGCGGCTCAATTTTCTTTTTGTCCCGGTATCGAGCGCGCGCATCGCGCGCAAAACGGCCATCGTGCTGTAGCCTGCGCGCATCAGCATCCGGATCACGCGCAGCCGGCCGATCTCGCGCGGGCCGTAGGCGCGGTATCCGTTCTTCGGGTCGCGCGGCACGCGCAGCAGGCCGTTGCGTTCCCAGCCGCGGATCGCATCCGGGGTGGAATCCACCGCCCGCGCGGCGGCGAGTATCGGAAGCGGAGGGCTGCGGCGTTCGGGGATTTTTCCGCGGACCCACTTTTCCAAATATGCGGCGGCGATCTCCGCCCGGGCGCGCTCTTCCTTCACCAACCGGATGTGTTGTTTGGCGATGCGGCATGCCCCCATAAGATCCCGAGCCGCGGAAGCGCGGACGAGGGCAAGGGCGGATTTCCGGATCCGGCCGCCCGGCCAGCCGCCGTGCATCGCCAGCCGCGCCAGCCGCATTTGTTCCAGGTGAAACCGGGTATAGACGCGGTAGTTGTTGGCGGACCGCGCAACGGGCGGGAGGAATCCCCACTCCTCGTACTTCCGTACAGTATTCGGATGCACGTCGGCAGCTTTCGCGATTTCTGTCGTGTGGTAGATTGGTTGGTTATCTTTCATAGCGCTATATTGAAAGTATCCGGCCAAATATACACCCGCTCGCCTTCTTCGCGCATGCGAGGCTTGGATCCTGGAACTCCGCGCTTTACACTTCTCAGGGCGGGGGAACAACATGCGGGATGGGTTGACGAGTCATGGAACTTAGCTGATTTATGAAAATGATTCTGCCTCATCAACTAACCCTCCGCGCTTATGCCATGGAAGCCCTGCTGGCCAAAGCAGTTTAGCCCCGCAGAGCTTGCATGGAATATGGCGGGGCTTCAGCCCAACGGGATTTTCTTGACAAACGAACGTGAAGTTCATATAATATGAACCTATGGTTCATAATTATCCCTCCGACGATTTTGAGCTGATTATCCCCGACCTCGAAAACGAAGATTCGGTCACCCGGACGTTCCGCCGTTTGGATCCGGAGCGCCGCCAGGCGGTCCTGGATGCATTATTTGAAGAGGCGGCGGAAAAGGGGCCCGCCCGCTTGAATATCAAGCAGGTGGCCGAACGCTCCGGCGCCTCGATCGGCTCGCTCTACCAATATTTTGGCAGCCGGGAAAACCTTGTCCGTTTTTTGGTGAAGATCGCAGTCGGCTCGATGGTCGAACTCCTCCGGGTCAGCTTGGTCTCGCTTCGAAATCTGCCCTTCCGGGAAGCGCTTCGGTACTACATCGTCGAAGGGGTCCGCTATTCGCAATCCCAGAAATCTCTGACCCGGTTTTTAACCCTTTCCGCCTATCAGGGGGATGAAGAGATCGGGAAAACCGTCGTCCGGCCGATCGCCGTGGTGATGCGGGAGACGGTGCGGGACCTTCTGAAAGCGGGAATGGCCCGCGGCGAACTCCGATCCGACCTTGATCTGGAAGCCGCCTCGCGCGCGGTGAACGTGTTGATCATCGGGTTGGGGGACAGCCAGCTCACGCCGCATCTGAACACGTATTTCCAGGTGTCCGACAAGGATATTTCCTTCGAGCGCACGCTTGATGCCGCCCTCGACATGATCCTGCGCGGCATGGCGGCGGAAGAATCCAAATGAACGCGTTCCGCATCGCCCGGAAAACCCTGATGGAATACCTGCGGGAGCCCCAGCTTTTCCTGTTCATCCTCAGCGGCCCGCCGCTCCTTGTCCTGCTTTGGTATGTCATCTTCCTGCCGGCCAAGGACCGCCTGGGCGATTACCTGAGGATCCAGGTGGTCAACCGCGATTCCGGCGCGGAAGGAGCCGCGTTGGTGGACATGCTGCGAGCGATCGAGTTCGAGGGCAAACCCGCGCTGGATGTGAAAGTCATCGGCGCAGAGGATCAGGGAATGATCTCCCTGCGCGAGGCGAAGGCGGGGTTGATGCTGATCATCCCTTCCGGCTTCACCCGGGCCCTCGAGGACGCGCGAGCCGGTATTGATGGGGAACCGCCGGCGGAAATCGAATACGCGGGCGACACGGCGAGCTTCAACTATGTCTTCGCCAAAGGGTATATCGATCCGTATATCCGCGGTTACATTCAAGTGCAATCCGGGCTGGGCCCGCCCGTGTATGGCAAATATAAATTCCTGCCCGGCACAGGGACGAGCGCGGATTTCGACGCCGCCATCCCGGGCCTGCTCGTCTTCAGCCTATTGTTCCTGATCATCTCGAGCGCGTCATCACTGGTTCAGGAGGAAATGCACCGCACGCTAACCCGCTTCCGCCTGGCGCGCGTAAGCGGCTTCGACCTGGTGGCGGGGGTGGGCCTGGCGCAGATGGTCCTGGCGGTGATGGAAGTCACGATCGGATTCCTGACGGCCGTCCTGCTCGGGTACGGGCGCGGGACCGACCTGCTGCAGCCGATGCGGATCCTTCTCTTGTTCGGAGTATCGGTGCTCTTCGCGGTTCCGGTCGTCGGGCTGGGGATGATCACCGCCGCCTTCTCCCGCAACGACGGCGACGCCGCCTCGCTCGGCTCGATCCTCCTGGTGCCGATGGTCTTCCTCTCGGGGATCCTGTTCCCGATGCCGGCCGTGCCGCTCTTTGCCATCGGCACCCGTGCGGTGGGATTGTACGATCTGATTCCTTCCACGCTCGCCTCGGAAGCGATCCGCAAAGCCGTCACCCTGGGCGATGCATCCGCCTTGGTCTACCCGGTCGCGGGGCTCCTGTTGGAAACCATTATCATCGTCTGGATCGGCGCGGCGCTGTTTCAGAAAAGGAAATTGCGGACGTAAAGAAAGGCGGTCGAGTAGCCCCGGGCGGATCTCCGCCCGGGGCGTAACGAGACATCGTCATTCCCGCGTGTTCGTAGCGGGAATCCAGGGACTTGCAGAAGTGGATGCCCGCTTGGTACACGCGGGCATGACGATCACTTGGGCAGCCCCTACTCGATCAGTAATAGAAAAAGGTGGTCTCGATACACCCCGCATGGCTGCGCCATGCGGGGCTACTCGACCGACTCTCAATTATAAGGAATCACCATGACCGAAATCGTGCTTCAAACCACCAACCTCTCCAAGCGCTTCGGCGGCATCGAAGCCGTGAAAAACCTCAGTCTGGAAATTCATTCCGGAGAAATATTCGGCTTCCTCGGGCCCAATGGCGCCGGCAAGACCACCTCGATCAACATGATCTGCGGGCTGATGGCGCCGGATTCGGGCGAAGTGCTCATTCACGGTAAATCCATACGCGGCGACGGAGGGATCACCCGGCGAGTGGGCGTATGCCCGCAGGAGATCATCCTGTGGGAGCGGCTGACCTGCTTCGAACAACTCGAATTTATCGGCGAGATGTACGGCCTTCCGGCGAAGGAAGCCCGCCGACGGTCTGACCTTCTGTTGGCGGAAATGAACCTGGAGGAGAAACGCAACGCGCAGGCGCGCACGCTTTCCGGCGGGCTGCAGCGGCGGATGAACCTGATCATGGCGCTGGTCCACGACCCGGAGATCGTCATTCTCGACGAGCCGGAAGCCGGGCTGGATCCGCAGAGCCGGGTGCGGGTGCGGCAATTCATTCAATCGCTTGCCCGCCGTAAGACCGTGATCCTCACCACTCACAACATGGACGAAGCCGACCGGGTGGCGGACCGGATCGCGATCATCGACCACGGCGAACTGCTGCGGATGGGAACCCCGTCCGAACTCAAGCGCACGATCGGGGAAGGCGACGTGGTGGAAATCCGTCTGGCGGGCGATGCATCGCAGAGGGAAAGCGCGCTCGCCGCCGCGAAAGCCCTCATCCCGCAGGCGGATGCGCGGCTGGATGAGGACCTGCTGACGGTGCGGATGCTGGACGCGGTCGGGCATCTGCCGGACTTGATGGAGAGGATCCGGGATTCCGGCGCGCGCGCCGCGGATATGCGCATCCGCGAAAACACGCTCGAGGATGTCTTTCTCCAGCTCACCGGGCGGAGGCTGCGCGAATGAAGATCCTCGCCGTCGCCCGCAAGAGCCTGATCGAACTCCTGCGCGAGCCGATGCTGATGGGGATGGTGTTGCTCACGCCGCTGGCGTTCCTGCTCGTCTACGGGTTCGCCTACCAAACGCCGCACTTGAAGACCTATCGCGTGCTCGCAACGATCGAGGCGGAAGCGGGAAACGATGCCGTTGAATATCTCCGTTCGCTTACGTATCCGGACGGCCGCCCCGTTTTCGCCGTCGAGATTGCGGCTGATCCGGTAAAAATAGATCCGGCGCTGCGCGACCGGGCCGCCGCTGCGTTTCTGACGATCGAACCGGGCACGAACGGCGTCCTGTTTTCCTACACCCTCCGCGGGGACGCCTTATTCGCGGATTTCCTCAGCGCCTCGTCGATCCTTGAAAGCCGGCTGAGCGGGTACTTGCTGGATGCCGAAGGGATAAGTTTACCCGTGCGGGTGGTGGAAAATTCCATCCCCGCGCTGAGCTTTGGCACCCGAACCGATTTCAGCGTTTACGCGCCGGGGCTGTTGGTGTTCGCCGTTCTTCTGCTCGTCCCCCAGACGGCGCTGCTCCTGGGGCGGGAGATGCGCACCCGCACCATCCGCCGCCTGCAGTTGAGCGGAGTCTCATCCGTCGAATGGCTCGGCGGGATCGGCCTTTCGCAGCTGGTAATGGCGGTCTTGCAGATTATTCTTTTCCTTATCGGATTGATGCTCTTCGGGCTCGATTACACCCGGGCGCTGATCCCGATTTTCGTCGCGTCCTTTCTGACGGCGCTTTCGGCGGTCGGAGCCGGATTGGTCGTCGGTTGCTTTATCCAGAACGACAGCCAGGCGGTCAACCTCGGGGCAAGCGTGACGATGCTGCAGGTGTTCATTTCCGGTTCCTTCTTCCCGATGCCCCTCCAACCCCTCTTTCATCTGTTCGGGCACGAGATCGCCTGGAACGACGCCTTCCCGGCGACCCACGCGATGATCGCGCTGCAGCAGGCGGTGACGTATGGCGCGGATCTCAGCCGGATCGGCTTCCGTCTGGCCGCGGCGGCCGTGCTGTCGGTGATGTTCTTCCTGGCCGGCGCACTGCTTTTTCAATGGAAAGTTTTCCGGGCTGCGAAATCGACGTCGTAAGTTTCCGGACATACGTTTGATCTATTACGTAAAAAAGTATCCCTCTCTCCAAACGAATCCCTGCTTGTAACGCAGTGAGCGCTTTGTCCAAGAATCCCCGCGATTCTGCTGGTTTTCGTTCTACCTAAAGTTCACCCTTTATTCCGTCTTTCGGCAGTTCCTCCCTCTTCATTCCGCTGCTATCCTGATGGTCGGCGTTCTCAGGAGCCGGCCGGTCGCGGAAGAATCGGCGTTTTTGGATGGGCCGCCTCCGCTCCTCCGCTATCTTTCCATCAAGGAGATTTAAAGATGAAGAAAAGCAAGACCATTAAGAAGTCCCTGTTATTCGGCGTTTTGGGCGTGTGCGTCGTATGCGTTGCGGCCGCCGCCATTCTATTCCTCGGAGGCGAAGACATGGATCCATCCGCGAAGATGCAATTCGATGCGGCCAATGCCGCCTTTCTGGAAGGCGACTTCCCGAAGGCGGAGGCGGCGTATGCACAGGCGAACCGGCTGGCCCCGCAGGATCCGCAGATCCTGCGTCAGCTTGGGAACCTCGCGTTGTACAGCAACCGGGTCCAGGAGGCGGAGCGGTTTTTCCAGGAGGCGTTGCGGGCGGTTCCCTGGTACACGAACGTCTGGCCCCTGACCTCGGATCTCAAGTACCGTCTGAGTATGGTGTATTACCGTCAAGACCGGTTCGCCGAAGCGGCTTCGCTGATGAAACAAGCGGTGGGGCCGTTTGCCCTGGGTCCGCTGAAGGAATTACAAGGCATTCAAAAACAAATGGAACTCTTCGTCGGGGAACAACCGTACCGCATCGAAGGGCCCGACGAAACCCGTGTGGACTTCCTCCAAACCGATCCGCTGCCCCTGATCAAAGTCTCCTGCAACGGCAGTGAGACGGTGAATTTCATCATCGATACCGGCGGCGCGGAAGTGATCCTCGACCGGGAATGGGCGCAGGAGATCGGCGCGGAGATCGCCGGTTCGCTTACCGGCACCTATGCCGGCGGGAAAAAAGCCGAAACGGGTTTAGGGCGGATCGCATCCCTTCAATTGGGCGGTTTCACCGTCCGCAACCTGCCCATCCACACGCTGGATGTAGCCTCGATGTCGCAGGTTTTCGACGGCACGGAGATCCATGGGATCATCGGCACCCGGTTTCTGATGCACTTCCTTTCCACGATCGATTATGCCCACGGAGCCCTGATACTACGAAGGGCTTCTCCAGAGAACCTGAACCGTCTGGAAGAAAGCCTGGCGGCCGCGGACGCGAAGATCATCCCCTTCTGGCTGATCGACCTGCACGTCATCGTCGCCCGCGGCAGCGTTAACAACCTCCCGTCGTCGCTGTTCTTCGTGGATACCGGTTTAGCGGGAAAGGGATTTACCGCACCGGAAGACGTCCTGCAGAAAGCCGGGATCACGGTGGATTGGAGCGAGGGCAGGCAGGAAATCGGCGGTGGAGGATCCGCCCTGTTTGCGGATATCCTGGTGGAACGGCTGACCCTCGGCGTAGGGAAGAACCAGGTCGTCGCGACGGACGTTCCGGGATCCGCAATCGAGAATTCCACGAACATCCTCCGAGGTTCGCTGGGATTCCATATCGGCGGCCTGATCTCGCATCAGTTCTTCCGCCCGTATGCGCTGACATTCGACTTCACGGGAATGCGGTTGATCGTGCAGTAATTCGATTCCGTTCAGCCGGCGACGGCCGATGACAATTTTAATGCCCCCGCGTTCCTTTTCAGGCACCCATCGGAGCGCGGGGGTAAACTCTCAACGGCTTGCGAACGATTTTTTTACCACCCGGAATGTAAAAAGTATTAAAAATACATGGTGAAAGAGCTGAATAAGTCATCCTGAGAAAGCTGAAATAGTCATCCTGAGCTAGCTATACATGTCATCCTGAGCGAAGCGAAGGATCTAGAAATGCAGGCAAAGATGCCTCGTTGCCCCCGTTTCCCCCGCCTCGCGAGGGCAGGCGCGAGGGCAGGTGCTCAGCATGACAGCTTTATTCAGTGATCTCATGGTCGGTAATTATTAGGAAGGATTGAGGTTTACGGATGACCAAAGATATGGAGCATCCCAATCCGAATAATGAACACCCCCGGTGGGCCCCTTCGTTTTTCGCCATTTGGTCCGGCCAGGCTTGTTCCCTATTAGGCAGCCATTTGGTTCAGTTCGCCATCGTCTGGTGGCTGGCGAAAACCACCGGTTCGGCGACGGTGCTGGCCGTCGGCGGGGTCGCCGCTCTCCTGCCAGTCGTTTTCCTCGGTCCGTTCGCCGGCGCATTGGTCGACCGTTGGAACCGGCGGGTCGTGATGATCGCGGCGGATGGAATGATTGCGCTATGCACGCTGGTTCTGGTGATGCTCTTTACCCTGGAAACCGTTGAAATCTGGCACATTTTCGACTTGGTGTTTCTGCGCGCGGTGGGACAGGCATTCCACAATCCGGCGATGTTCGCCACCACCGCCCTCATGGTGCCGAAGGAGCATTTGACGCGCGTTTCAGGGTTGAACCAAACCCTCGAGGCTGTGATGAACATCCTGGCCCCTCCGCTTGGGGCGCTCCTGGTCGGCATCCTGCCGATGGCGTGGATTTTGTCCATCGACATCGGTACGGCTCTGTTGGCCATCCTCCCCCTGTGCTTCGTGCACGTACCACAGCCGAAGCGGGATCTCACCGTCCCGTCCACCCTTTTTGCGGACTTGCGGGAAGGATATCGCTATGTGACGGCATGGCGCGGCCTATTCTTGGTGTGTTTACTGTTCGCGGCACTCAATTTCCTCCTGGCACCGCTGACCACCCTTCTCCCGCTGCTGGTGACGGAATATTTTGGCGGCCAGGCCATGACCCTCGGGGTTTTGGATGCCGTCTTTGGATCGGGCATGATTATCGGCGCCGTCACGCTGAGTATTTGGGGAGGGTTCAAGCGCCGGATTGTCACGACTCTGATGGGGATCATCGGCGTTGGCATGTGCATAATCCTGCTTGGAACCTCTCCGATGGTTTCCTTCGGCCTGGCACTCGCCGCCATCTTTTTCATAGGAAGTATCATGCCGATCGCCCAAGGCCCGCTCCGAGCTCTGTTACAGGCCGTCGTCTCCCCGGAAAAGCAAGGCCGGGTATTTTCCCTGATGGGAAGCCTTGTGGGAATTGCGATGCCAGCCGGGATGATGATTGCCGGCCCGCTGGCCGACTGGCTGAGCATTCCTGCGCTGTTTATCATCAACGGCGTGGTATTCTTCTCTCTGGGGATCGCGGCATTTGGAGTTCCCGCTTTGATGAAGATAGAGAATCACCAAGCGGCTGCGGTGCGGGACGATTCGCAATCCGCCTGATCCGAAAAAAAGGGGGTGCCTGCGAAAGGCACAGGGCTTGTCCGGGAGCATCCGGATCACCGCCAGCCTTCCGGAATGGAGTTCCGGATACAATGAATCCGATGCCGCTAAAGATGTTCATCCCCTCACCAGATGCGCCGAATCCTTTCTTCCGGCGCTTTTCAAACCTGCGCTGGAAGCTGGCTTTCTCTTACGTCGGGGTAACACTCCTTACCATCCTGGCTCTGGAGTTGATCGTGCTTTTGTTGCTGGGTTTGTTCGGCGAGCCGGCCGGAGACTTGTGGGTGACTCAAACGGTCCTCGAGAATTCCAACCAACTGGCCGAATTGGTGTCCGAACCGCTGGAGGATGGATCCGAAGAAGAGTTGGCGAAGGTGCTTTACCAGCCGGTGGGACTGGTCTTTAAAGCCTGGATCTCTCAAGATCCGGAGGCGATCCATTGGTTGGATGAGACACGGGTGGTCGTAGATACGCAAGGCATCGTCGTTGCCAGCAACCTGCCGGAACGATACGTTGCGGGAACCCGTTTTCAGGAACAGGGTTTTCCCCAGGCGGAAAACCTGATCCAGGAAGCGCTGGAAAACAGCCGCACCGCCAGTCACCTTTCCAAGGAAATCAATGTTTTTGCGGCGGCCGTGCCGGTCTATACACGCGAGAGGATATTGATCGGAGCCCTCTACTACCATCAACCCCGGCCGGCCGTCGTCGGCCTGTCGGCTGGTGCATTGTTCGGACCGCTGGCGATAACGACCCTCGTTCTGCTGCCGTGCATGATTCCGCTGGGATTGATCTTTTCCTTCGTAACTGCCTCAGGATTCACGCGCAGGCTGCGGCGGCTTTCCGAGGTCAGCCTGGCACTGGCCGACGGCGACCTCTCCCGGCGGGTGGCCGACGATTCCGGCGATGAGATCGGACTTCTTTCACGCCGGTTTAACCGGATGGCGGAAGAGTTGCAGGCCGACACCGTCCGGCTGCGCGATCTGGCCGCCGTGGAGGAACGCCAACGTCTTGCCCGCGACCTGCACGACGGTATCAAACAAAACCTTTTCGGCACTAGCCTGGCGGCGGCCGCCGCGGTAAATCTGCTGGATACCGATCCGGAAGCCTCGCGGGAAAAGATGCTCGAGGCCGCCGAACACAACCGGCGCGCCCAAGGGGAAATGAAAGTTTTATTGGAGGAGCTTCGGCCGGCTGGATTCGGAGAGTGCGGGCTGCCTGCAGCCCTGAAGGAGTATCTGACCGCGTTCGGCGGTCAGCATGGTATGGAGACAGCATGGACCTCATCCGGGTCCGCGGACCTGCCCCCGGACCGCCAGCAGGCGCTGTTCCGGATCACGCAGGAAGCATTGACCAACGTTCGCCGCCATGCCCATGCCCAACGGGTTTCCATAGATTTTTCCGCGGAGGCAGACGCAATAACCCTGCGCATTGAAGATGACGGCAAGGGATTCGATTCCAACGCCGCTCCTTCCCCCGCGGCCATGGGTTTGCAGGGAATTCGCGGTCGGCTGGCGGAATTCGGGGGGGTCTTGGAGATCGAATCATCTCCCGGCTCCGGCACCCGCCTGGTCATCCGTCTACCGTTTTCCGGTTCTTCCGGAAGAGGTAAAGCCCATGCCTGATCCCATCCGTATCCTGATCGTGGATGATCATCCCGTCGTCCGTCAGGGGCTGCGCGGATTCCTGGAAACCTACCCGGATCTGCAGGTCGTAGCCGAAGCAGAAAACGGAGTTCGGGCTGTGGAACTGGCGCGCGAACTGGTCCCGGACGTGATCCTGATGGATCTGCTGATGCCCGGGATGAACGGCGTGGAAGCGATCGACCGGATCACAGCGGTCTGTCCGGCAACACACATCATCGTTCTCACCAGCTACCCGGATGACGAATTCCTGTTTCCCGCCATGCGCGCCGGCGCGCAAGGGTACCTGCTCAAGGAAGTGAAGCCGGAAGTGTTGGTCGCCGCCATCCGGGCGGCTGCACTCGGGCAGGCGACCCTGCATCCTTCCGTGGCGGCGAAGTTGATGAAGGGGATGGAGCGCCCCGGTGAGGATTCCCTGGCGGATTTAAGCGAACGCGAACTTGAGGTCCTGCGGTTGATCGCCCGCGGAATGAGCAATAAGGAGATCGCCGATGCGCTGACGTTGGCGGAAGGGACGGTAAAAAGCCACGTCAGTAATATTCTTTCAAAATTACACCTGGCTCACCGGACCCAGGCGGCTTTGTACGCATTACGGCATAAAATGGCTTCTCTCGATAATCCGGATTCGTCCGAAGGGCATTCCAAGCGGTGAAACCGCGGTTTTTATAATCTCGTGTTTCAGAATTGACACCTCCCTGTAACATCCAACGCATGTCAAACCAATATAATCCTCGTAAACACCAGTAGAGAGTTGCGGAAAAGGGCATCATGCTGAACGAAGGGACGCCTCCGCACCTGTATTTCCAGACCCTTCGTTCCACTCAGGGTGACTTTTTCAACAATTTCCAATATCGATACCAATTCCATTGCAGAAGCGACAGCGGACGTTTGTTTGTCGCCTCGGAGAGGTCCGACTCATGAAAACCATTGGGGTAACTATCCCCCATCAATACATTTCCATTATTCTCGCGGCGGCATTGGCGATCGCATGCGGTGCTTTTTCCACGATCTCATCCGGCGAAGCGACGGCGTCGTCGAGTCTCGCATCCGCTTCCCCCACCGCCTTTTCGACCGGCATCACGCGGACCGCGGGCAAACCCGCGGCGACAAACACGAGGCCCGCAACCAAAACCCTTTTACCAACCGCCTCCTCGACCGCGACCATTTCAGCATCTCTCTTTGCGCCGTATCTGGCGGAACCGCTGCCGCAATTCGCCCTTGCCCGGCTGGGAAAGGGCGCGCTGAACGGCGCGGCGGTTTCACCCTCCGGCGAAGATCTCGCGGTCGCCACGTACATCGGCGTGTATATGTACCGGATGGAGGCGGACGGCGTTCTGCGGGAATTGTGGTTCGTTCCGACGGCGATCCGGATGACGACGGTCGCTTTTTCCCCGGACGGAAAGACGCTGGCGTGCGGATCCCACAACGACATGAATTGGGGATATGGGGATGATCCCGACAGCACGGTAGTGATGCTGCTGGAGGCTTCGTCCGGGACGCCGCTCGAGCTCTTCTTCGTCGGCGGGCCGGGCACCGAAATAACGAGCCTTGCCTTCGCTCCGGACGGGAACCGGTTGGCGGCCGGGTACAAAGTCGTCGCCGGAGAAGCCGGGTTGACCGATCTGGGTGTAGCCCTCCTGGATCCGCAAACCGGGAATACCTCCGTCGTGAGTATCATGTATTCGTTGGAATACGAAGCACTCCAGCCCCGGCAGGTCATGGGCTTGTCTTTTTCCCCGGACGGTTCCCTCCTGGCCGTGGGGACGGATTTCCTCGACCCTTCCATGAAAAAAGTGGGCGATGTGCTGCTGATGGACCCCAAGACAGGCGATACGATTCAAACACTGTCCGGTCATGCCGATGGGGTGCGAAGCACGGAGTTTTCCCCGGACGGGAAACTGCTTGCCTCCGCCGACCGGCAGGGCGTAGTCATCCTCTGGGACACCGACCGCAGGGAAAAAGTCCGCAGCCTGACAACCGGTTCCCCGGAAAAGAACGGCGTGAACTACTACTGCCTGGGCGGAAACAGCGGTCGACTTGCGTTTTCCCCGGACGGAAAAACAGTGGCCGCGGGAATGAGCGACGGCCGGATCCACGAATGGAACAGCGCTACAGGCTCGAAAATCCGTACGTTCAATGCGCAGAAATCGGGCATCCTCGCGCTCGCCTATTCCGCCGACAGCCTCGAACTGGTCTCGGTTTCCTTCGACCGCAGCGCCGTCCGCTATCGGGCATCCAGCGGCGCGGTCCTCAAGACCTACTCCCTTGAGGAGCATGCCCAGCTCTCTAGCGTCGCAATTTCCCCCGACAACAAAACCCTTGTGGCGGCGGATGTATGCGCGGGAGTCGACCTGTGGAACATCGCCGGCCGGGAGACCCTCCTGGCCTTCTACGCCGGACCCACCGCTTACTCTCCGGATGGGAAGACGCTCGCCACCGCCGGATCCGCTAAATCCATTATCCTTTGGGATACGACCACTTGGAGTCAAAAAACGGTCCTGCGCGGGCACACCGATCTCGTGAACTCGATTGCCTTTTCCCCTTCCGGGGAAACGCTGGCTTCGGGCGGCGACGACCAGTCTCTCATCCTCTGGGATGCGGCCTCCGGCGCCAAACTGTGGGTTAAGGCCGGCCTTGGCGGGTATGTCTCAAACGTGGCCTTTTCACCTGATGGAAAGACCCTGGCCCACACGGCCGGTTCCCCTTCGGATGTCTTCTTCCGCGATCCCGCCATGGGCGGGCTTGTGGGGACGCTTGGAGAGGATTCCTGGGCGGTTTCGCGAGTGGCATACTCGCCCGACGGGAACTATCTGATGGTGGTGTCCTCTTCCTCCATGATCTCTGTCTACGGACTCCCCGGATACGAATACCGGGGCAGCCCTGAAGGCGGAACCGATGCCGCCTTTTCACCAGACGGGACGATCGCCGCGTCGGGCTCGCCCGGCAATCAATACTACCTGGTCAACCTCTGGGAGCCTTCGAGCGGGAAAGACATCGCGGGGTTGACCGGGCACACGTCTTTCGTGATCAGCGTGGCCTTTTCTCCGGATGGAAAAACGCTGGCTTCTGCGTCCTACGATGGGACGATCCTGCTATGGGACCTGGCGGCGGTTCTCGGAAAATAAGAGATCTCACCCTCTTTCACCTTCCACCCTCTCCCGGAATAGGGGAGGAAGAGATGCGAGCGGTTTGGGGATTATTCTTCCTCTTCCATCCCTATCTTTTGACGGGCGATTTCCGCCGCCGTAACCGCCGGATGGTGGTACCTTCCTTTGCCAACGGTGTTTCTCCCGCGGATCTGAACCGCCTCCACCGGACACCAATGCAGGCATGCGAAACAATACAGACAATTGATGCTTGCGCTCCACTCCGGTTTCCCGTTCTGAATCCGGATCCGCCCGGATGGACAGACTCTTTCGCACAATCCGCAACCCGTGCATTTCGAATCCGCGTGGAAGGACCGGGCCATTTCCGGGAAGCGCGCCCGGAAAAAGAATTCCGAAATCGGAGGATACAGGATGCGGCCCAACAGGAACACGAGCGGATCATCCTTGTAGCGGTCGACTCTTTTCTCGGCTACCGCTGCCTGGATGTCATTTAGCTTTCCCTGCAGATCCGCCTCCATCCTCGCGGCGGCATTTTTTGAAGGAAGCGTGAACAGTGGAATGTACGTGCACGGCATTGCGACGATGAACCAGGCGTCCAGTGACTTTCCCTGCGCCGCCAGAATTCTATCAAGGTCGTGGAAAACCTTGTCGGAGCATTCGCGGGTGGCCACGGCAAAGAGGTATTTCGTCGATCCCAGGTCCGCACGCCGCAGGAACTGCCGCACCAGGTCCGGGGAAGTCAGATTGTGAATCGGGAAAACCAAACCCACCACCTCCGCCGAGGAGGCGGTTTTTCCCCGATTCGCTTCGCGGACCATCGGCACGAGATCGGTTTCCCCGAGCCGCTTCCGCAATGCCTTGGCCACGTGCAGGGAATTTCCGGTGCCCGAAAAATAATAAATTTGAGTATTCATATCATCCCTGGAACCTGCTTTCCAGTTTTTGAATTCGGGCATCCTGCCTCCAAGCCGGTCCGCGCGGCAAGGCATCGACAGCCGCTCCCGTCCGGTGGAAGGGATCAGGATTCCATCGGGGTCCGGGGATCCTCCCCTTCGCGGATGTACCGCCGCAGCTCCCGCTTGCGTTTCCGGTCGGTGCTGGCACTGCTGGTTTCGCCGAAATTCACGCCCTTGAACAGGATCCAGGACAGCACCAGCAGTCCCCAGGCCTTCCAGTAATCCAGGCGCGGAAGGCCGAAGATCTCGGGCAGCAGCCAATTCCACAGCAGCATGACGAACAGTCCGAACAGCGCGAGCAGGGCGATGCCGCCGATAGCGAACAGAATCCCGAGCAGGACTTTTTCAAGCAGGGTTCGCTCCTCCCACCAGGCTTCGAAGCCTTCGCCGTCTTCCTTGCAGGGATCCGGATCAACATCCAAAAGAACATCCTCTTTTTCAGACATGCCATTCCTCCTCCGGGTCCGACCCGGTCGTGATTATCGGTCCGGGGTGTTCCCCGGCTTCCGTTCATTTCATTCCTCGATCCAATGCCTCAAAGCCCGTGCCAGGTTGCGCAGCGCATATCGTTTGCGAGCCGTTAGGGTGTCGATACTTTCGCCCGTTGCAGCCGCGATTTCCCGGAAGGTCAGGCCGCCGAAAACCTGGGCTTCCACCACTTTGCGCTAGGCCGCCGGAAGGGCATGCAGGGCGTCGTTCAATGCATCCATCAGGCTTTCCCGGACGAACCCGTCCTGCGGGTCCAGGCCGACGCCCGCGATGATCTCCCGCAGAGTATCTTCCGCCACATCCGTCTCGCCGGATCCGTCACGCACCCGGTCGTGACGCCAGGCGTCGATCATCCTCCGTGTACCCATTGCATTAATCCAGGCCGGAAGATTGCGGATCTCCGGCACCAGCGGCAGGTGCTCCATGACCTCGGCATAGATATCGTGCACAAGATCCTCCGCCTCTTCCAGCGTGCGTCCCGCGGCGCGCAGGCGCGCCAGCAGGCGCGGTTTTTCGCGCGTATAGGCTTGCGCAAGATGCTTTTGGGAAACATGCTCAGCCTGTGCTCTGTTGAGTTTCATCGAATTCATCTATATCGACGGACATACCGTGTTTTTAGTGTATACGGCTTTTCCCCGGAACCGGACAAGGTGCCCGGTCTTGCTTGCGGTATAATCCGCGCGATCCCAATCCCGGGATTGTTTGAATAGGCTGGTCATGCTGAGCGCAGCCAAGCGCCTTTCCTTTACTGGAGGGATCCTTCGGCCTCAGGGTGACATCTCGGCAATCTCATACTAGAAAAGGCAATCGCAATGATTGACGTTAATGACCTCCGCAAGGGCGTGACCTTCGAGCTGGACGGCCGGCTGCTCAAGGTGATCGAATACTCCCACAACAAACCCGGCCGCGGCAACGCCACCATCCGCACCAAAGTGCGCGACCTTCGCAACGGAAACGTCCTGGATAAAACCTTCCAGTCCGGCGACCGCGTCCAGGATATCCGCCTCGACCACCACCAGGCGACCTTCCTGTATTCCGACGGCAATCTGTTCCACTTCATGGATTCGGAAAACTACGAACAGACGGCCATCGCCACGGTCGTCGTCGGCGAGAATGCGCCCTACATCCGGGAAGGCCAGGAAGTCAAACTCACCTTCCATGAATCCGAGCCGATCGACGTAGAGCTGCCGGCTTCGGTCGACCTCAAGATCGTCAGCGCCGAAATGGGCGTCAAGGGCGATACGGCCACCGGCGCGACCAAGAGCGTGACGACCGAGACCGGGTTGAAGGTAAACGTCCCCCTGTTCGTGGAAAACGGCGACACGATCAAGGTCGACACGCGCACCGGGCAGTACCTCACCCGCGCCTAGACCCATGCGCACCCGATACGGGAAAGAGTGCACGTACTATTATGAGGATTTCCGGCGCGGCCGGGAACTGCAGGAATGCCGCCTGCTCGGGAAGGACGGCGGGTGGAAACCGGTCTTGTGCAAAACGTGCCCCCTGCCCGGCATCCTGCTCGCCAACGCCTGCCCGGAAATGGTGTTGCGCGCAACCGTCTCAAGCGGTATTTTCGGTTTCGGCCGCCGCGTGATGGTTACCACCTGGTGCCGGCGCACCAACCGTTCCGGTTTCGATCCGCACATCGGCTGCGGGGAATGCCACACGGTCATCAAGGAAATACATCCGCCGAAGTGAAACCGCAGGCTGTCATCCCGAGATGGCTTCCGCCTTCGGGGGATCGGCAATAAAGGGGGAAGAGTAAGGCCGGCTTTTCATAAATGCCTCACCGATCCCTCGGGGTCTGAAGACCCCTCGGGATGACCTTCCATAGGATCGATTCTTCTCCGCCATGATCTCCGCGATACTCTTCGACCTGGACGATACGCTTCTCGAAAACGACATCGAGCGGTTCCTGCCCGCGTACTTCCGTTCGCTCGGCAAGTTCATGGCGCCCCGGATCGACCCGGCCCGCCTGCAGGATGCGCTGATGGCCGGCACCGGGGCGATGCTGCAGAACACCGATCCCGAGATCACACTCCAGCAGGCTTTCGAACAGGTCTTTTTCACCAAACTCGGCATGGATCGGGAGACTCTAACTCCCGAATTCGACCGGTTTTACGCCGAACGCTTCCCTATCCTGAAAGATCTCACCAAACCGGTGGATCAGGCTGTCCAAGCGGTCGAGCTCGCATTCGGGCTGCGCTGGAAGGTGGCGATCGCGACCAATCCGGTGTTCCCGCTTGCCGCGGTGGAACACCGCCTGGATTGGGCCGGGCTCGCGCCGGACGTGTACTCATTCGACCTCGTCCCGTCCTACGAAAGCATGCACTTCGCCAAGCCGCATCCGGAATTCGCGGCCGAAGTGCTCGGGCGGATCGCCGCCCAGCCCGGCGAGGCGGTGTTCATCGGCAACGACGATGCGGAGGATCTCGCGCCGGCGCGCGCGCTCGGCCTGGCGACCTACCGCGTGATCCGCGGGCCGGAAGCGGATGCGCCGCCCGTGCGCGGGCAGGGCGCGATGACCCGGCTTGCCCGCGAACTCGAAACCGATCATTGCGAGGCGGTCTTCATGCTTCCGGCGGATCCCTCGCCCTGCGCCCTGCCGGCGCTGCTTTCCGGCCACCTCGGCGCGATCCTCAACACCTTTCGCGAGAGCCGCTGGTCCTGCTGTCCGCAGGAGGAAGGCTGGGGCCCGGTTGAGATCGCCTGCCACCTGCGCGACGTGGAGCTTGAGATCACCCAGCCCCGTCTGCGGAAGATGCTGGCCGAAGAGAACCCGTACCTCTCGCCGGTCGAATCCGACTCTTGGGCCGAGGAGCGCGGCTACCGCGCGCAGGACGGTCCGCAGGCGCTGCGCGATTTCGCCGCGGCGCGCAAGGCCACGATCGCCATGCTGCAGGATCTGCAGCGTGCGGATTGGGCGCGCACCGCCCGCCACGCGCTTTTCGGGCCGACCACCCTCGCCGAGCAGGCGCACTTCTCCGCCCGCCACGATCTGCTGCACATCGAGCAGCTGCAGGGTTCGGCCGCAGCGGCCGGGGTGTAAGATCCCCCGCAGTATGTCATCCCGAGGGGTCTTCAGACCCCGAGGGATCGGCAACAAAGAAAAACAAACCCAATAAATTCATCACCGATTCCTCGGGGCCTATAGGCCCCTCGGAATGACCCCCGCCCCTTTGCATCCTCTCCGGGGCGGATTTATAATAAGAGCCGTCGCAGGGGGATACCGGCCCGGGTATCATCTCCCGAACGACAAATCCAAAAGGAGGCGCGAAGCATGGCGCTTCAATCGTTTTACCCCTTCCGCCAACCCCCGCCCCTCCGGCCGGGAGCGCGCCGGCCTGTTCCCCCCGCCGTTATTCAAACCCGCCGACTCGCATGCAATTTGCCTATTGGAGGTTTTATGCATCCTATCCGGCGGTTTATCACCCGTACTTTGCCGGGCTGCCTGCTGCTGATCACGCTGGGATTCTTCGTCAAGGCCGATCGCGTCCGCTCGCAAGCCGTGCCGGCCACCCTGCAGATCATCAAAGTGGATTCCAGCGCCTTTCCGGAAATTAAAGTCCAGATTCTCCTGCTCGGGCCGGGCGGGCTGGAATCCGCCGCGCCATCCCGGGAAAGCCTTACGGTCTCCGAAAACAACAAATCGGTCGAGGTTGAGATCGAGAAACAGGAGATAGGCGCGGAGATCGGCTTCGTGATGGACGCGGGCACGGGGCTTTACAGCGGCAGCGCCACCGGCGCCAACCGGCTGCAGGAAATGAAGGATGCCATCTCCGATCTCACCCAGGATCCGCTCCTCCTTACGGGAAAAGATATTTTCTACGTCATCGCCCAGGAGCCGAACGGCTCCCAGGTTTTGGTCAATCCGGAAACCCCCGCCACTCAAATCCCGAATATCCTGTCGCAATACAATCCTCCGACCACCTACAACTATTCCTACCCGCTTGGGGGCGTGAGCGCGCTGCTTGATTTTTACGCCAAGGAAAATTCCGCCGGGCTGGGCCGGGCCCAGGCGATCGTCGTCTTCTCGGGGGATTTGGCCGTCAATAATCAATTTCCGATGGCCAGCGTCGTGGCCAAGGCCAAGGCGATGGGAATCCGCGTCCACACCGTTTTAGTCCGGCATTCCTTGGCTCAGAAGGAAAAGCTTGAGCAGCTGGCCGCGGAAACCGGCGGACGGTTCTTCCATTACACGGCCGAGGGAGCCGTGAGCCTTTCCGGACTCAAACCGCTGCTGACCGGCATCCGCACCCAGTACATCCTCACCTACCGATCGCCGAACCCGGAAAGCGGCACGCGGGTGGTCGCGGTGAGCATGCAATACGGGCAGAATGAGAAGCCCGCCCTGTCGCAGTATGAGATCACGGTCGAGCCGCCGGTGGCCGTCATCCGCTCCCCGGGCGAAGACCAGACGGTGAGCCCGGAATCCTACGTTCCGACCGGGGATCCGCAGGCCACGCCCGTCAGCGGGATCGTCGTCACCGCGTCGGTCTCCTGGCCGGACGGCCACCCGCGCGCGATCCGTCAGGCGACTCTTTTGGTGAACGGGGAACCGCAATCGGTGTTGAGCGAACCTTCGGATCCGCTGACCTTCGTATGGAACCCGACCGGGGAAACCGCGGAAGGGCCGGCCACACTGCAGATTCAAATCGAGGACGAATTGGGGCTGATCGGCCTGAGCGATCAGATCGTAGTGCGGATCGAAGCCGCATCCATGGGCGGATTCTCCTTCGATTTTTCCCTGAATAACATTCTGGCGATCCTAGCTTTCCTGCTCGCGGCCACCGCGGTCGTGCTGGTGGTGGTCTTCCGAAAAGAGGTTGCGGGCACCGCCCAGCAGGCTGTCGGCGCCGCGACCGAGTTTATCCAGGAAGTGGGGGAAACCCTTCGCTTCAAGGGCGGCCGCAGCGGCGCTTCGAAGGCGATGCTCGTGGATCTGGACGGCAGCACCGGCACCGGCCGGTCTTCCTTCGAGTTGTTCGGAACGACTTCCATGGGCCGGTCGAAGAAGAACGCGGACCTGGTTTTCCAGGCGGCCCAGCCCGACAGCCCGATCAGCCGCCTGCACTGCACAATTCTCGAGGAAGACGGCGCTTACTTCCTGCGCGATGATCAGAGCGCGAACGGGACGTATCTGAACGGCGTGCGCCTGGTGCCGATGGACCGCAATCCGCTCAAGGACGGCGACGAGATCCAGCTCGCCAGTCCAGAGCGCAACGGAGTCCGGCTGCAATTCCGCTGGGGCGGCGGGGGCGGATCGGGCGGCATGGCCGATACCGAATCCACCAACCGCATGAGCCGGGAGTAAAACCTTTTCACCGCAAAGCCGCGAAGAGCGCAAAGAATTTTTGAGTAATCATTGCGCCTTTTGCGTCCCCCGGCCCGACCACCGCGGGCATGCTTTGCGGTGAAAGAAATGTAGTAAAGGGTGCGATGAAGAAATCCAATTCGAACCGCGGTTCCGCCTCCATCCAAATCGGGATGGACCAGAACATCGGCGCCTCGGTCAAGCGGCGCTCGCTGGAGGATGCATACTTCGCCGAGACGCTCCTCACCGCCGGCGGGGAAACAATCACCCTGGCCATCGTCGCCGACGGGATCGGCGGTGCCTCCTCGGGCGAGCGGGCATCGAACCTGACGGTCGAATGCTTCACGGACTTCGTGCGCGAATCTTCCGGCACGGATTTTCCCCGGATTCTGGAAGGCGCGCTGCAGAAAGCCAACCGAGCGGTCTACGACGAAGCCCAACAGGAAGAACATAAACGCGATATGGGCTCGACCGCCGTGGCGGTGATCGTCCACGGCGGCAGGTTTTACCTGGCGTCGGTCGGCGACAGCCGCGCCTATCTCGTCCGCGACGGCAAGCCGATCCAGCTGACCTCGGATCACAACTTCGGCGAGGAGATGATCCGCCTTGGCAAACTGCGCCCGGAGGAAGCGGGGCGCAACCCGCATGCCGGCGCGCTGGTGCGTTCGATCGGGAACGAACCGGACGTGCAGGTCGATCTGGGCGTGTATTGGAATGCGCGCGAACCCGAAGCCTCCGCCCAAGCCCGGCAGGGGACTCCGCTGAAGCCGGGCGATCACCTCATCCTGTGCAGCGACGGCTTGATCAAGGAACGCCCGGACGGCCGCGGGCATTTCGTCGAAACCGCGGAATTCGACCCGATCCTCTCGCGCAATCCGCCGCTCGAGGCGGCGCGGACCCTGGTGAGCAAAGCGATGGGCCGCAACGCCAACGACAACGTGTCGGTGATCGTCCTGCAGAAGCCGGCGGGCGCGGCCGGCGCGGGAAAAGCGATCCTGCGCTGGGGGATGATCCTGCTGATGCTTGCGGCGCTGGCCGCGGCCGGCGCGACCTTCCTTCCCCGTCTGCTCCAATCCGCAACGCAAACGCCCATCCCCGCCGGGGATTCAATTCTCACCGGGCAAATCACCGGCGAGGCGTTGTACAAAGAATCCGGCCAAGTACCCCAAACCCTGCGGGCGAATTCCTCCCTGCCGGTCAAACCGGGCGGTTCGCTCCAGACGCTCGAGGGGACGGCGCAGTTCATCCTCCCGGATTCCTCGCGCGTGTATCTGGACCGCTTTTCCGAGGTGACGCTTGCGCAAATCGCCGATCCGCGCACCGGCGTGCAAAACAACATCCTCACGCTGGAACAGGGGCGGCTGCTGATCGTCCTCGCGCTGCGAACCGGATTCTCAAGCACGATCAAAGCGCCGGATGATTTGCGGGCGCAGGTGCTCGGCTCGGTGATGGGCGTGGCGTACGATCCGTCGGAATCGCGGTTGGAAGTCGATTGCCTCGAGGGGGCCTGCCTGGTGGCGAATGCGGGGGACGTTCTGCAACTCGGCGGCGGGCAGTATTCGTGGGCGGGCAGGAAGTCGATCGGCCGGGTGGAAGAAGCGCGCTATGCGTTGTGGGCGGAATTGGGCGGCGCGGACCCGTCCTGGATAACTCCCACGCCCCTGCCGACCGCCACATCCACCAACACTCCCACGGCGACGAAGAAATTTATCCCGGCCAAGACGACCGAAGCGCCCCCGCCGCCCGGGGTGCAGCCGAGCGCAACACCGGAACCGACCGCGACGGAAGAGATCCTTCCGACCGATCCGCCGGACCTTACGGAAGAACCGGCGGATACCCCGGCCCAGGAATAACCGGTCTTCGCATCTTGGCGGTCATGGATCGTAATACCGATGGCAGGGCAGCTTATCCACTTCCAAGACAACTAGTCACTAAGAAGAAAAATTTTCCTTGTGATCTTTGTGTTTCAGCGATCAACGGATCCACTGTCGTTCATGACAACTATTCGTAAATTTTCTGCAACTGCTCAGCCGACGATCGTCATGCCGGCGCCTGCCCCCGCGCCTGCCCCCGCGCCTGCCCTCCGAGCGATGAGCGCCGGCGGTTTCCCGGTGCGAAGTTCTCGCGAGCGGGGGACGCTTCCCGGCTCGCTTCTGGTTCATGAGCCGGGATGAATGCAAAGCGGGGGTGGACCTGGCTGGCATCCATTGGATCGCCGAAAAATACTGGACCCCGGCTTCGAGCACGCCGGGGTGACGGGCAACACCAGGAACGCCTGTAACGCTGCGATTAAAATAATCCGTAAAAAAACGGCTCAGCTGTTACAATTTTCCTTATATTTCCTCGGCCTGTCCGCTTTCGCCCCCATCTCTTCCTTTTCCCGGCGCCCGCCCACGCGGTATGCGCAGTGTCGGTTTGCTCCGTAAACCTGCGCGGTCACGGAGCGAGGGTAAGCCGGGAGATGGCGGCCGAAGGCCGGATGAGGGATAGATAGAATGAAGGCGCCTTTCGATGAAATTCCCTATTCCCTCATGGCGAGAAAAACCCCCACAAAGTAGTTCTTGTAAACGCAGTCGACATTGGAAAATCCGGCATCCCCCAGCCAGCGCAGCTGATCATCCAGCGCGGCATCCCGGTCGTACGCCGTCCGCCGGTCGATGCTTTCCTGGATCTTCTTTTCCGACGGCTCCTGCCGGCGGACCTGGTTCAGCCAGTGGTCCCAATACAATTTCCGCAGGTAGTCGGTTTCACCCCGGATCTGATCGATGTTGATGAAGACTCCCGGCTGCCGTAGCGCCGAAAAAATCTTCCGGAAGAGATCCTGTTTTTCCCCGTGCGCCAAGTGATGAATGGACAGGCTGGATATCACGAGATCATAATCGTGCGGAACCTGCAGCGCCCGATAATCCCCGACGATGAATTCGAACTGTTTCGGATGCCCGCGGAACCTCTCCCTTGCCACCTCGAGCATTTTGTCGGCCAAATCGTACAGAAGAAAATGGGCATCCGGATATTTTTCCAGGACATGCTTCGAGAACAATCCCGTCCCGGCCCCCAAATCCAGGACCTCGAGTGATTTCGCCGTATCGAACGGGATAAGTTCCTGCGCCGTCCGGAAGATTTCGGCGTAATTCGGGAGCGCCTTCCTCATCCAGTCATCGTAGTATTCGATGGCGGCGTTAAACACCTGATCGATGGTCATTCCGACTCCCGGATCAACGGGGGCGGGTCGGGCGACCCGGTTTCCAACCCATCCGACCGCAGCGTATCGATAAACCGGCGAACGCCCTCCTCCCGGTTCGTCCAAAGGACTGTCTGCATCCCCACCTGCCGCGCACCTTCAATATTGGCATTGGAATCATCCATAAAAAGGCACCGCTTTGGTTCGGCTCCCAGGCGCCGGGCGGCGCGCAGGTAGATTTCCGGATCCGGCTTGCGCACGCCTTCCGCGCCCGAGGAAAGAACGACCTCGAACTTATCCGCGAGATTCAATTTGGCGTCGAAATACGGGTAGGTCAGCCGGGTTCCATTGTTGATGATCCCCAATTTATATTTTTTCCGCAACGCGGGGAGCAAATCCCACAACGGCGGATAGAGTTCGTATTTGTCGGGGATTTGCGATAAGGCTTTTTCGAATGCTTCATCGTCGAGGTTCAACCCGGATTGGGCGGCTTTCCGGAACGCGTCATCGTCGACCACCCCGCCGATCATGCCGTCCACCGCGTCCACGGTTTTATCACCCGCATAATCGCCGCGCAGGAACAGCAGCACGCCCATGAAATCAAAGAGGATGGCCTTCAGTCCGGGGTTATGGTCTGTCATCCTGAACCGCCGGTTCGGCTTATTCTCTGTGCGCAAACCATTTCATACAAAACGGATGATTCCTCCTCCTCGGCGACGAGGTTCCGGCAGGCCGTCACGAACAGCCCCTCGGCGAATTCGCCGTGGAACAGGTAATACTCCCCGGAACCGCCGTCCCGGTATTGACAACTCACCATTCCGAACGGCTGACCGATCGGCCGCTCCTCCGACGCAACCATATCCTTCAGCAGGGGCCGAAGCTCCTCCGCCAATTGGCCGGCATCGAAGACGCCGGATTCAACGGTCAGCCATTCCGGCAGCGCCCCGTACGAAAGCCGTGCCCTGCCGTCTCGCCGGACGGTCAAACGCGTCTCCCCATGCGGGAAATCAAGGCTGATGCTCTCGATCTTGCCGGTTTTCGGCTGGCAGGAGAAAATGGCCGGCGGTAGAACGGCGAGAAAAAGAAATTTCACGAAGGGATTCATGCGGGCTTGCTCCCCGTCCGGGGTCATGGCTGTTCCGGCAGCCGGAATTTCCATTCCAGAGCGAGTTCATACAAGTCCGCATCCCGCGTTACGAAGATCAGCGATTCACCCTCGGCGAGATAGCTTTCCGGTTGCAGCCGTTCCATTTGCAGCCAGAACCGTTCCAAATATCCGTGCAGGGTAATGTCCGCGGCGTAATACCGGAGGCGGAAACCATCGTAGTTGATGAACACCTCGGGTGGACTTATTTCCCTGCGGGAAGCAAAGACATACCACTCATCGAATTGATTGCTCGGAAGCTCATCCGGAGAGGTTACCCGCGGACTGTAGGCCAATCCGGATTTCAAAATCCAGCCCCTGTTTTTCAGTTCGTCCGACGGAATAAAAGGTCCGCTGTCGAACGAAGTGACGATCACGAACTTACCGGCGACGATCCCGGGGACGGCCGAGACCAGTTCTCCCAGGAACTGGGAATCCCATACGATCCAGTGAAATTCCCCGCGCTGTCCGGTGATCACCGGGATTTTCTCCGGAATGTATCCATCCCCCTTTTTACCACACTCCACCCTCTTCCGCGCGCTTTCGGCGAACTACCGCATCCGGGATTCTCCGAGGGGAAGCTGCGGATTTCGATTTATCGCATGAACGCCGGAATCTGGCCCGTAACGGCATCTTCGATCCGTTCCCGATGGATTTCCAGCATGTCCATGGCGTTAATCTCCAACAGCGTGAAATACCCGAAATCGGTTGTCTCGGCGGAAATGGAGAGTTCGCCGCCGGTCACCTCGGCTTCAAAATGCAGCGCCACAAGATGAAATTTGTTTCCATCAGGATACTCGAGCAGCCGGTTTGGATTGGTGTATATCCCCACCAGCCTTTTCACGCGGACGGATAATCCCGTTTCTTCTTTTACCTCCCGGATGCAGGCTTCCACGGCGCTTTCACCGGGTTCCATATGCCCACTCGGCAAACACCATTGGCCGTTGTCGGCGCGGCGAGTCAGGAGGACTTTTTCACGAGTTCCGTTGAACACGACGGCCGAACATCCGACGAGGATTTTTCCCGTTGCACCGATTCGATCGCCAAATATCGTCTTCGACATTTCCGCCTCATGGCGTGATCCCGAAAATCTCCATCGGGAAAGGCCAAAACCAAATCGCCCGGGTATCCTTCGCGATCATGAATTGTTTTTTGCCGCGCGCGGTCCGGATTTCCTTGGAATAATCCGTGTCAATCCAATTTTCCACGGATCTCCGCCATATACTTCGCCCCGCAGCGGCAGCACACGGCCAGCGGCTGTTTCCGCCGGTACTCACGGAATGCTTCGGCCCGCGGGCTGTTCCACAACTCGGCGATGGTCGCCTCGCGCACGTTTCCGATCGCGTAATCCGGAAAATCCACGCAGAAATTCGCCTCGCCCGCCGGCTGGATGTCGATCAGTTTTTCCACGTTCGCGCATGCCGCGGATCCGACCGGCGTCACCGCGTCGGTGAACCAGGTACGGTATTCGTTTTCCGACATCGGGAAGTACGGGTAATCCGTGATCCCGCCCAGCGCGGCATGGTAAGCGCGCAGTTCATCCAGGAACAAATCCGCATCCACCCCGCTCTCCTCGTGATGAAATCCGCGCCAGGAGAACGCCTTGCATCCGAAATTTTCCGCCAGTTGCGTTTCGTATTTTTCGCCGGCCGCCCGGGGGATGAAATAATACGCAACAATACAAATGGAGCCGATTCCCAGGCTTCGCGCCACATCGGGGATTTGGCCAAGCGCCCGGTAGGAATACGGGCTGATGGTGAAGGTGATCGATTTGGAGAGAGCCGCCCCCCGGGTCTTTTCTTCTTCCGCAATCCGCGCCAGCCCGTCCCGCAGCAATCGGAACGTGCCCTTCACCCCCCGCACCGCATCATGGACCTCCTCGGGGCCGTCGACCGATACGGTGAGATGCATATTTCCGATGCGGACGAGATCCGCGGCGTATCGGGCGAGCCGGGTGCCGTTGGTGTCGATCGAGGCGAAAATCCCTTTCGCGCGGATGTGTTCCAGGAGCGGGATGATCTCCGGAAAGAGGAACACTTCCCCGCCGCGGAGTAGAACATTCTTCAAACCATGATCCGCGATTTCATCGATTATTCTTTTCCAATCCGCGAGTCCAAGCTCATTTTGCCGGGCGGCGGACCGGCCCCGGATGTACCCTTCTTCGCTCCATTGGCCGCACATCCGGCAGCGCAGGTTGCAGGCGTTGGTGATGGTGAGAGAGACGGATTGGGGAAATGTCATGGCGCGTTTTCCTCGCTATTGCATACCACCCTCACCCCCATCCCCTCTCCCTGTGGCCACTGGGAGAGGGGCAGCCGGTGTTTTTCCGGCGGGGTAAGGGGTTCAAATCATCTTCCTTCTTCGCATCAGTATTAAGAGCAGCACCGCCTCGAAGGAATAGGCGGACGAATTGGCGATCGCCACGCCGAGGTAGCCGGATCCGGGTGTGAGGAGAAAACACAACGCGATGAAAAGCGCCGCGGTGGCCAGGCCCGTCCAGAGGGGCGTGCGGGCATCCTGCCGGGCATAGAACGAACGAACGGCGGTCTCGATCAGCGCGTGGGCGGGCAACCCGAGCAGGAAGATCCGCGCGGCGGCGGCCACCATCGCCGAATCCTCCGCCGTAAAGGCGCGTCCCTCAAAGACCATCCGCACCGCGGTCCCCATCAACGGGATCCCCAGGAGTAATACCGGCAGCGTCATCCCGAGAATCGCCAGCATGGCGCGCCGGATGATCCCCCGCAGAACATCCCACTCCCCGCGGTCGGCCAGTTCCGAGAGCGTCGGCAGGAGGACCGTTCCGAGCGCGGATCCGAGGATCGTCTCGGGCACCTGCAGGATCAGCCAGCCGTACGCCAGCGCGGTGATCGCGCCCTCGCCCAGCCCGGAGGCAAAATTATCGGTCGCGACGAAGATCGTCTGGATCGCCGCCACGGTCAGGATCCGCGGCCCCATCAGCGTGGCGGCTTTGATCACCCCGGGGGAACGCCAATCCAGCGAGGGGGTCCAGCGGAAACCGTAGCGGATCAACGCCGGTATCTGAATCCCCAGATGCAGCGCCGCGCCGAGGATCGTCCCGTAGGCCAGACCGAAAATCCCGAACCGCGGCACCAGTACAAGCACACCGAATATCAACCCGGCGTTGTAGAGGATCGGCGCCAGTCCGGGAAGCAGGAAGTGTTTGTTGGCCTGCAAAGCCCCCATCACCAGTCCGCTGATCGAAAAGATGAGCAGCGCCAGCAGATCGAGCCGCATCAGGCTGGTGGTGAGCGCCTGGTATTCGGGATCGAGGTTCGGAACCACCACGCGGGTAACGAACGGCTCAGCGAAAACCGCCAGGACAACGGCCATCGACGCGGTGATCAGGAACGCCCAGTTCGCCAGTCGCGAGAACAGCGCCCAGGCCGCATCCCGGCCTTCCCGGTCGAGCGCTTCGGTCAGCACCGGGATGACCGCCACCGCCATCGCCCCGCCGGAGATCAGCGCAAACAGCATATCCGGCAGATTGTTGGCGGCGTTGAAGGCGTCCAGCTCCAAGCCGACCCCGAATCGCTGCCCGACCAGAATCTGCCGCAGCAGCGCGATCAGTTTATCCGCCGCGAACAGAAATCCGAGGAGCAGGAATGATTTAACTATCCGTTTGTTCAAACAACCTCCCCAAGCTGTGTCAGTTGTTCGAGCGCGGGCGCGAAACCCGGATGCCGGACAAGCGCCTCCCGCCAGTCGTCGATCGCTCCCTGCCGGTCGCCCAGCTGGTAACGCGCCATCCCGCGCCAATACCAGGATTCCTCCAGGTTTTCCTGTACGTACAACGTGGCGCTCGCCAGGTCTTTTACAACCTGGTATTGGCCGGAATAATAATACGCGAAGTACGGCCCGGTCTGATACCATAGAAACCGGTACGGCAGCCCCATGTTCCGCGCCATGTCATAGGCGAACGCCGCGTCCACATATTCCTTGCGCGCCACATGCACCGTGCCAAGGTTAAAATACGCGTACGCCAGCGGCTCCCCGCTAAGCGTCAGGGATTCGCGCTGCGCCAGGTCCAGCGCGGCAAGGGAGTTCAATGCGGCGTCCGCATTCGGCCCGAGTATCCCGGCCAATTCGCTTTCCCGTTCGCGGGGAAAAACCACTATGTAGATGTAGTTGAACGCCCGCCAGTCGTAAAGCAGAGAATCATAATCAACCGTGAAATCTGGCCCGTGGTACGAATCCTGGGTCAGGATGGTGCGTGTCGTGTCGTCGTAACCCATCACCAGCGTGTAATGCCCCATCCATCCCAGGTCCGTGCGGCCGGGGACGATCAATCCTTTTTCGACCAGGACCGGGAATCCGGCGGCGACCATCTGACGAAGATCGTCCAATGTGCCGGCCATGCGGTTGTACACGCCGTAGGGCGAGTTTTCGAGCGCGTAGCGTTCCATCTCGTACGGCATGACGTTTTTATCTTCCTTGTTCGGTTTTAGGACTCTGGCCGCCCTGGTCTGGTCCCCGTCCCAGCCCCAGAAGTTAAGCAGCATCGAAAGGCTGGCCGGTCCGCAATTGTTATAGCCCTGGGGCTCGTGCCGGAAGGGGGCGAGCGTCACGGAAGCCGGAACCGGCGCCCGCGACGGGGTGGGGGTGACGGTCGGGAGTTCGCCTTCGGTCTGAATGAGGAGCGGTGTGACGGTCGGGGTCGATGCCTCCGCGAGGTCCTTCGCCGCGGTAAGGGTCCCCTGCATGATCGCCATCCGCACCGGATCGGCGGTCGCGATCGTATCCGGATGCGGAAAGAAAAAACTCCGCAGCTGCCCGCGGAATTCGTCCACCCGCCAGGCCAGCCGGTCGTTGACGGCCGGGATCTGGTACACAAGCAGCGCCGTCTCGATCAATATGATGGCGATCAACGCCACGGTAAACACTCGTCTCAGTTTCAAGGGGATTATCGGCCGCCTCCATAACCGCAGGGGATTATACCGTCCGCCCGGGTGCCCGGTTTGCCGCGTTACATTTAATTCGGTGAAGAATCACCAAGAAGGCGGGCGATCGTTTGGAAAACGTAGGGTGCCCTCTCCTTTTCCTCCCCCATTTGCCTTGGGATTTAATTCGCGTGTACGTATTTATTCACATGGAAAATGGGGGAGGGTTGGGAGGGGGAGGGGGGATGGGATGGTCTACGAAGATTCCTTGTCGTTCATGTCCAACAACATTTGCCTCGCCTGGTTGCGCAATCGGGGATCGGGAATTTCCGCCAGGGAATAATATTCCGTTCCGTCCACGCGAATGATGTTTCTCCCGGCGACCTGGATCACCTGCATGCCTTCCTCGTCCTCGGCTTCGGCGTCGGACTCGCCGTCGAACTCAAGCGAATCCCTCATCTGGATCAGAAATTCGTTTTGCGGCTGTTGTTCCAGCATCTGATCCAAGGCCTTGCGGATCGCGGCTTTGCGATCTTCCGAAGCATCCGTCCAATCTCCGGCCGCCTGCATCTGCTTGACCGCTCTGCTTAAGTCGATCAAGGTCGAGATTTGAGGAACGGCGTTGCGCAGGAAATCCGTGAAAAACGGCTGCCCACCGATGCCGGCTGGAATCCGTTCGGGTTGGCCGGATCCGCCCGCATCCTGCCCCGGTTGCCGCATCCAATCCGGAGCGGATTCATCACCGGGGAACGCGGCGGGCATCCGACGGTTGTGCTTTTGCAGAGAGTTCGGCGCGGGCATAAAATCCTCCTCGTTACGCCGGGTGCGGATCCCCCACGCAAGCGCCGCCATCAGGAGGAATACCGTGAAAACAGCCCCCGCGAGAAGGATGATTTGGACGATCGGAGCCATGGTCAACCTCCGGGATGAGAAAAACCGCCAACCGGACCGCCGTAGAACGCGGTTGAGGGGAGGGGAAATAATCCGAATTATCCGGTCGGATTGTTCTGAATGTATCTACGTGCCGCGGCGCAAAAAGGGCAATCGGGATTTGTGCACAGCATGGCTTGCGGATCCTGCCGGATCCATCCGGCGGCGATGTTGAGCAGATCACGCAACGGGATTCGGACAACCGGAAAAGAACCCACCCTCCCCCGTTGAACAATCCCTTCCAGTTTCTCGTCGATCGCCCCGAATCCCCGCGAACAGCCCGGGAAACCCGTGCATTCCACAACGCCTTGGGGGGTCAATGCCCAGCGTATGAATGGTTTTCTTCCCGTCCGCTGCTCGGCCAGATGCAGGGCCACATTCGCGGGCGGGTCAATACCCAGGATGACTACATCACCGCCCGCTTTCGCCAGCGCGTCGATCGGCGCGAACGGTTCCGCGAGAGTTTGCGTTTCGAGGATCTCCAGTGCGCCCAAACCGGCGAAGGAAAGGATCGGATGTCCGGAGCGGACGGCTCCCTCCATGCGCCGGAGGGTTTCCGGAAGCGGCCCGAGCAGAGGGGAGACGCGCAACGACGGGCGGAAAAAATCCGCCTCCACGCTGGCCGCGCTCGCTTCCGGGTAATCGACCGCATTGTCCGGCGGGCCTTCCGCCGGATAGACCATCGTTTGGTAGGTGAACGCCGGTGCGATCACCGTCCTGCAGGAAGCCGCCAACGCCGCGGACAGCGCGGCCGCTCCCCCGCGCACCGTCTCCGGCACAAGGGACGGGCCGATCACCAGGATCCGCGATTCTCCTTCCAGACCGATGCGCCGGAAGGCCAGGAGAACGTCGCGGTATCCGAATACGCCTGCGTGTTTACGGGTGGGCATGTGCGGAATTCGAGCGCGGCCGAAGGATCCCTGAACGGATCCGGCGCATTATTTTCCCTTTCCCAACTCGATCGAACGACGATGGGCGGCCTGCACCGCCCGTGAGACGATCTCCCGGAAACCATCCGCTTCGAACGATTGAAGCGCCGCCGCGGTGGTGCCGCCCGGCGAGGTCACCTGATTGCGCAATTGCCCCAGATCCAGCGCGCTGCTCCCGGCGTACTCCGAGGATCCCTGCACGGTTTGGAGGACGAGCTGCCTGGCCACGGCCGGAGGAAATCCAAGCTGGATCCCCGCCTCCGTCAGCGCTTCCATAAAAAGAAACACATACGCCGGGCCGGATCCGGAAAGCGCGGTCGCCGCGTCGAGGTAAGTTTCCTCCTCCACATATACTTCCATTCCCAGCGCACCGAGAATTTCGCGGGCCTGCGACCGCTGGGCTTCGGTTACGGCGGCGGATGCCGTCCAGACCGTCACCCCCCGCCCGATTTGCGCGGGCGTGTTCGGCATCGATCGGACGACGGCCGCATGCGCCAATCCCTCGGCAATGGCGTCGATTTTCGCCCCGGCGATGATGGAAATGACAAGCGCCCGCCCGGGCACGCCGCCCGAAAGCGCCCGCATCACCTGCGGCAGGGTCTGCGGTTTAACGGATAGCACGATCACATCCGCCCCATCCGCCGCCGCGCAATTATCATCGCTGAAGCCGACCGCGTAGCGCTCCACCAGCTCCCCGCCGCGTTCCGGACGCACATCGGACGCGATGATGCGCGCCGGATCGAGCAGCTTGCGCCCCAGTAAGCCGCGGATGACCGCTTCCGCCATCACTCCGGCTCCGATGAACGCTACTTTGGATTTCTCAAGCATGGGTGTCTCCCTCCCCCCAGTTCCATTCGCGCATGGCTTTCAGCGTATCATACGCGGTGAGATCCAATTGAACCGGCGTGATCGAAACGTATCCCTGCGAGACCGCCCAGTAATCCGTTTCTTCTTCCAGAATTCCCTCCGGAGGCCTGCCGCCGATCCAGTAATACGGCTTCCCGCGCGGATCGATCCGGGTGACAAGTTCGTCCTGGTATACCCGCAAGCCCTGCCGGGTGACGCGTATCCCGCGGATTTTCTCCTCGGGCAGGCACGGCACGTTGATGTTCAGGAGGACCCCCGGCGGCAGTTTCCGTGCGAGCACGGACCGGACGGCTACCGCGGCGAACTTCGCCGCAGTCTGGTAGGCAAGCTCCGCCGCCGCCGCCGGAACGCACATCGAGACGGCGATCCCCGCCGCACCGTTGATCACCGCTTCCATGGCCGCGGTCACGGTCCCCGAGTAGGTGAGATCGTATCCCAGGTTGGGGCCGGCGTTGACTCCCGAGACGACGATATCGACGGGTTTTTTAATCAGCCCGAGGATCGCCAGCGCCACGCAATCCGAAGGCGCGCCGCTCGTGACGGTCACCGGGGAGCCGTCCGCAAGCTTCGCATCCCATGCCCGCAACGGTTTGTGCATGGTCTTCACATGCCCGCCGGCGGACCAATTGTGTTCGGGGACGCATACGGTCACATCCCCTTCGGCCCGCAGCGCCTGCGCCAGGATCGGCAGGCCGGGGGCGTGCACTCCGTCGTCGTTGGTTACCAGAATGTGGGTCATCGTGATCCGGCGCCGTCCGTTTCCGCCGGCCGGCTCCCGAGCGGTTTGATCATCCGGTGGAAACCCGAGTATTGTACGCCCGGCGCGCGCAGTCTGCTGATCACTTTGCGGTCCACTTGGTACCCCATCCGTTGATAAAACCGGAAGGCATCGGCGTTGTGCAGCATCACGGAAAGGGAGCAGGTGGAAATATTCAAATCCCGCGCCCGCCGTTCGGATTCCTCCAGCAGAGCGCGCCCGATTCCGCGTTTGCGGTACTCCGGCGCCACCGCCAGCGTGCTTATGTAAAACTCCCCCGCTTCCGCATCCCCCTCAAACGCCAGCGGAAAACCCCTCCATGCCAGGCCAAGGCCGGCTCTCCATCCGAAGCATTTTGAAAAGGTCCGCGCGAGTTGGAGCGTTGCTTTCGAAAGTTCCGACTCGGGTATCTCCTGCGCGATGCCGGCCACGGTTCCATCCGCCTCCGCCAGGACGGAATATTGATACGAGAGGAAATGGCCGCGTTCGCGGAAAAGCGCCGCGAGCACCCGGATGGTTTCCGTTCCCGCGGATTGCCCAAATAGAAAATCCCCGAGGGTGCCCATGGTTTCGTACATCAACACCGCCGCCGGATCGGCGTCTTCCGGTGTGGCAGGGCGTAGGATAATGGAGGCAGACATGCCCGCATTGTAATCCAACCGGGCTTTCAGAATCCACGAAGAGCACGAATAGCACAAAGTATTGATGAAAAAGCCTCATGCATTTTTTCGTGCCCTTCATGCTATTCGTGGATTCTATGGATTGTCAAGCGCTGGAAAGCGCATTAGACTCCCCGGATGAGGAGCATGTTCCATGCCTGAACCCGTCCGCGACCGGATCTGCAGCCCGGAAGGACAGGAACCGCCGCGTCCGGCACGCCGGCCGGAATGGATCCGGCTTGCGAAGCCGCCCGAGGAGAAGGTAAAAGCGCTCCGATCCCTGATGCGGGCGGGTTCGCTGCACACCGTGTGCGAAGAGGCCATGTGCCCGAACTTCGGAGAGTGCTGGAGCCGCGGCACCGCGACTTTCCTTCTTCTCGGGGATATCTGCACCCGCGCATGCGGATTCTGCGACGTCAAGCACGGGCGCCCCGCACCGCTCGATCCCGGCGAACCGGAACGGGTCGCCCGGACGGCCGCGGATTTGGGCCTGCGCCACGTGGTGATCACCTCGGTCACCCGCGACGAATTGCCCGACGGCGGCGCGGCGGTTTTCGCCGAGACCATCCGCCGGGTGCGCGGAACGCTTCCCGGCTCCACGATCGAAGTCCTCATCCCGGATTTTAAGGGAAACGAATCTTCCCTGCGGCTTGTGCTGGATGCGCATCCGGACATCCTCAACCACAACGTGGAAACGGTCCCGCGCCTGTTCCGCAAAGTCCAGCCCCAGGACCGGTATGCCTGGGCGCGGGCCACCCTGGAAGCCGCCAAACAAATAAATCCGGCGCAGCTTACCAAGTCCGGCATCATGGTCGGTTTGGGGGAAACGTTCGCCGAGGTGGTTGCGATGATGCGGGAATTGCGCCGCTGGCAGGTGGACATCCTCACGATCGGCCAATACCTCCAGCCTTCGCGGCGCCATCTGCCGGTGGAATGCTATTACACTCCGCAGGAATTCAGCGCGTGGAAGCGCATCGGCCTTGAGGAACTGGGGTTCCGCTGGGTGGAATCCGCTCCCCTGGTGCGCTCCTCCTACCGCGCCGACGAGCAGGCCGCGGCCCTGGTGCGAAGGGATGGCTGATATCCAAAAGGGGCTGTCCTGAAAATAAAAGAACGGTTGTCTTGGGCGATACCTTGCCCTGGTTTGGTCGTCATTCCCGCGTGATCTTAGCGGGAATCCAGGGTTTTCAGGAGTGGCTGCCCGCTGGGTACACCCTTGCTTCGCGAGGGTAGGCGCGGGCATGACGATCAAAATTTTTTCGGCGTTTCTTTGTAAACTACCCCTCGCTACGGCAAACCGGAATCGCGACCGCGTCTTACGTCTCCTGGCGCCGCATCACCCAAACCACCATGATAAACAGGGCCAATGTGGAAACGGCGATCAAGCCCAGCCGCCACGCCGCTTCCGCAAATGTGACCGCGCCGGTGAGCGATTGATTCAATAGCTCCACCAAGTAGTAGGTCGGGATCAGGCGGATGATCTTGTCGATCAGGTCCGGCGGCTGCAAAACGCTCAGCCAGCTCGGCGCCAGCAGAATCATCATCACGATCGTCGACCAGGTGTTGATCTGCATCATCGTGTGCAGCAGGGTGCCCATCAGCAATCCCGCCATCACCAAAAACAACGCGCCCAGCACCACCGCGAGAAGGGTGACCGGCCAATTCCCGGAGACTCCCTTATTCAGCAGGATCAGCATCCCCGCGCTCAGGAGCGAGTAGGTCAACCCGGTGACGGCTTTCCCCGCCGCGATCTCCGCCGGGGTGACCGGTGCGACGAGGAGGAATTCCATCGTATGCTTTTCCTTCTCCTCGACCAGAAGCAGGGGCACCACGAAACTGCCGGTCATGGTCAGCGACATCACCAGGAACATCACCAACAGGTAAAAATCCATCCGGAAGCCTTCCTTCCGTATGCCGCTTTCGGCGATTTCATTCTCCGGCGCGGCGGATGTGCTCCAAACCATCCGAACCGGCGCGCCCTCTTCGCGCATCGTCCACACCTGCTGATAGACGATATCCCGGAAGACCGCGAGTTCGCTTCCTCCCTTGCGGATGTTGAGATAAATCACCAATTCCGGCCGGTTCCCCAGATCCACATCCGCGTCGAAATTCTCGGGGAGGATAATTCCCCCGACGGAATCCCCGGTGACTTCTTCCTGCAAGGCAGCCAGAGAATCCACCTCCACCAGGGTTAACGTCTCGACATCCCGCAACTGGGCTGTCAGCCGGGAATGGCCCGGGTCATAGACCGACACCCGGAACTTGCCGGTGTTCGCCACGCCGCCGAAAATCAGTTGGAATAAAAGCGACAGGCCGATCGGCAGGATCAGGCTCATCAACAGGTAACGGTTTTTGATCGCGTCGAGAATATCCTTCCAAGCGATGGCCAGTATCGTCCGGGCGTTCATTCGTCCAATCCTTTCCCGGTCAACCGGATGAAAATCTGCTCGAGGGTCGCCTCCGCCGAATGCACGGTGAGGATGTCTCCGCGCGCCGCCCACTCGCCCAATTGCCTGCCGTCCGCGGGATTATCCAGGCTCACCGTCCGGTCCGAGCCGTCCTTGAAAACAGTCCGCACCAGACGCTCCCCGTGCGAGAGCTTGAGCTTTTGCGGAGTGTCCATCGCCACAATCCGCCCCTCGTTCAGGAAGGCCACCCGCCGGCAGAGCTGATCGGCTTCCTCCATGTAATGGGTGGTCAACAGGATCGTCACGCCCAGCGCCGCAAGCCCCATTACCAGATCTCGGATCTGGCGGGATGCGGTCGGGTCCAACCCTTTGGTCGGTTCGTCCAGGAACAGGATCCTCGGCCGGTGCAGAAGCGCCCGGGCAATCAGCAGGCGTTGCTTCATGCCGTTCGAGTAACTGCGGATGGGATCCTTGGCCCGGTCGGCCAGGCCGACCTTCTCCATCATTTCCCGCACCTGCAATGGGCCGCATCCGTACAACCGGGCGGCAAATAACAGGTTTTCTCCGCCCGTCATCCGTTCATACAGGTTCTGATATTCGAACACAACGCCAATTTGCGATTTCAGAGCCTGCCGTTCGCGGACGACGTCGCAGCCCGCCACCCGCGCTTCGCCCGCCGTCGGGCGCAACTGGCCGGTCAGCATGCGGATCGTAGTGGTCTTTCCCGCGCCGTTGGGCCCCAGCAGACCGAAGATTTCCCCTTCTTCGACTGGGAAGGAGACATCCAGGACCGCTTTCCGTCCGTTGAACGAACGGTTTAAATTAATCGCTTCGATGGTATTCATGCAATCTCCTTCATTGTCCGCCCACTCCTGTCCGCCCCCAATCGCTTCCGCAGGAAAAGATCCGAATGCCGATCTTGGTTTGCGCAGCCAGCAGGGCGGGGAAGGAGGGGATCATTCCTTCTTCCACTCCCGGGCTTTTTCTCCCAACTGGTCCAGCTTCTTCCAATGCTCGCGGACGGCTTTCCGTCCCTGGTCGGAAATTTCAATCCGCGTATTCGGCCGCTTGTCGATAAACTGCTTTTCCACGCTCACCAATCCCGCCTCCTCCAATTTGGCGATATGGCTGGAGAGATTCCCGCCGCTCATGCCGGTCAGCCGCTGCAGGAAGAGGAAGTCCGCCGATCTGCAGGACGCCAGCGCCGTCAGGATCGCGAGCCTCGCCGGCTCATGGATCAGACGGTCCAACCCGGCCAATGCCTCAAACGGACTGTCCATGCGGAACCTCCCCGGCGGACGGCATCGATCGTGCCAGGAAAAGATGTCCCGCCACGCCGTAAATCATGATGATTATCCCATCGACCGCATAGACCAGGAACAGCGGGGAGCGGAACCCGAAAACCGCCAGGGCCGGTCCGTCCAAAAGCGGGAGGAAGGCGGAGAGGGCCATCTCCCCGATACACAGCAGCCCGACCGGGAAGATGGCCGGGTTTGTTGCGCCTGCGAGGCGCAGCATCCGGAAGTAATCCAGGAACAGGCTTGCCGCAAACACAAGGGCGAAGAGAGACACGGGGGACCGGGTTTCCATATCCACGGCGAAAGCCGCAAGCGCGACGAGGGAAAACACCGTGGAAAGAATCACGTCAGACCAATACGCCCGGCGTGTTTGCTCCACCCTGCCGTAAGTCCGGCGGTAATACCATTCGATCAACCCGTACAGCACAGCCGTCGCGAATAAGCCGATCAGGGGCAGTGTAAGATCCCGCGCCGGTCCCTTTTGTCCGTTCGACCAGAGGACCACCAGGAAGAGCAACAGGCCCGGCGGGACAGCCTTCAATCCCTGAAGGCGGGAATAATTCACCGTAAGGAACCGTATTTTCTCGAGGCTGGGCATTTTTTCTCCTTGCGATAATTCCGCCGTATTCATGCGCTCAGGATCAAGAGATTCCACATCCTATGCCTGCGAAATGTGTTCGGGCTGGCTGTGATCAGCCTCCAAGGCCAATGACAGCGATCGGATCAGGATGAAATGCTCAAACACCCCGTACATCACATAAATCCATCCGATGACAAAGCCCACCAAACGGATTTTTGATTGGAAGCCCAATGTGGCGGCCACGTCCATTCCCAGCATCGGTAAAAATGCTGAGAAGAAAACCAGTGCGATGCAGACAAGCCCGGCCGGAAAAACCGCGGGGCTCCTTACGCCGGACTGTCGCACCATCCACGCATAGTTCCACAACATGATGATCGCCATCGCGACGGCGAATAGGGATATGGATGTTGGGTAAAGTAAATCCAGCGCCAATCCTGCAAATCCCAACACCATAACCGCGACGGACAGCAGAAGGTATTTCCGCCTGTATTCCTTGGTCACTTCCACCCGTCCGAAAGTCCTTCGATAATACCGATGGATAATCCAATACAGGCACAGAAAAACCGGGGTCAGGATACAGCCGAGAGACAAATCCCCCTGTTGGCCGATAAAAACGGAGGAAACCCACAAACCGATCGGCACAGTCTTCAATCCCTGGAGTTCGGGAAAATTTGCAGCGATATACCGGATTTTCTGAAGATCTTGCATGTCCCCTCCCCGACGCAGATAGATTTGTAATACAAACTTATTTATACTATAACTTCATTTGCGGTTTTGTCAAGAGGGGTTGGGGGAAAAGCGGGGCGGAACGTCAGTTCGAGGTTTCCAACAGCGTGTAGACGGATATTTCCTCAAACCCCACGGAAAGGATCGTGCCTTTTTCGGTCCGGACGAAAAGCCCGATCCCGCCCGTGGTGCTCATCGGATCGTGTCCGGAAAAAACCTCAATCCCCCCCACGAAAAAACGGAAGACCTGCCCCCGGATCAGCACCCCGATCCGGTTGGTGGCCGGTGCGCCCCGGAGCAACCCCAGCGTTTCCCTCCAGACGCTGGCGCCCTCCACCTGCAGGCCCTTGATCCGTTCGAATCGCATCTGCCCAAAGCAGGTCACCGCCAGGCGGTAGCTGTAATCCTTCCCGTTGCGGAAGATGATTCCAAAGGTGTCATAACTCTCCGCGCACAACAGGGTCTGGACCGTCACATCGATGTAAATGTCGGCGGGAAAATCCCTCGGCAGAATGGAAACCAGCGGCAGGTAGGCCGCGTTGGCGGTGAAGACCAGCATCCCTCCGGAAAAATCGACCGTTCCGGCTTCCGATTTCGCAAGATTCCAGCCGGTGATGGCGTTATCCAGAGGATCGTGGAAAATGCGCTCCTCGGCTTCCCCCGGCCGCAGCGCGTCCGGTGTCCGGGACGGGGCGGCGGTCGGCAATTCGGTCGGGATTGCCTCCAGCGTGGGAAGCAGTGAACTGAGCGGCAATTCGGGGGTGAAGGTCGGTGTGCGCGTGGGCTCGAATGTCGGAGTAACCAGTTCAATCGTGCAGGCGGATAGCGCCATCGCCGCGAGCGCCGCGCCGGCGGCCGCCATCCGGGCATCCATCCGGCGGACCGGCCGAACACCCGAACGCCCGAAAAAAGCCGGCTTCTGTTTGAAGCAAAAACGCAGCCGCGCCATTATCCGGAGCCTGAACCGGGAGAGCGCCGCTTGCGCGTCATGGAAGAATCCAATACGCCACTTCGCTTACGCGGACGGTGAAGTTCGCCGTGTTCACGGCGCCCACGAACAGCCCGAAGCGCCCTTCCCCGAACGACGGCACGCTAAAATCCGTCAGGTAATGGCCGTTGGCGTAGAGAATGAGGTGCGTTCCATCCGCTTTAAAACCCATCCGGTTGGTCTGGCCGGTGCCCGCGAGGATGTGTGTGTTCGGAGTCCAATCCGCCAGATAATGGAATTTGTTATCCAGGCTGGAATCGAAAAATCCGAAAGAGTAGTATCCGTCGCAGGAGAAACGCGCCAAATACGACGGGTTGTTGGCCGGGTGCGGCACCCCGACGACCAGCCCGTAGCGGTCGCGCCCGGAACAGGTATCCGTCGTGGCCGTCATTTCCAGGTAATAATCCGTCAACTTCCATGATGTCAGCGTCCAGCTATCGTAGGCGTTGGCGTTCTTGGCGACCATCAGGAATTTATGGTCTACCACGTCGAAGCGGACATTCGAATCGTCATACAGGTACCAGTTGGTCCCGTCGGGGAAATCGGTCCTATAGTTGGGCGTTCCCAGCGCCAGGCGCGGGTCGCCCGCTGGCGGAGTGACCGTGGGGGTTTGTGTGGTCGTCGCGGTCACCGTGGGCGTGGCCGAGGGTGGAGGAGACCCGGTCGGCGTCACGGTCGGAAGCTCTCCCGGCGAACCGCCTCCGTTTTCCACGGGGCCAAGGGGTGTGCCCCCGGCCTGGGTTAACGCAGCCATTGAGGTAAGCTGCCGCGCCACTTCGGTGTTAACGGCGTTTTCGGATACCGTTGTTGCGGTTCCCACACAAGCAAGAGTGCATAAAAGGCCTGCGCCAAGGAGGATGATTTTCCGGTTCATGAGGGCTCCCTCCGGGAGACGCTTTCCCGGCACAAACCTCAGTATAACGGCCTATCCGGAGGCGGGCAAGGAAGCGGGGTTGCCATGGATGGCTCGGCTCCAATTCGATTTATGCGGATGATCCAACCACCGGCCCCGTCAATGGTTCCCGTTTATGATTTTTCCCGACAGGGAAGGGTGGAAATCCGGTTTTCCTGCCGATCCTATCCAGGGTTTACCGGCTGGCCGCATGCGACCTCGCCGCCTTCCCCCGGTTGCACCGCGCGCCCCCCTCTTATACAATCATTGGAACGCGGACGTTCGCTGCCAGGCGGGGAGTTTGCGCCCCGGGAAGGGAGCGGCCATGGATGTCATTAAGGTTTCCGCCGAATCCAAAACCAGCGCGGTGGCCGGCGCGATCGCCGGGGTAATGCGCGAATACAAACACGCGGAGGTTCAGGCGATTGGAGCCGGCGCGGTGAACCAGGCGGTCAAAGCCTGCGCCATTGCACGGACATTCCTCGAGGGGGACGGGTTGAACGTGGTGTGCATTCCGTCCTTTGTGGAAGTCGTCATCGACGGGAAGGAGCGCACCGCCCTGCGCCTGATTGTGGAACCCCGGTAAAGACGATCCATCGCACCGCCCTTACCGCCGCATCGGCTTTTCAATCCATCCTGAATTAGCCGTTCGGCGCATCGAGGAATGCCGCCTCAAGCGCCAGTTTGACGTTTGCGTTGCGGTCGATCTGTTCTTCCGCCCGGCGCAGCGCGGCCAGCCACCGGCGCGCCTGCCCCGGAGTGACGCGCTCTCCAAGCTCAGTAATCTGGTCGATAAAATCGACGTTGGTAATCTCGGCATCCTTCGACAGGGTTCGAAGCAGAAGGTCGTGCCCGAAGGATTCCCAGCTCTGCATCGCCGAACGCAGCTCCTCGCGGTCCTCGGCTGCTTTTTGGGCGGTGGCAAACCGTGCGGCGCGGTTGCCCCGTAGGATGCCCAACCATTGGGCAAAAAGCTCTCCGCGACCGGCTTCCGCCTCCTCCCATGGCGCCTGGTGGATCACCCAGCCCAACCGTCCCCCGGAGAGCCGTGCGAGCACCTCCGCCCGTTCGGGCGGGAGCTTCCAACGTTCCTGCAGCGCCCGGGCAATGACGCTTTCCGGGAGCGGCCGCAGGGGGATCACCCGGCAGCGCGATGTGATGGTCGGCAGGAGTTCATCGGCGCTCTCCGCCGTCAGGAGGAGAATGGCGGATGGGGGCGGCTCTTCTATTGTTTTCAGGAGGGCATTGGCCGCGTTGGGGAGCGCGCGGTGAAAATCCGCCAGCAGGGCGATCCGCCGGGCGGCCTCGATCGGACGCAGCATCACCGAGTGGACGACCTCGCGGGCGGCATCCACCAGGATTCGCGCGCCGGATCCTTCCGGGCGCAACAGGAACAGGTCCGGATGCTTCTCCGCGGCAATCAGGGTGCAGGCCCGGCACTTGCCGCACGGGTCGCCCGGGGCCGGCGGCGCCTCGCAGTTGACGGCCTGCGCCATTTGCAGCGCCAGAGTCCGCTTGCCGATCCCGTCCGCGCCGGTGAAAAGGTAGGCATGGGCGACGCGCCCGGCGGAGATGTCCCTGCGCAGCAGTTCGACCGCGCCTTCATGACCGACGATGTCCCACGGCATGCCGCCGATTTTACCATCCGCCCCTCCTCCGGCTTTCTTCCCACTTGCGGGAATCGCAAAAATCGCGTACATTTGACCCGGAACGAGGGAGAAAACCCCGGGCGACCATATTCCTTGCATTTCAGAAAGGAGTTCCATCAATGGCTAAAGGATTGAGCAAGGCGGAATTCATTGGGAAGCTTGCCGAGGTCACGAACCTGAGCAAAAAGGAAGCGGCTGCCTACTTGGAGTCGGTGGGGAAGATCGTCACCGAGGAACTGAAGTCTCACGGAGAGGTGACCATCCCGGGATTGATCAAAGTCCGTGTTTCGATCCGCAAGGCCACTCCCGAGCGAGAACGGATGAACCCTTTCACCAAGCAAATGCAGATGGTGCCGGCCAAGCCCGAGCGGCGCGTGGTGAAAGCGGCGCCCGTCAAAGCACTGAAAGAAATCCTCTGATTTTTTCGGCGCCACAACAAAAACGGAAACGCATCTACACCCCTTTGGAGTCGGTGTAATCCATGCCTATTACCACATGCCCGCACTGTCACATGCGTATCTGGCCGAGACCGGATGGATCCTGTCCGAGCTGCAACGGCCAGATTGCGCAGACGGAAGCTCCCGCGCCCGCCTCGAAATCCTCCGCGGCGGTCATTAAGCGCGCGGCGAAAGCGGCCGATCGAAAAAAACCGGCTTCCCGGGCAGCCAAATCTCCGGCTGCGCCGAGCGCGCGGGATATCGAACTGCTGTATCAGGATTACCTCCAAACGGCAAAGGACGTCCGCCGGAGCGCCTTGCGCGTTTTTTATCCGTACCTTGCGCTGGGGATCGCCGTCGCCGCCGTTTGCATCGCCATCAGCTTCTTCACCTGGCAGCAAAAATTGGCGGACATCGGCTTCACCAAAGTCCCCGGCCCGCTGACCTGGGTCCTGATCTGGGGCGGGCTTTTCGTATGCCTGGGGATTATTGTTCTGGGCGCCATCAAAGGCGACCAATGGGGTCTCGTCCAAGCCCGTGAGATAGCCAAGGACCGGACCGGATTCCCGGAATTCTACAAAGCCTTTATAAAACGTTTCTGGCCGAAGGAAGGGATGATCACAGGCCCGGTTTTGGGCAAATTCCTGGTCTTCGTCGGCAGAAAGTAATTTGACCTGAACATTGAGGCGCCATACCGGGGCGGGGTTTTTCCTCCCGCCCCGTTTCTCTTTTATAATGCCCTGCTATGCCCCCCACTGCACCGCCGGTCGTATACCTCCTGCACGGTGAAGACGACCAGGCCATCGGAGATTTTCTCTCCCAGCTGACCGCCAAACTCGGCGACGCGACGACGGCCGAGATGAACACCACGCGCATGGAATCCAAGGGGTTGTCGCTCGCCGCGCTGCGCGCCGCCAGCCTGACCGCCCCCTTCCTGGCGCGCCGGCGGCTTGTCCTCTTGGATGGATTCCTTTCCGGACTCTCCACCCGCAGGGGAAAATCCGCCGGGGAGGCGCCGGACGAATCGGAATCCGAATCCGGTTCCGCTTCCGAGCGAAAGGAACTGCTCAAAGAGTTCCTCGGGTTCCTCCCGGAACTTCCGGCCACCACCGCGCTGGTTCTGATGGAAAGACGTACGCTTCCGGCGAACCACGCGGTTTTAAAATGGGCGGAGGACCACCCGGCGCTGATCTATGTCCGGGCGTTTGTCCCGCCGAAAGGGTCCGCGCTTCCCGGTTGGATCACCGCGCGCGCGAAGGTCGAAGGCGGGGAGTTCACGCCGCAAGCGGCGCAAATGCTCGCATCCGTCGTCGGGGATGACCTGCGGCTGCTGGCGCAGGAGATCGTCAAACTGCTCACCCACGCCAATTTCTCGCGGCCGGTCACGCCGGAGGATATCGCCGCCCTTACCCCCGAGAGCGTGGTGACGAGCATCTTCGACATGGTGGACAGCATCGGCAACCGCGACGGCGCGCGCGCCATGCGCCTGCTCCGGAAAACGCTTGGGCAGGGCAACATCGGCGGCGTGTTCGCTATGATCGTCCGCCAGTTCCGGCTCATTCTCCTCGCGCGCGAGGCGCTCGACGACGGCACGCCCGCCGCGCATCTGGCCTCCGCGCTTAATGTGCATCCGTTCGTGGCCCAAAAAATCGCGGCGCAGGCGCGGAATTTCCGCCTCGTAACGCTGGAGGATATTTACCGGCGCCTGCGGGATATCGATGACGCGGTGAAGAGCGGCCGGATCGAATTGGAGACGGCGATGGAAGCGTTCGTGTCGCAAATGGCATCTTAATCCACACAAAAAGCGCAGAAGCACAAAGAATTTATTTTTCTATTAATTATGCCCTTTGTGGCAAAAAGATAATTGCCTGGAATCCGATTACAGCTTGGATGCGTCAATCGACAGATACCGCTCGATCGGGATATCGATCGGCGTGTGGATAAAGCCCCGCACGTACGGTTTCACCAGCACATAGGAAAGGTAATGGACGGTGAACAGGACGGGCATATCCTTGAGGATGATATCCTCCGCCTGCTGGTAGAGCAGGATCCGCTTTTGCACGTCCGGTTCGATGCGCCCGGCTTCCAGGATCGCATCCAATTCCGGGTTGGAATATCCGCCCTCGTTGACGTTCCCCTGGGTATGGAAGAGGATGTCGGCGAAGTTCTCCGGGTCCGGATAATCCGCGCACCAGCCGCTGCTCCACATCTGTCCGCGCCGGCCGGCTTCGATCTCATCCCAGAATTTTTCGGGCTGCAGGTTTTCCACCCGGACGGTAACCCCGAGGTATTGTTTCCACATCGAGGCCATCGCCGCAAGATCGCTGCTTAGCGCGCTTCCATAACCCGCGTCCGTCACCAAAACAACCGGGAAATCCCCGGCGTACCTGGATTCCGACAGCAGCGCTTTTGCCGCCGACGGATCGAATCGCAGGCTCTCAAGCCCTTCCCGCCGGCCAGGCATCCCCGGCGGGTAAAGCCCCGTCGCCGGAAGCGCCACTCCGTCAAAGACGAGGTTCACAAATTGCTGCCGGTCGAAAGCCAGGCTGAACGCCTGCCGCACTTTAGGGTCGTCGAAAGGCTTGCGGGTGTTGTCGAACACAACGAACTGCGTGCACAAATCGGCCCCGCCGGTCAGTTCGGCGTACAGGGGATTCTCCGGATCGCTCACCCGCGGAACGTCGTACCAGTACACCGATCCGATGTCGATCTCGTTGGATTCGTACAACCGGATCGGGACTCCGGAGTAGAGCCGGATGACGATGTATCGGATCGCGGGCGCGCCCAGGTAGAAATTCTCGTTGCGCTCGTATACCATTTCCGCCATGCTCTCCCAACTCGCCAATTTATACGGTCCGGTGCCGTTGGGACGGCGGTACCAATCCGGACCGGATTCCACATTCGCCCGGTCCACAACAAATGCCGTCGGATAAGTCAGTTTGGCGAGAAAATACGGCTTGGGCTGGTCGATCGTTACTTCCAGCGTACGAGCGTCCACCGCGCGCAGGCCGGAGATGTGGTCGGCCTGCCCGGCCTTCCTCTCCCGCACCCCGACGATGTCCCCGAGGTAGGTCAGGACCGTGTCGGAGTCGGTCGCCGGATCCGCGGCGCGTTCCCACGAATACACCACGTCCTGGGCTGTGACCGCGCGTCCATCGTGGAATTGCGCGTTCGCGCGCAGGAAAAACGTGAACACCCTGCCTTCGCGCACCGTGTAGGATTCCACCAGATCCGGCATCAAATCCAGCTGCGGGGAAAAGGAAAACAGTCCGCTAAAGATCCGCTTATCCCCCGAACTGCGCGTTGTCGCGGGGTCGTAATCCCGCGGATCCGCGCTTTCCCCTCCGCTGAGGTATAACGTTTCTTCGCGTGGGTATCTTCGCGCGCCGGAATCCGCCCTCCAGCCGAAAGCCAGCGAGAGGATCGCGGCCGCCGCCGACAGGGAAATCCAGTTGCGTGTCGTTTTCATTTCTTCCCCCGCGCAATCCCGATCACCAGCGCCGCGCCGATCCCGATGACCGGAATGAGGCACAACCCGCAAATGCATAAAAGGATCAGGTATTCCATAAACCCCCAGGTCACTCCTGCCGGAGAAGCGGTGGTTGCGGCAACGGCGGTGGATGCGGCCGGCGGATTTATGGAAAGCGGTTTGTACGTCGGAACGATGGTCGCGGTCGAGGTCGGCGCGAGCGCATCCGGCGCGAGCGCATCCGCGCCGACGGATTCGCGCCAGGCCGCATCCAGACCGTCCACATTAAACCCGAACAGCTTGAGGAGCGCCTCATCGGCGGTCATGCCGAAACCGAGCAACTCGAGGAACGAGCGCATCCGCGCGGCATCGCCGCGGCGGATCAGGAAATCCACCACGCTGTAGGATTGGTTGTAGGCCAGTTCGGCTTTGCCCGGATCCTCCGGAAATCCGCCGCCCAGGCTGCGCAGCGGAAATATGGCGTTGTTATCGATGGCCGCTTGGAGCATCGCCATCCCCTCCTCGCCCGGTCCGCCTTCGCTGACCATCGCCAGCCCTTCATGGACCCAGGAGGGGATTCTCACCAGGCAAGAGAAGGTAAACCGGTCGACGACGTTGTGCATCAATTCATGGGCAATGGCGGATTTCCCCCAATCCTCGTATCCCACCGGTATGCCCAGAATGATGATGTTGTGGTCGCCGTAGGATTGCCCGCCGGTCCATCCCGGTTCGTATAAAACCGCATCCCGCAAATCTTCGTAGCTCGCATACAGGTACAGGTCGATCGTGCCGTCCGGATGCAGGTCGATCAATTCGCCGATGTGGCGGATGGATCCGACCGCCGAATCCAGCATGTCGCTGCCGTATGCGGCTCCCCCTTCATACCAATGGACGGCGATCGATCCGCTCGTCACTTTTTGCCAGGAATGCTCCGTATCCAGCCAGATGATCTCCGACCGCCCGATCAGCTGTTCGTTGCCGTCGGTATCCGTCGCGCGCCACTGCCACCAGATCCGTGCTCCGGGGGGTTCGGATCCGGATTTCCGCATGTCCCAGGTCCATTCCGTTTCCACCCGGGCGGCGGGGGTGAAATCCGGGAACGCCTTGGCCGTCACTTCCCCGCATGTCAGCCGGTCCACGCCGTATTCGAGAACGATCCGTTCGATCTCGGCCGGAGCGCTGATCGTCAGTTGAAAAGTGACGGTGTTTGGAAAATCCAGCACGGCGCGGTTGCGTTCCACCGAAAGACCGGCCGACGCGGCCTGCACCGGGAGGATGGGCGCGAGGATCGCCAGCAGCGCGGCTGCGCCGCTGATGGCCAGCGCCAAACCGATTCTGGAATGGGTTGATCGATGAAGAACTGGATGGTTTTTCATGCTGTGTCCCTGCCGGCCAATTTTATAAGTCCGCCGGGCGGTCTCATTCAAAAGGTAGCGCAGGATTATACGACGGGGTGACGCAAAAGGCGGTCGAGCAGCCCTTTATCCCGACGGGGCTGTTCGACCGCCAGGCCGAATAATGGCTGCCGGTTTATTTTCCCTTGGTAAACGTTATTCCCTTTCCTTCCTGGTACTCCGCCAGGATGGTATCCCCGTTCTTGAAATCCCCGCGTAGGAGCCGGACCGAGATTGGGCTTTCGATGTGTTTCTGCAGCGCGCGATGCAGCGGGCGCGCTCCATAGGCCGGGTCAAACCCCTCCTTGGCCAGCCACTGGCGGGCTTCCTCGGTCAGGGTCACGGTCAACCCCTGTTCAGACAGCCGCTGCTGGATCTGCTTCATCTGCAGTCCGACGATCTTTTCCATATCCTCCAGTTGCAGCGGGGAGAAGATGATGATCTCGTCGATCCGGTTCAGGAACTCCGGGCGGAAGGTGCTCTTTAGCGCCTTTTCGATCTTCTCGTTGGATTCCTCCTCCTCCCCGTTTTCTCCCTTGCGCAGGAAACCGAGCGAACCGGATTTCCTGACGAATTCCGTTCCGAGGTTGCTGGTCATAATCAGGACGGTGTTCCGAAAATCCACCACCCGGCCCTGCCCGTCGGTCATCCGTCCGTCGTCGAGGATCTGCAACAGCGCGTTCCACACATCCGGGTGCGCCTTTTCAATCTCATCGAAGAGCACCACCCGGTACGGCCGGCGGCGGACCGACTCGGTCAGCTGACCGCCCTCTTCAAATCCGACATAACCGGGCGGCGCGCCGAAAAGGCGGCTGACCGTGTGCTGTTCGTGATATTCGGACATATCCACGCGGACCAGCGCGTCTTCGTCGTCGAAGAGGAACTGAGCCAGGGCTTTGGCGAGTTCGGTTTTGCCCACGCCCGAGGAGCCGAGGAAGATGAACGACCCGATCGGCCGGCGCGGATCCTTTAATCCGGAGCGGGCGCGGCGGATGGCGTCCGCCAGGGCGTGGATGGCGTCGTCCTGGCCGATAATCCGCTCCTCCAACCGTTCCTCCATGTGCAGGAGTTTCTCGGACTCGGCCTCCAGCATCGTGGTCACCGGGATTCCCGTCCACTGCGCCACGACTTCGGCGATGTCGTTCTCGTCCACCACCTCATCCAGCCGATGCTCGGATTCCCACTGGTTGCGCTTGGCGTTGAACTCGGCCTCGATCCGCAGCCGTTCGGCTTTCTTCTGGGCGGCGTGTTCGTAATCGCGCGCCAGCCCGGCCTGTTCCTCTTCGCCCTGCAACCGGGTCAGTTCCGCCTTGAGCTTTTTAAGTTCCGGCGGAAGCGAATACAGGGCGACGCGCAGCTTGGCGGCCGCCTCATCCATCAGGTCGATCGCCTTGTCCGGAAGGCGCCGGTCGGTCACGTAGCGGTGCGAGAGCTTGACCGCCGCATCCAGCGCCGCATCCGAGAACCGTACCTTGTGATGCGCCTCGTAGCGGTCGCGCAGGCCGCGCAGCATGGCGGCGGTTTCCTCCTCGCTCGGTTCGTCGACGTACACCGGGGCGAAGCGCCGTTCGAGCGCCGCGTCCTTCTCGATGTGTTTGTGGTATTCGTCCAGGGTGGTCGCGCCCACGCACTGCAGTTCCCCGCGTGCCAGGGCCGGTTTGAGCATGTTGGAGGCGTCCATCGCGCCCTGGGCCGCCCCCGCTCCGACCACCGTGTGCAGCTCGTCGATAAACAGAATGACCTCACCGGCCGCGCGCTGGATTTCCTCAATGGCCGCCTTCAGCCGTTCCTCGAACTCGCCGCGGAACCGCGATCCGGCGATCATCCCCGAAAGATCGAGCGCCACCACCCGTTTGCCGATCAGGATCTCCGGCACGTCGCCGGTGGCGATCTTCTGAGCCAGCCCTTCCACGATGGCGGTTTTTCCCACGCCCGCCTCACCGATCAGAACCGGGTTGTTTTTCGTCCGTCGCGAGAGGATCTGCACCACCCGCAGGATTTCCTCATCCCGGCCGATCACCGGATCGAGCTTGCCTTCCTTCGCCATCTGGGTCAGGTCGCGGGAATATTTTTCGAGCGTCCGGTAGCGGCTTTCCGCCTGCGGGTCGGTCACCCGTTGGCCGCCGCGGATCTCGCGGATGATTTCCATCACCCGCTCCTTGGTGATGCCGCTCTCGAGCAGGATCCGGCCCGCGTTGGTATTGTGCTCGGCCGCCAAGATGGCGAGGAACACGTGCTCGGTGGATATGTATTCGTCCTTCAGGCGGTTGGCCTCCTCGTTGGCCAGGTCGATCACCCGCTTGACCCGCGGGGTGATGAAGATCTGACCGGTGCCCTGCCCGTAGATGCTGGCCTTCGGGCTGCCGCGCAGAACAGAGTCCAATCGCTGGGACAGCAGATCCACATTGACGTTTAGTTTAACAAGGATCTGGGGGGTGACACCGTCCGGCTGTTCCAGGAGCGCCAGCAGAAGGTGTTCGGTATCGATCTGGTTGTGGCCGTAGCGCTGGATGATCTCGGCCGCCCGCTGGGCGGCATCCTGGGCGCGTTCGGTGAACCGGTCAAATCGCATCATAAGATGGATTTCCTCCACGGAAAGGGGGGATGCGGAGCGTTCACGGATAAGATTATATCCTCACGGCGGGCAAGCCGCTGGATGTACATATCCTACTCCGTGAGTATTAACGAAGTGTTGGTGTCCGGAGTCCGGTTTCCGATACCGCGGAGGACCCCGCCCTTGCCCGCCGACCGCCTCAGGTTGAATCCGGCGGTGCGGTTGCCTCCGCTGTCAACCGCATATAGATAAGTGTATACACCGCGTTGGTCCAGCTCACCCATACCGCCGAAACCAGCCATCCGACCGGCAGGGAGAGCAGGAACAGCGCTCCGGACAAGTACAGGAGCGGCATATTCAGCATTCCCAATTCTTGGACCATCGGCCAAATCCCCGCCAGGAACACTCCGATCGCCGGCGCCGTCCACAACACGCTGACGACGCCCATTCCTAGCGAAAGCGCAAACACGATCAACCCGATAATCATCAACGGTCCCAAAGACCGCAGAATTACCTTCCAGGACCGCCGGATAGAAGCGCGGATTCCCAGATCCTCGATCACAATCGCTAATTTTGCAAAGTAAAAATAGAGCGACAGCAGGGTGGCGGCTGTGAAGACGCCGCAGTACACCGGGCATATTAGCAGGAGCGGGATGAGAATGACACCGGGGAAATCCCGGCCACCATAGAGAAATCGATGCATTCCGAGCATCAATGCTCCGAAAATCACCAGGAAGGCGACGACGGCCATCGCCAGGCGGACGAGAAAATCCATGATGGTGACCGCCAGCAGACGCCCGAAATAGCGGCCTCCCATCGACCAAGCCTCCCGGACCGTGACGGATTCCCCGGTATCCGCTTTCCGTATCCCCGCGATTAATGCGCCGTGCCCGCGGACGGCCAGGAGGTTCAGCAGAATCCAAACGACAAGAACGCATCCCGCCGCGATTGCGGCGTATACCCAGGCGGAACTCCAATCGATGGCATTTACCCATTCGAGGAAATTTCGAATTTCCGGCGGGAGGAATTCGGAATTGCCGGAAAGGTCCATGCCGGAGATCCGGTTTTGCAGATTAATGGAGTTGCTGCCGCCGCTTGCCGTCTCGCTGACCAGCACGATAAAAAAACTGAACACCCACAGGGATTTGTTTTTCCAGGTGATTTGCCATGCGCGGATGAGTATTTGACCGAAATCAATTTTCATATTCGCCTCCCTATTGGATATGGATTCGGCTGACCGGATTGGCCAAGGGGATGTATTCTCCCCCATCCTTTGATTATATCCCCTGGTTCCCCCTCCCGCCGCAAGGATTCCTATTCCGTGGATCCATTACAATCATGAGGAAAATATCCATACAATAGCATATCGCCACCGCCGGATGCGGCGGCTTTATAAAGCCGCACCCGGAAGATGCGCTCCTGCCGGTCCTCTCTGTTCGTATTATTCTCCCTTTTGCCAGACGGTCTTTTCGGTCCCCCTTTCTCCGGATCCAATCCCCCCATCCCTTCGGGATGGGGGGATTGGATCCATACGCCGAAACGGAGGAACCCGGGGGGAAAGGTGATCAAGCCGATATTTATCAGAAAGAATGTATTTCATGGATCTTCGAGAACACATTGTCTCGATTTTCGCATGATTTTTCGATTACGAAACCATCTCCCTCTCCACCGATAAAACCTTTTCAATCTACTCACGGCCAGAGGCGTTGGTTTTGAAATTAAACAATATATCCAAGTTGACCTATGGTATTGACGCAAGTATGGGGGAAATAAATGAGCTCCATCCGGAGAGCGATAATCCCTTTCTCTCTCCCAGGAGCTCATTATTTTTACGCATGCCCGGGTCTTTCAACCCGGCAGACGATCAGTCTAGCAAATTTTTCGGGATATTGCCGCCGTTATCGGCGATGGCCTTCAGCGTGGCTTTGTGCAGCCACATGTTCCGCTTGAAGGAATCGTTGAGAATATCGGTCGGGCACTTAAGATCGACCGCCAATTCCTTCAGGTCGTCGGCGCCGTGCGGAAGGTCCAACAGGACGAGCAAGTCCACAATGGATTCCTTCCAGTTGAGCTTCATCGGGTTCTTTGCGGCCATTCCCTCAAGCTTGCCGACCACGTCGACCACGTCCACCGGCTTGGGCGCAACCGAAGCCGCCGTGGCGGTGCTGGCAGCGGACGGCGTGTAATACTGCGACGATGTTCCGGAAGTTCGCGGCGAAGCGGGTGCGGCAGGCGCTGCCGCTGCGGGTTTCTTTTTCAAACCAAGTTTTTCGAGGATGTTATCGAAAAGGCCCATATCAGATCCTTTCTAAATCATTGTTTGAATTGGAGCTGCGGGCGATCTTCTTTCTTGGTTTATTGATTGTATCATCGAATTTCTGAATGGCAAGCGGGAAGGGAGTGATGGAAATTATTTTTGGCATGGAAGTACGGTAATACTCCGGTATATGCGCTATGAGGCCCCCCGGAAAATCCGGGGGGCCTCGCGGATCTGCTATTCTCTTTCCGCTGTATCACGCCGGGATTTGCGGTTGAGCATCCGCCGGGATAACCGGCAGCGGCGATCGCTGTATGAACTCCCGGTATGCCAGCACCATCACGGCGGTTTCCCAGACGGTCATCACCGCCTGGACGATCCAGGAAGCGATGATGAAGAGCGCCAACAGCACGATCCCGGCCACCAGCAGCCCCGAATTAAGAGCGCCCGATCCGGTGATCAGCGGCAGCATGCTCAGGAAGATCATCACGCCGGAGGGCGCGAACAGGATCAGCAGACCCAGACCCACCCCCAAGGTGACCGCGAACAGGATCAGGCACAGAATGGCGACCGGGCCGATATTATCCCGCATGACACTCCAGGCCCGGCCGATGGCATCCCCGACTCCGAGCTTTTCCACGACTACCGCGTAATCCATGTAGGCGAACCACACGGCGACAATTATCCCGATGATAAAGCTGACAAAGATCATCGGAATGAACCCGAGGCCGCAGGTTAATATGCCGATGAACATCATCGGGAGGAAGAGGACGATCCCGATCAGGAGTGTAACAATGACACCGATAAAGCGGATCAGGAACAACCGCAGGAAGTTATGGACGCCAATGTCCCAGGCTTCCCGGAATGAGGCCTTGCCGCCGGTGTCGGCCGCAATAATTCCGCCAATCAGGCCGCCGCGCCCGACGATCGAGAGCAGCCAGAGCGCCAACCCGAGCAGGAGCAGCGAGCACACCACCACCACCGCGATGGTGATCCAGGTATTGAGATCAATCTTCGCGAGCTGGTCGAATGCCGGCTGCCACTCCCGCGGGACGTCGCCCCGGGGGTAGTCGCCCTGCGGATAATCGCCCCGCCGGGAGTCACTAAAATTTATGTTGTTGTTGAATTGAAAGTTCGGGGGACCGCCGTTGCCCGAGCCTTGCCAGCCGGCTCCCCCCAGGGCCGCCAGGAATCCAAAAAACCAGAGCATCTTGAATTTCCAGGTGATATTCCAGGCTTTCGTCAGCAGGGAAGAATAATCGATTCTCATCAATGCCTCCGCATGGTCATTATGGCCAATTGAGTATACGTATGTATCACACTGAGGGGTTCGGGATCCGTCCGGCCGCCTCCGCGGCCGCCGCCCGGTAGGTCAACGTGAAATAAACCGTGCTGAAGACCATCGCAAGCGTCAACAGCGCCAGGCCGACCGGGGAAGCCAGCACGCAGATGGCGGCGGCGATCGCGGTTCCGGCCGTGGAATTGCTCAACCAAGCCGCGGCAAAAAGGATCAACACAACCGCAATAAAGAAGGCAAGAATAAAGGCGACCGTCAGGGCAAGGATCGCCTGCACGATGTACGCGAGCAGGAATCCCCACCACCCCGAGCGCACAAGTTTCCCCACCCGTCGGAAAGCCGTCCGTGGCCGAGCATCCTCGATCGCCACCGACATCATCAGCAGGAAAACCAGAATCCCAAGAACGAGGGTGACGGGTGAGAGAAACGTCTGAATCATCGCCACGACCGCCGATCCCCAGACGGTGTTCTCGCGCAGGAGAATGGCAAGCAGGACGGGAAGGATTCCCATCGCCTGAATCACCAAGCCGAAGGTGAAGGCCAATTTCAAGAGACTAAGCCAGCGTTCTTTCCCCAATCGCAGCGCCTCGCGGATGGAGATGGTTTTTCCGTCCGCCGCCGAATCGGCCGCCCGGATCATCGCAGTCTGGATGGCCCATGTGAGCAGTGACGTTATGGTTAATCCGATCAGGGAAATTACGAGGAACAATACCCATTCCGGCGTCGAAAAATCCTGTAATGGAAGTGGTAATGAATTTGCCGCATTATTTCCGGCCGGAAGCATCCCATACGACGCGGCGGCTCCCATGCCGCCGGCCAGGATCAACGCCGGGATCATCACCGGATATAAAAGAAAAGCCAGGATCCAGACCGCCTTCGTGCGGAAGGTGATCTGAATACTCTCACGGATAATTTGGAGGGGATCCATCATCCTGCTCCGGTCACCCCCGCTGCCGGTCATTCCCATTCGATGGTCGCGGGGGGTTTGCTGGTGATGTCGTACACGACGCGGTTGATCCCCTTTACCTCGTTCACGATCCGGCTGGAGATCCGCGCCAGGAGTTCATGGGGCAGCCGGGCCCAATCGGCGGTCATGAAATCCTCGGTGGTGACGGCGCGGATGGCGCACACTTCTTGATAGGTGCGGCCGTCGCCCATCACACCCACCGAGCGGACGGGCAGCAGGACCACGAACGCCTGCGCGGTTTCGCCGCGCAGCATGCCGGCGGCGGCGAGTTCTTCGTCGAGGATCTTTTCCGCCGCCCGCAGGATGGCCAGCCGTTCCCACGCGACCTCGCCGAGACAGCGCACCGCCAGCCCCGGGCCGGGGAACGGCTGGCGCCAAACCAGCGATTCCGGCAGGCCGAGTTCGGCGCCGACCTTGCGGACCTCATCCTTGAACAGGTACCGCAGCGGTTCCACCAATTCAAACCCGAGGTCTTTCGGCAGGCCGCCGACGTTATGGTGGGTTTTAATTTTATCGGCCGACGAGCGCTCGGCGGCGCGGCTTTCCACCACATCCGGATAAATCGTCCCCTGAACCAGGAAGCGGGCTTGGCCGCCTTTTCCACCCGCCTGCTGAGCCTCACGCTCGAATACGCGTATGAACTTCTCGCCGATGATCTTGCGCTTCTCTTCGGGATCCGACACGCCCGCGAGCGCATCCAAAAACTCTTCCGCGGCGTTGACCGCGACGAGTTTCGCCCCGAGCGTTTCGCGGAAGGCGGCCGCCACCGCTTCCGGCTCGCCGGCGCGCAGCATGCCGGTATCGACGAAGATGCAGGTGAGCTGGCGTCCCACCGCCCTGTGCACCAGCGCGGCCGCGACGGTGGAATCCACGCCGCCGCTGACCCCCGCGACGACCGCTTCGCTCCCCAGTTGCCGCCGGATGGCCGCCACGCTCTGCTCGATGACCGAGCCGGGAGTCCATTCGGGGGCGACCTCCGTTGTGCGCAGGAAGGAGGCCAGAATTTCGCGGCCTCCTTCGGTGTGGTTCACCTCCGGGTGGAATTGGATCGCATACAGGCGCCGGGCCGGATGTTCCATCGCCGAAATCGGGCAGTTGTCGGAGACGGCGGTCGTTTGAAATCCTTCCGGAAGCCTGTCCACCCGGTCGCCATGACTCATCCACGCCCGGAAGGATTTTCCCGGGAGGATGGCGGACCCGGATTCCGGCCGGACTTCCGCCCGCCCGTATTCCCGGCGGTCCGATGGCGCCACACGGCCGCCGAGCGCGCGGGCCAACAGGTGCATGCCGTAACAGATGCCGAGAACGGGCAATCCGGAGGATAGCACGAAGGCCGGCAGGCCGGGCGCTCCCGGATCGTACACGCTGTTCGGCCCGCCGGAGAGAATGAACGCCTTTGGCTTCAGCGCCATCACCTTCTCCTCCGGCGCGTCATGCGGAAACAGCTCGCAGTAAACCTGCGCCTCGCGGATTCTGCGTGCGATCAGCTGCGAATATTGCGATCCAAAATCGAGAATGGCGACGGCATCCATGGATGGAATCTCCAAGGGGAGTCTAAAAATTTTTAAGCGCCGGTCCCCCGTCCCTCCCCCTGAAAACCATTGCCCCTCAATGGTAAAAAAAAGGGGAGGAAAAGATTCAAATTTAAATCAACCGCCGAAAGCGGCGAAAACGATCCGCCCGTCCTGCATATCCGTGATCACCGCCAGGGCTTCCACGGGGACCCCGGTGGGAGCCAGCAGGCCGCGTCCGCCGTCGAAGGTTTTTTCGATCAGCGTGCCGATCCCGACCACTTCCGCGCCGGCCGCCTGCGCCAGCCGCACCAGCCCGAGGATGGTCTGCCCGCTGGCCAAAAAGTCGTCGATGATCAAAACCTTATCCCCTTCGGCCAGGAATTCGGGGGAGACGATCAACTCGATCGTCCGCCCCTTGGTGTGAGACGGCGCGAGGGTCAGGAATACCTGGTCCGGCATGGTGATCGGTTTGGATTTGCGCGCGTAGACGACGGGCAGTTTGAGATGGAGGGCGGCCAGCAGCGCCGGAGCGATCCCGGATATTTCCGCGGTGAGGATCTTGGTCGCCCCGAGGCTCTTAAACCGCTCCGCGAATTCCCGCCCGCAGGCATCCATTAAAAGCGGATCCACCTGGTGATTGATGAACCCGTCGACCTTGAGGATTCCGTTCCCCAGGTTGCGTCCGTTTTTAAGGATCCGCTCTTCGAGCAACTTCATAATTCCTCCGATCCGCCGCCGAGAGTATAGCACAGACCGTTACCCGGGAATCGGCATTAACCGATGAACGCCGGCGTGGATGCCGGCGTTCGCGAGTGCCCCAGGAGGGAATTGAACCCCCAGCCTTAGCCTTAGGAGTGCTCTGCTCTATCCGTTGAGCTACTGGGGCATCGAGGTTTTCAAATTATACCGCCTCTCCGATCGCGGCCCGGATGCGTTCGGCCATGGCGCCGAATTTTTTGGTGTAGGTCATCTCTTCCCGGCGCGGCCGGGGCAGGCCGACCGCAAGGTCCAGGCGCAGTCTTCCCGGACGCGATGTCAGCGCCAGCACCCGGTCCGCCATCAGGATCGCTTCGGGAATCGAATGAGTCACCATGACGACCGTTTTCCGCCGGTCCCGCGCGATCCGCATCAGTTCGGCGCCCATCCGGTCGCGGGTCATCGCATCCAGCGCGCCGAACGGCTCGTCCAGCAGGAGCACTTCCGGATCGTGCGCCAGAGCTCGCGCCAGGGCCACCCGCTGCGCCATCCCCCCGGAAAGTTCGCGCGGCAGGCTGCCCTCGAATCCCGTCAGCCCCACCAGCTTCACCAGATCCTTTACCGCGGCGCGCGCTTCGGCCTCCGGAGTTCCATCGAGCTCCAGCGGCAAGCGGATGTTCCTCTCGACGCTGCGCCACGGCATGAGGTTCGGGAGCTGAAACATGAAGCCGATCCGCGGCGACGGGCCGGCGAGCGCGCGGCCCTCAAAAAGGACTTCCCCCGCCGTCGGGCGCAGCAATCCGCCGAGCAGGCGCAGCAGGGTGCTCTTGCCGCAGCCGGATGGCCCGACCACGCACACGAATTCCTCGCGCGCGATGGAAAAGGAAACTTCTCCGAGGGCGCGCAGTTCCTTCTCCGCGCCGGTGAACTCCTTTGTCAGGTGGATCGCTTCAAGTATTTTTTCTTTCATACCCTTCAGCTCGATACGGCGCCCTTCGAGAAGCCGGTTACGGTCTGCCGTCCACGTCCCTGGTCGGCTTGACGATCGTCGACGGTCGTCTCTCACTCCGGCAGGAACTCGTTCGTGAACGCCTTTGTAATATCCAATTTCACGTTCAGAAGCCCCATCGAACGCAGCGTGGCTTCCATATTTTGCCAGGCGGCCAGATCGCTCCAGCCGGGCTTGTCGGTCTTCCAGAAGGCGAGCGTTTCCACCAGCACCCGCTTTTGGATCGGATCGTCCTCGGCCAATCCTTCGATGTGCTTGCGGCAGATCCGGTAGGTTTCATCCGGATCCGCGATCGCATCGTCGATCCCGCGCAGGATCGCGCGGATCATCCCGCGCACCAGCTCCGGCTGCCCGGCGATCGTTTTCTCGTTGGTCAGCAATCCGTTGGAGGCCAGATCGACAAAATCCACAACCCGTATGACGTTTACTTCATAACCGCGCGCGGCAAGCTGGACCGGCTCGTTGTTGGCGTAGACGACGGCGGCCTCCACCTGGCCGCTGACCAGCGCTTCCACCTGGTTGTATCCGATGACTTCCAGGGCGACGTCCGCTTCATCCACTCCGGCCGTATTCAGAAGCGCCCGGAACCCGACATAGGAAGCGCCCGCCAGGATCGGGATGCCGACTTTCCTTCCCCTCAGATCCTCCACGGTGCGGATCCCGGAATCTTCCAGCGCCGCCACCGCAACCGGATACCCTTGCCACCAGGCCATGGCATACACCACCGGCAAACCCTGCGCCCGGGCCAGCGGCACCTGTTCGCCGGACACCATCGAGAAGGGGAGTTCGCCGGCGCCGACCAGCGCCACGCCATCGGTTTCAAACCTGTAGTCGAATTCGACGGCGATCCCTTCATCCTGGAAGTATCCCTTTTCGGCCGCGACATAGAACGGCGCGAACTGGACGTTTGGGATGTATCCCATCGGCAGACGGACGGCCTGCGTGGTGGAATCTCCCGCGACCGGCGCGCACGCCGCCAGAATGGTGGTGCAGAAAAAAATAAAGAATTCGCGTTTCATGATGTCTCTCCTCTTGGAAAATAGTTCGACACCCAGCCTACTCTCTCCACGCCAGGAACCGGTTCTCCGCCCAGGCCACCAGTCCATACAACCCAAGCGCCATGGCGACGAGCGAAAACACGCCGACAAACACCAGCGCGGTGTCGTATTGGCCGCGGGCGATGCTGATCAGAAACCCCAATCCGCGGTCGGGCGCGATGAATTCTCCCACCACCGCGCCGATCACCGACAGCGTGGCTCCGATCTTCAAGCCGCCGAGCAGGACCGGCAGTGCCGCCGGCAGCTCGAGGTGGCGGAAGTTCTGCCAGCGCGAAGCCCCCAGCGAACGCATCAATTCCCGCAGGTTGGCCGAAACCGAACGCAGCCCGATCACGGTGTTTACCAGGACCGGGAAGAAAACGATCAGCGCGCAGATCAGCACCTTGGACTCCAATCCGCTTCCCAGCCAGATGAAGAGCAGAGGGGCGATCGCCACCACCGGGATGGCCTGGGTGGCCACAATGTACGGCGCGAGGATCTGCTCCGCCAGGCGCGATTTGCTCAGCAGGTATCCGAGCAGCGCCGCGGCACCCACGCCGGCCGCCATCCCCGCGAGCACCTCTCCCAGCGTCACCAGCGAGTGCCGGACAAGGCTCCCATCCGACAAGGAATCCGTCAAGCGCCCGGCAACGGCCATCGGCCCGGGGAGGATGAAGGCGGGCATTCCGCCGAAGCCGGCCGCCGCCTGCCAGACGGCGCCGCACACGCCCACCGCCGCCGCGACCGGCATCAGCCGGAGAGCGTATGATCTTTTCCCGCGGGAACCGGGCGCTTTTAAATTTATGTTGTTATTCATAGAAACCTCATCACGAAGAACACAAAGGAAAACCTGAAGCACACCAAAGTTTACGGTTTTTTTCGTGTCCTTCAGGTTTTGCTTCGTGCTTTTCGTGGAATCAAAAACCCCGAAACCAAAACTGCTTCGGGGCGCAGGAATCATGCGGAAGAGATTTTCCCTTCTTTCATCCCGACTGTACGGTCGGCTCCGGAATTGCACCGGATCATGCCGCTGCGGATATTCCGCTTTGGCTCGCGGGCTTGCCGGCTTTGCTGCCGGCTTACCGCCGATCGGGAATTGGGCCAACTGGCAGCCCTCACCCGGCCCCGAAGGATATGCAATTGTAAAAAAAATTATACCATACGAAAAAACTACTCCCGATGGAAGCGCTGCGAATCCGCCCTGAGTCCCGGCTGGAACGATTCCGCGCCCAGATCCGTCAGGTGCCGGCGGGGCTCCGCCGGTTGTCCGCCACAAACGCCAGGATGACCGCAAACACCAGCACGATCAGGGATTCGATGAACCCCTTCGTGAGGGCGATTTCACTGATCACCGCCATGACGATGGAGGCGACATGAATCCAGCGTTTGGTCGCGAACCACCGCTGAAGTTCATAAAAAGCCAGAACGGCCCCGGCGCCGATCATGATGAAGGCGATAAAAATATCCCACATCGCATCACACTCCTTTTAATGGCTGCGCCCGAGGGAGTTCCGGACCGTCCGAACTATCCTTAACCCGGTGTCCGCGCGGAGGCGGCCTGCTTGTCGCGCCCCACCAGCTGCAATATCTCCTCGGCCGATTCGCGGGTGGTTTCCGACAATGTTCCAAGCATCGAGGCCAGCTCGGCGACTCGCTCGCGGGCGTGCAGGAGTTTCACCCCGGTCTGGGTCCGCTTGCCCTGGATCGATTTTTCCACCTTTAAATGCCGGTCGCCGTAGGCGGCGAGCTGCGGCAGATGGGTGACGCAGAAAACCTGGTGGCGCGGCGTCAGCTGCCAGAGTTTGCGGCCGACGACCATCCCCACCCGGCCGCCGATACCCTGGTCGATCTCGTCGAAAATCAGGGTCGGGGTCCGGTCGGCCTGAGCCAGCACGCTCTTCAGGGCGAGCATCAGCCGGGATGTCTCCCCGCCGGATGCCACCTTGGCCAGCGGCTTCAAGCCCTCGCCGGGGTTGGGGGCCACCAGGAATTCGATCCGGTCCAGACCGGTGGAGTCGAAAGCCACGCGTTTGTCGCCGACGATCGCTCCTTCCGGGTTTTCTTCCTGCCGCCGGTCGACGGAAAATTTGGCCCCTGCCATCCGCAGTTCCGCCAGTTCGGCCTCGATCCCGATCGCCAATTCCTCCGCCGCCTTGCCGCGCAGGGTGGACAACTCCCCCCCCATCCGGCCGAGTTCCGACAGCAGATCCTGCTCCCGTGCCTCCAATTCGGTCCGGCGCTCATCGGCGTGCGTGATGCCGTCCAGTTCCTTGCGCGCGGCCGCCGCGTGCGCCTGCACCGCCTCGAGCGTGTCGCCGTACTTGCGCTTCAGAGTCCGCAGCAATTCGGCCCGTTCCTCGACCTGTTCCAGCCGCTTCGGGTTGAATTCGATCGCTTCCCGGTAGGCGCGGATTTCCCTTGCAAGCTCAGCGGCCTGATCCAGAACGGCCTGGGCGTTCTCCCCCGACCCGCGCATCGCCGGATCGATTTTCGCCAGCTGGGACAGCGTGCGGGCCGCCTGGCCGAGCGAATCGGAGGCCGGCCGCGAATCCTCCTCTTCCGAATCCAGCGCCTCGACGGCCTGATCCGCAAGCGTCGCCAGTTGTTCGGCGTTGGCCAGGCGGGTGCGTTCTTCCAGCAGCGCGGCCTCTTCCCCGGGAACGATCCGCGCGGCTTCGATCTCCGCGATCTGGTAATTCAGCATGTCGGCGCGCCGGACGGCGTCCCGCTCCCCAGTCCGGATCTGATCCAACTCCTCCCGGACCGCCCGCAGCACTTCCACCCGCAGGGAGAATTCCTTGCGCCGATCTTCAAGGCCGGCGAAACGGTCCAGCAGCCTCAGATGTTCGCGCGTGCGGAGCAGCGAGAGGTGCTCGGATTGGCCGTGTACGTCCACCAGCAGCTGGCCCGCCTCGCGCAGGATCGCGAGGTTGACAGCCCGTCCGTTCACCCGCACGATGTTTTTTCCCTCGCGCCGGACTTCCCGGCCGAGCGTCAGGGAAGCACCCCCTTCCCACAAACCCTCCGGCTCGAGGAGAGCGCGCACCTCCGCGGCGGATGCCTCGTCCAAAGAAAACTCGCCCTCCACCGACGCGGTTTCTTCCCCGGACCGGATGATGCTCGAATCTCCCCGTCCGCCGAGCAGCAGTTCGATCGCATCCACGATGATCGATTTTCCAGCGCCGGTTTCCCCGGTCAGCACGAAGAGGCCCTGCTCGAAACGCAGGGTCAGCTCGTCGATGATCGCGAAATTCCGGATGCGGAGTTCCCGCAGCATGGAGGGTCCGATCCTTTCTAATCCAATACGGCGCGGGCTACCCCGCCCCCGCCAGGAATCCGATCAGCGTAACCACGCCGCCGAGAATCATGCAGGCGATGCTCGTTTTGAAATTTTTTTCTGTTTTTTCGATTTCCAGGTAGCACTCGCGGACGTCTTCCGGATTGTGATGCACGGTCACGGCGGCGCCGGCCGGATAGCGCGCGGCGATCCGTTCCGCCTCTTCCTTGTCGTATAAGTAACGCGGATAGGCGACCGTGGAACCGAAATGCAGCTGTCCGCCGGTCCGGAACTGGTATTTCACGGCCACGTCGAATTGGAGGATCTCTTTTCCAAGCTTGGTCACCAGGGGCGGTTGGGCAACCACTTCGGTCGACATCACCGTCCCCTTGACCGTCGGCCACGCGTCGCGTATCTGATCGTGCCTGCGCGCGTTGCGCGCGGGGAAAAACATGCTTATCCCGAATACAAGAATGATTACGCCGATGATCAGTAAATTGAATCCCATGGGCATTTCTCCTGTCCGCCGTTTACTTAAGACGGAACCCTTTCATATTCGAGATCAGGAAAACAACCGCCACGACCATATAGCCGAGCGGCCATAAAAGGCCGAACCCCAGGGTCGCCAATCCGGCGGCCCCGAGCTCCTCGTAGGAAAGCAGGCCCATGACAAGAGTTGGGATCATGATCGGCAGGGAACCGGCAATCCCGCCCGCCGCCGCCGCGATCCACAAAAATCGGTTGCGCCGATGGCGGACCGCCCAGTTCACGACCCGCGCCGCAAGCATGCCCGCGAAGCCGGCCACGAACAAGATAAAAAAACCGATGAACGAACCGAGGATCGAGCCGACTCCGCAGACCAGTGCCGCGGCCAGGAAGGCGACGGGGAAATCGTACCAATAGGCCGTATCGAAGATTTTCTGTTGCTCGCGGACGCAGGTTATGCAGCGATACCCCACCGGAGTCCGGCGGGCGCACCGCGCGCAAATCGGACGGCCGCACCGGTTGCAGCGCAGGGTGGTCGGACGTCCGGGATGATAGCTGCAGACCGTCTCCAATTCTTCCATGGGAAAAAACCTTCCTCACTCCGCGGATTGCGGATTTCGGTTCAGCCGGGCGGCGATGTTCCGATAGAAATATCCGCGGTCCCGGGCGCGAATCAGCCGCGCCGAGAGCTCCGACGACCGGATGAAAACCCGGTCGTGATTGAGCATTTCCTCCTGGTGCTGTCCGTCGCAGGAAAGCACCGCCGGCGCCTCGCTGTGAAGCCGGATGGTCACTTCGGCGCCGTCCGGCAGAACGATCGCGCGTTCCACGGACAGGTGGGGGGCAACCGGGATCAACAGGATGTTGCGCAATTCGGGAGGCAGGATCGGCCCGCCGGCTGCGAGGGCGTAAGCCGTGGAACCGGTCGGGGTGGCGGTGATCAACCCGTCCGCGGCATAGATCGTCAACGGCTGTCCGTCGATCGAGGTCTCCAGGCGGACCATCTTCATTCCGCCGGAGCGCGTGACGGCGCACTCGTTGATTACATCCCATTCGCCGAGGATCTTCCCGCCGCGCTCCTGCTTCACATGCAGCATCATCCGCGTCTCGATCCAGTATTTTCCAGCCAGCACCTGTTCGAGGCGGGAGGCCCAGTTGTCGCGCTGCAGTTCGGCCAGGAAGCCGAGCCTCCCCAAATTCACGCCCAGGACGGGGATTTTCTTTTTGGCACAGGCGTGGCTTACCCTTAAAAGGGTTCCATCCCCTCCCAGAGCGATCACCAAATCGAACGGCTCCGCCCTCACGGCGGCCGGGAATTCCACTTGGGAAAAGGTTTTTGCGTCGCTGGCGGGAAGGCGGGGCCGGATAAATGCGTCGATCTCCCGGGTGATGGCTTCCGCGTCGGGAACCGCCGGATTGAAAACCAAGGCGATGCGCTGTGGGACGGGGTGGGAAGGCTGATTGCTCATGCTAAAGACCGATTATAGCAGGTGCACCCGGGAGTAATCACACCAGGCGTTGATCGCAAGCGGCGCGAAAACCGCACGAGCGGCAGCGTTTCGGTTCGGCGTGGGAACGGTCGACTGCGGCCGCGGACGCGTCCGCCTGGATCTCCTCCAGAACGGCGGTCACTTCCTCAAGCAGCGTCCCGGTAAAGGGAATTTCGACCGCCCGGTCGCGGTATTTCAAGATGCCGTACGGAGGCGTGCGGCCAAAATGCTCCTTGACCAGAAGCCCATAGGCGGCCAGTTGATAGAGGTGGGAGGGATAAGGCGTGACGGGCGCGGCGCCACTTTTCACTTCGATCGGGATGATCCATCCGCCCTGATTGACCAGATAATCGGGCCGCCCGACCAGCGAGTAATTCGCCGAAAAAAGAGTCCCCTCCGGTTTTCGCAGGCGTTCGGTATCGATATGGATGACGCGGCCGGAGGGGAACAGCAGGCGGTTCCGCTGGAAGCGGGAGATGCCCCATACCAGGATCGAGAGGATCAGCAAACCGAGCGCAAATATCAGGATCCACATGTCCAAGTTCCCCAAGCCGGAGCTTTTTCAGGCGCCGGTTGAACCCTTGGCGCCAGCATGTCCACCGCAGCCCGCCACCACCCGGCGGAAAAAATCGGGGGTCAGGCGGTTTTTCGGGGCCGCCTTTGCTGAAGAACCAGATACAATCCGATCGATCCCGCCGCCGCGGCATTCAGGCTTTCGATCCGGCCGCGCATCGGAAGCCGCACCAGACGGTCGCAGGATCTGCGGACCAGCGGACGCAATCCTTCACCTTCGCCGCCGATAACCAGCGCCAGCGGTCCCGTCAAATCCGCATCCAAAAGCGATTCGCCGGCGGGGTCCGCATCCAATCCCGCGACCCAGATCCCGCGGCGCTTGATTTCCTCGATCGCCTGGGAGAGATTGGCCTGGGCGATTGCGAGATGTTCGACGGCTCCGGCGGAAGCATTGACTACCGCGGGCGTCACCCCGGCCGCCCTCCGCAATGGGAGAATCACGCCGTCGACTCCGGCCGCCTCCGCTGTGCGCAGCAGCGACGCCAGATTTTGCGGATCCTGAATTTGATCAAGAATAAGGAGCAGCGCTTCCGAGCCGGCCGATTCCGACCGCGCCAGGATATCCTCGATCGGCGCGAGCGGATATTCGCCCGCCTGCACGGCCACGCCCTGATGGTTTCCCCCCAGGGTATCCAATGCGCCCGGAGGGACTTTCTCCACGCGGAGATTTTTCCTCCGGGCCAGCGCCAGGATCTCTTCCAGCGTTCCCTGGGTCCGGGCGCTTTCGGCCAGCCGCAGGAGGAAGACGGACCTTCTGCCCGCGCGCAGCACTTCGCGGACGGCCTGGCGGCCGTAAACCCATTCGCGGATCATGACCGGCCCGATCCGGCGTGCGCATTCTTTATTCCAGGGTATCGAACCATCGCGCGCAGAACACTTGGCGGCGGATTACTTAAAGGAAGACAGCGGGTTGATGCGGCGTTCATGGGCGGCTTATTGGATCTTCCAGGTCGTGCCTTCCTTGCCGTCCTCAAGCGTCACCCCGATTTCAGCCAGCCGGTCGCGAATGGAATCGGAAAGCGCCCAATCCTTGCGCGCGCGGGCTTCGTGGCGTAACGCCGCCAGCAATTGGATCAACGAGGATTCCCTCACGCGCGATCCGGAGTCCCCTTTGGGAAGCAATCCCAGCACGTCCCCCGCCAGTTCGCGATACAGGGCCGCGTATTGCTCCAGATCCTTCTGCCCGGGCGCCTTTTCCGCGGCCAGGCGGATGTTGACTTCGCGCGTAAAATCGAACAGCACTGCGATCGCGGCGGGCGCGTTGAAATCCTCGTCCATCGCCCGGCGGAAACGGCCGCGGACATCCTCCGCAAGATCGGATGCCGCTGAGCTTATAGGCCCGCTGTCCGGCGGCAACGCCGCCAGCCTCTGGAGCAGAGCCGGGTAGCCTCCGACCAGGCGCTCCCATCCGCGGCTCGCCCCCTGCATCGCTTCCTCCGAATAATCCAGCGGGCTGCGGTAGTTGCCGGACAGGATAAAGAATCGGATGGCTTCGGGACGGTATGCGGTCAACGCATCGCGGAGCGAGACAAAGTTGTTCAAGCTCTTGCTCATCTTCACGCCGCCCACCGTCAGCGAACCGGTGAGCAGCCAGTAACGCGCAAAGGGTTTGCCGGTCGCGGCTTCGGCCTGGGCGATCTCGCACTCGTTATGGGGGAAGATGTTGTCCACGCCCCCGCCGTGAATGTCGAACGTCTCGCCGAGGTATTTTGTGCTCATCGCCGAGCACTCGATGTGCCAGCCCGGAAAGCCCCAGCCCCATGGCGACGGCCAGCGCAGGATATGCTCCGGCTCCGCATTTTTCCAGAGCGCGAAATCCTCGGGGTGTTTTTTTTCCTCGCGCGCCCCGACCCGGGCGCCCCCTTCCTGTTCCTCCAGCAGGCGGCCGGACAATTTCCCGTACGCGGGAAACGACCGTACATCGAAGTACACCGATCCGTTCAATGCATACGCGTGCCCCTTCTCCAGCAGCCGCTTGATCCATTCAATCTGTTCCGGAATGTGGGCCGACGCGCGCGGGGAGATGTCCGGACGGACGACGCCCAGGGCGTCCATCCCCTCGAAGTATTCGCGCGTGTAGCGCTCCACCAGCTCCATCGGCTCCACCCGTTCGCGCACGGCGCCCTTGAGGATCCGGTCTTCTCCGCTGTCGAGCAGATGGCCGACGTCCGTGATGTTCTGAACGTAGCGAACCCGGTACCCGCTGTATCGAAGGTATCGGACGATCACATCGAAGGAGACGTAGGTCTTGGCGTGGCCGATGTGGGTGCTGGCGTATACGGTCGGGCCGCAGACATAAATGTGGACCCGGCCTTCGGTGACAGGCTGGAATGGTTCGAGCTTGCGGACCAGGCTGTTGTATACGGTCAAAGGCATGGCGACGTCCTGTTTTTGGAAGTTTTATTGTTGCGAATTACCGGAAGAGGGGTTTGCGCTGTTGTCGATCCGGGCAAAGATCATCCGTCCGGCGGAGGTTTGAAGAACCTTGGTGACGATCACGGTCATCGTCCGGTCGATGTACTTGCGCCCCTCATCGACCACGATCATCGTTCCATCCTCAAGGTAACCCACCCCCTGCCCCGGCTCTTTGCCTTCCTGGATCAGGTAGACCGGGAGGGTTTCCCCCGGCAGGAAAATCACCCGGATCGCATTGGCGAGATCGTTCAAGTTCAAGACCACCACACCCTGCAGTTCGGCCACCCGGTTGAGGTTGTAGTCATTGGTGAGGATCGGACAGTGCAGCTGTTTCGCCAGGACGATTAGTTTTTCATCCGTGTTGCGGACTTCCTCAATGTCGAGGTCCGTTACCCGCAGCGGGGTGCGGTTGTCTTTGCGCAGCCGATTAAGCACCTCCAATCCGCGCCGCCCGCGCTGATGCCGGATCGGTTCGGACGAATCGGCGATGTATTGGAGTTCGTTCAAAACAAACCGCGGGACCAGCATGGTGGATTGCAGGAACCCGGTCGCGGCAACATCCGCAATCCGCCCGTCGATGATGACACTGGTGTCGAGCAGAATGGTCCGCTCCTCGGCGACCGGCGCCGGGGCTGAGCGGGGAAGGCGCGCCCCGAACATGGCGAACAGATCGTCCTGGCGCATCACAAAAAGGGTCACGCCCAGGTAGCAGAAGAAGATCGCGCCGATAAAAGGAAGGAAATTTCCGAACGGCGGCGGGAGGAGTGACAGCGGCAAGGACGCCAGGGCGCCGACGATCAATCCCGCCACCAGTCCGATCATGGCGGCAGAAAGCGAAGCGGCCGGCAACAGCGCGAGGGTCTTCCGGAGCGCTCGTACCGGGCGGGTGGTCAGATATGGGGTCAGGATCAGGCCGGTCAGGGCGCCCAGGGACGCGAACAACGACGCCCAGCGTTCACTCTCGCCCGGCACCTGGGCTAGGTCGGCCAGACGGATGCCCAGGAAAGCGCCCCCGACAATCAGAACCATCATCCCGGTGATGCGAAAAAAGAATTCGATGCTCATCGTCAACCCTAAAAGAAAGGCGAAAGCAGATGGCCGCTTTCGCCCAGCAAATATCATTTCCCCGCTGGAATCCGGGGGAAGAAAGCCAAGCTGCGAATTAAAAGCGCGATAAGGCCAACTGCAAAAAATGGGAAATGATGCTTGTGATGATAGCACGCCGGGATGGCAAAGTCAAAGCGGCGGGAATAAGGCGATACAGCCGCCGGGCCTGGCCTAGCCAAGAGAGGCGGGAGCGCTTTGGTATACTCCTAACGCATTTTCGGGAGGATGTTGTGCGATCCACAGGGATGCTGTTCCGCTGGTTTTCGATCGCGGTCATGCTGGCGACTGCGGGCCTGGTGCTGTTCGAGCTGGTGAGCTACAGCCGCGAACAAACTCGGATTCCGCGCGGCGTGACGATCGCCGGCTTGCCCGCCGGCGGCATGACCTCGCAGGAAGCCATGCAGATGCTGCTGCAAGTCTACAGCCAGCCGGTCGAAGTGCGCTACAACGAGAGTGTTTTTTATATTCTCCCCTCCCAGGTCGGTTTCTCTCTCGATACCACCAGCATGCTGGCCGCCGTCGACGCCTACGAAACCCTGCTCCCATCCTGGGAGGGATTCTGGGCTTTCTTATGGAACTCCCCCGCTGATGCCCATACGATCCCGATTAAAGCTGAGTACTCCCGGACGCAGCTGACGGCCCTGATGGAGGATCTCGCCGCGCGGTACGATCTGCCCCCTATCCCGCCCCAACCTGAACCGGGACGCCCGTTCTTCAAGGCCGGCACTCCGGGAACCGTGCTGGACCGGGAAAAAGGGGCTGAACTCCTGGTTGAGGCGCTGTATTCACCCAGCGAACGGCGGGTGAACCTGCCGGTGGTTTCCAACCAGCGAAGCCTGCCGTCATTGGATTCGCTCGACACCCTGATCAAACAATTAACAGCCGTCAATAATTATTTCGGGTTGATCGATGTCTATATGGTCAACCTGCAAACCGGGCAGGATTTACACCTGATTCACATGAGCGGCGAGGATTTTTCCGGCGACCCGGATGTGGCCTTTACCGCCGTCAGCACGATAAAAATTCCGATCCTGCTGGCCACCTTCGTCCAGCGGGACCTGCCATTGGACCTGCAAACAGAGAAATGGCTCAAAGACATGCTCGGAGTCGAATCCGGCAACGACCCGGCCGATTGGTTGATGCAAAGCCTGGATCCGGCGCGGGGACCGCTGATCGTAACCCAGACCCTGCGGGAGATGGGTTTGGTGAATACCTTCATCGCCGGGTACTTCAAACCCGGATCCGGGCTGCTGGAGGCGATCAAGTCCCCCGCCAACCAGCGCGACGACATCCAGACCGACCTCGATCCATACAATCAGACCACCCCCGTGGACATGGGCCTCCTGCTGCAGGATATCTATCAGTGCTCGAACGGCGGCGGCACACTGCTGATGAAGTTTGTTGGGAAAATTACCGCCGAAGAGTGCGGCGTCATGCTGGATTACATGGCGAACGATACCATCGGCGTATTCATCCAAGCGGGCGTTCCCGAGGGCACCAAAGTGGTCCACAAGCACGGCTGGGATCCGGGCATCTTCCACACCTTCGGGGACGCTGCGATCGTCTATACGCCCGGCGGCAACTACGTGCTCTCCATCTTCCTGTGGCAGGAAGACTGGCTGTTGTGGGACGTCGGCTCCCGAGTCATCTCCGAGGTTTCCAAGGCGGTTTACAACTACTTCAATCCGCCGACCGGCACGCGCTGATCCGCCAACGGCAGCCCCGGATTCCGGATTTCGGCTCTCTTTCCACTGATGTTCCACGTGAAACAATCCCGCCGGGAGTGGGGTAAAATCCCCCCCGCTCCCATTCCCATCCGACCGGTTCGAAAGGCAAGTGATCCAGCGGTTTGTTTACCTGTCCCGCATCCCTCTTGACCGGGGCGGCTCAGATCACCGGTCAATCGGCAGCTCTGGATACGTATTCACAAAACGCAGGCTGCTCGACCGGCTTCCGTAACGAGGCATATGAACCGACACCCGATCTGCGACTACGAAAACTCCGATTATCAACAATCCTTCTGGGACAGCGGTACCCGCCGGTACGAGGATTTGTGCGAAGCCCGGGCGATTGCGCGCTTGATGCCGCGCAAGGGCCGGCTGCTACTTGAATTGGGCGCCGGAACCGGCCGCAACACGCTCCGCTATCAGGGGTACGGGAAAATCGTCCTGCTGGATTACTCGCGCACCCAGCTCCGTCAAGCGCGGGAAAGGCTTGGGGATTCCGGGCAATTTTTATTCGTCGCGGCGGATGTCTACAATATCCCCTTTGCATCGGCTCTTTTCGACGCCGCCACCATGATCCGCACCCTGCATCATATGGCGGATCCGCCGGCCGCCCTGCGGGAAGTTCGCCGGGTGCTCGCGCCGCAATCCGCCTTCCTGCTGGAATTCGCCAATAAGCGCAATCTTAAGGCCATCCTCCGTTATCTATTCCGCCGACAGGAATGGAATCCGTTCGCTCCGGATCCAATCGAGTATTTACCGTTGAATTTCGATTTTCATCCGCGGTCGGTCCGCGGCTGGCTATCCGAAAACGGCTTCCGCGTCCGCGATCAGGCGACCGTCTCCCATTTCCGGATCGGCCTGCTGAAGAAGGCCGTCCCCGCGGGATTGCTTGCTTACCTGGATTATCTTATTGGATTTACCGGCAACCTCTGTCAGTACTCACCGAGCGTTTTCGTCCTGGCGCAATCGGATGGAGCCGGTCCGGCGGAGCCGGCGGGCTTCTTCCAATGCCCGAACTGCGGCAATCCGGATCTGAAGGAAGATCCGCCGGCCTCGATGCTTTCCTTGGTTTGCGGTGAGTGTAAAAAGCGGTATGCAATCCGGGACGGAATTTACGACTTTAAAGAGTCATTACCTTTATAAGGAAGCCAATTCCAAATTAAATCCGCGATATCATCCGCCGCCTGGGGTTTGGCGATCCGCTTGCAGGCCGCGGCCGCGCTTTCCCGCAATTTGGGATTCGCAATCCAGCGCCGGACAGCGCGAGCCGTCCGTTCCGTTCCGGGAGCCCACCGCCCCGTTCCTTCTTCGACCACATACCGGACATTCCCGTCTTCCTGCCCGGGGATCCGGCTGTTTAGCACCATCGGCAGTCCGCAGGCGAGCGATTCACTGATCGTTCCCGGGCCGGCTTTGGTGACCAGAATATCCGCCGCATTCATGAAATCCGGCATGTTGTTGACAAAGCTGTACACGAAAAACGGGACCGTCCAATCCGCGGATTCCATCCGCAGCTTCAGCTTTTCGTTGCGGCCGGTGATCACCACCAGCGCGCATTCCGGGCTGGTGTAGGAAATCTGGCGCGCCGTGTCATACAACGGCCCCATCCCCTCAGCCCCGCCGACCATCAGGACGACCAGGCGGTCTTGAGGCCATCCCAGCTTTTCCCGCAGGGATTGTTTATCCATGGTGAGCAGGAATTTCTTGCTGATGGGGAGCCCCAGGAGCTTGACCTGCTCGGACCGCAGGCCGTTGTGCAGCGCGCTGCGGCGCACCTGCTCGGTGGGGACGACACAAACATCCTCGCGCCGGTGAAACCAGTAATTCGGCGCCGTCACCAGATCGGTGACCGCGGTGATGAACGGTGGACGGTGTTTTCCAAGCGCGCGCAGGACCGGGGCGTTGAACAACGGATGGACACAGAAAACCAGGTCCATCGGATGTTCGCGGACCAGCTGCTTGGCGGCGGGACGGATCCATGGCCAGAGCGTGTCCATCATGAATGCCGCCCGGCGCCGGCCGTCCACCATGCGGTAGCCGAGCCCCCACAGGTTGGGGATCTTCACCATCGCCGGGTATAACTCGGGCGCCCTGTTAAAAGGATACGGGGCGTAAGCCTTGAAGACATCGACCATGTCCAGTTCGAATTCGCCCGGATGCTTGTCTTCCAGGCTCTCGATCACCGCCTGCGCCGCGCTTCGGTGTCCGCCGCCGGTGTCGGAGAAGAGGACGAGTATTTTAGGTTTTCGGGGCATCTGAGTGAGAGGCATTTAATCCTCGATGCAGGATGGTCTTGATCCGTTTCGCCAGATCCCGGCGCTCCAATAGAATCCGGTGCCCGCATCCCTGGCATTGGATGCCGATATCCGCGCCCAGCCGGACAACTTCCCACTCCCGGCTTCCGCAGGGATGCGGCTTGCGCAATTGGACAATGTCGCCCAGGGAAAGATCGGCCAGCATGCCGTCATTATAATCACACCCGGCGGCGTTTGAGCATGGCCTGCATGGTAGAATAATATTGCAGTCTTTTAAGGGAGGTGCGTCATGGATGAACAGAAAATCACAGGTTCCTTCACCGTCAAGAAGGGACTGGCCCAGATGCTCAAAGGCGGTGTGATCATGGATGTGGTCACACCCGAACACGCGAAGATCGCCGAGGCCGCCGGCGCCTGCTCGGTGATGGCGCTCGAACGCGTTCCGGCGGATATCCGCGCGGACGGCGGCGTGGCCCGGATGAGCGATCCGGGGTTGATCGGGCAGATCATGGAAGCCGTTTCGATTCCGGTCATGGCCAAGTGCCGGATCGGGCATTTCGTGGAGGCGCAGGTGCTGGAAGCGATCGGAGTCGATTACATCGACGAATCCGAAGTGCTCACGCCGGCGGATGAGGAGCATCACATCTACAAGCACGATTTTAAAGTTCCCTTTGTCTGCGGCTGCCGCAACCTCGGCGAAGCGCTGCGGCGAATCGGGGAAGGCGCGGCGATGATCCGCACCAAAGGCGAGGCCGGGACCGGCGATGTGGTCGAGGCGGTCCGCCACGCCCGCACCGTGTTCGGGGAAATCCGCCGGCTGCAGAACCTTCCGGATGAGGAACTGATGGCGTTCGCCAAATCGATCGGCGCGCCTTTTGAACTGGTAAAGGAAACCAAGGAACTCGGCCGGCTGCCGGTGGTGAATTTCGCCGCAGGCGGGATAGCGACTCCGGCCGACGCGGCGTTGATGATGCAGCTGGGGATGGACGGGGTGTTTGTCGGATCGGGGATTTTCAAATCCGGCGATCCGGCCAGGCGCGCCGCGGCGATCGTCAAGGCCGTCACGCATTTCCGCGACGCTGGGATCATCGCCGAAGTCAGCCGGGATCTCGGCGAGCCGATGGTCGGCCGCCAGATTTCAACGATGTCGAAAGAGGAACGCATCGCCGGCCGGGGTTGGTAGTGGCTGATCCGATCCATATCCGGCGCGGGATGTCCGCCGACATTCCTGTGATCACGCGTCACCGTTTGGGGATCTTCGCCGAAATGGGTTTCGGCGATCCATCCACTTGCGCGGAGTACGCCGCCGGATTTCAAACGTTCGCGGCGCGGGAAATGGCGGCGGGGCGTTTTCATTCGTGGCTCGCGGAAGACGATGGCGGCGTAATTGTCGCCGGAGGGGCGGTCTTGATCGTGCCATGGCCGGCCAATCCAAAACACCGCAAGCAGCAGCGGGCATTCCTCTTTAACGTATTCACGGAACCGGCGCTTCGCCGGAGGGGGATCGCCCGCACCCTTGTCCAGACCATGCTGGATTGGTGCCGCGGACAGGAGTTCGGTTCGGTTTTTCTTCATGCCAGCGATGCCGGCCGGCAGCTCTATCAATCGATGGGATTTCAAACAACCTCCGAAATGCGTTTCGACTTTTAGCCATGACCATCGGTGTCCTCGCCCTGCAGGGCGATTTTGAAGAGCACATCCATAAGCTCAGCTGCATTAATGTGCCCGCGGTCGAAGTGCGCCTGCCCGCGGATCTGGCCGGGCTCGCGGGGCTGATCATTCCGGGCGGCGAAACGACCACCTTCCGCAACCTGGCGGAATCCTTCGGCATGATCGAACCGCTGCGGGAGTTCGGGAAACGCCGCGCCCTGTGGGGAACCTGCGCCGGCGCGATCGTTCTGGCGCGCGACATCGGCCGCGAACAATCCGTGCTCGGGTTGATGGACATTTCGGTCGAACGCAATGCCTTCGGGCGGCAGCTGGATTCGTTCGAGGTGGATCTCGAGATCCCCGCCCTTTCGCCCGCGCAGCCGCCGGCGTTCCACGCCGTTTTCATCCGCGCACCCGCGATCGTGCGCGCCGGAGAGGGGGTCGAGGTGCTCGCCCGGCTGCCGGATGGCACAATCGTCGCCGCCCGCCAGAAAAATTTCCTGGCGACCTGTTTCCATCCCGAACTCACCGCCGACGATCGGATTCACCGGCTCTTCCTGGAGATGGTTAAGGCTTCCGGTTGACCATGGTTCACAGTTTCGACATCCGCGATCTGCCGACGCTTCGGGCGCTTGCGCCCCGCGGCCTCTGCTTGGATTCCCAAACCGGCCTGACCCAGGACCTTCATATCTTCCGTTCCGCCGTCCTGGCGCAATTGCTTCCGGAATTAATTCCGGAGACCCTGATCCTCCGCCGGCCGAATGGCGCGGCGGGGTTTGTCCAGCTCGGTCATCGCCTCGGAGATCCCTCCTCGCGTCTGCGTTTTCTCGCGCCGCGCGAACTCTTCCCTGACGATAAGGGGATCGAACTGATGGAGGCGCTGACGCGCACGGCCGGACGCAGGCAGGCGCAGCACATTCTTGCCGATGCGGAGGAGAAAACGGAAGAATCCGGTTTCCTCCGCCGGGCGGGGTTTTCTATTTACGCCCGGCAGGACATTTGGAAAGGAACGGCTCCCTTTCCCCGGCCCCTTTCCGCGCCGAAAGAGGCATTCCGCCCGTTTCTCGGCGCCGATGCGTCGGCGGCACATACGCTATACTGTTCCATAGTTCCCGCGTTGGTTCATCAAGTGGAGGGATTCCCCCGACGGCCGAAGGGATGGATGATTTACGAGGAGGGCGAGTTGGTCGGGTTCTTCCACCAGCGTTCCGGACCGCGCGGATTGTGGATGGAACCCATCTTCCACCCCGGGGCACGGAATGCCGCGGAGTGGATCGCCTACTGGCTGAGCGTTCTCAACCTCCGGCCGCAGGATCCGGTCTATGTCTGCGTACGGTCCTATCAGGACTGGGTGGGGTCCATTCTTCAGGACAACGGGTTCTCCCTGCTGAGCCGGCGGGCGGTTTTCATCCGCCGCGTGGTCGTCCCGGTGCCGCTCACGGAGAGCCTGCCGCGCGCGGCGGTGGACAAACCCATCCCCCAGACCACCACCTATACGACATTGGTCAATCGAAACGCCTATGACTCCGCAACGACGCATCACCGATAACCTCGACATTATGCTGAGCGTCCTGCCCGAAGGGGTCAGCTCGGCGCTGCGCAGGGACGGCCGCTGGGATGTTCTCCAAGAGGTCATCCTCGATCTCGGCCGGGTTCCCACCGCGCGCCGCCTCGACGGCGAGACGGTGCTCGACGAGCACGAAGTCACCTCCGAGATCATCGAATACGTCGTCAGCCGGATCGGGGAATTCGATGATGACAACCGTGCCGGGATGGAACGGACGCTGCACCGAATCTCCGCCATCCGCAACCGCCGCGGACGCATCGTCGGACTGACCTGCCGGGTGGGGCGCGCGGTTTACGGCACGATCGACATCATCCAGGATCTGGTCGTATCCGGAAAAAGCATCCTGCTCCTGGGCCGGCCCGGCGTCGGGAAAACCACTATGCTGCGCGAAGCCGCGCGCATCCTGGCCGAGACCAAGCGCGTGGTGATCGTCGACACCTCGAATGAAATCGGCGGCGACGGCGACGTTCCGCATCCGGCGGTCGGACGGTCGCGGCGGATGCAGGTGCGTACGCCCTCGCTCCAGCACGAAGTGATGATCGAGGCGGTCGAAAACCACAACCCGGAAGTGATCGTGATCGACGAGATCGGCCGGGAGCTGGAGGCGGTCGCCGCGCGCACGATCGCCGAGCGCGGGGTTCAGCTCATTGGCACAGCCCACGGAAACACCATCGACAATATTCTGCTCAACCCCACCCTGGCCGATCTGGTCGGGGGAATCGAATCGGTCACGCTTTCCGACGAGGAAGCCCGCCGGCGGGGCACGCAAAAAACCGTTTTGGAGCGCCGTGCGCCCCCGACTTTCGAGATCCTGGTCGAGATTCAGGACCGCGAACGGCTGGCGGTCCATCACGATGTCGCCGCTTCGGTGGACGCCATTCTGCGCGGCCGCCCCCTGCCCCCGCAGCTGCGGTATATGGACGAGCAGGGGGAAGTCCACAAGGAGACCGCCGCCCCGGCGGTTCCCGCGGGGCGCGAACGCGCCCGCCGCAGCCCGTCCTCCGAAATGTCGATGCCGTGGAGCGGCACCCCGCGTCCTTTTGAACCCAGCCCGGCCGACGACAGCCTGCCGTACTCTCCCACGCCGCCGCACATCCCGCCCTCGCGCACCCGCCCGATCCGGGTTTACCCATACGGGGTGGCGAAGAACCGCCTGGAGCAGGCGGCCCGTTACCTGCATGTGCCCGCAACCATCGTCGGAGATGCGGGCCAGTCCGATGCGATTGTTACGATCAAATCCTATTACCGCCGCCGCCCGCAATTGATCGAGGACGCGGAACGCGGCGGAACTCCGATCTATGTCCTGCGCTCCAACACCGTCGGACAAATGGAGCATTTCCTTTCGGAACTGTTTGAATTGGGGCACACCCCCTCGGCCAACCATTCGCTGGATTCGGCGATGCAGGAAACGCAGCAGGCGATCGACGAGATTCTCAACGGGTCACGCTCGATCGACCTCGCCCCGACCTCCGCCTACATCCGCCGCCTGCAGCATCAGATGGCGCGCCAGGCGAATCTGCTTTCCCAATCCTTCGGAAAGGAGCCGCGCCGCCGCGTGCGCATCTACCGCAGTTGATGACATCCTCCAACGCCAAAGGCTTCTTCATCACCTTGGAAGGCCCCGAGGGCAGCGGGAAATCCACGCATGCGTCGCGCCTCGCCGAATACCTGCGCAGCAAAGGCCGTGACGTGCTGCTGACCCGCGAGCCGGGCGGCACCGCGATCGGCGACCAGATCCGCGCGGTCCTCAACGATCACGCCAACGCGGAGATGCATCCGCGCGCGGAAATCCTCCTCTTTTGCGCGTCGCGCGCCCAGCTGGTCAGCCGGATGATCCGCCCACACCTGGCGCGCGGCGGCACGGTGGTGTGCGACCGCTATGCGGATTCGACTCTGGCGTATCAGGGATATGGGCACGGTTTGGATCTGGGGATCCTGCGCACAATCAGCGCCTATGCCACCGAAGGGCTGATGCCGGAGATGACCCTGCTGCTTGATCTTCCAGTCGAGGTCGGCCTCGCCCGGCGCAGGCGGAGCGACAGCGGCTGGAACCGGCTGGACGCCTTCGACGTGGAATTTCACCGCAGGGTCCGTCAGGGATACCTGGAGTTATTGCGCGAGCAACCCGAACGCTGGACGCGGATCGATGCGGCGCGCGAAGAGGAACAAGTCTGGAAGGAGATTGGAAAAGCGGTGTCCGCCCGGCTGGGGATCGGCGCCTGAGCGGATCAATCTTCGAGATCGTCCAGCCCGCCGGCATTCATGCCGCCGCCCGGATCCGGCATCGATTTTTCGATCTGCTCCGGATCCTCACCGTCCTCCAGGCGGTCGACGGCCTCGTGGAACTCCGGCCCCATTTCTTCGCCCAGTTCATTGCCCATGCGGCGCATCATTCTGGCCATCGCGCGCGGATCGTCTTCGTCAACGCCGCCCCAGGCGGTCGGATCGGCAAGATTCTCCAAGCGGCTTTCCTCGGAACGGGCGAACCGGATGCGTGAAATCAAACGGTCCAGCTTTTTTCCGCCGCATTCCGGGCAGACGGGTTGAATTTTTCCGTAGTCCGAGTAGGATAGGAACACGGACACGCGGCGCCGGCAATCCAGACATCGGTATTCGTACGAGGGCATGACGAACCTCCACTGGGAGAAACGATCCGGTGGATATTATAGCAAGAGGATAGCATGGATCTCGAAAGTTACGAACGGAAACCGATTCCATTGCTGATCATCCTTTCCGGCACCGCGGGGTCCGGCAAGGACAGCGTCGTCCGCCGGATGATGGAGCGGGGGGTGCCCTTCGAATTCGTGGTGAACGTCACCTCGCGTCCGCCCCGCCCCGGGGAAGCCGACGGACGTGATTACCGCTTCGTATCGGAAGCCGAGTTCCAGGAAATGATCCGCAAGGACGAACTGCTGGAACACGCCGTGGTGTACGGCCAGTACAAGGGCATCCCCGGGCGCCCGGTGCGGGAAGCGCTGGCTTCCGGAAAGGATGTCGTCCTCCGGATCGACATCCAGGGCGCTGCGACGGTCCGCTCCCAATATCCGGAAGCGGTTTCGATCTTTTTAACGGCTTCCACCCGCGAGGAATTGAAACGCCGTTTGCTCAAGCGCGGCGCCGACTCCGCGGACCAGGTGGAACTCCGCCTGCACACGGCATCCGAGGAGATGAAGCGGGTCTCCGAATTCGATTATCTCGTGGTCAATGCGGACGGCCGCCTGGAGGAAACAGTCGATACGGTCATATCCATTATCCGGGCCGAGCACTGCCGCACGGCACCCAGGAAGGCCGCGCCGTGATTCCCCCTTCGGAAACGCCCTCCGCCCCGCGCGTCCGGGCAATCCCGGCGCCGGGCGTGACGCCGGTCTTCACCTATGTGATTATGGCGGTCACAATTCTGGTGTACCTTGGGCAGCTGACTTTCCAGGATCCTTTCACGATCTACGGCGTCAAGGTCAATGAATTAATACGGCGGGGAGAGTATTGGCGGTTTATCACGCCGATCTTTTTCCACTCGCCAACATCTCCGCTGCACATCTTCTTTAATATGTATGCGCTTTTCAATGTGGGAAAGCAAATCGAACGCCCGCTTGGGTACGCGCGGTTTTTGATGATTTATTTTTTTTCCGGCATCGCCGGCGTTTTTGCGAGCTTTCTGTTCACCCCCTCGTATTCCCTGGGCGCCTCCGGGGCGGTCTTCGGGCTCATCGGGGCTCTGGCCGTTTTCCTATACCGCCATACCCGCCTGCTCGGGCCCGTCGGCCGCTCGATGCTGTCCAACGTCGTCTTCATCATCGTGATGAACCTGGCGATCAGTTTTTCCCCGGGGATCGATCTGTGGGGGCACGTCGGCGGCCTGGCGGCGGGCGCGGCGCTGGCCTGGCTGCTCGGTCCGGACTGGAAACTGGAACTTGATCCGTATACGGGCAATCCCCACGCCGTGGACCGTCATCCGCTTTCGCGGCATTTGCCGCTCGCCTTTTTCCTCATCCTCGCAGCCTACCTGGCCGCCCTTTGGCTGATAGTTCGATAAGCGTATAATCGCCCCATGACAACCAACCCGCACACCTTGCGCCCGCGCTGGCTGACGTTTTTCCTGATTCTGGATTTTGTCGGTTTGGGCCTTTTCCTCCTTGGAATGCAGCCGTGGATTTTCGGATTGGACCGATCGCCGGTCATCGGCTACCTTCAGGTGGTGGTCTTCCTTTTCGGGCTGGGTTTTGTGGTCCTCTCCTCCTTCACGATAGAAAAATTACTCCGTCCGGCCGGCCAACCGGTCACGATCCGCGAGGATGTCGGCGCGCGTTTATCCGCCACGGGGTACGTGCTGGTGGCGGTTTCCTGCACCGCGGACCTGATCGGGCTGGGAAGCCATCCGCTGCCGGGTTCTCCCCATCTGGGCACTTTGCAGAGCATCGGCCTGATTTTCGGGGCGGCGATGATCGTGGTCGGGTTGACGATGTATCACCCGCGCACGCCCAAACCCCGCGCCCCCGGATCCTGATTTTCCATTTCCCGTTGGCGTCCTCCATAAAATCCCCCTCCCTCGGAATCATTGCAGCTGGTAGAATCCGGAAAGGAAATTCCCTAACGGCGAATCCTTCGTCCTCCGGATTCCAATCTACGCTTTTTTCGGCAACCTCACCTGCCTGATAGGTTCGTACATGCCTGCGACTGAATCCAACTGCATCATCGTCCGGGGAGCCCGCGAGCATAACCTGAAGGACGTCACGCTTCAGCTTCCGCGCGATAAATTCATCGTCTTCACCGGCGTTTCCGGATCCGGAAAATCCTCACTGGCATTCGACACGCTGTACGCGGAAGGCCAGCGCCGGTATGTGGAATCCCTCTCCGCCTATGCCCGTCAATTTCTCGGGCAGATGGAAAAACCGCACGTCGACTACATCGCGGGATTAAGTCCCGCGATCGCCATCGAACAGAAGGCGGTTTCCAAAAATCCGCGCTCGACCGTCGGCACCGTGACGGAAATCAGCGATTACCTGCGCGTCCTGTTTGCCCGCGCCGGATCGCCGTTCTGTCCGCGCTGTGGCCGCCCGGTTTCCCGCCAGACGTCGACCCAGATTGTGGATCAGATTCTCGCCCTGCGTCCGGGCACCAAATTGCTGCTGCTCGCGCCGGTTGTCCGCAAGCGGAAGGGGACCCACGAGGACGTCCTCCTGGAAGCCAAGGCCAGCGGATTTCAACGGGCACGGGTGAACGGGGTGGTGACGGAACTGGATCAGACAATCCGCCTGGCGAAAACACGCAAACACGATATCGAGATTGTCATCGACCGGCTTGTGCTCCCGTCCGAATCCGATTCGGATTTCCGCGTGCGCCTGGCGGATTCCGTCGAGACCGCGCTGCGGGTCGGCAATGGAACCGTCATCCTCTCCGCCGGTACTCGCAAAGAGCTTGAGATGAGCGAGCAGAATGCCTGCGCGCACTGCGGAATCTCGTTCCCCGAACTGTCTCCGCCGATGTTTTCCTTCAACTCCCCGCTCGGGATGTGCCCCGAGTGCAACGGGCTTGGCCAGAAATTCAATTTTGATCCGGAAAAATTCGTCGATCCGGAAAAATCCATCCAGGACGGCGCGATCCGCGCTTGGGGCGCACTCAAAACCTCGAAATCCGCCCGGATGATCGCGTCGAATTTCGCGCGGCATTATAAATTCTCTCTCGAGACACCCTGGAATGATCTGCCCGAAAAAGCCCGCAAAGGGTTGCTGCACGGCGACGAGCGTGTGCGGGTGCGGTGGGAATGGGGAAATGAAAAAGGCGGCCAGGGTTCATGGGAATCCACGTACGAAGGAATCATCCCCGCGATCGCCCGCCGTTACCATCAAACCCATTCGGAGGGGATGCGCGAGTGGTATGCGCGTTTCATGTCGTACCAGGAGTGCCCTGTCTGCCACGGAGCCCGGCTGCGTCCGGAAGCGGCTTCGGTCCGGTTCGCCGGCAAGACGATCATCGAGGTGCACGCGCTCTCGATCGGCGAGGCTCTGACGTTTTTTTCCAACCTCGAGCTTTCTTCGGAGCAATCGCAGATCGCGGGGGAGCTCCTCAAGGAAATCGTCTCGCGGCTCGAGTTTTTAATGAATGTCGGGCTTCACTATCTGACCCTGGAACGCTCCGCGCCGACCCTGTCCGGCGGAGAAGGCCAGCGCATCCGTCTGGCTTCGCAGATCGGCTCCGGTCTGGTGGGGGTGATGTACATCCTCGACGAGCCGTCGATCGGTCTGCACGCGCGCGACAACCGGCGGCTGTTGGAATCCCTCATCCGGCTGCGGGATCTGGGGAATACGGTCATCGTCGTGGAACACGACCGCGAGACGATTGAGGCCGCGGATCATATCGTTGACTTCGGCCCGGGGGCGGGGATTCTCGGCGGCCGGATCGTCGCGGCCGGCAAACCCAAAGATATCGCCCGCAATCCGGAATCGATCACGGGGAAGTACCTCAGCGGCGACTGGATCGTCGCGGCCGGCACGCGCCAATCCGAGCATGCCAACAGCCGACGTTCGCCTAACGGGCATTGGCTATCGATTCGGGGCGCGCGCCATAACAACCTTAAAACCATCGATGTCCGTTTTCCCGTCGGCCTGTTCACCTGCGTCACCGGTGTTTCCGGATCCGGTAAGTCTTCCCTCATCGCCGAGACTCTCTATCCCGCGCTGGCGGCCCGGCTTCACGGCTCGCTCGAAAAACCGGGCGCCTACCGCAGGATCGAGGGGCTGGATCAGTTTGACAAGGTCATCGACATCACCCAGGACCCGATCGGCCGCACCCCGCGTTCGAATCCCGCCACATACATCGGCGTGTATTCCGAAATTCGCGATGTGTTCGCCGAGATCCCGGAATCCAAAGCCCGTGGATACGGCGCCGGAAGGTTTTCCTTCAATGTGCGCGGCGGGCGCTGCGAAGCCTGCCAGGGCCACGGCAAGAAACGAGTGGAGATGCATTTCCTCCCGGATGTTTGGATCACCTGCGACGTATGCAAGGGGACCCGCTTCAACCGTGAAACCCGTCAGGTGAAGTTCAAGGGTCGTTCCATTTCGGACGTGCTGGAACTGGACGTTGGCGAGGCGCTCGAAATGTTCGGCGCATTCCCGGGAATCTCCCGGCTGCTTGGCACCTTGAAAGACGTTGGATTGGAATATGTGAAATTAGGGCAGTCGGCGACCACCCTTTCCGGCGGGGAGGCCCAGCGCGTCAAGCTGGCGAAGGAATTGAGCAAACTGTCCACCGGCCGGACTCTGTACATCCTCGATGAACCAACCACCGGATTGCATTTTGCGGACATCCAGAAACTCCTGGACGTGCTCCACCATCTGACCGATGCAGGCAATACGGTGATCGTCATTGAACACAACCTTGACGTCATTAAAACCGCCGACTGGATCATCGATCTGGGTCCCGAGGGCGGGTGGGGCGGAGGAGAAATCGTAGCCTGCGGGACTCCGGAGGAAATCTGCATTATTAACAACTCCTTTACGGGGTCGGCACTGCGTCCGGTGCTTCGGAAATAAAAAGGAATCGTATCCGGAATTGACTTCCGGACGGTATTCTTCTATACTATCCTTACCTTCTGAATCGGAGGAAAACCGCCATGAGCGGAGAGGATCGACAA
>JAFGCU010000001.1 GCA_016932475.1 Anaerolineales bacterium
AGATGTTCTCCCGGATGTATTGCGATTAACGCCATGCCGCCCCCCTAATGATAGTCGACAATCTCAACGTTTGATGGTCCCGGCGCCCCTTCCAGCCATTCGAAACAAATCCGCCACCGATTGTTAATGCGGATGCTGTACTGCCCCTTCCGGTCGCCAGACAGCGCTTCAAAACGATTCCCGGGCAAAACGGCAAGGTCCTGGAGCACTGCAGCCGCCTCCATCCTGTCGAGCTTGAGGCGTGCCGAGCGCTCAATTGCAGAGAATACTTTCACGTGCTTTCCGGCGGCGAAATCTCTGGTACGCTTGTCTCGGTAGCCAACAATCATATCTCAAGATAGCGATCATTACCCGTTACGTCAAGCGTAATAATTGATCGGGATACGTGCGTCTTTTTTTCCATTCGGATTGGAAGATAAACCTCCTGTAAATGCAGCCTGATCAATAGATACCGTTCCAGTAAGTGATTCCCGACTCCCTTAGTACGGCGTGCTCTCCAGAAGGAACGGCCTTTTTTTCAATAGGCGGCCCGGATTTATCCTTCCGGCATCGGCGTCCGCCGCATATAATCTTCTTACGCTTTCCAGATAATTTCAGTTTTGTCCGGAACACGCATCCAGGATTCGGGAGAAACTTGGACGCAACGAGTTCTTAGCTCTGAAGGAGATCCTATGAAGACAGAATCGTCGCGCAGGATGTTTTTGCAGGCAGGATTGAGCCTTCCCGCGGCAGCATTTGTCATCCCTCCGGGGATCCTGGAGGCGGCATTGCAGCAGCCCGGGAAAAAGAAGCCCCCCGTATTCCAGGAGCCCTCGGGGTACCCGGATACCGGGAAATATGGGAAATACGTGATCAAAGAGCCTTACGCAAAGTATCATCAGCTGGAAAATGTCACGGTCAGCCCCAGGCAGCTCATGGCCGACTGCATTATCACGCACCAGGTGTTTTACAAGCCGGAAGTCATCATAGACTGGCCCCACAAGCATGATTTCGTGGAGATCATTGCCTGCCTCGGAACAAATCCGATGGACTGCCGCGAATTCGATGCCGAAATCGAGTGGTGCCTGGGCGAGGAAAGGGAGCCGCACCTGATCCGCGTGCCGACGGTCGTATCGATGGTGAAGGGCCTGTACCATGGGCCGATCGAGATCAAAAAAATCAACAAGCCCTTCATCTTTCTCGAGGTCATGCTGACGTCCGGCTACGGCGCGCCGATCATGCTGCCGAAGCCGAAAGCCGGCGCTTAGGGTCCGCGCAAATCCGGAATAACCGTACGGCCTCTGATTTGAATGGATCCTCCGGATCCCGGCGCCTGACGGATGCCGCGTTTTACATGGCCCCGACCAGGTTGACGAACACGCCCTGGTGGTCGTAGCCCAGGTCGGTCAAATCGTCGGAGAAGTCGGTGAAGTTGTAGCCGGCGCCCGCCTTCAGGCGGCTTCCAAAGTAACGGTAGATCGCGAGCAGCCCGCCGCTGCGGCGCTGGCCGAGATCCGGGAGGCCGAGCATGCGCGCCTCTACCAGGCTTTCCCAGCCCTTGCGGAAGCGCCAGTCCAGGCGCAGGACCGCCAGATGCGCGGCGTTGTCGAAGAATTCCCGCTGCTCTCGGTCCAGGCTCACCTGTCCCAGGCGATAGGCGTACTTGCCGCCCACCGACCAGTCCGCGGTGACTTCGCAGGTCAGGTCGAACGAGGCTATGTGGCTCTTCTGAATGAATTCCGCCGCGGTGTTCCCGAAGCCTGCCTGGTCCGCCGCCGGGACGTTGTAGAAATACGTGTACTTTGCCAGGGCGTTGAGCCGGTTGTGGCGCACCGGACGGTACGCGTAGCCTGCGACGGCCTCGGTGTAGCCGCCGTCGAAGAACTCGCCGAGCGAGCTGTTGCTGAACGAATGGTTCAGCTTGCCGACCATGCGCCAGTCCGGCGTCAGCTGGAGCTTGAAGTTGTTGCGGAACAGCCACGTGGTCCGTTCCGTTTCCGCCGCGTCGGGCAGTTCCGAGTCGTCCCTGCGGAACTCTACGGCGCTCGAGAACTGGAGCGCATCCGTACCGTACCCCAGGCTGAGTCCGGTCGCTTTGCGGTCGGTCCTGGCGCCGCTGCCTGAATCGAGCAATGATCCCAGCTCCATGCTGGCGCCGACATTCCAGCGTTCCCTTACCACGAGGTTGATTCCGGTGGCGTGCATGAGGCCGGTCTGCGACTCGCCGCCCTGGTACCGTTCCTCGAAATAGACGCTGGAGCTGTCCGACAGCCTTCTCTTTACGCCCGAGACCAGGGAGCCCCGCCGGGCCCGCAGGCCGTTGTCCGTGCGCTCGTTTTCGAGCGCATAGTTCAGATACAGGCTTGTCCGGTCGGAAACCAGGAAGCTGGTGCCGATTTTTCCTCCGCTGCCGAGGTCCCCGTCGGAGAACTCCGCGTCGATGCTGAACCGTTTCGTCAGGCTGTAGGATCCGCCCGCGCCGAAGCGCCAGTTGTCCTGCCGCCCGCCGCTGGATGCGAGCGTTTCCTGGGCGAAGCCGTAGGCGCGCCAGGCGGCGCCGGGATCGAAAGTCACCTGCACCACCGCGTCCGTGCGTTCGCCCTGTTGCCGGGTCGGCGCAACGGCCGTGGAACGGTCCCTGCGCAGGTCGTTGCGTACGCCCGTGCTCACGCTCCACCGGTCGGTCAGCCGGTAGTCGACGTCCACTTCGATCGCCCGTGTTTCGAGCCCCTGATCTTCGATCGTCCGGTCGCCCTTGGCCGCAACGCTGAGATGCCCCGTCAGCGGCATCCGCAGCGTGCCGCCGTAATAGTCGGTGTCTTTGACCGTCGCCTGGCCCGGGGCCGAATAGCCCGCGTCGAGGCTCTGCACATAGAAGGTGAAGCGCCCGTCGCGGCCGGAGAAGAAATCGCCGAACCCGACACTGAGATCGGCTCGGTAGGCAAGGGCATTCGCGTCCGTGAACGACGGGTCGTCATACCCATGAAACACGAATCCGCCGTCGTCGGAGCGCAGCGACCTGGAGACGAGACCTTCGCTCCGGCCCGCCTGCACCTTGAGCCAGGAGTCGGCGCTCATTCTCAGGGTCAGGTCGGCGGCGCCGAGGCTGCTGTCGGCGTCCCCTTCCTCGTTGGCGCCGGCGGTCAGGCCGAGCCGAACGTGGTCGTTGAACCAGTAGTGGCCCCGGCCGCCGACGGCGAGCGCGTCCAGCTCGTCGAAACCCGGCGTGTATTCGTAGCGCACCACCAGGTATACTTCGTCGCCGCTCAAGCCGCTGCTGCGCACCAGCAGGCTGTCTTCGGCTGTGGACGAAAGCGGCTCTGAAAGGAGGAGCCGGCCCTGCAGGTAGTCGATGTCGTAGTCCGTGACCGGCTGCAGGTTGGTCACGCCCGTGACGATTTTCGAATCCTTGTCGCGGATCTCGATGCGCACACGCTCGGAGCCCGTCAGGATGTCCTGGTGGCGCAGGAAGTAAAGCGATCCTCCCGTTCCCCGGAATTCCTCGTAGCCCGGCACTGTCCCGGGTTCGGCGGCGAAGCCGTCGACCTCGATCCGTCGCTCGCCGAAGCCGGTGGCGGATTGGGACTGGTAATGGGCGTTGGCTCCGTAAAGTCCGCGGTCGACCTGGGCCAGCTCGTTGTCCATGTAACCGACCTTGAAGTTGCCCCACAATCCGTAATTGTCGCCGCGGCCGGCCTTGAGGTAGAACTTGCCCAGAGTCGGCGCCGTTTCCTCCACGACGCTGTCGTCGCCGAACGTCGGGTAGTAATAATCGGGGTCGATGCGCCGGAACAGGGAATCGGGCGACTTGTCCAGGAAATTGCTGAACAGGTCCTCCAGGGGGGCTTCCAGGGTGTCCGCGCTCGCCGTCAGCCGCCAGTTCCCGCCGATCATGCCGTCGGCATAGAACGCGAGCCGGCCGTCCAGCCGCGAATCGAAGGGCTGTGGGGCGTTTTCGCCCTCGAGCAGTTGCGCCGGCCCGCTTGCGCGGTTTTCGGACAGGGTCAGGTCGGCGACGCCGATGTAAAAGAGATCCCTCTGCTTGAACTCCAGGTCGCGAAGATACAGCGAGCCGCCGCCCGCGGCGTCGAGCACCGCCACTTCCACCGTATGCGTGCCCCTTGGAAGGATCTCCTCGGCGGCGAAGCTGCCCTGCGGGTCGACCGGGACCGGGCGGCCCGCCACCCATACCGTGTAGCCGGAGGGTATGCGGCTGCCCTGGACCGTCACCGTGCCTCCTTCGAGCGGTATCTCCCGGCGCGCCAGGTCATTTCTGCCGTAGGCGGCCAGCAGGTCCTTCTGAAGCACCTCGTCCGGTGTCGCGGTTTTTCCGGGATCCGGCTCGCGCACCAGCCACAGAGGCCGGGCATCCGTTTCGTCATAGTTGCCGTTTGAGTCGTAGGCGCGAAGCAGGTACCGGAGTTCGTGCCTGGGTCCCGCGGGCGCTTCCGCCGCCGGCTGCCACTCGGCAAAGCCCGAATCGTCGACCGGGATGATTGCAAGCGGCGCCGACTGCAATGACTGCGCCGGCTCGAAGATCCGGATTTCGGCGCGCTCGATGAAGCCCGGATAATTGGTGTACATCCGGAAGCGCGCGGCCGATGCAGCGGGGCTGTCGGCGGGGCCGCCGACAGCTAGGACAGCCGGATGAACGGCCACGGCAAGCCGCGGGCGGGACTCGAGGTTGTCGAAACGGAACCGGATGCCGGCGTCGTCGAGGGCGACGTCGGTGCAGCGCTGGATGTCGGAAGAACTGCTGTTCAGGTCGTCGACGGGCTTGCCGTCGACCGTGATGTGCATCACGTTCAGCGCGTAGGGGCTCTTCGGGCGAAGCTCCCGGGTCAGGCGCGTGATGTCCACGCCCTCGTAGTTGTCCAGGGGCAGGGGCTCGTCATAGACGGCCTCGACGCGCACGAACGATTTTTCGCCCTGGATGAAGCCGGAGTTCACCACGTCGTCGGACTGGACGTAGCCGCGCCCCTCATGCTCGGCGCGGACGCCCGAAAGAAGCGGGTCCCCGAGGACGATGTCCATGGCGCGGCGGGCCCGGGCCGCGGAAAGGCCCACGTCGTCGCCGTACACGGACGCGGTGCGGCGGTCGAGGCGTTCGTTTTTCGTGTACCCGATAAAGCGCAGCCGCGCGTTGGCCCGGTCCTTGATTTCCGCCAGCGCCCGGCGCAGGTTCTCGGCATACCCGGGCGGAATGTCCGGCACGCCGTTTTCCAGGTCGAGAGGCGGGATGCCGCCCCAGGAGGGGCTGTAGGTCCGGGTCACGGTCTCCTCGACGTCTTCGGGGCAGAGTTGCGGCTCCTCCGGCAGCTCCTGGAGAGGGTCGTCATACCAGAACTCCACTTCGATGCGGCGGTTCAATGCCCGTCCCTGGACGGTTTCGTTCGACGCCACCGGCCGGGACGCGCCCCGGCCGTCGCTTTCGACCGCGGCAGCCGGCAATCCCAGAGTTTCCTGCACGGCCAGCGCGGCGCGGTAGGCCGCCGCCTTCGACATCGCAAGGCGGTCGCCGTAGATGCTCCGGTCGCGCTCGGTCATCGGAGCGTCTTCGGTGTGCCCGATGAACCGCACCGTCACCCCTTTTTTGTCCTGCAGGTTGGACAGGGCCTGCCGGACCTGCGCGGCGAAGTTGTCGGGTATGGCCAGGGGCTCGTCCCCGTAGCTCAACGGAACGACGAGGTTCCGGACGCGCGTCCTCGGCGTCCGGCCTTCCAGGTATCGCAATGTGCAGACGGTCTGCAGGCGGCAGACCTTGATGCGCTTGACGGCATCGGTCCCGTCCGGCTCCAGCGACCATTCGCGGACCGCCCGGTCTTCGGGAAGATGCCGCTCGGCCGATTCGCCCGGCCTGTCCGTGCCTGTCCGGCCCGGGGCAGCGGAGGCGGCCGTCATTAAAAATCCGAATATCAGGAGGATATGGAGGCGCTTTCTCATACTATTCACCTCCACTCCGGTTCATTAAGCCGGAATGTTCGGGCGGCCCGCCGCGCCGCCAGAAAACTTCATGCTCGATCGCAAGCCCGTAACTTTCTTCTGCTTCATTCCAGGCTTCGGTCAGCCGGCGCCTGACCGCCTTGACGCGCTCTTCGACCAGCGCCGCAGTCTCGATGTCGGCGATATAGGACAGGCGCAGCACCGCCGGCGCTTTGTGCAGTTCCCGGATAAGCAGATCCAGGCGCGGAAGCCACTGGGCGCGGATTTCGGTCTCACCCGGCTCGAATGCCGCATCGGAGAGGTCGATGCCGACCACCCGGTCGATCGACGCGCCGAAATTGATGGTCAAAGCCTTGCCGCGGGTGGCGCGCCGGATCTCTACCGGGTCCGTCGAAAGGCGGAATCCGCTCGGCAGGGTCCGGTCGTCGAGCTTCAATACGAAATTGCTGCCGCGCCCTTCGTGAGGCGTGATCGCGCAGGTGATGTGGTACCGTCCGTACGGATCGGTCGTGGCCTGCAAACCCCTCGGTGTGACAAGGCGCACCCCGGGCAGGCCATCCTCGCCGGCGTCCTGCACGCGGTTGCGGTTGGCGTCGTTGAAGACCTTGCCGGTCACGTCGGTGCAGTCGAACAAGGGATCCGGCACGACGCGCACGGTGGCGTTCGCCTCGCCGGACATTGCGCCGCCGGTCACGCCGTTGGCCACCCGGGCGCGGTTCACGTACTCTCCCTCCGCGACTCCGGCGCCCACGGCGAGCAGCAGCCGCAACGTACGCACCTCGGTTCCCGCGATGACGAGACCGCTCCATCGCAGCTCGCGGCCCGCAATTGAAGGCTCGGCCGGCACGCCGTCCATGCGCGCGGACCCTTCCACGTAGCTGAATCCCGCCGGGAACCGGTCCACGACGCTCGCCTCCGTAAGCAGCAGTCCGGAGATGTTGTTGACCGTGATCACGTAGGGAACCAGCTGGCCCCGGGTCACGTTGACGAGCGGCGTTGTCTTGGAGATCGCGACCGCGCCGTCGAGCTCGGGATCGATGGGGATGTGGTTGTTGAAAATCTGGCTCGAGCCGGGCGGCCGGCTGCCGTCCAGCATCAGGCGGATATGGTGGTTCGTGCCGGCGCTGCGCGCCGGTACGGCCGGTGCGGGAGCGAGCTCCGAAGGCTGGATCTCGCAGAACAGGGCCGTGGCCGGGACCGCATCGGCCGGGCTGCCGGGGCAGGCCGGCACCGAAAAGGCTTCGGCCGGTCCGGCCGGCACGGGAGGAATGATCTGCGAGGTCCCTGAAAGGTAGGCCGTTCCCGGGGGCGCCTCCACATCGATGATGTAATTCCCTCCGCTCGGGCAGGCCGGGTCGCTGAAGTTGAGGTCGAACTTGTAGTAGCCGTCCGCAAGCGTCACCTGGCCCTGCTGCGCCGCATCGTCGAAGCAGCCGGCGGGCAGGGGAGAAGCGACATCCGCGTCGAGCAGCGTCAGGGTCGCTCCGGCGACGGGTATGCGGGCGACCGAGTTGTAGACGACGCCGTTGGGCTGGATGGGCAGGTTCAGTCCCTGCAGGTTCGCGCCCGACGGCAGGACGATGTCGCTGATCCGTTGGAGGCCGTTCGTGAAAGGCGAGGCGGCCCTTCCCAGCATCGCGCTGTTCGCGCCGGCGCCGGGTGCGCCAAACCGCAGTTCGTAGGGGGAGCCGGTCAGGTCGTTCGGCTCCAGGCCCGCGAGGCGGTACGCGCCGCCGGCATCCGTCTGCGTCTCGAGCAGCAGCCGGTCGTCGCGGTAGAGGCCTACCTGCCAGCCCTCCAGGGCCCGCTCGCCGGCGCCTTGCAACCCGTCGAAATCGGCGTCGTGCCATGCGCGGCCGTTGAGGATGCCGATGCCCGGCGTGCCGCCGACGTCGATGGAAACGCTCGCGCTCGCGGTCTGCTCCGGATCGTTCCAGTGGACGATTGCCGTATTGGTCACGCGTGTCCCTATCTGGAGCCCGGGGTCGATCACGGCCCGGAACCGCAGCGTAACCGAGCGGCCAGGCTCAAGGGGACCGTAGGCGTCCGAATAGCGGGCGGTCAGCAGCGAACCGGCGACATCGATGCCGTCCGGCAGCCCGTTCATGGTCCAGGAGCCGCCGACGAACGTGAGCTGCCCCGCGACCGGCGTGTCCAGGTCATCCATAATAGCGACCCCATGCGCCGGGACGGCGGCGAGGTTCGAAACGGTGACGAGATACTCGATGGTGGAACCTGCCAGGGCCGCGCCGCCGCCGACAACGGACACCTGCTTGGTAATGCTCAGCACCTGTGCGTCGCCGACGACCACGACGGTGGGCTCGGGGCCGGTGGCGGGGTTCCCGTCGCCGTCGGTACGCAAATCCGGCAGTTCGGCCGTCACGACAACCGCCTGGTTCAAGATGAGCGTCCCGGGCGTGGCATCGTCATCCACGCGCAGGTCGAACTGGACCACCGCAAACTCACCCGGGCTGAGCACGCCTTCGCCGGGGCCCGGCAGGGGCGGTGTCCGATCCGGCGAACTTACGTTGAGGCCTCCGACAAGAGCCGAAATGCCGCCGTCGGGCCGGCCCACCGGCTCGCCGTTGAGCGTCAGGGAATCGGCGACGTAGGTTGCGTGCTGCGGGACGTCGTCGCGAAGCGCGGCGCCGGTGGCCGCGATCGCGCTGTTGTTGTAGATCCGGATCGTGTAGCGCAGCACGTCGCCGGGATCGACGATGCCTGCAGTGCCCGCGTCGTAGTCGAGCGCCGCGGATTTCTCGGCGTAGAGCAGCGGCGCGTTGCCGACCGCGTCGCGCGTCGGATCATCGGCGACGGGCGTGCGGGGATCGTCCGAAGGATGATCGATAATCCCGCCGTCCGGTGCGCTGACGAAGGCCTGGTTCGAGATCACGGTGCCGTCGAGAGCGTCCGGGTAGACGGCGACGTCGAAAGTGATGGTCGCCACGTTGCTCGCTTCTGCAGTTGCGTCGGCGGGCATGAAGCCGGGCGTCGGGTCTTCGGGCGCGTGGATCGCGATGCCGTCGACGAGCGGCGCAAGCCCGGAGGGTCCGTCGGCCACGGGCGCGCCGTTGAGAGTCGTGCTGCCTGCGACGTAGGTCGTGTTGGCCGGAATCGCGTCCCGCAGCCGCGCGCCGGTCGCGTGGTCCGTGCCGGTGTTGCGCACCGTGATCGTATATCGCAGCCTCTCGCCCGCGAGCAGCACGTTCGGGTCCCCTTCCAGGTAGGCCGGGATCTTTTCCACCTGGAATTGCGGCGCCGACTCTATCCGGATCTGCGTCGCGTCCTCGTCGCCGAAGATTCTCGGATCATCGGGACCGTTTACGTTGGGATCGTCGCTCAGGGCGATCGGGAAGCCTCCGGTCAAAAGCTGCGCCTGGTTGTAGACGAAGCTGCCGTCGGCCAAAACCGGCGCAAGCGTCGCTTCGTACTCGACGAGCACGCTGTCGCCCGAGCCTCCGAGGCTCAGGCCGCGGATGTCGAGCAGACCGGTGCCGTGAGCGCCCCCGGTGGCGCTCGTGTTCGAAGTGTCCGCGCCTTCAGGGGCCGCGATCACGGTAAGGGTGCCGGGTTCGAAGGCCGGCTGTCCGGGGCCGTTGCGCGCATCGAGCTCGTCGTGGAGGCTGAACTCCTCGACCGGCACGTCGCGCAGGTTCTCGATGGTGAGGCTGTAGCGAAGCCGCTCCCCGGGCGTCGCGAGCTCGGCCGGACTCACGTTGCGGCTCACGTTCGCGACCGTCTTCTCGAAGCGCAGCATCGGCAGGTTCACGAGCAGGGTATGGGCGTCCTCCTGGTCGAGGGTGCCGACGGTGCCGTCGGTCAGATCACCGTCGTAGCTGCGCGGATCCGTGTCCGCGGCAAGCGGATCGGCGCTGTGCCAGAGCGTCGCGCCGGCCACGTTGGTGAGCCGGGCGTCCTGTTCGCTGTCGGTATCGAGCCGGGCCTGATAGGCGACGACAAGATGCTGGTCCGGACCGATCGCGGCGGCGGGCGTCCGCATCGTAAACGTAAGCGTGCAGTGCGGATCGTTGCCTGCGGCCGGGGTGAATGCGGCGGCGAAATCCGTACCTTCGACGAGCGCGCCGCCTGCGGCCGTGGTGCCGTCCGCCTCGTACATCTGCGCCGTAAAACCGTCCGGGGCCGCGGCGCACATTCCTCCCGCGGCCGCGCCGTCGGCCGTGTTGGGCAGCCGGTCGGTGATCGTCACTGCGTAGGCCCGGGCCTGTGTCGTGTTGTGAACGTCCAGGGTAAAGGTTGCGGGAAGGCCGATGCGCATCTCGGAAGGGCCGCTCTTCAAGAGCGTAAGTTGGGGTTCGTCGATCTGCATCGGGCCGGTCGTGCCGGGCTCGCCCGTGCTGGCGCTCGCGTCATTGCCCTTGAGGCGGTTGTACGTGTATGCGGCCGTGTTGGTGAATGTGACGCCGGCGGCGTTGGCCGGGACGTTGGTTGCCAGCACCGTGATTTCGATGACCGCGAGCTGTCCGGCCGGGACGTCGATGCCGTTGACCGGGTCCTCGATTACGAGGTTCGTGTCGGTACCGGTGTTGACCGGCGCCCACGATCCGGGTCCCGAAACCTTCCTGGCGCCGAGGAAGCGCAGGTCGGCGGTCGCGTCCGCGAGATTGTCCGTGATCGCCACGTCGTAGAGCGGAGCCGGGTGGGGCGCGGCGGGAATGGTGATCCGGTAGGTGAACGGTTCGCCGATCCCTGCGACCGCCTGTGTGTTTTCCTTCAATGTCGCCGGCGGGGCGGAGGGCGAGGGGACGGCTTCGGCGACAACCGGGCCGTAGCAGTAGTCGTCCGGCTGGTGGAAGTTCGGGCAGCCCGCGCCGGTGCGTTCGTAGGCGCTTTCTCCGTCAAGCGAAGTCCAGTCGATCCAGACGCTGTTGTCGATCGTGGGCCCGGCGACCGGCGCCGCGACAACGTCCATACGGTAGGTCAGCTCGAGGAAGCTGTTCGGCGGCAGATCCAGGCTTTCGTCTCCGTTGCCGCGGCCCCAGACCAGCGGGCCGGCGGGGGCGCCGTCCGGTTCGCCGGCGAAGCCGGGCACGGGTACGGCGTCGATCGCGGCCGCAGGCACGAAGGCGTCCGATAGTTCGAGTTCGATGGGCGGCGTATCGACGATGTTGATGTCGTGAGCGACCGCATCGCCGGTGTTGACGACCGTCAGGAGATACTCGGCGATGTCGCCGAACTCCAGCGGATCGTCGGGGTTCTTTCCGGGCGTTGCGTTGGTCAGCGTCTTGGTGGCCGTGATGCCGGGTTCGGTGACCGTGATCGCGTCCGTGGAGTCGTTCAGGATCTCGGGCATGCCGGTCATGACGTTGAAATACGAGGCATCGACCGCGTTTTGCAGCGTGTCGCCCGCGTCGGTGGCGAGGTCGTTGTTGATGCGCGCGTTGTAGCGGATTCGGATCGACGGCGTGACCGCCTGCGTCGCGGTGTCGTCCTCGCTGGCGGTGACGATGGTGCCGATATCCCAGGTCGCGGCGCCGCTGGCGCCGTCGGCGGGCGAGGCGTTGAACGCGCTTTCGCCCGGGGCCAGGCCGTTGATGCCGGCAATGCCTGTAAACTCGTAGGTGACGTCGAAAGCGCCGTCGCGCGCGAGGCGGTAGCTTTCGCTTCCCGCCGCCAGGTTGTCGGTGACCACGAGCCCGTTTGTCGTTCCTTCGGGAAGGGAAATCTCGAGAAGGAAGGGCTTGTGGGCGCCGATGGCGGACGGGAGTGCGGGATCCATGTCCTGCTTCGCGACCGCAACCGTGCCTGTCGCGATTTCGTCGCTTGCCTCGGCCTCGTAGTCGTTGAGCGTGTCTCCAGTATTCGGCAGAGCGCCGTTGCGCATGCCGCCGGAGCTGCCGTCGGCGCCGATCTCGCCTGCCGGGTTCAATGCCGTGCTCCGGCCCGGCAGCGACGTCCAGTCCGCCTGAATCGTATTGGCCAGGAGTTCGTCCGGTTCCACCGTACCGTCCACGGTGACGGCGAATGAAAACTCGATGGTTTCGTTCGGGGCGACGGTGATGCCGGCGGGCCATGTAAACAGCGGCCGCTCCGGGCCGAAGGTGGTCAGGTCTTCGTCGGGCGGGTCGGCGCCCGCTACCCGGCCGGCTGCATAGCTCAACTTGATCCCCGAGAGATCGTCGAGCACCCGCAGGTTATAGGCCGTTGCGGTGCCTGTGTTGGTCGCGGCGACCGTGACGGTCAGCACGTCGCCCGCGTCCGCTTCGCCGGGAGTTATGGTCTTGGAAAGCTCGATGGCGGGCTCGCGGACCAGGACATCCACCTGTCCGAAAACGACCTCGACGGGATTTCCCGCCTCGTCGATGTAGCGAACCGTCGCGCTGGTGGCCGGATCGCCGTTCGCCAGGATATCGCCGTCGTTGGTCAGCGTACTGTTCTCGACGCGCGCGATGAAGCCGATGCTGAAGGAATAGCGGTTGTCCGGCGTCGTCCCCCGGTTGATGCGCCGGTTGCCGAAATCCCATTCCACCACGCCGCCGCCGCAGGACGGCGTGACGGGCGTCGCCGGCTCGAAGTCCGCGTCCGCGTAGGGGCCGCCCGGACCGAGGTCCAATACCGGCGCGTCCACGCACGTCAAGCCCGGTGGTAGTTCGTCCCGGATCACGAAGTCGCGCAGCAGCGCGACGGGCAGCAGGGTCGTCAGACGGTACTCGATCTCCTCGCCGACAACCACTTCCTGCGGCCCGGGGGCGGGCGTTTCGGGCGTGTTCGAGGTGCGCACGATGTGCTTCGGCACCGTGTCCACCGGAAGGATCTCGAGTGTCGCCACCGCCGGGACGCTTTCGTAGACGCGCGCGCCGCCGATGTCGCCGCCGGGGCGCGGGTCGACGGTCTGATTTCCGGATTCGTTGGCGCCGCCGGCCAGCGAGTCGTATGCGGCGGCGACGCTGTTGGTGAATGTCTGCATGGGCGCGGCGTCGTTGTCGACGTCCACCCGGTAGTAGAGCCGCACGCTTTCGCCCGGATCGATGCGCCGGAGGCCGGTGCTGTGCTCATGCCGGAACGTAACCACGCCGTTTCGCCCGGAGGAGCAGTCGCCGCCCGGAGTTCCGGTCACGGTGCCCTCGGGGGCGGTGTCCGTGCCGCCGTCGGCGTCGTTGTCGAGGCCGTCGCTTTCAAACGGCAGGACGCAGACGAAGCCCGAGGGGTCCAGTGTATCCGTGACGGCCAGGTCGTACGCGGGCGAACGCGCGATGCCGTCGTCGTCGGCGCGATTGGTTACGGTGATGCGGTAGATGTAGCTGTGATAGGCGTCGCCGCCGCCGCCCTCCGCGGTCCAGTTGCCGCACGCCGGCCCGGTGCCGAAGCGCGTTTCGTCGCAGACCTCCTTGACGAGCTCGAGAAGGGGCTCGGTAATCGTCACGTCCTCGCGCCGGATCGACTCGTGCGGGTAGCCGACGGCGTCGGGATCGAGTCGGAAGGGGTGCTCCACGCCGCTCTCGTCGGCGAAGATCGCCGTGAAGTCCGAGACCAGCACGTTGTTCCCGTTGGCCGCGTGCCGGTTGGGCAGCCCGACCGTGTTGATCGGGACGTTCAGCAGCCGTGTGGTGAAGTCGGCCTGGAACCACTCGTCGATGCGATCGATGCGCTGCGTCTCGTTGAAACGCCAGGGGATCCGGCCGCCGGGTGCGATCAGGCCGCCGGGGGTCGGCGGCACGGGGGCCCCGAACAGCGTGATGCCCTGAATCTGGGAAGAACTTGTCAGGTAGGGGTCGGTCGAGGAGAGATAGCCCTGGCCCCCGCTCGGGTCCGCGTCCGTCCGCGGAATGTCGTCGACGACGACGTCCTCGACGGCGATATAGAGGAAGCCCGGCGTCGCGAAGCCGAACCAGCCCCCGCTGCGCGCCCGGTAGCTGCACTCTTCGCCGATTTCGACGCGCTCGGCCTGCTTGATAAACGGTCCGGGCTCATAGGCCGGAGGGTCGTTTTCCCGGCACCCGAGGCTTGACTTGATCAGGTTGAAGCCGATCACTTTCTGGCGCACGCCGTCGAGGCTGTAGTTGTTGGTGCGGTCGAGCTGGCCGTCGGCGCGCGCGATGGGCGCCGGGAACCACAGCGGCGTGCCGTCGTGAAGGAGAATTTCCCCCACCACGTCGGCGCGCAGCATGAGATCGTCGAGCAGCACGCGCGCGGGGTCGCTGCTTTTGATCACCCCGAAATCGAGGTTCAAGGTCTGGCCGGGCCCGATTCCCTGCGGCGCCGGGCAATGATAGACCGTCTGCGTGTCCAGTATGGGCACCGGCTCCACCCACACTTTCCAGGGGTCGGGCTGAAGCGGCGTGCCGCCCGGCGTCACGGCGCTGCAGCCGGCGGGCGCGCCGGCCACCTCCATGGTCGCGCCGAAGGTGACGAACGCGTGGTAGCCCGTTGCGGTGTGGCCGCCGTTGTTCGTCAGCCGGACGCGCAGGAGAAGCTGCTGGGTCGGATCGTTGGTAAGAATGAACACATCTCCGGGGTTGTTGTCGGTGTCCGTGATCGCAACGTCCAGGTCCTCGGGAAACGCTTCAATAGTATTGATGTCGTCGTGGCTCCAGGTGAAATGTCCGGCCCCGTTGTTGCCCTGCGTCGCGCAGAACGTGTTGTAGTCCACGGTAAGCCGGTTGGAAAGCGGCGTAGCATACGCCGGGTCCATGCCGGCGCCCGTTTCCTCCGGCGTCTCATCGAGGTCCGCCGCGAGGTCGTACGGCTCGACCAGATCGCGGTCCTGGCTGATCAGTACGACCGGGAAGGTCAGGGTCACCACGTCGCCGTGGCGCAGCATGTTCTCCTGTTCGGGATAGACCGGGTGCGCCGTGCTGCTCCACAGCCGGAAGCGGGGCGCCGTGTTCCGCAACGGATCCAGCGAGGGCGCCGTCAGCAGGCCCTGCGGATTCTCCCAGGTCAGCCGGTCCACCATTCCGGGATAGACGTTGGTGCCGTAAGCCGGATTGATCGAGCTCTCCCCCGCGACCGGCGTGGATCTCGCGGGCAGGTCCCTGGTCGTGCCGCCCGTCCAGTATGTCGGATCAATGACGTATTGCGGCGGCAGCACATCGTCGAGCTCGATGTCTTTGACCGTGCCGCCGGTATTGTTCCTGATCGTGAGAACCACCAGGCCGCGAGCCCCGAGCGGCTGGTTCGACACGGTTGCCGTGCCGACGGTGTCGACACCGGTGAATGCGCGCCGGATATCGAGCTGCGCGTCCTGATCGCCGTGGTGCGTGACCAGCACCCTGGTTTGGGCGGTCGCGGCCGGGATGCCCCCCGCGGCGGGACCGTCCGCCTCGCAGCCGTACTGGACGTCGTCGACCGTGTTGGTGGTTCCGCCGGCGATGCAGGAGGCGTTGGACGTGATCTTGCCGACCAGATAGACGACGGCGCTCGTGGATCCCGGCGGGACGTCGATGTCCCGGCTGTTCAGATCGCGCGTGAAGCCGCCGGTCGCGCCGCCGTTGGGAAAGTTCGTGGCGCCCCCCGAACCGAAGGGGTCGACGACGACCCGGTTGTCGATATGGTTGCCGGCCGCAGTGCAGATATCTCCCGGCGGCACCGCGGCGCCTGCCAGCTCCCCGTTGTTGTCCGCGATGGCGGAGGCCGCGGCTTCGGAGGAGCATGCGTAGCGGATCTCGAGGTTGCCCGCCTGCATCAAATCGTCGAAGCGCAGGTCCTGCAGCGCCGCAAGCCCGGTGTTCTGGATCTGGATGCGCCAGATGACGTCGTCGTTGTTGTGGCCGTAGACGTTGTTGGCGTACTGCCCGGACGACTGTCCGGCGTCGGCATTGCGGCCCTGTTTGATAACGCTGGCTACGGGCTGGCGCAACGGGAGAATTTCGGCGATGGTATCCGTCTCGCATAAGGGTCCGCCGACGCTGTACGAAACACTGGCGGTGACGCCCCTGGGCGCGCCGGCCAGGCCTTCTTCGGTGGCGCCGTTCGCCCGGCGCACCTGGTACCGGATTTCCAGGTATCGGGCGGTCCCCTGGTTCGTACCTGACGGCTCCAGCTCATAACTGCCGAAATCCCAGGTCCACCAGTCTCCGGCGAGCACGGGCGCAGGCGCGGGTGGAGCAGGGGGCAACGGGCTCAATCCTCCCCCGATTGTGACGGTCGTCGTGCCCGGTATCGGAACCAGGCTTGGGCTGTCAAGGTTATGCCGGATAACGATGTCCGTGATCGGTGGGCCGACGTTTCCTATGCCGTTATTGTCGTCAAAGTAGTAGACGCGCGCCGTCATCCGGCTCGTGGCGCAGAGCTCGCAGTAGTTGTCGCTGTTGGCCTGGCTGCCGATATTGGGCAGAACGATTCCGACGTTGGCTAGAGCGGGGCATGTCTCCTGCGCCCGGGCGAGCGCCGGCAGAACGAGAAGGGCCGCCAGCAGCAGGAGCCCGGCCCTGAGAGCGCACGGGTTCCAGCGACGATCTGTTTTTACAAGGATGAAATTGCCGGGATTCATTGCCGCCTCGTTCCACTCAAACCGGTAGGAGTGCCGGCTCGAGCGGACCGGGCGGGCCGAGGACGATCGGCCCGGATTCCGGCGGTCCCGCTGTCGTGGAGCCCTCGCTCTTTAGACCGGTGACTTTGCGTCGCCGTCTTTCGACGGCTTTGCCTTTGTCGAAATCGCGTCGAAATAAACTTCAGATCTGCTCCTTTTTCCAAATCCCCTGCCGGCCTGGTTCGCAGCGCATCCGGCGGGTTTTACCCGTCCGACGCCGGCAGGAAGTCGATCGGGTACACGATCGTCAGAGCCTCCACGCCTTCCTTGGCGCCGAAATCGATGGTCCGGATGCGGCTCACCACCTGGTCGGCCAGGTTCGGGGCATCCATGTCGGTCGACTGCAGCACGCACATGGAAACGCTTCCGTCCGGTTCGATCGTCAGGCGCAGCACCATCTGACCCTGCAATGTGGGATCGATGCGCAGTTCCCGGTTGTAGAGCCGGTAGAACGCCGATTTGTAGCGGTCGAACACGATCTGTATTTCCTCGTCGGTGCGGGAAGCCCCCGGCCCGCCGCTTGCCTTCGGGCGTGCTTCGCCGCCGATGGACGCGATCGAGCTGGTCGCGCGGCCTACCTCGACGCCCGGGATCCCGCCGCCGCCTCCCCCGCCGCTGCCGCCGCCTCCTCCGCCGCGCACGTTGCGGCTCAGCGAGGCGATATTGATGCCGCCGCTTGAACCCGGCGCGCTGGTCGTCAGCATGGAGCGTGTCGGCATGGATCCCAGGCTGGCCTCATCGGCATCGCCGAAACGCGCATCCGCTCCGAGGCGCGGCGCGACAGCGTCCATCGCCAGGCTTGCGATCTGGTTCTTGAATGCCAGGATGCCGGCGTTTGCGGCTTTCCGGGGCAGCGGGCCCGGCGGGGAATCGGCCGAGGTCCCCGGTCCGACCGGGCCCGGCGGCAGCCCGGGCTGTCCGGGGGGCGGTTCCGGCGCGGCGGCAGACCGTGTCTCCTCCGGGAGCGGTTGCCGGGACGCTTCCTGCGCTTCGGCGGATTCCGGTTTTTTCCGCTCCGCTGGTTCCCTCTCCGGCGGCTTCGCTTCAGCGGCCGGCGGCGGCGGGACCGGTTTCGACATCTCCTGCCGGATAAACTGCGCCAGACGCCGGGGCACGGCATCTTCCTTTTCGAAGCGGCCGGTCAAGGGCAGCCGGATCATCGGGAACAGCAGGCCGAGGATCAGACTGGCCAGCAGCGACAGTGCCAGGGACTTGCGGAAAAGCCTGTCGTCCTCGCCTCCGCGCGCCCATGCCATCAACTGCAGGCGGGGCGGCAGCGGACTGATATCCCGTTCGACCACCCATTCGAGCTTGCGGCGCTCCTCCGCTTCCCGGACCTGATACAGGTCCTCGGAAAGGACCTCGAGACCTTCCTCTTCGCGGCCCATCTCGGCCAGGATTGTCCGGCGCCGCGCGTCGAGCTCGCCGAGCTGCGCCTGGAATGCGCGGATGCGGCTTCGCACCGCCTCGAGCTGCCGCGCGGCTCGTGCCGGTTCGATCTTCTCCTCATAAAAAAGCGAGGCGGCGCCGAGTTCAGTGAGCTTTTCAAGGGCGCCGCAGGCCTGATCCAGCAGCTCATGGTGCACGCGCTCCGCGGCAAGGCTCCCGATTTCATCCTCGACGGCGCGCAGATCGGATGCCAGACTCTCCAGTTTTTCGCGAACCTGCCCCACCTGAGAAAGCAGTTCCTGTTCTTGCAGAGATTTCAAGTCGTCGCTCATACCTACCCTATGTCGATTGCCCGGATTTCTGGACTACGGCCAGCGACACCCGCGTATAGCCGCGCGCCGTGCAGGTGGAAAGGATCTTTTTCAGAACGCTGAAGGGGATCGACCTGTCGGCGAGAACGGTCACCTCCCGGCTCTCCGCGACCGCCTGGGTGCTCAGGCCGATGACCCTGTAGCTCAGTTCCTCGAGCCGTAAGCCGATGGGTTCGATTTCGGCGCTTTCATCTGCCCGGATGTCCGCGATGCGCGCGACGGGCACCCCCTGCACCAGCACCTCGTCTTTTCCGACCAGAATCACGACCGTCTCGCGCGGCTTCTCTTCAACCGCGGATTCCGGAAGCTCGATCTGCTTGGGCTGCTGCAGCGTCTCCACCGAGCTCTGGTTGACCATCAGGAAAAAAACCAGGATCGTGAACACGTCCATGAGCGAGGTCAAGGGCAGCTTCGGCAGGATTCCTTTGTGGCGCGTCATGCGCCCGATCCGGCGCGATACTTTCATGGGGCATCTCCTATCGATATCGCCGGGAACAGGGACGTAAGTATTTTTTCCCCGGCATCATGCGTTTCGAAGCTCCGGACGGCATCCATGACCTGAATGAGGTGGTCGTAGGGAATATCGGGTTCGAGCAGCACGGAGGCGTCCTCTTTATCCGGGTACCGGCCCTTGACCGCGACGAGGTAATCCGAGAGTTTCTCCAGATCATAGGCGCCCCCCGTTTTGGGAATCTCCAGGACGACCCGGGAGCCGTCCATGATTTCGAGCCCCGCGCCGCGCAGGACCACCTCAACACGGAAGGTCGGGGCGGACGGCTCCTCGCTTATGGCGCTAGGCAGGTCGAGCTCCGCGATCGTGATCCGCGAAAAAACCGCCGTGATGAGCAGAAACGGCACGAGCACGACCATCAGGTTCAGGAAGGTCGTCATCTCGAGCTCGGGCGCTTCCTTGCGGCGCCGCCGGTAGTGGTGGACTCTTGCCATGTTCCCTACGCCTCCGCTTTGCGTTTCGCGAGCGCCGTGATGACGTTCAGGGCCTTGACGGACGCCATTTCGAGACTGTCCACGATCTCGCTTGTCTTGGCGGCGAGCACGGAGTGCGTCACCAGCAACGGGATTGCGGCAATCAGCCCGAACGCGGTCGTGTTCATCGCGACGGAGATGCTCGCGGAGAGCAGGTCGGCCTTCTCCGCCGGGTTGGCGTTCGCCACCGCGGTGAACGCTTCGATCAGTCCCATGATCGTGCCCAGCAGCCCGAGCAGCGTGGCGATGCTGGCGCCGAGCGCGACATAAGCCGTGCGCTTCTCCAGCTTCGGTATGATCTCCATCATGCTCTCTTCCATCGCGATCTCGATGTCCTCCCTGCGGCGCACGGCTCCCTGGCGCGCCAGGCCCATGCCCAGAAGCTGCGACACCGTGGAGTCGTCCTCGCTGGTCATTTTGCGCGCCTTCTCGAAATCCCCGTTTGAGAGCGCGGGCTGGAGCCTGCTCCACATGCCTTCGTTTTTGCGCCGGACCTGCGCGAGCGTCCAATAGCGCTCGATCGCGATCGCGATACCGACGGCGAAAACGATCAGAATGGGGTACATGAACGGCCCCCCCGCCACGAAGAATCTCACTATTGCGTACATAGCATCCATTTACGAATCCTCCTTCGACTGGACCGGGACTCTTTCCCAAGCGAAAAGCGGGAAAAGGAGTTCATCGGGGTCGGAATCGGGGTTTGGTTTTTAAAACCGATTCCGATACCGACGCCGACCCCGAAAACGCACTCTGAGTCCCGGATGGTTCAAACCGGCTCCGGCCGCGGGCCGGGCCGGCTTCCTGATTACGTCAGGTACATCTCCAAAATCCCTCCGGGCGGTTGTTTCACGGCTTCCTTCCCGACCGGATCTCGTAGTAACGCAGCTCCCGCAGGAACACCTCCTTGTCCACGGGCTGCCGGGAGTCGTCCAGGACGGTTGAAATATCCAGCGAGTCGCCGATCTCCGAGCTCTTCCAGGGAACGATGACAAGCGATTTGGGGGCCTCCTGGTTGCCGAGGATGGACATGCCCGAAATCACCTTCGCGTCCTGCCGATCCGGGGATTGCGCCCCGCCGGCCTGTTCCGGCCGCGACTCCCTCTGTTCGTTTCTTTCGTTCGCTTGTTCCTGCGGGGCTTCCTTTTCCGCCTGCGCCGCGGCTGCCGCCGACGTCAGTACGACGCAGGCGGCCAGCAGCAGCGCGCGCGGTACGTTTTTTTTCATTGTGCCTCCTCCGCTGCTGCGCGCATGCGAATGTCCGCGATCCATTTGGCGGTCTCGACATCGTTCGGAGCGAGCCGGTGGTACGCCTCGTAATGCTCCAGCGCGCACGGGTAATCGCCGAGATACAGGTCGCAAAGAATGGCCAGGTTCCTGTGCGCGTAGTGAAAGTCGGGAAACTGCGCCAGGGAGGCTTCATAACTCGATCGCGCTTTCCCGAACTCTCCCTTGCGCCTCTCGACCAGGCCGAGCTCGTTGAGGGCTGCGGGGTGGTGCGGGTTCAGCGTGAGCGCCCGGTTCAGGCTGTCCCGGGCGCGCTCGAGGTCGCCCGTGCGCGCGTACGCAATGCCGAGATCGATATGCGCGGCCGTTAATTCCGGCGCCTGTTCGGTCACCTCGAGCAGCAAGGCGATGCCCTTCTCGTACCGCGCCTCCTCCAGCATACGCACTGCGGCTTCGTAACCGGCGCGAACCGCCTCGGCAACGAGCACCCTCTGCGTTACCGTGAAACCGCCCGGATCCTGCCGGACGCTCACGACCCCGGGCGGAGGCTCGGCCTGCCCGTCCGGATTCCATGCCTCCCCCGCCTCCGGCGGCACCGCGTCCACGGCGACGGGAACCTTATGCGCGCAGCTCACGGTGAGGCTCAGGGCCAGCCAAGGCAGGCTGAGACCGAGCAGTTTCACGGAGAAGGCCGTCTTACCTGTGCGCATGTTTTTCTCCCCCCTTGTTTGCGGCCATGGGTTCCGGGTCCGCCGCCCGCTCCGGCTCTTCGGGCAGCGCACCGGCCCGGCCCGGTTCCGGCATGGAATTCCGGGCCGCCGGCGACCGGTACACGTAACTGTCGATAGCCCCAAGAAAGCCGCCGCTCATTTCCTGCTTCGCGTAGCGGCCCGGCATCAGCTCGGTCAGCCTGCCGAGGCTCTTCTCGGTCCATTCGTTGAAGACGCCGGCGCGCAGCATTTCGATGTTCTTCTCATGAACGTTTATGGCTTTCTCCTCGAACGGGAACGCCGTCTCATCGAGGTTCATCTCGAACGCCTCCAGCTCTTCGGGCTCGAGCTCTTCGGGGCGTTCCGAGTCCATCAGGGAGCGGCTGAAATCGAAGTAGGTTTCCGCCATATAGTACGTGGCCGCAGCGGTCACGTCGGCGATCTCGTAATCCACCAGAAGGCTCATGGCTTCGATTGTTTTATTCATGCCCTGCTGCTTCTCCTGCAGGCTGGCCTCGAAAGGTTGGCGCAGCTTCACGGCCGCGTAGTCCCGGTACAGGTGCTCAGCAAGGACCAGCGACGCACGGGCCGCGAGCGTCCGTGTCCGGCCGGTCCTTTCCGTCCCGGCATCCGCATCGATGCTCACGATTCGCTCCAGCTCCCGGAGATACAGCGATTCCTCGTTCGCAGCCCTGTACATGCCCGCGATCCTGTTGCGGGTCTCGAGCGCCGTCTCGATCGGCCCGGGGAATTCATGAACATAGAGGTTGTACGCGCGCAGCGCGCCGTCCCGTTCGCCGGATTCCTCGTAGAGGCCGCCGGCGGCAAGCAGCGCGTCGCCGCGCAGGGCCGGATCTTCGGACTCCGATGCCAGGCGTTCGTATTCCCCGGCCGACTGCGGCAATTGTCCGTCCTCCCGGTAGGCGAAAGCGATCTGTCGTGTGGCGTCGACGCGCAGTTCGTGCTCCGGATATTCGCGGCGGAATGTGTCGAACACGCTTACGGCTTCCTTCCAGTTCCGAAGCCGGATCAGCGCGGCTCCCGCGTCGTACTGGGAGGCGGCGCAGATGCCGGATTCAGGCGCCGACGAGCGCACCCGGAGGAAATGGTCGGCTGCCGCGCGGAAGTCCTGCGCTTCGTTTGCCAGCTCACCCTGCCTGTAGACGGAGGCGGCGAGGTTCTCTACGAGCGCGGAACGCGACTCGTCGCTTTCCGGGACGGCTGCCAGCACCCGGGCATAGGCCCGTTCGGCTTCGGCGTACTCGCCGAGCTCGAACGAGCCGTGCGCCGTGACGAGCCAGGCGGACTGTTGAAGCGCCGGCCCCGAGTCCGGGTAGGAAGCGATGACGCGCCGGGCGGAGTCGACGGCGGTGCGGTAATCCTTCATCCCGTACAGATCGTCCGCGGCCGCCCCAAGGACCGCGGCCGCCTGTTCGTGCTCCGGGAAGGCGTCTGCAAACCGGAGCGAACTTGCGACCGCATCGCGCCTGACGGCTTCCCGCTGCTGCTCGCTCGCGGCACTCAGCTGCCTGCGGTAGGCATAGACCGCGGCGTATCCCGCTTCCGCCGATTGGGAGTGAGGCGGGTATTCGTAGGCGGTGCGTTCGTACTGCCCGGCCGCATCCCCGAAATCCCCGTTCTCGAAGAGAAGGTCCGCGAGCTTGCAGTTGATTTCGGGCGAATCGCCGTCGGAAGGGAAGGACTCGAGATAGTCGCCGTACCACCGGATGGCCTCGCCGTAGCTTGCGAGCTTCTCGTCCTCTTTCCCGGCGCTTTGATATTCGGCGTGGTAATGCGTCGCGAGGTCTTTCAGGTTGGTTTTGAGGCAGAGGAGCGCTTCCGGAGAGTCTTCGGGGCTGACGTGCCGCCAGTATTCGGCCTGCAGCCCGTACCTGGACGCGAACTCCCGCTTGGACTCCAGCACGAGCATGGGAAACCCGCCCTTGGTGAAGGTTTCCACCACCTTCATGCTGAAATGCGGCGCGGCCCGGTGGAAAGGATAGAGCCGGATGAAAGACCGGAACGTCTTCGCCGCGTCGTCGTAGCGCAGCTTCGCCAGGAAGTGCTCTCCAAGATTGCGGTAAATGCGGTCCTCGTAGGGACGGTTGCCGGAGGATGAAAAATATTCCGGGACGGCTTCCGGGCCGCCGAGATTGGTGAAGCTCAGGCTGATGACCCGGAAGGTGTCCTCGACGCGGCGCTCCTCCTCCACCTCGTGCGTCTCGTCGAAGTCGTAGCCGGTCGAAAGCTTGTAGTCAAGCAGCGCCATGTACCTGTCGAGGGCTTCCTCGTAGAGTTCCTGTTTGTAGAACGCCCAGCCGAGCTTGTAGAGGGCGAGCTCGTAGTAAGGGGATTCGTCGCCCAGTTCGATGATGGCGGAGTAGGCGCTCTCGGCGTCGAGGTATTTCCTGTGAGTGAAGAAAAATTCGCCCCGGCGGAACTGCACTTCGTCTAGGTGTTCGGAGTGCGGATTGGCGCGCACCAGGCGATCCATGGCTTCCATGGCCTCTTCGGTGCGGCCGATCTCGTCGTACGCCCGCGCCATCTGGTACAGGACCCGGTCGCTGTCTTCGTAACGCGGGTACTCGGTGAGCAGCCGGTTATAGAGGGCGATCGCCTCGAGGGGGCCCGCGGAAGCCGTTTCATTGCCCGGCGAAAAGGGCGGCGCAGCCGCGGCATCGCCGCCGTCTGCCGGAATGCGGCCCCCGGCGGTTGTGCGCCGCTCGAATTCCGGATCGGACTCCCGCGGTCCGGCGTTGTCCGTGTGGATCCCGAACTGCTTTTCAAGTTGCAGGTCGGCGAGACGGCGCATCGCCTCGGGGGTCATGGTTGTTTCCGGCGTCTCCTCGAGAAAGCGCCGGTAGTGGCGCATCGCCTGATCGAGGCCCTGATCGACCTCGAGTTCCCCGAGCTCCCGAGCGCCCGGGCCCGCGTTGTGCAGTTGCGCCAGCGTTCCGGCCGTTGTGGCCGTCTTCACGCTTCGTGTGGCGCAGCCGGCCGTGAAAGCCGACGCGAGCATGATGGAGACTATGAATGAACGCATCAGGGCCCTTCCACGCCGGCGCGGGCGCGCGCGGCACGATCGTAGCTGTCGGCCACCCCGTAGCGCGCCTCGGTCTGCTGGGCCAGCAGGCGCTCTAGGCGGGCCTTGAGGCGGTCGAGGGCGGCTGTCTCGATCCTGTGTCCCTGCCGGGCCATCAAAATATTAACCCGCGCCTGCGCCCCCTCGACGCGTTCGCGGAGCCTGGAAATCCGGGTGTTGTATCCGACATAGCTGTGCATCGCGGCCTGCCGCGTTCTTACGAAAGCATCGTACTGTTGAGTCAAGGAGTTGACTTGCGTATTTAATTCTTTGAGGTGCTCATACGCTGCTGTCAGGCGTTGAGGGTATTCTGTTTCCAGCCGCCACGTTAGTACGCCGCGCAGTCGCGCCGCCTGCCGCCGAAGCGCATGGGATTCAGGGCTGCCGGAATCGCCCAGTCGCCTTTGAATGCGTTGGAGGATCATGCATGCGGTACGCTCATCCGCTGTCGCCAGGTAGTCGGGCCTGGGCGCGGTCAGCATCGCCTGAAAGCGCTCTTCGAGGTGCCTGTGCTGTTCGAGCCGCAGGCGCATCCGGGAGTCCAGCTTCCTGAACTGCTCATCGATTGAGGGCAGAAGTGGATCGTAGTTCCGTCTGCGAAGCCCGATGATGTCTTCAAAAGCGTCCAGGCCGGTTGTCCATTCCCTGAGCCTTGCCTGCAGGTCCTCGAGGTCGAGGTAGTTGTCGAGCGCGGTCCGGAAATCGTGGGATGCCATCAACTCCGTCAGGTAGTAGGTTTCGGGTGCGTCGGGCAGGCTGCGCAGGCGGACGGCCCAGTCTATATCCTGCAGGCCTTCCTTGCGGGCCAGAGCCTTTAAAAACCGCCCATCCCTGATGCTTTGGATCGACGCACGGACCTTTTCGACCTGGCCGCTGAACAGCTCGAGTGCGCGGCCGTAGCCGACGGCGGCGCGGCCGTGAAGCTGCAGGCCGGCATAGGCATGCGGCACGGCGAGTGCGGCTTCCTGGACGGCGGGATCCGTCGGCTCGCGCTCCACCAGGATGCTCCAGGGAACTAGGGCGCGGTCATAACACAGGGCAGAGGCTTCGGCCGTTCCGGCCCGCAGCAGGGCCTGGTTCGAAAAAGGGCCTTCGAGCCGGACGCGGTTCAGCGACTGCTTCGCCCGCTCGAAATCGCCCGATTCGAACAGAAGGGATCCCAGCACCAGGTTTGACTTGTCGCGGATCGCGAGGCCGGCGGGATCGTTCTCTGCGAGCTGTCCGGCGCTGTCCAGCTGTTCGATCGCCTCCGCCGCTTTTCCCGCCTGCAACAGGGCGATCCCGAGGTTGTAGGCCACAAAACCGGACGGGCTCCCGCCGCCCTGCAGCTGCTCGAGCACCTCGACGGCCTCGCCCGCCCGGCCCGTTGCCATGCAGAGGCTGGCCCGGAGAAACTCGATGTCGTCCCGGACCTTTTCGGGTACCGCGCCCTGGATCCGGGAGAGCGCCTGCATCGCGTCGTCGTGCTGGCCCTTCTCGAAGTGAATGCGTGCAAGCCGGAATGCCGCCTCGTTTCGAACGGCCTCGTCGGCGGCGCCTTCGAGCACGGCCTTGACGGCGCGCCCCGCGCGCTGGTGCATGCGGTAATGGAGCTCGAAATCGCCGACCGAGAATTCGGCGTCGCCGATGTGGTAATGGAGCGTGTCAAGTTGAGGCTCGTCGAGCCCGCGGTACTGGGCGAGTTCGGCGTCGAGCCGCTCGAGCGCGTCGAAGTACAGTCCCTGGCGGGCATGATAGAGCGCCTCTCCGAAGTGGAGATCGCGCACGCCGGCCCCCGCGGCGGGAAGCGCCGCCAGTTCCAGGGCCAGGACCAGTCCGATGAGCCGCCTCGGCGTTCGCATGGATTACCATTCCCCCAGGGTGATCGGAGCGCCGCCGGCGCCCGGTCCGGCCAGGGTCAGTTCCACCAGCTTCGGCTTCACTTCCTTGCGGAATGTAAAACGTTCCGCGGGACTGAAATCTTCGCCGCCTTCGAGCTGGCCTTCGACATGCACATCCAGCCGGTGCTCCCCGGTCGCCACGTTGCCGACATAGATCCTCTGCACGCCCCCTTTGCGCAGCGCTTCGAGCTCTTTTGCGCTGTAGATGTAGTGCGCGACCGGCTGCCCGTCGATCTCGAGCCTCACGGCGTCGAGACGCATCCGTTCGCCCTCGGCCAGCGCGACGAAGATTGCAATCTGGGTGCCGGACGGATAGAGCAGCTTTTCCTCCAGTTGCGCGAGTTCCGCGGCAATTTCCAGAACCTCCGATTTGATTTCCTGCACCTGTTCGTCGAGCCCCCGCATCTCCTGCGGGCTGTTTTCCTGCGACCGGCCTTGGATGCCGCCGAGGCAAACGAGCAGCGCAAGGGCGACGGCAAGCCCTGCCGGAATCTGCTTGAAGCGCCGTGAGACCCGGCTTTCCTGTGTCGGGCGCCGCAGCTTCCCGCCGAATTCCGGGGTCTGCGGGCGCGCGCGGCGGTTCCTCCGGGCAGCGCCCATGCCTGTCCCGACGCCCGTGCCGCCGGAAGGGCGGAGCAGGCCGCGAAGGTGCGGTGCCGGGGCCGACGGCCTCCGAAGGCCGCGCTCGGGATGCTTGTGTGCAGTGATGTTTATACGATCTTTCATTTTCGTACGTTTCCTTGATGCGTTCAGGGGGATTTACGCTTGGAGAATTCATGGTTAGAGTCGGATATTACGGCGAAATTGGCTGTGATTGCCGTCACCGTTAAACGAATATTCTCTGAAGGCGCATTCGGGATGCGTGCGGGAGGGCTGTGGGTGCGTCAATGGATCCCTATGGATCTCAACAGCTTGGCGGATAGGGAATTTCCGGTTCGCCGAGGGGCGTTTTAAAAGCCCCGACCCGCGGAATATGCAGCCGGACATGCAGTGATAAGAATACGGATTCTCCAGCTGAAATTCACGGAAAAACAGGATAACGCCTGCCGGAAGCCGGAGGCGGGTTTTTGCAGGCAATACGTTTGTATATTTTCCCCGGCCGGAATCATCCCTTCGTTTGCATCCCGACATTCTTTTTTCGCAAGGCTTCATTATGGTCGACGGGCAGGCCAAGCACCTCAAGAATCCCCCTGCCGAAGAATGCGGTTTCCCAGTTTTTGGCCTTCTTTACCTGGGACATGGTAAGCGATTTGACATCATTTTCGAGATTCGCCCTGTAGAGGTCGGCTCCAAGGAAAAGCGCTCCGAGAATGAATGAATGGCTGAAATTGGCCTCGCTCAGGTTGGCTTCGCTCAGGTTGGCTTCGCTGAGATCCGCCTCTGAAAAATCCGCTTCGGCAAGGTTCGCCGCATTGAAGTGGGTTCGTATAAGGTTGGCCTTGTTCAGATCGGATCCGTGGAGGTCCGCGTAGCTGAAATCCGTTCCGCGGAGATTCGCATCCCTGAAAAGCGCACCGTCAAATGCCGCATGTTTGAGATCCGCCCTCCTGAGGTCGGATCCGCTCAGATCCGGCCTGACAACCGGATTTTCCTGTCTCCATCGGTTCCATATTGAGATGTCATGCTTTTCGATGGCTTCGATTAGCCGTTTGAGATGCTGTTCGTTTGCCATTGGTTCCCTCCGACAAGACCGGGCGATCCATGCACCGCTACCCGGGACAAGAATGTAGAGTGAAATCCGCTTATTCCTGTCTTTCCCGCTGTTGTGTATTGTGAGAATCCATGACCGGTATCCTGCATGAATTCCCTCCGCAAAAGAAGGCTTTCGCGCTTCAGGATGCATTGTTCTGTCTGATAAGCGGTTGCGCTCATTATAAGCGGACATGATGGGTGGGAAAAGGAAAATGTCTTCCTGCACCATTGGCAGGGTCGCAGAGAGCACGGGCAGGCAGTTTTTAATATTTATGGAGTCGGCATGATTTATCGGATACGACGTACTGTATCCCGCCGCCGCCGGTATCGGCCTCCGGTCCTCAGATTAGCCGGTCCCCCGCAATCCGGGTGTCGTAGCCGCCCAGGCCTTCCAGTTCCCTGCGGAAAGCCGCCCGCCCCAGCGTATCCAGAAGGATCTGCACGCCCGGATGGTTCAGGTTCTGCCTGCGGATCACCAGATCGTAGCGTTCCCGCTCGAGCGGGATGAAATCGAGTCCGAAAACGAACGCGGAGGTTTTCGTGGCCAGGCAGCAGTCGACCTGGCCGCTCTTTACCATCAATGCGGCCGGCAGATGGCCTGAAGCCGTATCCTGGTAGCCCTGCACATTTCGGACGGGGATGCCGCTGCGGCGCAGGTGGTTGTCCAGCATCAGGCGGCTTCCGGATCCCGGCTCCCGGTTGACGATCGTCACATCCTCACGGGCCAGGTCTTCGACGCCTTTTATATTTTTGGGATTGCCTCGTGCAAGAACCATGCCTTCCTCCCAGAAGGCATAGGAAACCACGGCCACGGAGCCTTTCCGGAACTGTTTTCGAACGGCGGGAAGATTGGATTCGCCCGTGGCTTCGTCCCTTAAATGGGTTCCGGCGATATGAATCATGGATTGCTTCAGCAGGTCGAGCGATTGCGAGCTGTTCCTGTAGGCCGCGACCGCCTCAACGCCTTCGCGCTGCAGATGGCGCAGCAGAACGGATATTGCAGGGTCGCATCCGGCGATCAGCAGTCTTTTTCCGAACGGATTTTCATCGTGGAAAAGCTGCACGCGGGCGCGGCCGTGGCCCCTGCCGGTCTCTATCAGCACCGCATCGGCCGGGGGCAGGCTCCAGGCCATCGGCGAAGGCAGCACCGCGACCAGGCGGTTGTCGACGTCGCACAGCTGCACGGGCAGGCCGGGCTGGGCGTCCTGGCCCGTCGGCAGCAGATCGGCCTTTTCCGTGCGGACGGGAAATTCGATGGATTCAAGGCGGAACAGGTCCTCCACCTTTACGTCCAGAGCCTGCGCCAGCTTCAATGCCACCAGCGTATTGGGCACGTAGGCCCCGGTTTCCATTGCATAGATCGTCTGCCGTCTCACATCGACTTTTTTCGCCAGTTCGATGACGGTGAGCCCCCGTTTCATTCTGAAGTGCGCGAGTTTGTTCTCAATGGCCATGTTCGCCCCTTTGCATCGGGATGGATCCTTTCGGCTACTATACCCTGATATCGGAATTTAATCACAATCCCGTCGGTCAGCCCGCGGGAAAACACAGGTATCCGGCCCGCCTTTCCCTTATGAGATTCATCAGGACGACGTGAAGCAGGAAGGCGACCAGCAGCAGGATCTGGAACCAGCGCCAGTCGACCGGAATGCTGTCCGCCGCGGGTATCAGGCGCTCATGCATAGGCATTTCAGCCGAAGAAAACATTGCGGGATCCGATTGCAGCGCGGCCCATCGGCGCGCGGCCGTTCAATTCAAAGCCGATTGTACTACCGAAACAATCCATTCAAAGAAAAATTGTCGGGACGATGCAGCCTGCCCGCAGATGTGTAGTTTGCCGTTTGGAATCTTTGCGGCGGCGCCGGTTTCGAGACAGGATCCGTAGATTGCGAAGATTGCGCTCCTTTCGGATATCCGTATTTTGAATCCGGGCAAACATCCGGCCCCCGAATATTTTCATGGCCGTTGCGCGCCCGTCGGCGGCGCATCCGCCGCTGCATTCCTGTTCAGGGCTTTGCGCGCTACGCGGGAAACGAACCAGGTTACCGTGATCGTCGCCGCCAGGCCCGCGGCCAGAAACGCCGTCCGGAGCCAGTCGTGTCCGTTTGCCGGCGCGGCGGCCGCCTCCAGGCCTGTCCTGCCCGCCACTCCCAGGTAGACATACAGAAGCGTTCCGGGCAGCATGCCCAGCCAGCTTGCCGCCAGGTAATGCCGGAAGGAAACGGCCGTAAGGCCGTACAGATAATTGCTCAGGTTGAACGGGATCAGCGGACTCAGCCGGAGCAGCAGGATGATTTTCCAGCCTTCCCTGCCGACCGCCCGGTCGACGGCGCCGAATCTGGCGTTGCGTTTCGCCATGGAGGATATCCTTTCGCGCGCCAGGTGGCGGGAAACGAGAAACGCCAGGCCAGCCCCCAGTGTGGATCCCGCCGATACGGCCGCGGTGCCCCACAAAAGGCCGAAGGCAAATCCGGCTCCCACCGTCAGAACGGACCCGGGGACGAAAAGAACCGTGGCCGCCGCATAAGCCAGGACGAAAAATACCAGCCCCTCGGGCCCGGCGTCGGCAACCCGCCGGTTGAAAGCCTCGAGCCAGGCCTGCAGGGGAAGAAGGCGTACGGCGGCCGTAAGGGCGAGGCCCGCAACCGCAAGCCCCAAAAGGATTGCCGCGGTTCTTTTGGCTGTCTCCGCGCGTTTTGTCCGTGCCGCCATGATTCCTACCTTCGCCCGAGGCGATAGAGCCAGGCGAACAGTTTTTGCGCCGCAGGCGTAAGGCGCGTCCGCTGATACCGGTCCCCGATTTTGCGGGCGATCTCGGCCATCGTGGGATAGGCGTGAATCGTTGCGGAAATTTTCCCTAAGCCGATGCCGTGCTTCATGGCAAGGACGAATTCGTGGATCAGGTCCCCCGCGTGGGCGGCGACCAGCGTCACTCCCAGAATCCGGTCCGATCCTTTCGCCGCCAGCACTTTAATAAAACCGCCGGCCTCCTCGGACACTACGGCCCGATCCAATTCATCCATCGCCGCGCTGAAAAGGACGTATTCCATGCCGCTGCGTTTTGCTTCCGTCTCGTTCAGCCCTACGCGGGCCACTTCCGGATCCACGTACGTCGACCAGGGAACCACCGAGTAGTCCATCCGCGCTTTCCAGAAGGGCAGCAGAATGTTCCGGACGGCCGTCCGCGCCTGGAAATCCGCCACGTGCGTGAACCGGTAGGGCCCGGCAATATCCCCGACCGCAAAAATATGCGGCCGGCTGGTCTGCAGGTACTGGTTGACCTCGATGACGCTCCGGTTGTACCGGACGCCCGCGGCTTCCAGGTTCAGGCCTTCGACGTTGGGCGTCCGTCCGGCCGCCACGAGCAGCGCCTCCCCGGAAAGCGCGGCGTCCGCGGAACCGCCCCCGTTCGGCTGCATCGTCACCAGGATCCTGCCGCTGTCGCGGGAAACGGATTTGAGGGTCGCGCCGGTGACGATGCGGACCCCTTCGGACTTCAGGCGCTCTTGCACGAAAATGGAGACATCGGGATCTTCCTTCAGGAGCAGTCTCGGCCCGTTTTCGAGAATCGTCGTTTGAACTCCCAGCCGCTGAAAAACCTGGGCCAGTTCGCAGCCGACGGGTCCGCCCCCTATAACGAGGATGGATCCCGGTTTTTCATTCAGACGGTCGAAAATGGTCTCATTCGTGTAGTAGGGGACATCCGGCAATCCCGGAACATCCGGAAGCGAGGCCCGGCTGCCGGCCGCGATCACGAAATTTTTCGCCCTGAGCCGGGCTTCTCCGGCCCGGACTTCCCCGGGGGAAAGAAACCGGGCTTCCCCGCGGAACACGTCCACGCCCAGCGACTCGAACCGCTGCTGCGAGTCGTGCGGCTCGATCTGGGCCCGCCTCCGGCGCATGCGGTCAAAGACCTCGCCGAAATCGAACCGGGCGTCCGTTTCGCGCAGCCCATAAGCTCCTGCGTTCCGGATCGCGGCTATGGCCCGGGCGGAAGCGATCAGGGCCTTGCTGGGAACGCAGCCGAAGTTCAGGCAGTCGCCCCCCATCCTGTTGCGTTCGATGAGCGCAACCCTCCCTCCAAGTCCCGCGGTTGCAGCCGCCGCAACCAGGCCCGCGCTCCCGGCCCCAATGACGACCACGTTGTATTTGCCTTCGCCTTTAGGCATGCCGGATTTTATCGCTGAAGTCGAATGCATGGCCTTCGCCCCCTGATCGGTAAATCTTTGAGATCCGTCTCGGTTATGCCGGCGCTTTGAACCGCCTCCATGGAATGCGCGGCTTCAGCGGCCGATTTCCTGCATTTATTCTCCTGCAGGATCCAAGCAAAACACACGCTTGTTGACAGGGAATATACCAGCATTATTTGTCGATCTTCAGCTTCTATGGATTTTCTTTTTTTAATTTACATACCAACCGGTTGGTCTGTATTATAGTGGCCGGAATCTCAGAGATGCAAGGGCTTTTGCTCCCAAGAACGGGGGTATTCTTTTGAACAATTAAGAGGAGGCCGGTCCATGTCGGAATCGACTGAAAAAGGGATTTCCCGCCGCGATCTTTTAAAGCTTGCCGGAGTCGCGGGAGTCGCGGTCCAGGCCGGAGGGCTCGTGGCGGCGGGCATCCGGGCCGGCAGGTCATCGGAAAGCTATACGGGCTGGGAATCCTTCAACCCCGGCACGCAGTTTTTCGATCGCCGGCCGTTCGAATTTGAAGGCCCCGCCCACCGGCCCGTAAGCGAAGTCCGCCGTCCCAGCCATCTGACCGACTACGTTTTCGGGCGGGTCGCGGCTTTCCAGCAGGCCTATCGGGCCCACCCGGCCTGGAAGCCGGGCGAACCTCTTGAAGCTTTAGGCATGAGCGCCCAGCTTGCGCAATTCTATCGGGATTTCCCGGAACGCCTGGAGTGGGACTTTAAAACTTTTACGGAAACAGTCCCGAACAACAGCAGGGACAAAGAGAAGTACGGAAACTATTACGTGCTTGCCGAAGCTTACGAGGCCGGGTTTTCCGCGCACGCGGGATTTCTGCGGGGACCCTCCGCGCCGCCCGAAGAGTCCGATTTCCCCGGCCCGGATCCGTTCGGACGGAAAACAAGGCCCCCCCTGCCTTTCAGGACGCCGGCGCTGGCGGCGGATTTCGTCAAGGAAATGGCCCACCGCTACGGCGCCACGCTCGCCGCAGTCACCAAGACCAATCCCGACTGGCTCTATTCGGAAGGCTGGCGCGGATGCCCGCCGGATTATGACTTTTCCCGTATGCCGGCTCATTGGGAATACGCCGTCGTGATCGGCGTCCCGATGGAGTGGGACGTTGTGCTCTCCAATCCGCAGTTCGGCACCAGCAACGACGCCTACGACCGCGTTTCGACGGCCGCGATCCGGCTGGAAGGAATGCTCAAGTTCCTCGGATACCCGGCCCGCTCCCATACGCCGCTCACCAATTACGACCTGATCGTTCCCCCGCACGCCGTGGAAGCGGGCCTCGGGGAGATCGGGCGCACCGGCTTCTGCATCACGCCGGAAGCCGGCGGGAACTGCCGCATGGCCGTCGTCACGACCAATCTGCCCATGGCCGTCGACAAGCCCATCGATTACGGCGTGGCCAGATTCTGCAACAAATGCAAGCTCTGCGCCGAATCCTGCCCGTCGGGATCCATATCGATGGCGGATTCCCCGGACGGCATGGTCATTCGCGGCTACGAGCACTGGTACATCAACAACGGTTCCTGCTACAACTTCTGGCGCGAGACCATGGGCCCCATGGGTTGCCGCCTGTGCGTGGCCGCCTGCCCCTACAGCCGCAAGGACAACTGGATCCACGACCTGGCCAGGGAAATCGATCCGCGCGACCCGACGGGCGCGGTGAGCAGCGGGCTGCTTTCCATCCAGAAACATGCCTTCGAATACCCCGAGGCTGCCGAATATCACAGGCCGCCCGGGGGCCGCTTCGCGAGCTTCCGCCCCGAGCCCCCCTATCTGCGGGCTGAGAAATATCTGAACATTCCGATCAACAAACCGGGCAAGTGAGGAGGTCTGCATGTTTTTCAACGGCGGTTTTTTCTGGTTCTTGATGGGAATCCTGTCCGTGGTCGTCGTCGCGGCCTTCCGCGCCTTCGCCCGGGACCGCGGCTGGAGGATCGCCTGGTGGAAGGGCCTGTTCGGGATAGCGGCCTATTTTGTCTTCGCAATGTCTTTCTACGCGTGGGGTACCCTGATTGGCGAAGGCGAGGGGGGCGCCGGATTCAGGATCCTGGTTCTGGGAATCGTAATTTCACTGGCTTTGGGCGCGGGCTTCTGGAAACTGATAACCGCGAAACCGGCCGACTGACCGCCCGGCAGGCGTCCCGCGCGTTACCCTGAGTGCGGACCGGATCTCCCGGATGCTTCCCGCCGCCGCGATTGTATGGCCGACGCGAGGGGGGAGGCCCTGTTTCTTTTTGCCCGAGAGCGGGAGGGAAGTCAGCCCGCCAAACCTCTGCCTGCGATTCAGCCTCAATTCCGATGTTGATTATCGAAAAGATGCCGTTCTCTTTTTGGCTCAACAGTTTGTCTATCATAAATCCGACTTCGGCGAAGTTGGATTTGCTCGTGTTAAAGTTCCGAGAACAAATGGAATAGACTTTCCCGGCAAAGGCAATATCGGAATTGAGGTTCAGCGCATAACGATGAATCCGGTCGGCCGGGTGGAGGTTACTTTGATTTCTTCTCCCCGGTCGCGGGCGCAACCGGGCCCTTCATTTTCCGCGGGTTCAGGCCTGCTGCCGGGCCGCCTTGCTCCGCCAGCATGGCCCGAAGGGATTCCAGGCAGGTTTTGAGGGGGCCCTCCTGCTTGGTCAGCCTCGACAGCATGATGCCGCCTTCGATGCCGGCCACCACCATGCAGGCAAGCCTGGCGGGAGGAAGATCGCGGCGGATTTCCCCGGAATTCTGCCCGGCGCGGATCACGCGCCCGATCCTGGCGATCCAGTCGTCGAACGTCCGCTTGACGACATCCACGTGGGGCGCAACGGAATCCCCCATTTCGAGCGCCGTGTTTCCCCAGAGACAACCCCCGACAAAACCGGCATCGCGGTGCTTTTTCAGGGCGGCGGCAAAGAAATTTTCCAGGCTCGCCAGCGGGGCGGAGGCATCCAGGCAGCCGTCCAGGAAAGCGATGAAGCCGTCGCGCTCGCGGGCGAGGACTGCCAGGCCCAGGTCGTCTTTGCCCGGAAAGTGATGGTACAGGGCGCCCTTCTTCATTCCCGTCGCCTCGAGCACGGTATTGACGGATGTCCGGGAGAAGCCCCGGCAGCGGGCCAGGCGGGCGGTTTCCGAAAGCAGTTTTTCTCTGGTGGACTCCCCTCTTCGCATAAATCCTATCGCTCCATTTTTCCTTTACATACCAACCGGTTGGTATGTATTATAGCTGCCTGATACCTGCGGATCAAGCTTCTCTCAAGAAAAAGCCTTTCGGGGCATTCGGCGGACGATGCGTCATGAACGAGAGCCGTTTTGATCCGGGCCCTTCGGTCCGATCCGATGAAGGGAAGAATCCAGGGCAAAGGATATTTTTTCAGACAAAAATTCCAGGAGAATCCATGAGTGGAAGAATTACGCCCCATTTGTTTCCATTTTTAATGGCTGTATTCATCGGCGCTATGGTTCAGGCCGCTTTAGCCCAAGAAGGGGAAAATCAGCCCGGCAGGCTGGCAGTTCTCTGGACGAGCGGCGACCCCGACGTGGCGCACAACGTTGCCTTTATGTACGCGCATAATGCAAAAAAGGCGGGCTGGTTCGATGAGGTGACGTTAATAATCTGGGGCCCCTCCCAGCGCATACTCCTTGGGGACAAAGACCTGCAGAAAGAAATCAAGGCCATGCAGCAGGACGGTGTTATCGTCGAAGCGTGCATTGCCTGCGCGATGAGGTTCGGCACAGTGGAAGATTTAAAAGCAATCGGCGTTCCGGTGAAGCCGATGGGGCTGCCATTGACCAATTACCTCAACGATGGATGGAAGATACTGACATTTTAGAGTTCTATGGATGAACCGTCAGATTCGCACCGTTGGATTGTCGTCTGACCATCAGGAGACAAAGCCATATAAAATATCCCTGTTGGGATTAAGGAGGGAGCGCTATGGTACGGTTGAATAGAAGGAGATTTCTGAAAACCTCGGCCCGAAGCGCCGCCGCGGCAGGCCTGGCCGGGATCACCGGATTTAAGCTATCGGGAGTTGTAGTTGCCGACGATGCATTGGAAAGCAGTCCGGCGGAGCGGATAGAATCATGGATTCAGACGTATACGGCGAACTCGCCCCGGAACTCGCTGAGAAATTCCGAGAATGAAAAAGCCTGGGAGGAGCCCCTGGTAGGATTTTCCAGGGGGGATGATCCTATTTTCCGTCAGTATAAGGAATACGTCGGACCCTTTCACTGGACCCCGCTGGAAATTTTCCGGCTGACTTTTCCCGATCAATCCGTCAAAGAGGAGGAATTGACGGTCATATCCTGGATCCTTCCCCACACGGAAGCCATTAAGGCGGACCTGCGCAAGAGAACAAAGGAGCCGTCGGAAAAATGGATCCGGGCCCGCCTCTATGGAGAACAGTTCAATGAAGAACTCAGAAAATATTTGGCGGACACTCTTTCGCAAGCCGGGCATCCCGCGATCGCGCCCGTTCTTTCTCCCCTCAGTAAGTATGAAAACTCGGAACGCTACGGGATGGCGGCGTCATGGTCCGAGAGGCACGCGGCCTACGCTTCCGGTCTTGGAACCTTCGGTCTTTGTGACGGATTGATTACGGCCAAGGGAAAGGCCGTGCGCTGCGGCTCGGTAGTCGCCAGAATCAGAATTCCCGCCACGCCCCGTCCCTATAACGACCATCATGCATACTGCCTGCATTATGCCAAGGGGACCTGCGGCATGTGCGCCGAGCGGTGCGCCGGCAACGCGGTAAGCACGTCCTCCGGACATGACAAGAACGCGTGCATGAAGCAGTGCACCACGACAATGCGCTATGCCGACGAGCTGGGTCTGAAAGGGGGGTACGGCTGCGGCTTTTGCCAGACCGGGGTGCCCTGCGAATCGCGGAATCCCCTCCAGGCCTGATTGTGTTTGCCGCTAACGGCTGTCTTCTTGCCGGATTCAAACTTTTCAAGCGGCATTCCCGGGACGGATTCTTCCGCGTCCTGCGTGTCCTGTTTGGGGGCATCTACTTCGGCGCCGTGCTTGGGGTACGATGACCGCAGTTTTCCTCAACGGTCGCTTCTGCGGGAATAAGCCGGGGAAATGAGATTATTTACTTCAGCATGGGTGATTTTTTGGATCGGCATACGGGCATTCGGCCAGAGCATCGCGGCCGAACCGCCGGTGAGGATGCTGGCGCTGGGAGACAGCTATACGATAGGCGCCGGAGTGGCGGTCGAGGAGAGATGGCCGCATCAGTTGGCTTCGCAACTGAATGCCCGCGGGATAAAAGCGGAAACACCGGACATCATTGCCGTCACCGGGTGGACCACCCAGGCACTGCTGGAAGGAATCGGCCGGCAGCTGGATTGGCGGAAGGACTACAATCTGGTTTCCATTCTGATCGGGGTCAACAACCATTACAGGGGCGTGCCGATCGATTCCTACGAGCCCGACCTCAGGAAAATCATCGAACTTTCCCTGGATCTGGTGGGCCGGGACGCCGGGAAGGTCTTCATGCTCTCGATCCCCGATTATGCGTATACCCCCTTCGGCGGAGGGAAAGCGGACATCACGGAGGGAATCAATGCCTACAACGGCATCAATTGCCGCGTCGCCGCCGAATACAATATCCCCTATGTAGACGTAACCGCCATTTCCAGAAGGGGGATCCGAGAGCCCGGCCTGGTGGCCGGTGACGGTCTGCACCCCAGCGGCCGGCAATACGCGCTCTGGGTGGAAGCCATCATGAGCCGTCTGGCTGCCGGTCCCGCAGCGGGACCGGATTCGAAAAACCAGGCCGATGCCGCGGCCGACAGGGGAAACAAGCCGCCTTTATGATAAATCCTATAGGTTCGAAGCGGAGTTTGCTGCTGAAGCGCGCCGGGTCGGGTTCAAGCACCGCCGATCCGCGTTCGAGGCGGCGGCAATCCGCCGTTTCACGTGTGCTTTGGCGGATTCGCTTGGATTTAAAAAAAACCCACGGAATGCCGGTCAAAAGTTTTCAAATGCGTACGCATCAGGAGGATGCCTTTGGTTTCAAAGAATAGCCGTTTCCGACCCCGAGCCTCACAATAGTCTATTGAGTTATATACATGGCATCGTTTGTGCCGACGGCAAGCCGTTTTTTGCTGGATCCCGGCTTTTGCACTGTATGCAGGCTGTCCTTCGACACCCCGCCCAATATCGGCGGAGAATTCCATATAGTATGGCCGTTTTGTAAATTAATGAGCTTGATGCGCGTTACATATTCCGTAAACGCGTGTTCGTACGTTTCCCCGATCAGCAATGTATCATCCCTGCTTCCGGTAGAAGTCATTGCGGAAACCCTTCCGCGCACGGAGAAAGACCTTTTGACATTCAGATTTTTATCGAGCACGACAATATCGCTCGTTTCTGAAAAATAATTTTCATTTTTTGAAACAATAATCTCGACCGCATGATCGCCGTTAATGTCCTCAATGTATAGAGCTCCCTCATCCATTGCGGGATATGAAATTCGCTCCTCGGAATAACCGGAACCGTTTCGGCTATAAACGACCAGGTCGGATCGAGATAATGCAATGATCTCCGGGACCGTATCCCCATCGAGATCATGTATCTCAATTCGTATCGGAGCATCCGTCAACTGGCTGCTGCTCCACAACAATGTCCGGTTGAAAGGGTCGTAAAGACGGATAGAAGCGCCCCAAACTGCCGCCAGATCGGCATGCCCGTCCCCGTTGATGTCTCCGCAGGCAACATCCCCTGCAGTATTGTAACTTCCGGTCACCGACCATTCGCCCGTGAGGCTGAACAGATCGTAAGCGGAAACGAAGCCCGTATAGAGCTCAGAGCTTGAAAACAGGACTTCCTCCGTACCGTCCGAATCATAGTCGGCTATACAGAAATCGAAATTACCGGACCAGTTTGAACCCACTTCAGAGCTAACCTCGACATTTCCGGTATCAAAATTCATGGACAATAGCCGGCTGCCGGCATACCCGCTATCGGTAGTCGGAACGGCAAAAACGACGCGGCTGTTCCCGTTATCGTTCTCTATGGATATGCCACCGATATAGGGTCCATCCAGCTGGCTTGGGTTTGTATTCCGAAAATCGATCGCCTGATTCAGAGCATCGAAAACCACCAAAGAATCCTCCCCGCTGGAGCTGAGTCCGGTACCCCAAATGACTTCAAGATTCCCGTCCTGATCGGTATCACCCACAGCCAGGCTTTCCGCTCCATGATCCTGCGAACTCACCGACCAGATTTCCGCGGCTGAGCCGGAATCCGCATCATAGGCGGACACATCACCCCACTGGCAATCTCCTATAAGGATCTCCTTTTGAGGATCGGCATCCAGATTGGCTGCCGCCACGCTGCAAACGTCACTCTCATCCGTTAAATAAAATAACAGCGTTTTCTTAACCGCATCATAGACTGCCGGAGTTTCCCAGCGTCTGTCGGCAATTATCTCTTCCACGCCATCGCCTTCAATATCGGCAACGACAATATCCGAACCGAAGGCATCCGAGAAGGCCCATTCATTACTGTGCGTGGCCCCGTCGTATACGTATCCGCCCGCGAAAACCAGCTCCAGCGCGCTGTCGTTGTCCACATTTCCTATCGCCAGAGCTCTACCCAAATCCAAAATAGGCGTTTGCCACACAAGGTCGAAACTCTCGGCATCTATCACACACGCAACTCTGTCCATATTGTCGGCATCAAATAGAGCTGCTAATTCGACTTTCCCGTCGTTGTCCAGATCGGCCGCTGCCATGCCCCAACCGCCCACGATTTCTCCGGCTGTGTGTTCGGAAACGTCCATGCTGGCGGTAACAGTGTTGCCGTTAATGGCTTTGATTTGGGATCCTGTCTGAACATAGATCGTAAACTTTCCGTCGCCGTCCAAGTCAAGCGGCAGGATGGCATCAATCGAATCACCCGGAGAACGGATTTCATAGGGATACAGCCAGTCCTGGACGTAGGTGCCGTTGTCCCATTCCAACGTGTAAATAAGGTTCCTGTTGTCGGTCAGGAGTATTTCCGTCACACCGTCATCATCGAAATCCCCCACGTGGATATTTCTTTCTCTATCGGGAACCTCGATTCCCGAACGGGCGATCGGCGGGTTTATGCCGGGATCCGTTATTGAAAAATTCAGCGGCATTTCCACTTCAGTGACGGCATTGCTCACGGACAAAACAGTCTCTATGGTTGCCTGTGGAAAATAATCCAGTGCCGGGACCTGCCACTGCAGGATGCCGCTGCTGTCGATTGTCATTGCTGGGATCGGGGGGGATAAACTGTAGGTAAAAGGCCCCTGGTCCATGTTTGTGGGAGAGACGTCGATTGCAACAAGGTCGCCGGTCGTGTATTGAAAAAATGTTTGGGGCAGGTCGACTTGGGGAGGATTCAGCAGGATTTGAAGGGTTATCTGTTTTCTGAGCACACCGCCGTAACCGTCATCGGCGACGAGGTCAAAGATATAAATCCCGGCTTCATCCACAAAGATAACCAGGTTTAAATCGCCGTCAATCGACCAGTCAAACCGGCTCCCGGGGGGGCTTTCAATAAGATCGACGGAGTAATCCAGGAAATCGCAGTCCGGATCGGTCACTTCGCGCAGCGAAACGACGACCGCGTCGCAGGATAGGGCTTCGATGCTGTCGTCCATAGCTGCAACCGGAGCATCGTTTGTCCCGGGGTTTTCGCTCAACCCGGACACTGTCGCGGACATGTAGGCGTTCGGGACCCAGTCCCCATCATCATCCAGCGAGGCGATAAATTTGTCTTCGTCCAAAAATGAAACCCGGACGCCGGTGTCCTGCTTTCCGGCTATTTTCATGTAGTCCATGATGGAGAATTCGCTGCTCAGCACCACCTTGCCCAGCTCCGAGTGCCCGACCGTACCGGCAACCTTTGTGTATTCTGCGTACGGATAATCTCCCACGGCGATGCCGCTTTCGACTGTCAGGCCGTACGCCTTGATATAAATGCCGCTGTTGATATCCTCGACTTTTATATCGGAGGTCACTGTCTGCCCGATCCCCGAGGGTGAATCCACGTCGATGGTGCCGTTGATTACGGATCCGGAGCTGCCGTTGGGTGAAGTGGTTTCGAAGTCTTCAAAACTTACCGTGTAGATTATGGGAAATGCGACAAGGTCGGTCTGGTCGATGGTGACCCTTATGATGCCGTCCGATCGAATGCCGAACTGGTTATCCACACATTTATCGTAGGTATACAATATCTCTCCCGTGGCGTCGTTTACCGAAATATCGCCGCTTATGGAAACCGCACCGTCGGGATTGTCGCAGGCGGACTCTTCGTAAAACCTGCCATCCTCGGCGTAGTACAGAACGTAGTTCGCCAGGTAGGGGAAATCGTACATGACGTTCCGGCTCAGGTTCATCAAGGCGAAGGAGGTGTCCATGAGCGGGACGGCGTTCCCCCTGGTAATGGCAGTCTGCTGTAGGCCCGGGGTTACAGGGGGCGTGGGAGGGTTCACGGGCGGGTTGTTGCCTCCGCCGCTGTTTCCCCCGCTTCCGCCTCCACTCCCGCCACATCCGAAAAGCACCAGGAACACCGCCGCGACCAACAACGATTTATGGTTCATCGTCACCGCTCCCTGCAGCATCCATCCGCTGCCGGCAGATTATTTCTTACGATTTCCGGGATTCCTGGAGGAATCGTATCACAGGTTCCGGTAAGGAACTATGAACTCGAATTATGCATGGAACCGGGAATCATGGGAACGGAAACGATTATAGGGAATCCATGGCGGGAAGCAAAGGGTGTTTCCACCGGATCACCCGGGATTTTCCCTTCCTCCGTTCCCCCTGGCTGCATATAATAAAATCCAGTTTCACCGAGGTTTACAGTAGCGGCGCATAATTCAATCGAACCTTTGAGCCATGCCGACCCCCTGCCCCCGAAATCCCATGACGGACCTGCTCGTCTTCCACCAGGGCGCCCTGGGCGATTTCATTCTCGCCTTTCCGGTGCTGCGCTCCCTGAGGGTTTGTTTCCGTCGCATCGGCGCGGTCTGCCGCGGCTCTTTCGGAGGCCTGGCGCGCCACCTGGGCCTGATCGAGGAGTCCTTCCCCCTGGAGGCGGCATGCTTTGCGTCCCTGTATGCCGAAACCCCGGATGAACGCGCGCGAGCCGTCATGCAGCCCTACCCGGCAGTGCTGCTCTTTTCGCGTTCGAACGAGCTGGAGCGCGCCTGCCGTTCCCTGGGACGGCAATGCGTGGTTCGAATCCCCCCATGGCCGCAGGATCCGGAAACCCGGCACACAACCCGGTTCCTGGCCGATCGGATTCTTGACAGCCCGTTGATTCCTGAAGACCGGAAACCCGCTTTTGAAAAAGCGCTCTATGCCGCGCCGCTGCGCCCCCGCAGCGGGCGGTCGCGCCGCATTGCAATGAGTCCGGGGTCGGGGGGCAGGGACAAGCGCTGGCCGCTGGAGCGCTTTCTTGAGGCCGCCCTGCTGCTGCGCTCCAGGGGGTATAGTATGGAACTTGTCCTCGGCCCTGCCGAAGGCGACCTGGAGGCGCGGCTCCGCGGCGGTTTGCCGGAGGGCATTCTGCTGCGAAAACCGCCGACCCTGATCGAGCTCGCCCGGCTGCTCGATTCCTGCACCGGCTTCATCGGCAACGATTCCGCCCCGGGCCATCTTGCGGCCTTTCTCGGGGTGCCGACAGCCGTGGTCTTCGGCCGCTCCGATCCCGAGCGCTGGAAACCGTTCGGACCCTCCGTGGCGGTGGTCGCGGCTCCGCACGGCATGGGCGAAAAAGGGCTGGAGCGCATCTCCGCGGCCGCGGTGGTGCGGCGTCTCGATCGCCTTCTGGAGGAAGCGGCGGCTGCCGGGAGCGATTCTTTCCCGCAGGAGGAAAATATGCCCGAATAGCTTCCTGCTGCCGAAGCCAGGCAGCTATTTGCAGGATGCAAAAAAACCGGCGGCAACTTTTGGGGCTGCCGCCGGTAAAGTGGTTGGAAGAGTTCGCGCTGAGGCTTAGAACACAAACTTCAGGGCGAACTGGATCTGGCGCTGGCTCCCCGGCATGGTCGCAGTCAGTCCGGTCGAGGTGCTGTAGCAGGGCCCCTGGCCCCCGTTGCAGATCGCGCCGCCGGGGTTGTTGTAGGCGGCCGGATCGGAAAGATACTGGTATCGCGGATCCGTCGGAGCGACCGTGCCGGCGGTGCCCATCAGGTAAGCTTGCGAGCCGAACCAGAAGTTGGGATGGTTCAGGACATTGAAAAACTCCGCCCGGAACTGCATGTTGAGCTTCTCGGTCAGGGTGGTGTCCTTCACGATTGAGAAGTCTATGTTGAAGTAATTGGGATTTTTGAGCGAGTTGCGGCCGGAATTGCCGAGCGTGCC
>JAFGCU010000057.1 GCA_016932475.1 Anaerolineales bacterium
CGGCGTATCCGTCCTACCCCCCGCCCTTCAGGATTCTGCTCATAGATGATTGTTACTCATCCTCCCCCCATCTCTTTGTGGGGAAGGGGAGAGGGAGTAAAGAATCACTCTTCGGAAATAACACGAGTTGGGTGGGGGGTTAGGCCAGTAGGGAGAACCGGAAGAATGGACGGGATTACCAGGATTGGCTCAGGATTTTACAATATATTAAACATGTAAATCCCGATGAAAACCTGTACATCCTGTCAATTCTTTTCCTTGCACCTCCTTTCTTCCTTTCCGCGTGGGGTTATCCGCAGGCTTCGGACCGGTCTCCGGGGCCGTTATCCTCGCCAATATTCCGATCCGGGCTGAGCCTATGGTTCCGGATGAAGCTCATCGCGCCTACTCCTCCAGCGCGCAAAATAGAGAATCGCCGCCGCCGCCCGCGGCGATCAGCGTTCCCAGAGGATGCAATCCCGCTGTTCCGCCTTTAACCGATGCCACAGCTTTTAAGCCGACCAGCAGGAGTTTCCATCCCTTGGCCGGCCCGTTCTTTGTCGCGCTGACCGTGCAACCTTCGCGTTTCACCTCGAAGCGGGTTTCCTCCGCGCCGGAGATCGACGGGACGACCGCGCTCACCGGTTCCCCCTCCGGGAGTTGGTAGGCCTGCAGCACGGGGCCGTCGGCGTAGTCGTAATCCGGTTTCCCCTCCTCGCGTCCAACCGCCAGCAGAGTTCCCGGCCGCACCCACAAGGGAACGCTCAGGCAGCCATGGCTCTCCTCCACCCAGCGCGGGCCATCGGCCGTGACGCCCGTTAAGAAGTTCGTCCAGCGGCCGCACGGCAGGTAATAGGAAACCGCGCCTTCCTCCGAAAACACCGGCGCCACCAGCAGCGACGGCCCGAGCATGTACTGCCGGTCAAGGCAGTCGCAGGCCGGGTCGCCGGGGTGTTCCAGCATCATCGCCCGCATCAGCGGGATCCCCTTTTGGCCGGCTTCGAGGGCGTGGGCAAACAAGTAGGGCATCAGGCGGTTCTTGAGTTTGGTGAAATGGCGGAGCACATCCACCGCTTCCTCGTCGAACAGCCACGGAACCCGGTAGGAGTCTTCGCCGTGCAGGCGGCTGTGCGAGGAAAGCAGGCCGAAGGCGATCCAGCGTTTGTACAGGACCGCGGTCGGCGTGCCGATGAAGCCGCCGATGTCATGACTCCAGAATCCGAAGCCCGAAAGCCCGAGCGAGAGCCCGCCCCGCAAACTTTCCGCCATCGCCTCGAAAGTGGATTCGCAATCCCCGCCCCAATGCACCGGGTACTGCTGGCTTCCGGATGTGCCCGAGCGGGCGAACACCACTGCCTCCCCCTCGCCCCGCCGTTCCCGCAGCACATCGAATACCGTCCGGTTGTAGAGGTAGGAATAATAATTGTGCATCCGCACCGGATCCGAACCGTCGTGATACACCACGTCGGTCGGGATGCTCTCCCCGAAATCGGTTTTAAAGCAATCCACGCCCATGTCGAGCAGCGCGCGGAGCCGGTCTCCGAACCACATGGCGGCGGCGGGATTGGTGAAATCGACGATCCCCATCCCGGGCTGCCAGAGATCGGTCTGCCAAACATCGCCGTTTGGTTTTCGCAGGAGGTATCCGTTCTTCGCAGCCCCGGCGAACAGGTCCGACCGCTGGGAAATGTACGGGTTGATCCAGAGGCTGATATGCAGGCCGCGCGCCTTCAGGTGCGAGAGGAGGCCGGCCGGATCGGGGAACTGGCCGCGGTCCCATTCGAAATCGCACCAGCGGTACTCCTTCATCCAGAAGCAGTCGAAATGGAACACCGAGAGCGGCAGATCCCGGTCGGCCATCCCCTGGATGAAGCGCGTAACCGTCTCCTCGTCGTACTTGGTGGTGAAAGAGGTGGAAAGCCAGAGTCCGAAGGACCAGGCGGGCGGGATCGCCGGGCGGCCGGTGAGGGCGGTGTATTTTTCCAGAACTTCCTTCGGTGTGGGACCGTAAATAAGGAAATATTCGAGTGCTTCCCCGGCCACGCTGAAATTCACGCCGGTGGAGCGTTCGGAACCGACCTCGAAGGAGACCCGGCCGGGGTGATTCACAAAGACCCCGTATCCGCGGTTGGTCAGGTAGAAGGGGATGTTTTTATACGCCTGCTCGCTGCCCGTGCCGCCGTCGCTGTTCCAGATATCCACCGCCTGGCCGTTTTTCACAAAGGGGGTGAAGCGTTCGCCCAGGCCGTAGACGTTTTCTCCGATTCCCAGGTTCAGTTGTTCGCGAAGGTAACACCCGGCATCCTGAGTCTCGAACAGGGCCATCCCTTTCCGGCCGCTGGCGGTAAGCGGGCGTCCGTCGGCAAGGAATTCCATCCGCCACTCCCCGGCCCGGGGAATTCGCACCGAAAGCCTGCCGCTCGAGAATGCGGCGGCTGCTTCCTCCGCGGCCGCCTTCACCCGTGCGGGAGGCTGTTCGATCAAGGCGAATTCCGGCGAGGCCGGCTTCCCGCCAAGGTGTCGGGTCAGGCGGACTCGGATAACGTCCGCCATGGGGGATGAAAATTCCAGCGCGAGCAGGGCATGATTTATCGTATCGCCGCGGCGGGCAATCGGTTTGGTCGGCGCGTATACGGTAAGGGAATCCGATCCGGTTTCGACTTCCCAGACCTGCACCGGATACCGCGCTGTGATGCCTTTGCGCAGGGACCAGTATCCATCGGTGAATTTCATGGTTCGCTCCCTTTCGGTTCCGGAAGGATTTTTTTGAAGCGGCGGCGGGCATGCGTGCAAACGGGGATTGGGGCGAGTCGGGCGGCGGAAACCCCGGAGCACACCAGCGGGTGCGCGTGGCACATGATGGAATCCTGCGCGGAATAATGCTTGTGCGCCGGATCAGCCATGGGCTCCTTCGGGCGGGCGCCGGCATGGGCCGGTGCTTCCGCGGATCACCAGCCGGCAGGGCAGCAGAATCTTCGCGGTATCCTGGTCCCCGCTTTCGAGTTTACGGATCAGGAGTTCCACCCCGACCCGCCCCATTTTAGCGCTGGGCGGCTCCATCGTCGTCAGCGCGGGCATGACCATTTCCGCCGCGCGGGCCGAAGACACGATCGCCACCAGCGAGAAATCATCCGGTATGCTCCAGCCCTTCTCGCTGATCCCAAGCATGATCCCGGGGATGGCGCGTTCGTTCATCGTGATCAGAGCCGTAATCGAGGGATCCTCCGACAACAGGCTGCCGAATGCTTCATACCCGGCCGGCGGGGCGGCACGGCAGCGGCGCACGAGGTTCGGCAATCCCGCATCCTTAACCGCCGCCGCGAAGGCGGCCTCGGCCCGGACGGCAGGACCGTATTCCGCGTCGTACTCCGCCTGGGAGTGATTGACAAACGCAATCCGGGTATGCCCGAGCTCCTTCAGGTAGTCCACCGCTTCGCGGACGACCTGATCGAAATCGATGTCCACGTAATCGATGCCGTCGCTTTCCGCGCAGCGGCCGATCATGCTGAAGGGAAAATCCGCCTCGCGCAGCATCTCGATCCGTTTGTCGTGCAGATGCACTTCCATCGCGACTACGCCGTCGACCAGGCCCTGCTGGGTCAGTTCGCGGAGTTCATCGATTTTTTTCAGTTCGGAGGACCAGAGGATGAGGTTGTAATCGTTTTCTTTGGCGGCATCGGCGGCGGCGGTGACAAATTCGAGTTCGGTGATGCCGAGGCCCCGTTCCGGGGCGGGGAAGAGGAGGGCGAGGATGCGGCTGCGCTTGCTGGCCAGCCCGCGCGCGAGCGCATTCGGCTGGTACCCGAGTTCCTCCATCGCGGCGAAGATCCGCTGGCGGGTTTCCTCGGAGATGGGCCGGGTGCCATTAATCGCGTAGGAAACAGTACTGAGGGCGACATTCGCAAGCTTGGCGACATCCGCCATAGTCGGCATGAAACCCTCCAAACAGTTAATTACAGGGCTTTATTCCAAAACCGTGAATCTCGGCAATTCATCGAAGCGCATCGTCGAAGCGCTTCTATTAAATACCAGCTTTCGCGTCGAGTCAATCCCAATTTGTGCTTGAGATTCGGAATCTGGAATTTTGATCGGCCTTGCCATCCTGAAAAACAGCGTTTTGGGGAAATTCAGGCTAACCCCGGTTTAGAAATCAAAAAATTTTAGGGTTCTCGATCCGGAGCAGAATATTGTCAATATTTGGGAAAAATAAATTGGGGAGAGGATCGATATTTCGATACAAAGACCTGACAGGTCTTAAGACCTGTCAGGTCTGGTTTTCCTAGAACTATCCGGCCAAGGATGAACCTGGAGGAAGGTTAGAATTTTGAATTACGGTGAGACCCGTCGGGGCTTACTTCGATTTAATCGAAACCGCGCCGGTGTTCAGCCCGTCTGCCATTCCCGATATTTTTATCGTTCCTGCCCGGCCCGTGGTCCGCACAATCATCAGGCATTTGCCGTGGAAGGCCGATCGTTCGGCCGCCTGGTACGGTTCGTGGCAGATCGGGTCGCCGTTGTCCACCCCTGCAATTTTTCCAGGACCCTTTACCGCGAACCTGACCCGGTTGTCCGCATCCGGAACCACGACGCCCATGCGATCGACAACCTCCGCGGTGACGAAAGCCAGGTCCGATCCGTCGGCGTAGATGAGATTCCGATCTGCCGAAAGCCGCACCGCGGCGGGCGAGCCCGCCGTGCGAGTTTCCGCCCGCGCGGCAACCCGCCCTCCCCGCCGCGCAACCGCCCTCAGCACGCCCGGCCGGAAGGGAACCTTCCATTCCAAATGCTCCGCTCCTTCCGCTTCGAAGCGCCGCACCCCGAGCGAGCCCCTCCCGAGGAAGAGTTCGACCTCCTCGCAGTTGGTGTAGGCCCATACCACAACCGTATCCCCCTCCCGCCAATTCCAGTGCGGCAGGAGGTGCAGCATCGGTTGATCCTGCCACCGGCTCCGGTAGAAATAATAAATGTCCTTGGGGAAGCCGCAGGTGTCGACGATGCCGAAATACGAACTCTTCGCCGGCCAGGCGTAGGGGGTCGGCTCCCCGAGGTAATCGAAGCCGGACCAGATGAATTCCCCGGCGATGAACTTCCGCGAATGGACGAGCTTCCAGGAAAGCTCCGCGCTCGATCCCCAGTCCACGACGGAGTTGTCGTACGAGGAACACTGCAGATCGGGGCCGGCGAGCACGTTTTTCTCCTCCGGATTTTTATACACGCCGCGGGTGCGGACGGCCGAACTGGTCTCGCTCCCGTACATCTTCCAGCGCGGAAACTGCGCGTGGTGCATGTCGTACAGGTGGGTGTTGTAGTTGTACCCCACCGCTTCCACCTCGGCGGCCGCGGCGGTGGCCTGCTCGTTGTAGTTGCTGCCGTGCGTGATCAGCCGCGTGGAATCCTCCATGCGGACCCATTCCGAGAGTTTCCGGGTCAGCTGCACGCCCCGTTCCGTCATCACGTCGCGAATCTCGTTGCCGATGCTGTACATGACGATGCTGGGGTGGTTGCGGTCGCGGCGGACCATGTCGCGGATGTCGCGCTCCGCCCATTCCCCGAAAAACCGGTGGTAGTCGTTGGCCGCCTTGTTGGATTCCTCCCATGCGTCGAAGGCCTCGTCGATGACCAGCATCCCCATCCGGTCGCACAGGTCCAGCAGCGCCGGATCGGGCGGATTGTGCGAGGTGCGCACGGCGTTGCAGCCCATCGCCTGCATGATCTCCAGCTGGCGCTGGATCGCGCGCGGATTGACCGCCGCGCCGAGCGCGCCCAGATCGTGATGCAGGCAGACCCCCTGCAGCTTCAGCCGCCGGCCGTTGAGCGAGAAGCCTTCCTCGGAATCCATCGCGAAGGTGCGGATGCCGAAAGCCGTCTTATAGGAATCCGCGATCCGGCCGCCGGAGACGATTTCCGCCCGAAGCATATACAGGTTCGGGCCGTCGGTCGACCACAACCGGGGGTCGGCCACGGGCATCGCCAGATCAAAATCGGCGGTCCCGTCCGCGGCGATTTCCCGGTCGTCGGAGGCATGGGTCACGACCCGTTTTCCATCGGGGGCGAAGATTTCGATTCGGATCGATGCCGGGCATGCCGCGGCGGCCTGATTGCATACGCGCGCCCGGACCCGCAGGATGGCGGCGGCTGTTTCCACCTTGCGGGCGTGCACGAACAATCCGCACCAATCGATGTGCAGCGGATCCAGGACCGCCAGCCAGACGTTGCGGTGGATCCCGCTTCCCGAATACCAGCGGCTGGTGGGTTGGTCGTTTTCCAGACGCACGGCGAGGATATTCGGTTCTCCGGTTTTCAGGTGCGGGGTCAGGTCGTAGGCAAAGGAGATGTACCCGTACGGCCGCGCGCCAAGCAGCACGCCATTAACCCACACCCGGCTGTCCATGTACGCGCCGTCGAATTGGACGAACACGCGTTTGCCGCGCCAGGCCGCCGGCACGGTGAAGGTTTTCCGGTACCAGCCGACGCCGCCGTCGAGGTAACCCCCGCCGGTCCCGGAGGGCGATTCTTCGCGGAACGGCAGCGCGATGCTCCAATCGTGCGGCAAATCCAGTTTGCGCCACGCGCCATCGTCCAGCGCGGGATCCGCGCCGCGCTCCACTTCCCCCAAATTAAACTTCCAGCCTCCGTTCCAGTTTTTTCCGCGCATCCCGTTGCAGGTATCGGTCTGCAGGTAGCGCGCGGACGCGGATGCTTCCGGAACGGCGGACTTTGAGCGTTTTTTCCCGGCCGGAAAGGAGGACCGCTTGACCGGTTTGCTGCGGCGAACGGATTTCAAAGGCATAAAATTTCCTCATTTTCTTCATCCCCCTCCCTGGCTTATGCGAGGAAAAGGGGGAGGGGTTGCCCAAAAGGAACCGGGGTGGGGAATAAGGATCGGCGTATGGGTGGACGGCCGTCCGCCTTTACGACTCCGGAACCGCTTCGGGTAATCCATCGACTTCCAGAACGATCACCGTATCCCAGGGATCCGGGGCACGGGCCGGCAGATCGATTTCGATCCCTCCCCCCGCCCGCCGGAAGGTCAGAGGCGCGCCCGGTTTCCCCATCATATACACTGCACCGATCATATTCCGGACGGCCGGAAGCCGCAGAATACGCTCGCCCGGCCAATCGAAGACGTGCGCAAACAACCGGCCGGGCTTCGCGGTGCAGCGGAAATGACCGGAGACGCACAAGAACGGACCGGCCGACGCGCCGTGAATGCTTTCACCATAGGCGTGCATCCACCGGCCGACGGACCTCAGGCCCGCGCGGGTTTCCCACGGCAGGCTGCCGTCCGCCCTCGGCCCGACATTGAGGAGCAGGTTGCCGCCCTTGGAAACGATGTCGACCAGGCTGCGGATAAGTTCCCGCGCGGTTTTCCAATGGTGATCTTCCGCATGGTACCCCCAATGGTCGTTCATCGTCAGGCAGCTTTCCCAATCGCCCTCCAACGCGGATTCCGGGATCGTCTGCTCCGGCGTGCGGAAATCGCCCAGTCCGCTGTCGCGCTTTACACGCTCGTTGATAATCAGCGATGGTTTAAGCGTCCGCAGGAATCGGTAGAGCGCCTGGCCGTCGGAGGCGGTCCACCACCACTTCTCCCCGCCCCAATCCCCGTCGAACCAGAGCAGGTCCGGGTCGTAACGCTCTACCAGCTCGCACAGCTGTTCCTTCATCTCCGAAATGTAGCGGTCTTTCATCCCCGGGAGCATATCGGTCAGCCCGGACCCGTCCGCGACCGGGAGCTGCGAGCGGTGGTGCCAGTCCAGGATCGAATAATACAGGCAGAAACGGATCCCGCGCCGGCGGCACTCGCGCGCCAGATCCGGCATCGGATCGCGGCGCCACGGGGAAAAATCGACGATGTCGTACCGTTGGGCCGCTCCTTCCGCATGGACCGGTTCGAAGCCGCGCACGCGCGTATCGAACATGCAGAATCCGTCATGATGCTTGGCGGTGATCACCAGGTAGCGCTGGCCGGCGCCGGAGAGCCTTCGGATCCAATCCGCGGCATGGAAGCGGCCCGGCCGCAGGCGCGCGGCCGCCTGCGCCTCATATTCCTCCCGCGGCCAGTTCTCCTGGTACATCACCCATTCGCCGCGTCCGAGGACCGAATACGGGCCCCAATGCACGAACTGCCCGAAGCGCGCCTCGCGCCACCAGCGCATCCGCGCCGCGCGCTGCGCGGGGGTTTCGCGTCCGGGATCTTTCGAGAAGACGAACCAATCCAACCCGAGCGCGCCGTCTGGGAAAACCAGGAAGAGGTCGTGTTCACCTTCAACGGCCGCAAGCGCGGCGTAGTTTTCCCGGAACAAGTCCGCCGCGCCGGCGGATTCGACGGCCAGGGTTCCGATCCTGCGCCCGTCGGGCTTGTCAATCCGGATCTCGATCCGGCGTCCGCATTCCTCGGCGGCGGCGTACGCCATGCACACGTCCGGGCCGCCGCGGAAGTCCATCCGCCCGTATTCCGCCCAGGCGCCCTTCTCCGCCGATTGGATCGAATCCCCGTCCGGGGCGAGCTTGTCGATGCGGATGCCGCCGCTCTGCCGCACGAAGGCATGGGCGTGGTGAATCCCGGAGGCGGGAGGGGTTGCCGGTTTCGTCCGTCGGAAGAGACTCATGGCTGAAAAATTCCAACTCCCCCTCTTCCCTTCCTTCTCCCGGCTTCTGCTGGGAGAAGGCGGCCGAAGGCCGGATGAGGGTGGGGCTAAGATTAAAGATCAGTCTTGGAACTGAAACGCGCTGATCCGCATTCTGCCGCGGAACACCAGATACACATCGTGCAAGCCGGCGGCCCCGCTCACCGGCGCTTCCACTTCGGCATAATCATAGCGGTCTTTGGTGGGAGGAACCGAAACGCGCCCGGCCACCGGCCCGTCCGGCCGGTCGAACCGGATTTCCAAATCGGCGGGCTGTTTCCCGTCGTTGGAAACCCGGGCATGGAAACGAGCCGCACCCTTTGGAAAAACCGAACCGCAAAACGCGATCCAGCCGCCCTCTTCCGGCGCGCCGACCACATTCCCTCGAATCTTAGATTCATCCGCCAATCGCACGCCGCGGTACTCGTCGTAATTCTCCGCGCGCGTCGGGCGCGTCAGATCGCGGTGCGGGATGGTTTCGCCGTCCACCTTCAGCGATGTTTGCAGCGGCAGATCCGCTGAGGAACGCCCGATCATCAGGTCGTACAAGCCGGATTCGACCGTCCATTTTTCGCGGGTGACATCCCAGAACGCCAGCCCGGCGGCCGGCAGGGTGAAGCGGACGGTCCGGGTTTCCCCCGGCGCGAGGCGGATCCGCTCGAAATCCATCAACTGCTTCCGCGGCCTCTTCACGCGCGACCGGCGGGCATGCGCGTACAGCTGCACCACCTCCTCGCCCGCCCGCGCACCGGTGTTGGTCACTTCGCACGAAACGGAAACCGATCCCGCGGCCGAAACCCTGTCCGCGCCGAGCTTCAGGTTGCCGTAGCGGAACGTGGTGTATGTCAGCCCGTGCCCGAACGGGAAGAGCGGCTCGCCTTCATAATACTGATAGGTTCTTTTTCCGCGGATGATGTCGTAATCGGTGATCGGCGGCAGGCCGTCAAGGGACCGGTACCAGGTCTGGGTCAGGCGGCCGGCGGGGTCCGAGTCGCCAAAGAGCGTATCCGCAAGCGCATCGCCGAGTTCCTGGCCCGCGTGCGACGACCACAGGATCGCCGGAACGTGTTCCTGCGACCAGACGATCGCATACGGGAAGCTCGAGATCAGCACCAGGATCGACCGAGGATTGGCAGCATACACTTGGCGGATCCATTCTTCGTCCGGCAGATGGATCGCCTTGCGGTCGACGGCCTCTTTGCCCTCGGTGGGCTCCGGGCATTGCGCCCAGCCCGCGTTGCAGGTCGGGTGGTTGCCGGCGAAGACGATCACGGTATCCGCAGCGCGGGCGAGATCGCAGGCCGCTTCGCTTCCGCCGTCCGCCGCATAATGGACCGCCGCCCGCTCTCCGAGTTTCTCCCGGATCGCCGCCAGCGGGGTGCGGACGTAGGGCAGCTTGCCGCTGTAATGGTCGACGAGGACCTCGTCGGCCCGGCGGCCGATAACAGCCAGGTTTTTAATCCGCGAAACGTCGAGGGGAAGCGCATCGCCTTCGTTTTTTATAAGGACCATCTGCTGCCGGGCGGCCTCGCGCGCCAGCGCCGTATGCTCCGGCGAAAGGATGACCGAGTCGGTGATGCCGGCATACGGATTCTCCGGATCGAATTCGCCGAGCCGGATCCGGATTGAGAAGATATGAGCGACCGCCCGGTCGAGATCCTCCTCGGTGCACAATCCGCGCTGGAGCCCCTCGCGGATGTACCCGGAGGTGAAGGCCCGTGTTTCCTTCATCTCGGTGAAGCTGTCGAGCCCGGCGCGAAGCGCCGCGGCGTGACTTTCCACGTGACTCTCGTAATACTTTTGTTTGTCGACGATCAGCGATGGGCCGCGGGCATCGCCGACGATCATCAGAGCCTGATCGTTCCACGTCCGGACGGATTCCGCCAGGTGCGGGCTGAGCGTGTTCGGACGGCCGTTGACCAGGTTGTAGGAGGTCATCACACCCAAGGCTGATCCGGCCGCGATCGCGCCCTGGAACGCTCGCCAGTAATACTCATGCAGGTTGCGCGGGTCGATGCTGCAATCGGTCGTTTCGCGCGTGTCCTCGTTGTTATAGGCGAAGAAGTGTTTGAGGGTTGGGGCGGTTTTAAGGTAGAAAGGATGCTCCCCGCGCAGTCCGGCGGAATAGGCGGTCGACATCTTCGCCGTCAGGAGCGGATCTTCGGAAACGCCCTCCTCGTTCCGCCCGGCGCGCGGATCGCGCAGCAGATCCACTACCGGCGACCAGACGTTCAACCCGTGCCGCTCCGGGTTGCGGAAGGCGAAGCCGCGCATCTCGTCGCCGACCGCATCGCCGATCCGGCGCATCAGGCCGGGGTTCCACGTGCTCCCCAGGCCGATCGCCTGCGGGAAGACTGTCGCCTCCCCCAGCCAGGCTACGCCATGCAGCACTTCGGTGCCGGTTTTAAACGCGCGGATCCCGAGCCGCGGCACGGCGGCCAGGTCCTGAGAAAGCATGGCAAGTTTTTCTTCAATGGTGAGCCGCGCGACGAGGTCGCGCACGCGGTCGTCCAGGGGAAGCCCGGGCGTTTGGAAAGGATACGGAGGGGCAGCCTTCGCAGATTCCAAGTGATACCATTCCCCGCCGCGTAAAACCCTGGCGGGGAATTTAGTATACCAACAACCACGCCGGCCGGCTCGTACTTGGCCGGCATCCATGAGTTTTTATCGGAGTGTGTAGTGGTCCCCGGCCAAAAGCACGCCGGGGTGATGCGGTGTCACGCCGGGGTTACGCGATCGTCATGTCAGGGTTACGCGATCGTCATGCCGGCGCGTACTTGGCCGGCTTCCATGGGTTTTTATCGGAGTGTGTAGTGGACCCCGGCCAAAAACACGCCGGGGTGACGTGACCGTCACGCCGGGGTTACGCGATCGTCATGCCGGGGTGACGTAATCGTCATGTCAGGGTTACGCGATCGTCATGCAAGGGTTACGCGATCGTCATGCCGGCGCGTACTTGGCCGGCATCCATGAGTAGTTATCGGAATGTGTTGTGGTCCCCGGCCAAAAACACGCCGGGGTGACGTGATCGTCACGCCGGGGTGACGTGACCGTCATGCCGGCACGTACTTTGCCGGCATCCATAGGTTTTTATCGGAGTATGTAGTGGACCCCGGCCAAACACATGCCGGGGTGACGCGATCGTCATGCCGGCGTGTACTTGGCCGGCATCCATGGGTTTATATCGGAGTGTGTTGTGGACCCCGGCCAAAAACACGCCGGGGTGACGTGGTCATCACGCCGGGGTGACGTGACCGTCACGCCGGGGAGACGTAGTCGTCATGGCGGGGTAACGCGATCGAATTACTCCAGTACATCGACTGTTTTGCACGAAGGACTTATTTCTTGGAATCGGCTTTCCAGGTTTCCCAAGGCGGCCGGGATTCCGATTTGCCTTCCACGCTTGGCCGGTGGGCCGCGTCGCACAGCGGCTTCTTCTTCGAAAGGCCGCACGAGCACAGTGTCACACGGTTACGGATTTCGAGCGGCTTGCCGTCGGAACGGATGATCGGAATGTTGCCCATCACCCAGTACGCCCCGCGCACCGCGCCCGAGGAAAGGATATCGGTCGTATAGGCGATCGCCTGCGGAAGGTCGGGCTCGATATCCTCCGCCTCGCCCTTCAGGCGGTAGGTCAGGGATCCCGACGGGCAGCGTTCGACCATCGATACCACCTGCGAGCGCGCGCCGATTTCCTCCGTCAGGAGCACCAGCTGCTTGATCGTCGTCCAGCGCGTTCCGCAGAAGCCCGACTCCATGCACAGGTAATCATCGTGCCGGACTTCGATCTGCGTGCCGCCGGGGAAAAGCTCCGCCCGCTCCGCATTCGCGCGCTCGTCGGCCGTTTCGGTCCCGTCGAAGCCGATTTTGGCGTGGGTGTTGTCGCAGAACGGCATCTTGGAGGATTTTCCACAGCGGCAGAGGATGTAGGAATTGCCCGTCTCGTACCGCTTCCCCATCTTCCAGGTCAGGGGCTCGCCGTGTTCGGACACCACTTGAATTTTGTCGTACAGGGGAATGCCGCCCCGGACCAGGAGGGGGCCGTTCTTTTGGACGATGATGACTTTTTCCGGGATCGGTTTTGGGTTTTCCGTCATGAGCGGTCTTTTCCTCCAGCGGAAATTCGCGGATCGAACGCATGCGCTCCGCGCATCAGCCCTCCATTGTACTCCCCGCTGATTATTTTTTCTTGATTTGCCGGGATTTATCTTCCCGAAAAAAGCCCATGGAATCCCCTACCGTGTGGGTGCAACCGGGGAGCACCAAAGCCATGAAAAATTCTTTTATTAAACCCTCGCGCTCTTCGTGCGCCCCGGCGAGAATCCCGCCGGGGGAGGCTTCGTGGCTTCCTAATTGCCTGAAGGGGGGAATTTCGAAAAAAAAAGGCATGCCAAGCAGACTTCCGGCCGGCATGCCCTTTGGATCGGCAACGATAAGAATTTACAGGTTCGCGTGGATCGCGTCGAGCCTGGCCTTTGCGTCCGGGATGTATTTGAGCAGACTGCTGATTTTTTCACAGTCGTAATCCGGGCACAGGCCGCAGTTGGCCAGCCCGCGTCCCACCGCGCACAGACGCGGCTCGCATTCCGTGCAGTGCCCGCCCAACCGGCCGTCCGCAGCCAGGCAGCCGTCGCAGGTCACGTAGGCGGCGTCCACCTTCGGATTCCCATAATCGACCCGCCACTTGGCCGCGACCTTTTCCTTGGCGGCTTCATCCTTGGCCTGCGTGGCCTTATATGCCTCGCACGCGGCGCAATCCAATCCGCAAACGGCGATAATTTGAGCCATAGACACCTCCAAAAGAATAAGTAACTGCTGATGGATCGCATGAAAGATCACACGCGAATGATGAAAATGATCCTTTGGGCCAGTATAAGCCTCAGGGCATCCATGGAGGAGGGTGATTTTAATTGTACATTGACGCTTGGATTTACATTTCATGTGGATCGTCTTCCGGGGCGGCCCAGGCCGGCGGGTGCTCTTTCCCCCATATAAATCCACGGAGATCACGGAGTTAAGAAAAATACCAGGGAAATAATCCGCGTCCTCGGTGTACTCCGTGGAGAAATAAAAGCGGGGAGTTAACCAATCACGCGATAGAGTTATCAGCATCCACTCATCAATGCGGGTGTTTTCATACCGCACTGCCTGGAGGAACTCGTCCATCCCCTTGTGCGCGTCCGCCGCAGTTGGATCGGGATTCTCCTTGGAGTCCTTGATCCAGTCGAGGTTTCCCTGCCGGCGGGCCGGGACGGTGATCCCTACCAGAGTGGGCAATCCACCGAGGTTGACCTCGCGCAGGCACAGCGGTTCCCCGTCCCGTCGACAAGGATCATCCCCTATTTATGGACCATCGGGTTGTCGGGGTAATCGTCGGCGAAGGGCGCGAGCGGAATGAGCATCGCCGAGGAGCCGCAGGCGAGGTTAACAAACGTGGTTACCGCAACGATGAAAAGAAAATAATTAGGACAATGGATATTGGTCACATTGTAGAAAAGATATCCCGTCCGTTATGCGGCATTCGGGAGCAATACAATATCCTCGAATTCAATTCTGTTTACAAGATCGATGAAACGGAAGGAGGTTGCACCGGGTTGCGCCGGAGGAAATTGAAACCAGCCTCCACACGACTCTGTAATACTAAAATTCCTATCAACCCCGGCACATCCGCCCGTATCGTTGTATTGGTATTCGTTTTCGAGATTATCCACGAGGATGATATTCCCCGCTTCGGAACTCTTTACTACGGATTTTGACGTAAATACTTTCCACGACAGGTTGAATTTCATCGTGCGATTTGGATTAACCAAGACCGTATTTAGGCAAAGTTGGACCTTTTCCGCCCCAAGTAGGCGTCCGCTTGGCAAATAGGTGACACATTTATAGATTTTGTACGTTCCTGGTTCGTTATACAGCGTGCCGGTCGGTCGAATCGTTTTTGTCCTGGTGGGGATGTATTTCTGATCCAATAACTTAATTTCATCGATCCGCACACCATGGGTCGTGTCAAAGAAGCTGAATGAAGTCGCTCCCGGTATCGCCGGATTAAAGAGGAACCAACCGGTGCATTTCGACCGACCCGCAATAATCCTGATCTCCGCTGCGCAATTGCCGGTTTCAATATGGGCGTACTTGTTTCCCAGGTTATCCTTAATAAAAATATTATTGTTATCTGTATCTGGATATTTTTTAACCGCATAACCCCAAGTGGCCACCAACCAACTGACATTAAATTGCATTGTTGAATCCGCACGTACATTTACCGAATCCACACAAAAAAGAATTTGCACCGGGTTATTCTCCAACCTGAAATCAGCACATTTATCGATTTGATATTTTCCCGGCGCGTTGTAGGGCGGCGTCGCTGTGAACGTCGGCGTTGCCGTGAGCGTTTCGGTATTGGTGGGTGTGATGGTAGGCGTATCCGTCCCGGTCGGCGTTGTCGTCAAGGTCGGAGTTGCCGTCGCCGTTTCGGTTGGCACCGGAGTTGCGGCGGGCTGGCAACCGGAGAGCAATAAAAACGACCCTGTGCAAACCAGCAGCGGGACCCGGTTGAAGGGAAACATCGCGACCTCCCCTTTGAAAGATGGGGGCTTCTAGGAGTTGAAAAGTCAGTCGAGTAGCCTGCGTTCTTTGCGGGTGTATCGAGACCCCGCTAAATATCCGGTGGTCTCGATACGCAAAAAACCGCTGCTCGACCACCTTGGATGCCTTTTCAACACCCAGATAGTAGTATATCCCCACATTAAAAACTGTTTTTTTTACCGGCTTTCTGCAACTCAAGCATTTTTTACCACAAAGACACTTTGGCACTATAGAGATCGATCCTATCGTGTCTGCATGTCTTTGTGGTTAATTCTCGATAGCCGGGATCAAGCTCTCCGCTTCAACTAGCCGCGTCCGATCCCGTTGTCTTCTGCCCACACATCTGCGACGACCATTTTTTCCTTTTTTATTTTCGGTTTTTTAGGTATCAGAACAATATTCTCGATCGATGCCGCGTTAGCGGAATCCACGAATCGGAATGATGTCGCGCCCGGCTCGGCCGGAGGAAATTGGAACCATCCGTTACAGTCGCCAAAGGTCCCATGGTTTACGATAAACGTTTCCTGCCCGGCGCATCCGCCTGTGGAAATATGGTTGTATTCATTTCCCAAATTATCCTCAAGGTAAATTTCATAATTATTGGCATCGGATTGTTTATTCCAACTATTAACCCATCCGTATGTAATCTTCCAATTAACATTAAATCGCATTTCGAACTTATCATTGATGGTAACTGTATTCAGACAGAGGGTGACTTGCACGGCTCCGTCAAAGTTTCGCTGCGGAATAAAATTCGTGCATTTATAAATCCAGTACGTTCCCGGCGAGTTGTACGATCCCAGAGTGGGTGTCGGCATGGCCGTAGGAGTGGGGAAATCCCCTTGGAGCAGGACGATCCCGTCAATGAAAACAATGTGGTCGTTATCGTAAAACCGGAAGGAAGTCGCCCCCGGCTTCGCCGGATGGAAGAGGAACCATCCGTTGCAATCCCCTTCTCCCTGAAATATCGCAATTTCAGCAGCGCAACCGCCAGTCGCAAAATGCATGTAGGAATTCCCCAGGTTGTCCTCAATCCGCATACGGGGGTTGTCGGTATCCGCATACTTCGTTACGCGATACCCGCCGGCAAAAACTTTCCAATTTACATTAAACTGCATGGTGTAATCGTCATACACCTTGACCGTTGTAACGCAAAACCTTACGCTGATCGGCGCTCCGGCCAGATAGTAGCCGACGCATTTGAAGACCCGATAGGTTCCCGGCGCATTGTAGGGCGGCGTCGATGTAAACGTCGGCGTTGCCGTTTGCGTCTCGGTGTTGGTCGGTGTGAACGTCGGCGTATCCGTTAAAGTCGGCGTCGCCGTAAAGGTCGGAGTGTCCGTCGGCGTGCCGGTCGGGACGGGAGTTGCGGCGGGCTGGCAGCCGGAGAGCAACACAAACGACCCGGCACAAATCAGCATCGGGACCCGGTTGAAGAAAATCATCACGACCTCCCCTATATATGATGAGCGTTTCTAGTAGTATATTCCCATAATAGAATACTGATTTGCCGGCTTTCCGCAACCCAGGGTTTTTCTACCACGAAGCCACCAAGACACAAAGACCATAAGGGGGTACTCAACGTTACCCTTTGTGTCTTTGTGCCCTAGTGGCTGGTAGGTGATGCGCTGGTCAAGCAGCCGAAATCATATTTCCGATTCCCGTTAACCGTGCCCGCTCCCCGCATCGTACGCCTTCACATCGTCGACCGCCTTCTTCACGTTGACGAACGGCAGAAGGATCAGCCCCATCACGAAGAAGAAGATCAGCGAGAGAATCGCCGGGCGCAGGCTGCCGAACACCTGGTTCATCATCGCGAACAGGAACGGCCCGATCCAGGATGTGCCGCGTTCGCTGACTTCGTAAAAGGAATAATATTCGGCTTCCTTGCCGGCCGGGATCATCTGCGCGAACAGGCTGCGGCTGATCGCCTGCGAGCCGCCCATCACCACCGCGATGCACCCACCGAGGATGAAGAACTCGACCACCCGCGTATCCCCGCGCAGCCCGCCGTAGGCGTAGATCACCACGCCGGCCCAGATCACCAGGCTGAGGATGATCGAGCGCTTGGCGCCGATCCGCGCGGCCAGCCTGCCCCACAGCAGCGCGCCGAAGAAGGCCATGAACTGGATCATCAGAATGACGATCGTGAGGGTGGCTTGCCCGATCTCCAACCCGCCGCGCAGGAGCGGGGCGGCGGCAAACGTGGCCGAAACGGCGATCACGGTCTGGATTCCGTCGTTGTAAAGGAAGTAGGCCAGCAGGAATTTAAGCGTTTCCGGGAAACGCCGGATATCCTTGAGGGTCCCCCACAGCTGCTTGAAACCCGCGCCGACATAATTCTCGCCTTTGGGCAGCTGCTTGGCGGCATGCCGCGGCTGGAGGCGGGCCCAGGTGAAGAAGGCAAACCCCAGCCACCACAGGCCGGCCGAGGCGAGGTTGATCCGCACAGCCATATCCCTCGCCAGGCCGATTTTGTCGTGCAGGAGATAGAGCGCCAGGTTGAACACCAGCAACAGGGCGCCGCCCAGGTACCCCATCGCCCAGCCGTAGGAAGAGACCTTGTCGCGCTGGTCCGGGGAGGCGATATCCGGCAGGTAGGAGTTGTAGAAGACCAGCGCCGCGCCGAACGCCAGGTTGGCGATAATGTAGAGCAGGCCGCCCATCCACCAAATCGGGGCCGTGGTGAAGAACAGGGCTGTGGTGGCCAGCGCGCCGACTACGGCGAACAACTGCATCATCTGCTTGCGCAGGTGGGAGTAATCCGCGATCGCCCCGAGGATCGGGAGGAAGAGCACCTGCAGCCCGACCGAGATCGAGATGCAGAAGGGGAAGAACGAATCCGGCGCGACCGCGATGCCGGCCACCCGCGCCATGCCGTCCGCAAACGGCTTGGCCGCGTCCGCCGCCAGGCTGGCCACGTACGGCGCCAGGAATACGGTGCCGATGGTGGTGGAGAAGGCCGAGTTGGCCCAGTCGTACATCGCCCAGCCGAAGATTTCCCGCTTGTCGTTCACCTTCGCGATACCGTTCGATTTTGGTTCCATCGGCGCTCCCTTGGGGTGTTGGGTCTGTCAGGAATTGTATTCAGAACACGCCGGCTTCGCCAGTCTTTGCGAAAAGCCGGAAGGGATCGATGGTATACTGAGGTTCCCTAAGACAGGATTCGTGGGGTCACCGGCCAGTCCTCTTTTATGGCCGTTTTTTTATTGCGGCGCAGCCAGAACCCTGAAACGAGGTGATTTGTGGCATTCCACGTCGGCGACAAGGTCATTCACGCCTCGCACGGCCTGGCGGACATTGTCGGGTTGGAGAACAAGGAAGTGGCGGGAGTCCTCACCCGCTACTATGTCGTGCGCACCAAGGACCTGACGATCTGGATTCCGGTCGACCATTCGGAAAACGGAAGCCTGCGCATGCCCGCCTCCCGGTCCGAATTCGAGCGCCTGTTTCCAATACTCCGTTCCCGGTATGATCCGTTCTCCCCCAACCGGATGGAACGCAAAACCCAGATCCAATCCCGGATCCGTGAAGGCAATTCCGGATCCTTGTGCCGCCTGGTCCGGGATCTTTCGTTTTACAACCGCAACCGCAAGCTGAACGACACGGAGGGGATCATTCTGGAGCGGGCCGTCACCTGGCTGGTCGACGAGTGGCAATACGCCATGGCCGTCTCTCCGGTCCAGGCCAAGCACGAGCTCAACCAGCTGCTGGATGAGAGTTTTCAGAATTCCAAGGAACAGTAGCCGCGAAAACATCCGCATTATGGATAAAAAGAAGCCTTTGAAATGTCCGCCCGGGAGCCCGGCGCGTTGAGCGGGGAAGCGAGGGCCACAAACCCGGGAAGGGAGAGCTGCTTCGCTCCCCCCATTCGCGAATTCTTCGCACCGGAGGCGCCGCACGGGGGAAAGCACTCCGCATAACAATGCTTTCATAAAAAAAAGCGCGCCCGATCGGGCGCGCTTTTTTATGCGGGAGTTTTTTCCAGGGCCCCGGACCGCTTCTTCCGGCAACCGGCCGCGATCTTATTGTATTCCTCCTCGAAACACGGGAGGTATCCGTCCTCGAAAGCTTCCATCGCCTCCTCGGTATCGCGCGGGAAGACCAGGCAAACCGACGGCTTGTAGGGCGTATTGTGCAGCCGGCACCCCCGCTCCGGGAGCAGGAAGATGCATCCGCGCGGCCCGAGCGCCGTCCGGTAGAGCATGACGCCGCCATCCTCCTCGGGCCCGGTGAATTCTTCGGGCACGGCGAGGTTGTTTTCGATCAGCAGCTGCCGTTCCCTTATTTCCACATCCGCGCCGTACGTGCAGCAATCATCCGAACAGGCGAAGGTCAGGCAGGGCGACAGTTTGGGTTTGTGATTACGGGAGATTTTTTTCATAATCGATGGGGTGGTTTCTGTTTCCGGTTGCAGAACCGCTGGTTCCTTTCCGCGCGAGTCCGGGAATTCGATTCGCGTCCGCGCCTTTGCAGTATGCTTCCCGCTCCATTGCGGGCGCAAATTATTAATTTCATTTTACTCCATTATGCGATGAATGCAAGTGCTGATAATAATATCGCCGTATCGTTCCGCGGTGATGAATTCGATGTGGTATCATTGTCAGTGCCGCCGTTTTTTTTGCGCCGCATCATCTCCATCCTGGAATGGCCGCAATATGGAAAGGGGCATGCACATGGAAATCCGCATCAAAGCCGATCCGACGCTGGAGGAGTTCCGTCACGCGAATCTGCTGCTGGCCGGAAGAACCGGCATATATAAATTCCTGCATCCCGCAATCCTCTTTCTGTTTTTAATCTGCGCTTTAACAGTCATGGTGTTCACCTACATCACCGGGATGGCATCCGTCGGGTTGCCGACATGCTCCGTCATTCTCATCATGGTGGCGGCGACGGCATTCGTCCAATATTTCGTGTTCCCGCGGAGAATTCAAAAAGCATACACGCAAGCGAAAAATTTTTCCGGCCAGCCGGAGTTCCGGTTTACGGATACCGGCGTCACGCACACGGATCAGAACGGCGAATCGATCGTTCCATGGGGAAAGTATGCCTATTGGCTGGAGGACGAGAAGGTGTTGGCGTTGTTTCCGACCGACTTCACCATCCACCTGATCCCGAAGCGGTGCGCTTCCGCGGAACAATGGGCGGAGATCCGGGGGATGATTGCGGGCGCGAAGATTCCGGTGCGGAAGACCAATCGCCTGGCGACTCTGATCGTCGCGGCGCTGTTGCTGATGGTCATTCTGCCGATCAACTGCCTGCTTCTGTTCCGTCTGGCGCTTTACTTCCTGCAACCGTCGCCCGGCGCCTGAGGATCCTTCGGCCGGCAAGCGCCGGCATCAACACGGAAAAAGGGCCGCACACTTTGTGCGGCCTTTTTTGTTCGCCGGAAAATTTTTGCGGGATTTTCCGCCGAGGCCGGTCGATCCACCCGCAAGGTTTTTCAGGCGCTCTCGGCCCCGGGATTAATTGTCATAGAAGTTGCGGTACGCCATCGGCAGGAGATCGGCGATCCCCACCTTAATCAGGTCTCCGTCCTTATCCAGGAGCACTGCGGCCTCCGGGGCATAATCCCAAACCAGCTGGCGGCAGTTCCCGCAGGGCGGGATGACCGGGAAACCGGCGGTTCCCCCCTGGACGGCCACCACGACCGTCAATTCAATTTCCCCATGGCTGACCGCCGCGCCGATCGCGATCGGTTCCGCGCACGGCCCGTACCCGACGGATTCAACATTAACTCCCGTGAAGATTTTCCCGGATGCGCACAGCACCGCCGCTCCGACCGTATGGCGTTCTTCGCGGTAATGCTTCGCGACCACCTCGATGGCGGCCTGCACCAGAAGACGGTCTTTTTCCGTTATCTCCAGATATTTCATACTCGCTTTTCCCTTCCGCCAGCTTCCGGTTACAAACGACGAATACAACGGCCGCGATTCCGATCTCCGCGGCAACGACAAGCCCGGCAAATATATGCGGTCGCATATGTCCGGGCGCCCGGCCGGCCGGCAGAATCCGCCTGAAACGGTTCCACCCCTTTATTGCGGTGATTGGCCGGGCAATCGATCAGATGGCTTCTTTCGAGGGGGATGCCGGGCGCGTTTATCGCTGCGATCCATCCGCCAAATTGGTCCGATGGGCATAAGCCATCTTGAACCGGTCGGTGCAAATCCTGGGTATGCCCAATCGCGCGGCCTGTTCGAGCGCTTTCCCGTCATTCACATCCCAGGCATGCACTTCCATCCCCGCCCGCCGCAGAACGGCCACAATGTTTTCCGATAATTGCGTCGTATGCAGGTGCACGGCCCGGGCACCGGCCAGGCGGCCGCGATGGACCGCCTGGTATGCCACAACATCCGGCTGCTCCCAGGCTTCCGATTTTTCCAGCAGCAGGTCCGCCGCAAGCCCGGGACAAACCGCGCTAACGGCCAGTAACAGGGCCGGTTCGAACGAAGTTACTTCTATCGTCGGCCAGAAAGGCTTATATCGGTTCAGCAACCCTCCGATGATTTCCGGCGCTTCCGGTTCAGGCCCTTTGATCTCAAGCTCCAATCCGATTTTTCCGCCGAACAGATCCAATATTTCCGCAAGCGTGGAAATTCTTCCCGCGGGCGCGTCCGGTTTCTGGGGGCAGATCACCTCCACGCCGCGCAATTGCTCCAGCGAATAATCGAAGATGGCCCCCATGGAGTTCGTGACCACTTGCAGATAGTAATAATGATAGACAACCGGAATGCGGTCGGCCGTTAAGCGGATATCCATTTCGACCGCATCCGCGCCCCATTCGAGCGCCCGCTGAAAAGCGGCGATCGTATTTTCAGGGGCCTCGGAATGAATGCCCCGGTGCGCGACGATTTCAAAATGGGTCATATCCCGCATCCTCCAGCCGGCGGTTGGCGCCAAGAAGGATTGTACACGAAAGCCTCTGTTGATTTGCCCGTTCGCCCCGCCGCGCCGGGCGGCGCAGCTCTCCCGCATCCCCCGCGCACAACCATTCCGCCGGATGAGCATCGGCTTCGCATGACCCTATCGCTTTATACCCATTCAGGTTCATACATCAAAAAAGAACCCCCTGCTTCGCAGGGCAGACCTCTTCGCCACGCAACCAAAACCGCTCATGAAGCAGGATCAAGCAGTTATGCTGCGCGAGGGTTCCGTGCGCAAAAAATTTTGTGTACTTTGCGCTCTTTGCGGCTAATAATTATTGCCGCAACGGGGATAACAAACACAATGAATATGTCAGGAGGAAACCTCTGAAAAGGAAGTTCCGCGGGATCTTCAATCCAATCCTGTTCCGGATCTCCTTATGCCGGCTGCTGATACCGGCGGGCCACCGAGGAGAAGTTCGACGGGCCTTCCATCCCGCCGAAAGCCCGGCTCCCCTGCGGCGGAACGGGAACGCCGTCCCGGTGCGTCGTCCCTGCTCATCCCTTCCGGGTCGGGATGAGCGACCCGATCGGGCGGTCGTGCCCGTGGGTGGTCACCTGCCCCACCCGGCCTCCTTCCGGTACGGCGGGCCGCGGCGGTCTTCGTCGGCGCGCCGTTGTTCGCTTCGAACGGGGGACATGACCGGCCTCTTCCTCATCCCCCCCGGCCCCGTCATGAAATCCTCTGATTTTTTTTAACACCTCGCTAAGGCATTTTCTCCACATAATTATGCAGTGTTTCAAGCGCACGCTGATTTATAAGTTCGTAATTGTCTTTTTCCAATGGAATTTGTTCCGTCTCCAGGCGTTCTTTAATTATTCCCAGGAGAGCGCGCGTCAGATGACGGCCTATCTTGCCCACGTTGACGATAAGCCAATCCGCCGACCCCATCACGGGTATTGGTTCACTTGCCGGATATGGATCCTGCAAAACCGCGGGAATGAACGGGCGGAGGATTTTTGCATCCGGCGAATCGACGATAACGCAGGTTTCGTGAATGTATTTTAACCAGCCCTCTTTGTCAAAGGTCGGTTTGTATTGCGTTTGGGCGAGTTCCGGCAATAGAACAGTGGAAAAACGGCACGTTTTTTCCTCCCGAATCCGGGGCCAATCACGGTCTAGCATCTGAAGGGCCGTCCGATTATTCTCGTGAAATGCTTTGGCAAGCGGTCGATCCTCCATCAACCCCCGCAGTGTTCCAATCATTTCCCGTTGAATGCGGTCGATTTCCAGCAACGCCGGTATCCCAAGCTCCTCGCATCCCCGCGGCAGGATATTTATGGAAAGCAGCAGATGAATGGTGGTCTGGATTTTTTCCGGGAGCCGGTTCAGGTATTCCACGTGAGGATCCGCAATCCCCCGCAAAGTCTTCAGGATGGATTCCTTTGTCTCGCCCGCTTCGATAAGATAAGGAACTTTGGCCGAGGCGTCGCCGCATTTATGCACGACTTCCACCATTCTCGGGTCTTCCTGAAATTTATGGATAAGGGTTGTTGTTTTGGAATAGTCCTTTTTATGAATATTAATCGATCGAAAAATGATATCGATATAAGGAAGAATTGGAGATAGAACGTAGAATTGGTTCGTATCAACCTTTATCTGACGCTTCTTCTGGATTGACATAATTCCTCCTTCCAGCCGACTCGTTCCAAGCCGCGCTCGAGGATCATAATCCCATGCACGGCGCCGGAAACAGTGTTCATTATATATAATAAGCCATTTCCCTTCCCATTGCTCCCCACCATGAGAATGGGAAATAATTTACAATTTGGATATAATTATTTGGTTATTTGGGATTGTAAGCCGCCCATGGAATATGGTTTTACTTGTTTTGCTATTAATCTGCGCAAACCGTCCGGCGGCACGGCGCTCATCCGCATCGCTGCCCAACCGGGACCATACCAAATATACTCCACCGGATAGCATGCCGGCGAAGGTGCCAAGCCGCAGGCCGACCTCCTCCGGCCTGCACGGCGGAGCCAGGGCGGATTGCCCCCGCGCCCGCCAGGCCGAAGCCCCGCCTTATGCCAGGCAAGCCCGCAGGGCTTTCATGTTTTAAGCGAGGGGTTGTGAACCCCGGCGGTCAGGTTTATTTTTGTTCCGCGAATTGTTTGTATTTCCAGTTTAAGCAATCTTTATTAGGCCAATGAATTATTTTTGGCGGCAAAATTATCGATTTATCATGAAATTCTTTCAGCACATGCAGCAACATGGGGCCATCTTCCTCTTCCAGAATATCTTTCCTAACCATTATTTTATAGTCCGGATTGATTCCAATAAACATATTATCGAAGGCGGCATGGTGAATTTTACATAATGCAATTCCATTGGTGATTTTCGGTTCACCTTCAGGATGTTCATCGGGAATTATTTGTGCCGCATCCAGCAGTTCTCTATGTCTTATCCTGCAAAGTGAGCATTGCGATTGATAGGCATCCAATACTTTTTCCCGAAAACCTCTTTGATGCACTCTCACCTTTACAGTGGCTGTGATGTAAGTTCGTCTTCCAATATCGGTATCTGATATCGCAGAGGATAGCTCCTTAACCTTATGGAATTCGGCAATATCATCCACAACCATTCGAAACGAAAGGTCTTCTGGATGATCACCAATTATAAAAACAGGCCAAATAGCCATATATTTCCCCGGCACGATTCCCTTAAAATAGATTATTGGGAGTTTTCTTCTATATACTTCCCGAAGGCCGGCGTTATCCCTATGTTCTGGATCGGTTCCTCGATATCGATATACAAGCAAACCTTCTTCATAACTGTCTTCATATGGGGATTCCGGTGATGTGGTTATGGATAATGGAAATTGCATTTCTTTTGGTTTAAATATTCCCTGCGGAGAAATTACCGCTATCCGTTTTCCCGCATAAATAAAGCCGCTTTGTAACACATCTCTTGGCAAGACTTCATCGAATATTGAGGCCTGTTTGCTCAACCAGTCGAAAGCAGCTAATCTGATTTTCAGATCATCGTCCACGGTAAGAATTTCCCATTTTTTGGATAACTCAGTCGTGTGGTCGACCGCGCATGATGGGATTCGTCATATTTCCTCCATCAGTAAAGAGTATCTCATTGAAAATCCGCCAAAGCCTGCCCATGGCAGGATATTTCGGAATTCAAATTCGGCTCCGGATCGGGACCTTACAACGCCATTCAATATCTGCATTTATGGATTATATACACATATCTCTTATCATGTCATGCACCTTAACGTATCGGTATTTCCATAACCTCGCGCTCAATTATGACAATCATCACCTCTTCGAATTATTCTTCCCCTTACCCAATGCTTTTCTTTCCTTATGGTTCAGACTAAGTACGCCAAGCTTTTCTTTGCCCCTTTCGGCTTTCCTCTGTGTCCTCCAGATTTCCCTTCGTGCCCCCATCCGCGGACCATCAGCCTACTGCCATCTTCGTGGATATCCCGTATACTCCCCTTGGCACGCAATTTGCACCCTCTTCCCGGGAAGGGATCGGCCCTGTTTTGGGCCTATATTCAGCCGATGACCATTCGACGCCTGCCCGCCATCCTCCTCCTGTGCCTCGCGGCGCTGTTTTTATCCGCTGCCGCCAACCCCTCCGAGCCTGCCCTGAGCCAGGGGCGAAGGGGAGCCGCCGCCCCGCCCACGCCCGAAGACCGGGCCCGGATCATCGCGCTGGTCGGCGAATCGGTCGCCGCGCACGAAGAGGTAATGGCCTTCCTTATCTATGATGTCGTGGTGGAGGAGGTGCTCTTCTCCGCCGACGGCAACTGGGCCCTGGCCACCCTCGCTTACCTTTCGCCCGATCCGGCCGAGCCGATCGCGACCGAGCCGGGGATCGCGCTCGCCCGCCGCCTGGGCGCGGATTGGGCCGTGACGATCCAGGCCGATAAGGATTGGGACGCGGTCCTGGCCCAGGCGCCGGAGGACCTTGTTTCCTACGAGACGAAGAAGCAGTTCACCACGCCCTCCGCGGCCGATCAGAAGGCGATGGCCAAGGCAATCGGCGGCTACCACCTGCCCTGGCCCGCCGGCGGGACAAAACTCCTGACCCAGTCGGTCAACCACTCCTCCTCGATGGCCTACGCCTTCGATTTCTACGAATCCGCCCAGCCGATGTGGCCGATCGTCGCCGCGCGCACCGGCACGGTTAAGTACGCGGTCTGGTCCTACCCCAACGGGTTCTACGACGGCAACGCCAACCACGCCAATTACCTGGTCCTGGAGGATACCTCGACCGTCCCGACCACTTACCAGGTCTACTTGCACCTGGCGCAGGACAGCATCCCGGTCGCCTTCCGCACGCCCGGGGCGCGCATCTACCGCGGCCAGTTCCTCGGAATCGTGGACGATACCGGCTACTCGACCGGCCACCACCTTCACTTCCAGGTCCACAGCAACGCCTCTTCCTGGTGGGGCAATTCGATCGATATCACCTTCGACGACGTGAGCATCAACGGCGGGCGGCCGCGCCGGGTGGATGAAGCCGCCTGGTATGGCGGCGACGGCCAGAATTATTACGTATCGGGCAACAAGTCCGGGAACGACTTCGTCGCGCCCACCGCCGGGATCACCGCCCCCGCCGATCAGGCCGCGGTATCCGTCTCGACCGTGCGCCTCTCGGGCTACGCCGCCGATTCCGGCAGCGGGTTCAGCCACGCCTACTTCATCGCCAACACCGGCTCGGGCTGGGAGCAGGTCGGGCCGATCTTCAACTCCTCGCCCTTCTCCTACGATTGGAACATGTGTGATTCAGGCCTCGGCGCCGGCGCGGCTTCCATCTCGCTCCGCGCCTGGGATCGCGACGGCAATCCGGTCGAAGGCTACCCCGGCCTGCGCTCGATCGTCCATACCGCCTCCTGCCCCGTCCCGCCGCCGGCCTGCTCGCCTTCCGCGGACCAGGTCGCGCTGTTTGCGGAGAAAAATTTCGGCGGCGCCTGCACGGTGATGGATACCGGGGATTACGCCAGCGGCGCGCTCCTCGCGCCGGTCGGCGGCGACGAAGCGGCCTCGATCCGGGTCGGCGCGAACGTGATCGCCACGCTCTATTCCGAAAACGATTATTACGGGCGGGTCGAGGCGTTCGAATCCGACGACCGCTCGCTTGAGGATAACCCGGTCGGGGCGGATTCCGTCTCCTCGCTGCGCGTGCTCTACCGCAATGCCACGCCCGGCCCGGCGGAGATGATCTGGCCCGCGACCGGCGCGAGCTTCGAACGCGGCGACGCGCTGGTCTTCTTCTGGCGCACCGGGGTCTCGGCGCTGTACTCCGGGTTCGAGGCGGATACGGTCGGGCCTCTGGGGGAAGGCCGGCTTCCATACCGCTCGCTGGATGGCGGCGTCACGGGAACCCTGGGCGCCCATACGTGGTACCTGATCCAGCGCTCATGCTCGGGCTCCGCCTCCTGCCTCAGCGAATGGCGCGACCGCACCTTCCAGGTCACCGCCGCGCCCGCCTGGCCGGCGGCGCTGACCGCGCCCTTCGCCGACGGGGTGGAAGGCACCGTCGCGAATTGGACGGCGACCGGCCTGTGGCGCGTGGCGAACTCGCCCGTCTCCACCGGCGCAAAGGCCTGGGTCTACAACCGCGCCTCGGATTCCACCTATAACACCGGCACGAACTACGGCTTCCTGACCTCGCCGCCGGTCTACATCCCCGCCGCCGGGTACACCCTGCGCTTCAAGTACTGGGTCGACAGCGAGACGTCGGGGCCGCACTGGGACCAGCGCCGGGTCCAGATCGCCGTCGACGGCGGGAACTACGTCAACCTCTACCAGCTCAGCGACGACAAACAGCGCGCCTGGCAATCCGGGCCGTTTATCGATCTCTCCGCCTACGCCGGGCACAACGTGCGCGTGCGCTTCGCGTTCTTCTCGGGCGATGAATACGGCAACGCCAACGGCGGCTGGGCGATCGACGATTTCCAGATCGCCGCCCAAGCCGCGCCGGCCTGCGCCGACCCGGGTGAATCCAACAACACCGCCGCGACCGCGTCCGTCCTCGGCGGCGCCACGCTCGGCGCGCAGATCTGCCCGGCCGGCGATATGGACTACTACCGCTTCACCGCCTCCGCCGGGAGCCGCGTCGTCGCCCGGGTCGAAGGCACGACCGCCCTCCAGCCCTATATGGTGCTGCTCGACACCGACGGATCCAGCGTCCTCGCCGCGTCCGACGGCGGATCGGTCGGCTTCCAGATCCCCGTTTCCGGCACGTATTATGTGAAGGTCCGTTCGGCAAACCATCCCGCGCAGGGCGGCACCGACCACGGCTACACCATCCGCCTGACGACCGATTCCGACATCCCGACCGTTTCGTGGGTCACTCCCTCCCAATCCGGCCAGTTCCTTTCCGCGCTGCCCGCCAACCTGGTCGTGAACGCCGGCGACGGCGGCGGCGTGGCGAAGGTCGAGATCTTCAGCCATTCGTCGGATTGGGCCGGATCGAACTGGACTCCCGTCTGCACCGATACCGTCCCCTCCGACGGCTGGTCCTGCCCGCTCAATCCGGCCTCTCTGCCGGAAGGGACTTCGCTGGCATTCCAGGCGCGCGTCACGGATTGGGCCGGGAACCAGGCCGTCGCGATCGTGTGGGGTATCTCCAATGACCGCACCGCCCCGACCCTGGCCGTCACGCCGCTTCCCGCCCAGCAGGATTCGACGGTTGTGAACCTGGCCTGGACCGCGGGGGATTCGTTCTCCGGCCTGGCCGGCTTCGACATCCAGCTCCGGGTCGACAGCGGCGCATGGACCGACTGGGTCACCAATCTCGCGCCGGACGTGCGCTCCACCGTCTACGCCGCCCAGCCCGGGCACGCCTATGCCTTCCGCGTCATCGCGGAGGATCGCGCCGGGAACACCGCCCAGGCCGAGGTGGGCACGACGATCAAATCCTGCACGCCGGACGGGTTCGAAAGCGATAACACGCCGCTACTGGCCAAAGAGATTTTCATGGGCGTCCCCCAGCGCCACACCTCCTGCCCCTCGGGCGATTCCGACTGGGTCTTCTTCCAGGCCGCGGCCGGCACCACGTATCTGATCCGCGCGCTGGCGCAGGGACCGACCTCGTGGACGGTGCTCGAACTCGTCTCGTCCAACGGCACGACCGTTCTCCTGCGCGCGTACCCGCCCGATACGAGCATGATCGGCCAGGGCGCGGCAATCTGCTGGATCGCGCCGCGCTCAGGCGTCTACTTCGTGCGCGCGTACTCGCAGGATCCGATGGCCGCCGGCGACGAAACCGCCTACGACCTGGTCGTCTCGACCGGCTACTGCGGCTTCCTGCCGGGAATATTGCGCTAGAGTAGAATCCTCTTACCCCTCCCCCGACCCCTCCCCGGAGCGGGGAGGGGAGAAAAATGGTACTCGCTTTTCCTCCCCTATTGGGGAGGGCGGCCGAAGGTCGGGAGGGATCGGTCCCGTCTTATGAAACTCATCATCCAGATCCCCGCCTACAACGAAGAAAAATACCTTCCCGCGGCGTTGCGGGCGCTGCCCCGCCGCATCCGCGGCGCGCGCGCGGTCGAAGTGCTCGTCATCGACGACGGCAGCACGGATGGCACCGCCAAGGCGGCGAAAGCGGCCGGCGCGGATAAGGTGCTTACGCTCCCCGCCCACCGCGGGCTGGCGGCCGCTTTCGCCGCCGGGCTGGAAGAATCGCTCGCGCTCGGGGCGGATCTCATCGTCAACACCGACGCCGATAATCAATATTGCGCCGAGGATATTCCCGCGCTGATCGCGCCGATTCTCACCAATCGCGCCGGCATATCGGTTGGCGATCGGGGCGTCGCCGCGCTCAAATGGTTCTCTCCCGGCAAGCGGGTGCTGCAGCGCATCGGCAGCGCGCTGATCGGCTGGGTCGCGGGATTGCGCACGCCGGATGCCACCAGCGGGTTCCGCGCCTTCTCGCGCGATTCCGCGCTGCGGACGCTGGTGATGAGCGGCTATTCCTACACGCTCGAAACGCTGATCCAGGCCGGCGCGCGCGGCGAAGCGGTCGCCTTCGTCCCGGTCCGCACCAATCCGCCCGTCCGCCCCTCGCGCCTCGCCAATGGCATTCTCCAATACCTGTCGTTCTCCGGCGCGACTCTGTTGCGCTCGTTCGTCATGTACCGCCCGCTGCGCGTGTTTTCGATACTCGGCAGTCTGTTCCTCCTGGCTGGGCTCGCGCTCAGCGTCCGCTATCTGTATTTCGCCGCATCCGGATTCGGCGCCGGGCACATCCAATCGGTCATCCTCGCCGCCGTACTCCTGATCGTCGGCGTGGTCGTCTTCTGCATCGGCCTCGTCGCCGATCTGATCGGCTTCAACCGCCGCATACTCGAGGAGAATCTCTTTCGCACGCGGCGGATGGAGCTGGAGCAAAGGAGGAAACGCTGACCCCTCCCCCGGCCCCTCCCCAGAGTGGGGAGGGTAGTGAAAGAAAATAGTCCGTACTTTCCCTCCCCTATTGGGGAGGGTGGCCGAAGGCCGGGAGGGGTAAGGATCTCTTCCGCA
>JAFGCU010000058.1 GCA_016932475.1 Anaerolineales bacterium
CCCCGGCGCGGTTTTGGCCGGGGTCCAGTAGGAAAACCTGGATGCCGGCCTGGAGCACGCCAGCATGACGACCATCCCGGCGTGCAATAGAACCCGTCACCCCGGCGCGGTTTTGGCCGGGGTTCATCTTCCCCCATCCCCCCATTTCGTCAACAGAATATCAACCCGATATCAAGCGTCCTCCTCCCCGTTGCGGTACGGTAAGGCTGCCGGAATCTTCCGCAAGGAGGTGTTGCCATGAGGGTTCAACAGCGCTGGATGATCGGATGGATCGTGCTGGCGGGCGCTTTTACCGTTTCCTGCGCGAAGGCGCAGGCGCCGACGCGGGTGGCGTCGTACCCGTTGCCGTCTTCCGGAGGAATTTCATCCGGGGGTATTGCGGACGGGCTGATCGTCGTGGAGACCGTTTACCTGACGCTTGAAGTCGGCGATCCGGACGGCGCGGCCGAGAAAGCCGCCGGCTTGGCGTACGGGTACGGCGGGTACGAAGCCGACCGGTATGCATGGCAGGTTATGGACGGGCGGACCGTCTCCCAGGAAATTTTCGTTCCGATCGACCGGTCGGATGACCTGCACACCCGGCTGCTGCAGATGGGGCGGAAAGACCGCGATTCCCTCGTCCGCCATTCGAGCGGATGGTATGGGCCCGGGGAAGGCTGGGCGCAATTCTCCATCCAATACCGGACCGGGCCGCCGGAGATCGAATGGGATCCTTCCGGCATGGAGGATTTCCTGAACTCGGTCTGGCGCTTCTTCGAGGGTGCGGCCGCCTTTCTGATGAAGATCGTGGCGGCGCTGCTTCTGGCCGCGGCGGTGGTGATCCCGTGCCTCATGATGATCGTGGGTATCGTCACGACTGTCCGCTGGCTGCTTCGCCGGTAAAAACCCGGAAGTCCGGATTGTCAGCCGCGCATCAGCGCTTTCTCAGCGGGGTGTCAAGCGGCGCCGCCGCGGCCGCCGTATGCTGAAAGAAAGGAAAAAAAGGAGGAATGTCATGAACGCCAAAATTAAAGTCCTCGCTGCGCTTCTGCTTGTACCGCTGCTCGCCGCTTGCGGCGCGTTAAGCAAATCCCTGGCTCCCCTGCCGAATTCGTGGGACGGTCAAAGCTTCTCTTCCACTGCGATGCCCCGGTCGGCACATCCCACGGCGATGCCTCAGCCGGTTCAGCCCTCCGGGGCGGAAGACTATCCGAAGGCCCGCCCGACCTCGACATCGGGCGCCTGGCCGACCGAAGGGCGCGGGCCGGGCCCCACCCCGAAGCCGACGGAAAGCGGATGGAATTGGCCGAATGTGAATCCCTTCGTTGATACGTTCGTGGATCATCTCTCGACCTTCGCGCTGGATGTGGACACGGCCTCGTACGCGCGCGCGCGCGACGCGCTCCTCGCCGGGCTCCTGCCGGATCCCAATGAGGTGCGGGTGGAGGAATTCGTCAACTACTTCGACCAGGATTATCCCGCTCCGCCGGATACGGCCTTCGCGGTCTACGCCGACGGCGCGCCTTCGCCTTTCTATTCGTCGGATCTCACCACGTTGCTGCGGATCGGCGTGCAGGGCTACCAAGTCTCGGACGAGGAACGCCAGCCGCTGGTGCTTACCTTCGTGATCGACGTTTCCGGCTCGATGGCGTCGGAAGGCAAGCTCGAGATGGTAAAGGATGCCCTGGCGCAGCTGGCCCGGCGGCTCCGGCCGTCGGATTCGGTCGCGATCGTGGCGTATTCGACCGAGGCCTGGACGGTGCTCGAGCCGACCAGCGGATACGAGCATGAACGGATCATCAACGCCGTGTACACCCTCTTCCCGACCAACACCACCAATGTCGAGGCCGGCCTGCGGCTCGGCTACGAATGGGCGTGGTCCGCCTTCCGCGAGGATGCCTCCAACCGCGTCATCCTGTGCTCCGACGGCGTGGCCAATGAGGGCAACACGAACGCGGATGGAATTCTGGAGTACGTCCACGGCTACACCGAACGCGGGATCACGCTCACGGCGATCGGCGTCGGCCTGGGCGAATACAACGACTCGCTGCTCGAGCAGCTGGCCGACAAGGGCGACGGCAACTACTTCTACGTGGATACCTTCGAGGAAGCCCGCCGCGTGCTGGTGGACGATCTGGTTTCCACGCTGCAGGTGATCGCGCTCAACGCCAAGATCCAGGTGGATTTCAATCCCGAAGTGGTGTCGTGCTACCGGCTGATCGGGTATGAAAACCGCGCCGTGGCCGACCGGGATTTCCGCAACGACGCGGTGGACGCCGGCGAGATCGGCGCCGGCCACTCCGCCACCGCCGTTTACGCCGTGCAATTCCGGGAGGGCGCCGCGGGACGGATCGCCACCCTGCGGCTGCGCTGGGAGGATCCCGGCAGCCACGCCGTCCGCGAGATCAACGGCAACGTCAACACCTGGGATCTTTCACCGAGCTACGAATCCGCTTCGCCCCGCTACCGGCTCTCGGTGGTGGCGGCCTGGTTCGCCGAGATCCTGCGCGGCAGTCCGTTTGCGAATATCAATCAGTTGGGAATGCTGAGCGGGAAAGCGTTCCAGCTGACGGAGTTTCTCCCCGGAGACGCGGATGTCCGCGAACTCGCCGAGTTGATCTCGATCGCCGACAAGCTGGCCCGCTAGGGCGGATCGATTTTCCGGAAGGGGGAGTTCCGCCGCCGCAAGGCGGCGGAACTTTTTCCTCCACCGCGCCGTGGAGGCCCTGTGGACCGCCGCCACGCCGCAAGGAGGCGCAACGGAGAAATCGTAACGCCGCAGCCGGTTTTTATTTTTTGTAAACTGATTTCTCCGGTAAGAACCGATGGCACCGAACCATAACATTTTAATGCCCCGTGCAGTCGGTCCTTTTCGGCGCCCGACCCCGTGCGCGGCTAATTCGAACAGGGCGATCCGTGGAGGCATTTCCCGGCCTGAGCGGATACAAATAATCTTATGGCTTCGCGCCCTTCGCGTCCCCGGCCCCGCCAGGCCAGGGCGGGCTTCGCGGCGGGCATTTGGCGCATCCGCGTTATGCGCATACAATAATTAAATCCTCGGCCCGTCAAATTCCGCAAAGAGGCGCGATGAACTTCACGATTTACCTGGCCGACCGGTACCACGCGAGTATCCGCCAATCCGGCGGCGAAGATGTTGCCTTCTGGCCGGAAATGGAATTCGTCCAGTGGTATCTGATCCGGGTGCTTTCCGAATTCTACGAATCGCCCGCGCTCCTGCCGGATACGCTGGCGGCCGTCTACCTCGACCGGGATTATCTGCTGCGATTTCTGCCGGGGGAGGATCCGGAGATCGGGGATCTCCGGGAGCGCCTGGCGGAATTCCGCGGCCTGCAGAGGGAACGCCGGATCGCTCCCTATGCCCGGATGACGGACGCGGAGATGGAATTGGAATTGCAGAAGGAACAGCGGGCAACCCGGATCCTGGCCGGGGAAATCGAAGCCGGTATACTCCGCCGGCCGGTGGCATGGGATCCGGAGCGGAAAAATGAATCGCCCAAATACATCCGGGCGGCGTTTCCGGAATGCCGTGTGGAATTCCGGGGATTTGGACGCTTCCTCGGGTACAGCGATCTGAACCAGATCCTTTTTTGGAGTCCATTGCTCGTGCTGCGGTTCTTCCACCGGAAATACATCCCGAAGGGGGATGAGATCCTCGCGATCCTTATTTCGATTGCATCCCATGCCGGATTGCTGCATGCCGGGCGGTTGATTGCCGGCGATAACCACCGCGCGCTGGCGTCGGAAGGAATTGATGCATTGAGAAAAAAATATATTTCCAATTGAATCCGGCGCGGGAATCCATCGCGGAACGGCCCCGTCCGTTTTTTCCCGTCCCAACCCCACTCCCCCTTCCCCTGATGGAGAAGGGGGAGTGGGATTGGGACGGGCGGCGTGATTGGACTTCCGCGGGAATTTCCTTTATCATCCTCAATGCCTGCGCAGGATTTTTTCCCATGGAGAAAGCCGTTTCCGGTCCGGCCTATCGGATACAAACCACCCGTCTTGTCGTCCGCTGCTGGGATCCGAAGGACGCCCCGCTGCTGAAGCAGGCGATCGATGACAACATCGAGCATCTCCTGCCCTGGATGACCTGGGCGCGGCAGGAGCCCGAACCGCTGCAGGCCAAGGTCGATCGCCTGCGCCTCTTCCGTGGAAAATTCGACTTGGGGCAGGATTTCGCGTACGGCGTCTTTTCCCCGGATGAAACCGCCGTCCTCGGCGCCGCCGGATTGCACACCCGCCTCGGCGAAGGGGCCCGCGAGATCGGCTATTGGATCCATCGCGGTCATCTCAACCGCGGGCTGGCCACCGAAGTCGCGGCGGCGCTGACCAGGACGGCCTTCGAGTTGGACCGCGTCGACCGCGTGGAAATCCGCTGCGATCCGCAAAACGCGCGCTCGGCGGCCGTCCCCCGCAAGCTCGGGTTTGCGCTGGAAGCCACGCTCCGCCGGCGGCTTCCCCAGGGCGACGGGAACCTCCGGGATACGATGATCTGGTCTCTGTTCAAAACGGAGTATCCAGCCAGCCCGGCCGCCGCCGCCGTGATCCAGGCATTCGATGCCGCCGGACGGCGGATCATATGAACATTCGACGATTGTCGTGCGGCGCGCGGCGATCCTCCTGCTGAGCCCGGCAACTGTCATGCTGAGCGCAGCGAAGCATCCGCTTTTTCGATTGATAATTTTCCAAGGTGATCGATGCGCAGCGAACGTGAAATGTTCGACCTCATTCTGGACACCGCCCGCGCGGACGACCGCATCCGGGCGGTGATCCTCAACGGTTCGCGCGCCGATCCCGGCGTGAAGCGGGATATCTTCCAGGATTACGACATTGTGTATTTGGTGACGGAGGTGGCATCCTTCCGGCAGGATCCGGCGTGGATCGACTGTTTCGGCGAACGGATGATATTGCAGACGCCGGATGACATGGGGGATTCGCCGCGCCGTTCCGACTCGTATGCCTACCTTATGCAGTTCGCGGACGGCAACCGGATCGACCTGACCCTCTATCCGGTTAATAAACTCGGCGCGATGGAACGCGACAGCCTGAGCGTTCTGCTCCTGGATAAGGATGGGATCGTAAAACCGTTTCCTCCCCCCAGCGCCGCGGATTACGCCCCCAAACCGCCGACGGCCAAGGCGTTCGCCGATTGCTGCAACGAGTTCTGGTGGGTTTCCCCGTACGTCGCCAAGGGCCTGTGGCGCAGGCAGATCCCGTACGCCCGGTTTATGCTCGATACGGGCGTCCGCAGGGAATTGATGAAAATGCTCGATTGGTATGTCGGGGTGAAGACCGGATTTGCTTCCGGCCCGGGGTATTGCGGAAAATACCTTGAGCGGCATCTCGAACCGGATCTGTGGAAAATGCTCCTCGACACGTACGCGGATGCCGATATCGAACAGGTATGGGGCGCGCTGGATGCGATGGGAGCGCTGTTCCGGATCGCGGCCGGGAAGGTGGCGGAGCATTTTGGATTTGTGTACCCGCGCGGCGACGATGAGAGGGTCGGCGCTCACCTGAAGCGCGTGCGGGGGTTGCCGGCGGACGCCGGAAAAATTTATGGAACACGGGCCGGAGTGCGGGGCGCCGGAATGGGGTCCGCCGATCCGATGGGATTTGGGAAAAATTCGATGACAGGTAAACAGGCGGTTCTCGATCGTGTCCGGGTGATCAACAAGCATGTCACCAACAAAATCCTGATTCGCATCGCCGGAAAAAGCTTCGGCCACTTTGCCGTCCTGACGCACACCGGACGGAAATCCGGAAAACAGTACCGCATTCCCATCATCGCCGAACCGGTGGAAAACGGATTTATCTTCGCGCTGACGTACGGGAAAAAAGTGGATTGGGCCGCGAATGTCTTCGCCGCGGGCGGTTGTTCGTTGTTGTGGAAAAACACCGATTTCCCCCTCCGCAATCCGGAATTCATCGACAGGGAAATCGGATTGCTCGCGTTTCCGTCGTTCCTCCGCGCGGCGCTGCGCGCGGCCCGGATCCAATATTTCCTGCGGCTGTCCAGGTGACCCGTTCCCGGGCGCGGGCTTCGGCCGGCGCGCGGCGGCTTCCCTCCACCCGGTTCGTATGCTAATCCCCGTTGTCGCCCGTATCCGGGACGGATCCCGTGTCGGCGCGGTTGAGCCAATCCCCCTGGGTCGGGTCCTCGTAATATACCCTCAGGTTGGCTACATCTTTTAGAAAATTGATTTTGCCGACATCGATCCGCGTGATGTTCAATCCGGTGCGCTGTTCGAGGTCGGCCTGAAGTTCCGCCCGGCGCTCGGGGCGGATCAGTTCGATCTTCTCGTACACGATCCGCCGGGATGCCTCGAAATGAAAGCCCCATTCCTTTTCCAGGACCAGCAGGATGACGAGGACGGCCGCGTTGGCCGCCGCGAGCTGCGGCCAGATGGTGCCGCGGATCCCGGCGGAGTTCATCACTGCCAGCGCGGTGATGACGAACAAGTAGGTCATCTCGCGGATCGGGATCGGGTCGGTGCGGTAGCGCAGGATGGATAGAATGGCGAACAATCCGAACCCCACGCCGACCCCGATTTCGACGCTCGTCAGGAAACTCAACACGAAGAAAATGACGGTGTTGAACGCCAGAAAGGTGAAGACGTAAGGTTTGTTGTGCGTGCGGGGATAGTATATGAAGCGCACCGCCATGACGGCCGCCAGCAGGTTGATGCCGAAGGCCAGCAGGAATAATCCAAGGCTAGGCATGGGGATTTTCTCCTTGTTGCATTTTTCCAATCCATAACCGCACGGGTTTCAGGTTGTTTTTCTTTACGGAATCGTTCAGCAGGGAGACCCCCACGGCGTATTTGCTGAACCCGCACTGCGGAATTCTCTGGGCGAGCATCTGCGCCCGGAAAGGGGAATCCCGCCGTATGGTGTTCGTCTTTACTTCGGCCACGGCGATGCCGTCAAGCCGAACGATCCGCTCCGCCGTCAGGAACGCCAGGTCCACGTCGATCGTCACCCGCTCGCAATACCGCCTGCTCACCAGCGTCATCCGCCGGTAGGCGATCCAGATCTTCGGCTCGAGCGTCCCGTTCTCCTCCGGGTAGGCGCCGCGCAGCCAGTCCCGGATCTCCGGGGTGAGGCGGGTCGCCAGCTCCGGCGTGGGCAGGCGCTGCTTGATGGTCCGGCCCTTGCGCGTCTTTTCCTTCACCTCCAGGAACGATTTTTGCGAATCGGTGTATTCCCGGCTGCGCACCTTGAACCGTTCCGCCTGCCCGTTGACGTGCGCGCGGTACAGGCCGAAATCCGGGGTGTCGAAATACAGAGTCCGGTATCGGATCAGCCGCCGGTTCTGGATCGAAAGGATCCGGTACTCGCGCGGCACCTTCGAGATCGCGCGCAGGACCTGCGCCGTCGGCATCGCGTATTTGAAGTCGATCCGGTTGAGCAGGGTCACGTCCGTCATCTCTTTCAGGCTGACCGGGGAGAATTCCTGCGCCAGCGTTTCCAGCGCGGCGGTCGCGGATTGCCAGACGGGCAGCGGGTGCGGCGGCGGCCGGGGCGGGGCCGGGGTTTCGAGGTTGGAGGTGCTATTCATGTCGTTCTCCCGTATGCATGCGCGGTTGTTTTTCACGTCTGTTCCCGGTGCCGGAGGAACCGGCGCGCGGGATCCGCGCGTGAAAATTCCCGCCCTTAGCGCGGCGCTCTCGCGCCCTCTCCGATCCGGGTCACCTTTCCGGAAATTGTGAAGCTTGTGTAGGCGGTGCCCGGCGTATACACGCCGTCCGTATACCGGCCATCCTGGAAGGCGCCGGTCGAGCTGCCTCCGGTGTATATTTCATAACTCCCGCCGGCTTGCAGATCCGGCGAAGAGAAGACGATCGATTGGAAATCCCTGGCCGGAATGAAGGATAGGATGTTCGCGCCGTTGCCGTCCTGAATGTGCACCATCGTGCCGCCCGCCTGGCGGTTTGTGAAATTCAGCAGGATCGAATACTGGCTCGAGGATTCGCCGGGGGCCTGGGCCATCCCCGAACTTCCGGCCGCGATCAGGATCCCGCCGGTGATTGTGAATCCGCCGTCGTAATCCAGCGCGCCGTTCATGTTCTCCGTCGGACCGTTTACCAGCACCATTCCGCCCGTCATCTCGATCGTCCCGTTGACGTCGATCCCGTCGCCTCCCGCCGTGATCGCGAGATACCCGCCGTGGATCCGGAGGAAGTAATTCCCCGCCGCAGCGAAGGAATCCTTGCCGGGCCTTCCGCCGGGGCGTCCGCCCGGACCCATGCCCGGGTTCATCCCGGATCCGTCTTTGCCCCCGGCCACGTTGATCGCGTCGTCGCCGGCAGTAATGCGGATCGTTCCGGCCTGAATGGTGATCACCGCGCTTTCCAGGCCCTCATACGATTCTGTGATTTGGATATCTCCCCCGTTGACCGTGAGAGTCGCATCGGCGTGCATGCCGTCGTCGCCGGTGCGGATTTCGAATGCGCCGCCGTTGACCGTCACGCTGCCGTTGGCGTTGACGGCGTCGTCCGCGGAATCGATGGAGAAGGTTCCGCCGTCGATATTGATGTTCGCCGCCGCGCAAATCCCCTTGGCCGAGGCGGTTTCGGCCGTCCGGTTGCCGCTGCCCCCGCCGGCGGCAAGGATGAATTCGCCGCCCGCGATCAGCACGTCGGACTGGGCCTGGATCGCGTCGCCGCCCGCATCCACCGCCAGCGTCCCGGCATCGATCGCGATATACCCTTTCTGCGGGTCGTCGGTGTTGTCGGATTTAAGGCCGTCACCCCGCGCCGAGATCCGCAGGCTTCCCCCCAGGATCACCAGGTAATCCTTCCCGCGCAGGCCGTCATCCATCGCCGTGACCGTGATCGTCCCGCTGTGGATCAGCAATCCGTCTTTGCCCGCAATCCCATCGTTGTAATTGGCCGTCACCGTCAGCGCCCCGTTCCCGGCAATGGTCAGATCGGCTGTGCTGAAGATTGCGGCGTTCGGCTCGTCGGAATCCGGCTCTACAACCGTGTAAGCCGCGCCGTCGGTGACGGAATTGGAGGTGTTATCCGCCAGGATGATGACCGCCTTCGCCGCTTTTCGGATGTAGATCGGCGCGCTTGTCGTGGAGAGCAGGTCCGCGCCCTCGAGGATCAACCGCACGGTTTCCTCGTCGTCCGTGTCCACGATCAACCGCCCGTCGGAGAGCGATCCGCTCAGGCTGTACGTTCCGGCGGCGGTGATCGTCGCCGAGCTCCCCTCGATTGTCACGCCCGCCCCCTCGGCGAGGATCGCATCCCCGTTAAAGAGGATGCGGATCACCGAACCGGCGTCCCATGTGTAATCGGCGGGATTCTCGTGCGTCGCGATTTTCCCGGAAAGCGCATCCGCGACAGACGCCGCGCTGGACGCAACCGGCGCGGTATTTGCCGTTGCGGGATCCGCTGTTTGGGATCCGTTGATCCTGTCGGTGGTTTCCGTCGCCGCTGCGGAACAGGCGGATGCGGCCAGCAGAACAGCCGCCGTTATCCATGCGGTGAAAATGCGTTTCACATTTGCCTCCGGTTGTTGCATCGGCCGTTTTGCCATTGTCTATCGCCCGCTTCTGCCAGCCTAGTGTAGTAAACGGATGTGAAGAATTTATTTGGAACGGATAATTTTTGGATGAGACGTTGTTAATCACGCGGAAAACGAAGATTAATCCGGAGGGGATCAATCCGGATAATCCCCGTCGGCTTTCCGCTGGGCGGTCTATTCCATTCAATTCCCGTATAATCGGGATGGTTGATCGCTGAAGTGTTTTTTCAACGTCTTTACAGGATCCGGCGAAAAATTTTTTTCAGGAGGGCGGACGGTGGAAAAAAGAGACGCACTTTCGAAAATCCTTGCCGTCGCGGGAGCCGTGCTGGTCTGGCTTCCGATCCTCGCGCCGTTCGCGTTTGCCGGGATGCGGCTGGCGCGATCCGGCTCATTCATGTTCGATTACCTCATGCCCGCGGAACTGTTCCCGGCCGCGTTGCTCGGCGGATGTCTGCTGCTTTGGGCGGCCTGGCGCGCGCGCTCGCGCCGCGGGCTCATTGGATGGAGTCTCGGGTTGGCGGTCCTTTTCCTTTTTGGATCCCAGGCTTTGGCGGTGGTTACCGGGCTGGCGTCGGGGGCCGTCGAGCCGGCCGGGTGGCCGTGGGCGCTGGTGCTCACGGTGTTCGCGGGGTTCTGGGTTGCGTTGCTGACGCTTGCCGTCGGCGGAATCCTCCTGGCGCGCGGTTTGCCGGCAAACCGCGCGGCGGCATCCGGCCAAAAATAATTCAGCCCGGTTTTTGATAATTTTCGCAACTGCTCAGCCCGTCTATCGTCTGGCCGGCGCCTGCCTACGCGCCTGCCCTCCGAGCGATTAGCGCCGGCGGTTTCCCGGTGCGAAGTTTTCGCGAGCGGGGGACGCATCCCGGCTCGTTTCTGGTTCATGAGCCGGGATGAATGCAAAGCGGGGATGAACTTGACCGGCTTCCATGCGCCGCGAAAATCATGGGATCCCGGCTTCGAGTACGCCGGGGTGACGGACGAAAACGGGCACACCCGGAGCACGCATGGGCGAATCTGCCCCGGAGCAGAGTTGCGTGGGCATGGCGTGAGAGGAAGGCTGTTGCTTTTTATCACTTGGAAGATTTGCCCGGGACAGCCGGATTCGGCTCAAAACAGGAAGCCGTTCGGCTGAGCTGGACATCTGAGTCCGGAGGTCTCCGGTTTACGTTCCCTTAACAACCCCCATTTTCGATGGCGGCGATTAATATTATGCGAATTTTCCAGAATCAAGCCTCCCCGCGGGATTCCGGGTGTATCTTTGATACATACCCGTCCGCCCGTTCTATTTCCGGCTGCTGGAGGGGTTTGGCGCGCGGGGAGCCCGGTCAGAAATGCTTCCCCGTCAACGGGTCGACAAACCGAACCGCGCCCCCGCCAGCACTCACGCGTTCACCTCTGAAAAGGAGTTATGCGCCGTCCGGCTTATCTTCCCCGCATCACCTTCTTCCTCGCGCTCTTGCTTGCGGGATTGAGCCTTGTCGTCATTCTCCTGGCAGGCGACGCGCAGTTGCGATTATTCGTTTCGGGCGCAGCCAGCCCGTTGATCGACTTCAGCGCATGCCTGATCCTCTTCTGGGTCGGCGGAAAAACCGCCGCCCGTTATAAGGGTTTGGCTACCGCCTGGATTCTCTTTGCCTTGTCGATGTTGATGTCGACCCTGGGAGGGGTCGTGTGGTTTCTCCTGGAAGTGGTCCTGAAGGTCGAGCTCTTTCCGTCCGCCGCGGATGTATTCCACCTGGCCTATTACCCCCTCTTTCTGATCGGACTATTCTATTTATTGGAGAGGCGCGCGACCATCGGCGAACACGCGAGCCGCGGATTGGATATATTGATCATCTTCGGGGCGGCCGTGCTCGGATTTTGGGACTTCCTGATCGAACCGGCGTCCGTCTCATCCTCCGTACAAACGGGCCTGGAGCGGCTGATTTTATTGGCCTACCCGGTCGGCGGTCTGTTGCTGTCGGCCACCTTTCTGTTGTTTCTGTATAAACCGCATGCAAAGCAAGAATCGATTCCGATTCTGATTCTCTCGGCCGGGGTGCTTATGGCAATGATTGCGGATGCCATCTACAGCCACCTGGCTCTGTCGGGGGCGTTCTACGGCGGCGGGCTGCTCGACAGCGGATGGATCGTGAGTTCGCTGCTGATCGGATTGGCGGGTTTGGCGCAGTATACATCGATGCAGTCGCAGAGAGTGGACGCGGCGGCCAATGTCCAGCCCCGGTTTTTCGCCCGGTTGAGTTCAATCCGGTCCTATCTGCCATACATTATCCTGATCTCAATGCTTTTGATCCTTGGCCCTCCCGAAACGGGGTCTGCCCCCGGGCAGTCGGGGATTTCCATGATGGCGATCGGCGTCGCCATGCTGGTCCTGCTGGTTCTGATTCGGCAAATCATCGCCCTTCGCGAAAATGAAGCCCTCGCCGCCCGCTTGATGGAATCCAACCGGAAATTGGAGCTGGATATCGGCGAGCGGGAGCGGGCGGAACTCGCCCACCGGCAAAGCGAGGCGATGTTCCGGACGCTGTTCGAGCTTTCTCCGGACGCCATTATGATTCTTGATCCCAACACGCCGGATATGTCGTGGCCGATCGTGGATTGCAACCGCGAGGCTTGCCGGTTAAACGGCTACTCCCGCGAAGAATTGATCGGAAAACCCATCGATATCCTCAATATATCCCCGGGCGATCCGGAGGAACGAAAAGCCTTTCTGGAAGCCGTGCGGGGGGAGGATGTGCACAAGCAGGAGGTTCGGCACCGGCGCAAGAACGGTGAAATCTTCTATTTGGATGTCACCACGAGCTTCATCCGTGTCGGCGGACGCGAACTCATCGTCGGGATCGACCACGACATCACCGCGCGTAAAGAGAGGGAGGATCTCATCGGCCGCCGGTTGGTCGAACTCGAAGCCATCAATCGGATTTCCTCCACGCTTCGCGCGGCGCAGACCCTGGAGGAAATGTTTTCGCTCCTGATGGACACGACCCTCGAAGCGGTGGGGGCGTCGCAGGGAAGCATCTGGCTGTACGATCCAGACAGGGCCGTTCTGAATCCCGAGGTCGTGCGCGGGTATGATGGAATACCGGTGGACCCTGGAAGGAGTGTCGCCGAGTTCGTCTTCGCCGGCGGAAAACCGTGGATCGCCGGCGAGATGCGGCAATCGGCGGATCTTCCGGAGGAGGCGCGCCGCTCGGCTCCCGAAGGTTTCGGCGGAGCCGCCCTCCCCATATTCGCCGAGCAGGATGTGATCGGGACGCTCATTGTCAACGTGCCACCGCCGCGCGAACTGACGCCGGAGGAGGTCCGCCTGCTGGCGACCCTGAGTGAAATCGCCGGGATCGCCATTCGGCGGATCGGCCTCAGCCAGCAAACGGCGCGGCGTCTGCAGCGCCTGGCCGCATTAAGCGAGATTAGCCGGGCCATAACCTCCAGCGTCAGCCTGCAGCTCAACCTGAGCATGCTGCTCAATCAGGTTATTACCCAGTTGGGCATCGACGCCGCCGACGTGCTGCTGATGAGCCCCGTTTTGGGAACGCTGGAATATGCCGCCGGGAACGGATTCCGCGCCCGGACAATGGAGCGGGCCCGCCAGAAGGTCGGGGAAGGATACGCGGGCCGCGCCGCTTTGGAGCGCCGGATCATCCATATCGACGATCTGTCCGCGCGGGATGACAATCCGCTTCTGGCGAAGGTGGCAGGCGAAGGCTTTGTTAGTTATTTCGCCGTTCCGTTGATCGCCAAGGGGCAGGTCCAGGGAGTTTTGGAAATCTTCCACCGTACGCCGCGCGAGCATGACGCCGAATGGCTGGAATTCCTGCAGACCCTGGCGGAGCAGGCGGCCATCGCGATCGACAACGCCAACATGTTTGAAAATCTGCAACGCACCAATCTCGATCTCATCCTGGCCTACGACGCCACGATCGAAGGCTGGTCGCGGGCGCTGGATTTGCGGGACCGGGAGACCGAGGGACACACCCAGCGCGTGACGGATCTGACGATCCGGCTGACGCGGTTGTTCGGCCTGGGTGAATCCGAGCTGACCGGAGTCCGCTGGGGCGCGCTGCTGCACGACATCGGTAAGATGGGCGTTCCGGATGAAATCCTGCTCAAACCCGGCCCGCTGACGGATGCGGAATGGGTGATCATGAAAAAGCACCCCCAACTGGCGTATGAGATGCTCTCGCCGATCCAATACCTGCACTCGGCGCTCGATATCCCGCATTACCATCATGAAAAATGGGATGGTACGGGCTACCCGGAGGGATTGAAGGGCGAGCAGATACCGCTTACGGCAAGGATCTTCGCCGTGGTGGATGTTTGGGACGCCTTGCGCTCGAACCGCCCCTACCGCTCCGCCTGGCCCGCGGCCAAGGTGCGCGGGCATATCCGGTCCCTGGCGGGCAGCCATTTCGATCCGAAAGTCGTGGAAAAATTCCTGCAATTCGAAGACCTTGAGGGTTCGGAAAGCTGACTCACGCCGCCGCCGCCCGGCGGATGTGTTTTCCGGCGTGCATCAACCCAATCCGCTTGCCCGGCGCGATTCCGGTTTTTTCGGTGAATACGCAACTATTCGGCGTCCCATCCGGATGGATCCGGCCGTCATCTCACGTATAATCGGTGCGGCGGGGGTTATCCATTTCCAAGCCGGGCCGGTTGAGGATTGTTTGGAAAACCGCTGGCGCCGGGAGCGGCGCGCGGTATCGGCGGCATGGAATTTCGTTTCGGTTTTCCCGGCAGCGATAATCTATTTTGGAGGATGGACAATGGACCCGGTATCGAAGAGCGCCGCCCTGAATTGCCTGGAAAAGGAATGGCCCGGATTCATCGTTCAATTTGAATCCCTGGCGCCGGAAGCGAAGGAAAAATTTCTTCAGCGCCAGGGATTTGAAAACTTCTCCGCTCTTCTCGCCCATATCAGCGCCTGGTGGGGGGAGGCCATTGCGAATATCCGGGATGTTGTGAGGAATCCGGACGTTGAACTCCGGACGTACGACGTCGACCGGTTCAATCGGGAGGCGGTGCGGGCGGCCGCAGGGAAAAGCGGGAAAGAGGTTGCCCTGGAATTTGAGGAGACGCGCAAGCGGCTTTTACGCGCGGTTTCGGAAGTGGACGAGGCGCTGATCTCAAATCCGGAGATGCAGAAACAGCTGTACTGGATGATCACCAATCACTATGCGGAGCATCAGGGGTAGGGCGGAGTCGCGCGCGACCCCGCGCGCGACCCCGCGCCGTTAAAGTTCCCGCAGTCCTTTTTAAAGGAGCAGGTAACGATGACGGAGTTTAATCCGTTCGCCATCTTCGTGCTGGTGTGCGGGGCGATGACGGTCGCCATCGCGAATTACGCCTGGCGGCACCGGACCGCGTTCGGCGCGCGGCCGTTCGCGCTGTTCATGCTCGCGCTTTCCGTGTACATCATCGGGTACAGCATGGAGCTCGCCAGCACCGATCTGGCGGCCATGCTCTTCTGGAACAAGGTGGAATATTTCGGCATCCTCGCCTTTCCCGGTCTGTATCTGGTGTTTGCCTCGGAGTATACCGATCAGGCAAACAAGCAGACGCCGCGCCAGGTCTTTCTGCTGTTCGCCATTCCCGCCGTTCTGTGGTTTTTCAAAATCTTCGATGAAACGTTCCATTTGGTTTACGCCACCGTCCGGGTGGATGCCGGCGGCGCCATCCCGCTGCTCGCCTTCACCCGCGGGCCTTTGTATATGGTGGTGTCGGCGTATAACATCGTCCTGCTGACGCTGGGGAATTATCTGCTGCTGGCGAAATGGCGCTTTGCCTCCTCCCTCTACCGCCGGCAGACGGCTCTCATCCTGGGGGCGGCGGTGATCCTTTACGGCATGTACCTTTTTTATCTGACCGGAATCCCGATCGTCCCATCGCTGAAAACCCTGGATATCAATCCGTTCGGATACACCATTTGGAGTCTTGCCGTCGGCTGGGCCATTTTCCGGCATGGCCTGTTCGACCTGGCACCGATCGCCCGTGATGCACTCCTTGCGCGCTTGAGCGACGGCGTGGTGGTGATGGACGGGCAGGCCCGGGTCGTGGATGCCAATCCGGAGGCCCGCCGGATCTTCGGCTGGCGGGAACTGCCGGTGGATCAGTCCGTGGGAGCAAGGATGGACCGCTGGATCGACCCCGCACTATTCTCCGCGATGGAAAAACCCGTCAAACAGGAAATCCGGCTGGATAAGGAGGGTTCCCCGGTTTATTACGAAATGATGATATCCCCTCTCAGCGGGAATGAGAAACAAAAGGTCGGCTACCTGGTCGTGGCGCACGACATCTCCGAGCGAAAGGAAACCGAGCAGGAGCTGCGCGAGCTCTCGCTGGCGGACGAGTTGACCGGGCTCAACAACCGCCGCGGCTTTACCATGCTGGCCGATCAATTGATCCGGGTCGCGCTCCGGATGAAGCTCGATGCGCTTCTGTTCTATCTGGATCTGGACGGGCTGAAATGGATTAACGACAACCTGGGGCACGCCGCCGGCGACCGGGCGCTGGTCGAAACCGGAGAACTGTTGAAAAAATCCTTCCGCTCCGCGGATATCCTCGCCCGGCTTGGCGGAGACGAGTTCGTCGTCCTGGCCATCGAATCGGCTGAGAATTCCGACCCAACCATGCTGGCGCGTCTGGAAGAGCGGCTTCAATCCCAAAATGCCCGGCCGGGGCGGGATTATGAGCTGTCTTTGAGCATCGGAACCGCGCGTTTTGAATGGGAGAAACCCTCCTCGATCGAATCGCTGATGGATGAGGCGGATAAGCGGATGTATCAGAGGAAACAAATTAAAAAGGCCGGGCGAATTCATCGGCCGCTCGACGGTCCCGGCGCGGCGATTTGAATCGCGCCGCATCACCCGTCCGCCGGAGATCCGGCCCGGCCCGCGACCGCAATCGGCCGGTATTCTTGTTACAATTCCCCCATGCCACCCATCCGCCTCGTCCACTTCGCCGACCTGCACGTCGGGATGGAAAATTACGGGAAGCTGGATCCCGCCACCGGCACCTCCTCGCGCACGCGGGATTTTCTCGACCGGTTGGATGAGGTGATCGAGTACGCGTTCGCGCACAAGGCCGATCTGGCGGTGTTCGCCGGCGACGCGTTCAAAACCCGCGATCCCGAACCCACCCAGCAGCGCGAATTCGCCCGCCGCATTAAGCGCCTCGCGGAAAAAATCCCCACCCTGCTCCTAGTCGGCAATCACGATCTGCCCGGCACGGTGGCCCGGGCCACCAGCCTGGATATTTATCACGTCCTGGAAATTCCCAATGTGATCGTCGGCTACAAGCCGGATTCGCGGCTGATTCAAACCCCCTCCGGGCCGGTGTTCCTCGCCTGGATGCCCTATCCCTCCCGCAACCGTCTTCTGGTGGATGAAGACCACAAGGGAAAATCGCTCCCCGAACTCGAGCAGGCGCTGCGCGATGCGGTGACGGATTGGATCCGTACGCTCTCCGAGCAGGCCGCCGCGCAGGACGCGCCGCGCATACTGGCCGGGCACTTCACCGTTTCCGGCGCGGTGTTCGGCTCCGAGCGCACGGTGATGCTCGGGTCGGATGTCGCCGTGACCAAAAGCGCGGCCGCCGGATCCGCCTGGGATTATGTCGCGCTCGGCCATATTCATAAGTTCCAAAATCTCACAAAGGGCGAGGAAGGCTCCCCGCCGGTGGTCTACGCCGGTTCGCTCGAGCGGATCGACTTCGGCGAGGAAAACGAACAAAAGGGATTTGCCTTCGCCGAAATCTCGCGCGGCAAAGCGGACGTGGAATTTGTCCCAGTCAACGCGCGGCCGTTTCACACCATCCGGGTCGATGTCAAGACCGAGGAGATGCCCACCCAGGCGGTCCTGGATGCGATGGCGCTGCGCCAGCCGGGCCTGGCCGATGCGGTCGTGCGCGTGATCGTGTCGATGACCGGCGCGCAGGCCGGGCTGCTCGATGAGCACGCCGTCCGGAAGGCGGCCGAGGGCGCCTCCCACATCTCCATCCAGCAAGAGGTGCGCGAGGAAACCCGCGCCCGGCTGGGGACCGATACCGCCGAATCGCTTTCCCCGCTCGAGCTGCTGTCGCGCTATCTGCGCGCCAAATCGGTCGACGAAAACCGCATCGCGGACCTGCTGCGCGCGGCGGAGGAGCTGATGGGGGAAGAACCCGGACCATAGACGATAGACGATGGACCGTGGACGATAGACCATTGCAGATTGTTGAAATTGAAAAGAGTCTTCGCGGCCGATGGTCTTCGAGTGCCCAAGCGGATGGCAATGAACAACCGGTCGCAAAAAACCATTCCCCATCGATTTACGGCCAAGGTCCATCGTCCATGGTCTATGGTCTGTGAATTGACAGAGAGGGACACGTGCAGGGAAGGATAGGGCATTCGCGGCCATGATTCCTGTTAAGCTCGAGTTGCATAACTTTCTCGCCTACCGCGACCCGGACCCGCTCAACCTGGAGGGGATCCACGTCGCCTGCATATCCGGTGAAAACGGCGCCGGGAAATCCTCGCTCCTGGATGCGATTACCTGGGCGCTGTGGGGCAAAGCCCGCTCGCCTTCGGCCGACGATTTGATCTATCAGAACCTGCGCGAGACGCGGGTTGCGCTCGAGTTCGAGATGGCCGGAACCCGCTATCTGGTGATCCGCCAGCGCAGCCTCGAGAAGAAAACCGCGCTCTCGCTGCTCGAACTGCAGGTCTGGGATCCGGAGGCCAACGCCTGGCGCGGCATGTCGGAAGCCACGATGCGCGGCACCCAGGAGCGCATCGACCGCCTCCTGCGGCTGGATTACGACACCTTCATCAATTCGGCGCTCCTTTCCCAGGGCCGCGCCGATGAATTCACCGCCAAGCCGCCGTTTCAGCGGATCCAAATTCTGGCCGCGATCCTCGGCCTGGACCGCTGGGAGCGGTTCGAGGAACGCGCCAAGGAAAAAGTCCGCCAGTCGCGCGGGAAGATCGAGCGGATCGAGGCGCGCCGGGCGGAGATGGAACGGGAGCTCGCCCGGAAGCAGGAATACGAGATTCAGTTGAAGGAAGCCGCTAGGCAGGCCGAAGCCGAAGGACAGGCCCTGGCCGGGCTGGAAAAGGCCTGGGCGTCGGTCGAACGGCAGCGTGCCGCCCGCACCGAACTCGAACGCCAGGCGGAGGAAACCGCCCGGCGCGGCCTCTCCGCCCGGCATGAATTGGACGAGGCGCGGACCGAGTGGGAGGCGCTCGTGAAAAGCGCCGACCCCGCCGCGCTCGAAGCGCAAACGGCCGGGATTCGCGCGGAGCGCGAGACGCTCGCGTCGCGCCAGTCCGAACAGGCGCGGATTCAAACCCAAATCCACGAGCTTGGCAGCATGATGGGAACGTTGCGCGGGGAAAACGAGGCCCTCGCCCCGCAGACCGAGCCGCTCAAGAAGCGTCTGGAAACGCTCGAGACGTCGACCGCGCCCGAATGCCCGACCTGCGGCCAGGCGCTCACCCCCGCTCACCGCCAGCGCGTCATGCGCGAGCTCCGCGGAGAAATCGAAGGCCGCCGTGCGAAATACAAAACCAACGCCGCGCGGCTCAAGGACCTTGGCGCCGAACTGGAGGCGCTCCAAAAGGATGCCGCCGCGATCCAGGCCGCCCTGCAGACTCTGCCTGCGCTCGAACGGAAACTTGCCGAAGCGGAATCCGCGCTGAAAACGGCTCAAGCCGCCCAGGCGAAAATCCCCGCCGCCCAGGAGCGCGTCGCCCGCTGGCAGAAGGCGCTCCTCGAAGAAACCGCAGCGGGAAAAAAGATCCAGGACCAGCTCGGCAAGGCCGGGGCGGATCTGGCGGAATCCGAAAACCTGCGCAGCCGGCTGGAGGATGCGCGCCTGGCCAAGCGCCTGGCCGACGAACGCGTGGGCGGCGCGCGCCAGATTCTCGCCGCGCTGGAGGAGATCGCCCGCCAGCGCGAAGCCGGCGCCTCGGAATTGGATGCCCTCCGCCGCGGGCTCTCGGTTTTCGAAGATTTGCGCGAGGCGTTCGGCAAGCGCGGAATCCCGACCATGATCATCGAGACGGTCGTCCCCGAGCTGGAGCTGGAAGCCAACCGCCTGCTTTCGGAAATGAGCGGCGGGAGGATGCGCCTGCGCATGGAAACCCAGCGCGAGACCAAGAGCGGCGACGCGCGCGATACGCTCGAGCTGAAAATTTCCGACGAGCTCGGCACCCGCGCCTACGAGATGTATTCCGGCGGCGAGGCGTTCCGGATCAACTTCGCCGTCCGGATCGCGCTCTCGAAGCTGCTCGCCCGCCGCGCGGGCGCGCAGCTTCGCGCGCTCTTCATCGACGAGGGGTTCGGCACCCAGGATTCGGCCGGGCGCGAGCGGCTCGTCGCCGCGATCCAGTCCGTCCAGAACGATTTCGACCGCATCCTCGTCATCACCCACCTCGACGAGCTGCGCGACGCCTTCCCCGCCCGGATCGAAGTAACCAAGACCCCCTCCGGCTCGAACGTCCGCGTGGTCTGATGGCCTCCCTCGCCGTAAAAATAATCGCCTGGTCCCGCCGATGCGTCCGCCCGCTGCCTTGGCGCGGCGTGCGCGGCCCCGCCCCCTCTCGCGCCGGAAAAACCGCCGGCGCTCCGGAACCGGGCGGGGCAAGTCCGTACCGCATCTGGGTCAGCGAGATCATGCTCCAGCAGACGCGCGTGGAAACGGTTATTCCATATTACCGGCGCTTCCTTAATCAGTTCCCCTCGTTGAGGGCGCTGGCGCGGGCGTCCCCGCAATCGGTTCTAAAAGCGTGGGAGGGACTCGGATATTATTCCCGCGCTTTGAATCTCCATCGCGCCGCGGTGAGGATTCAAAAGGAGTCCGGCGGCCGGCTCCCGCGGACAGCGGCGGAATGGCAACGGTTGCCCGGGGTCGGCCGCTACACCGCGGCCGCGATCGCCTCGCTCGCTTTCGACGAACCCGCCGCCGCGCTGGATGCCAACGCGCGCCGGATCCTTGCCCGCGTATTCGCTTATCGCCGCCGGATCGGGGACGTCCGCTCGCAGAAAGAACTCTCCACCCTCTATCAGCGCGCCCGCGGCCGCGCCGCGCCCGGCGCTTTTTTCCAGGCGCTGATGGATCTCGGCCAGTTGATCTGCCTGCCCCGTCAGCCTCGCTGCGCGGATTGCCCCGTCTCGAAAGCCTGCATCGCTTTCAAGCGCGGATGGCAGGATCGCCTTCCGGTGCGTCCCGGACGTGTTGCCGCTCCGCACGTCGATGTGACCGCGGCTGTGATCTTCCGGGAGGATGAGGTGCTGATCGCAAAGCGACCGGAGGGGAAGCTGCTCGGCGGCATGTGGGAATTCCCGGGCGGGAAGGCCGAGCGGGGCGAGACTCTGCCGGAGTGCCTGCGCCGGGAATTAAAAGAAGAGCTCGGGGTATCGGTCCGGGTGTGCGAAAAAATCCTCGCCGTCCAGCACGCCTTCAGCCACTTCCGGATCACTCTGCATGTCTTCCGGTGTGATCGGGTGCGCGGCAGGCCGAAACCGATCGGCGCCGCGGCGGTGCGCTGGGCGCGCATCCGGGACCTGACGCGCTATCCGATGGGGCGCACCGACCGGATCGTCTCCCGGAATATCGCTTCGAAGCCAGAGATTAGGTAAACCCCTTTTCGTGTCATCCTGGTATGGGATCCGTTGCCGCCCGCCCGGGGTCTTGCCGGCCGGATCGATCGGGGGATCCGGTACCGCGTTCCGGTCCGGAAATGAAGCTAAAGGAAAAACCGGCTTCCTTTCGGGAAATGCCCGAAGGAAGCCGGTTGATGAAATTCGGTGGATCCCAAGGATCTATCGCGGGACTTATCCTCTCAGCGAAGATCTATCATCATTCCCAGCAGACATCCGAAAGACTTTTCGTTGGCGGTCTCCCATTCCTCCAAGGGTGAATAGGTGATGATTTCGATGAGGCGGTCTTTGTTGGGGATGAACGCGGCCTCATAGGCGGCTTGCTTGCCGTCCGCGCCGCTGCAAACACCCGTGAGGGATTCCCAGGTGCCGCCGAATGCGCCCATGCGGTCCCCCGGTTCCTCCGTGCACCCGCTGTACCCAAGCACCGCCAGGCGTTCCGTGTCCCAATCGCCAAGCTTCTTCACCGGATCGGCGATCTCGTCGTGGATGTAGAGCAGGACCCCGGTGCGCCGGTCCGCAGATTGGAACCAAAGGCCCTTTTCCGGATCCGTCGGCTGAGGCGCCAGCCAATCGTGGACGTACATGGAGTGCAGGCCGAGCGTGCTGTTGGTGAAGCGGCGCCAGATTTCAATGCTGTCCAGAACGTCCTGGAAAACCGGTTGCAGAGTTTCCCATTGGTCGTCGGGCGCAAACCACATCACTTCCAGCACGTCCCCGGCGCGCTGGATGTAGACGATCCGGGCGGTGATGCCGTCGCCCCGGGCGATTTTCGTCGGGGCTTCAATCCGGGCGATGGTCACCGCCGGGCCGTCCGTCACACTTTCCGGCGTGAAGGTCATAATCCCGACGATGCCGATGTCCTTTTTCCCCCAATCGTCCAGGAGCGTCTTTGTCTCGCCGCTCAATCCTATTTGAAAGGTCGCCCCGATGGGTTGATCGGGTTCTTTGATGAACACCCCCTCGCCGAAGGTGAGCGGCGAGGCTCCGTCCCATTCGCCGGGGAAGCCGAAACTTAATTCGGTGCGGGTGGAGGCGGTGGTGGACCAGCCGGAGGTGACGACCGCCGTCGATTCCGGCGGAGCGGCGGTTTCCTCCGCGGCCGGCCTTGGCGTCGCTGTGCGCTCCGCCGGCATTTCAGTCGGGTTTACAGCGGCGGTCGGGCTGGAAAGGGTTTTTCCGCAAGCCGCCAGGGTCAAGGCGGCGATGGGCAGAAGAACTAGCACACGGTTTCTTTTCACGGGAATCCCTCCTTGGTTTTGGTCAGTTAAAATGCGCCGGCATTGTGAAATCGGCCCCGAACGAATAGGGTTTCTTTATTCTACAAAGAATTCGCTTTTTCCGATACCCCGGAAACCACTGGTAACGGCGGATGTTAATCGTAATTTGGGAGCGGCGGTGGGTTGGGGAACCGTCGGGAACCCGGGAAAAACCCCGTTGGACCGGGCAGACAGGATCGTGGAGGGTAAGATTGATGCCAAACTGAAAGGTTGTCCCCCCTCTTTTTTGCGCCTTTTGTGCCCTTTGCGGGTTAAGATTATCGCCGATGGGAGCGGGGTTCGGATTGTATCCGGCGTTGCAGACCGGCTCGGTGCTGACGGCGATCCTCACGGCTGTCGTGGTCGGACTGCTGCTCCTGGTTGTTGTCGTGGCGGTTCCAATTCTCTTCCTGCGCGGCTTGAAGGAGACCTATCTCTCAACCGCCTGGACTCTGGGATACCGCGAGATCCCGCCCTCGCTTCCCCAAGCGGAGCCGGTTATCGAAAACGCGGCGTAATATCGGTGGCGGACGATTTTAGCAGGCCTTCCGGGCAGGGCGGGAAAATCTCCCCTGCCCGGAAGGATTCCGGCCGGGATCGGCTCGATCGCAGACGGGATGAGCAATCGGGTGGCGGCCTGTCGGCAATGATCTGAAATCGACGCTCGCTCCCCCGTTCTCCTGTGATTACCCCCGATTTTTTTTTCATCTATACTGGATCCATACAATCCAGCGGGTTTTCCTCCCATCGCCAGGCTCGAATATCGGCCGTCGGTATGAAAAGCGGCTCATTTGGCATCCTGGAGGGATTCTATTGATTTTCTGGAGATTTTCATCGATCCAACTCGGTATAGTAAATGGCATAAACGATCTACACGCAGCATCGGCGTTGGAAAGGCAAGCAAGGGATATTGCTTTTTTTAGGCCTTTTTCTCCGCCGGCACAAAGCAGCAAACTCAAGAAGGAGAAGTTGAGATGAAATCCCTCCCCAGGCACTTTCTTGTTCCGTTGCTTGTGATTATTCTGGGCACGACGCTGGCCGCCTGCGGCGGGAGCCCGACGTTGACGGTGAACACAACCGATGATGTCGACGACGGTGCCTGCAACACGACGCACTGCAGCCTGCGCGAGGCGATCCGCAAGGCCAACACCCTGGCCGGGATGGTCACGATCCGGTTCGATATCGGGGGCGGAGGGGTGCAGACTATCCAACCGAAATCGTACTTGCCCGATATTTTCGCCACCGTTTTGATTGACGGCACCACCCAGCCGGGCTTCGCCGGAATGCCCCTAATCGAATTGGATGGAACGCTGGCCGGCGTGGCGGACGGATTGACGCTGCGCGGCAACGACAGCACGGTGAAAGGCCTTGTCATAAACCGTTTCTCCCGCGATGGAATCCGCATCCGCGCCGAGCGCGCCGTGATTAAGGGGAATTACATCGGCACGGATATCACCGGGACCGTGGGGTTGGGCAACGGCGCCAACGGTATTAATGTCTGTTGTGAATTTACCGCCCCGCCGCACGCAACCATCGGCGGCGTGGCGCCGGAAGACCGGAACATTGTTTCGGCAAACGCCTCCGGCGGCATCACCCTCGACCAGCACTATCCGGGCTTCACCCATGAGGGGCGGAATCTCGTCATAGGGAACTTTATCGGCACGGACGTAACCGGAACGGTGGCCCTGGGGAACCAGTGGGATGGAATCCTGATCGATGACTCCGGCTATAACGCCATCGGCGGCACAACCGACGGCGCAGGGAATGTCATCTCGGCTAACCATCTCAGCGGGGTCGCGATCGCCGGCGGGTTTGCCAAGGAGAATGTGGTCCAGGGCAATCTCATCGGCACCGATCTCACCGGCTCCGTCGGACTCGGCAACCTTACCGACGGGGTGAATATCGTCGGCTCGAACAACAACCTGATCGGCGGAAGCGATCCCGGCGCCCGGAACGTGGTTTCCGCGAATCAGCTTCGGGGTGTACGAATCGATGGGAGTTCGTCCGGTATCAAGGTGTTTGGGAACTTCATTGGGACGAACGCCGCCGGGACGGCCGCGCTGAAGAACGTCAAGGCCGGCATTGTCGTCGACGGCGCCGATCACACGATCGGCAGTCCGGACGATGGAAACCGAAATCTGATCTCGGGCAATGGCGGGCCGGGAATCGCGGTCCTCAGCACGGCTACCGGGATACTCATTCAAAATAACTTTATCGGCACCGACATCAGCGGAATGAGCGTTCTGGGGAACAGGATGGGCGTCGAGGTGGGGATGGGTTCGGGAGCCACCGGCGTGCAAATCGGGGGGGGCAGCCCTGCGCTCGCGCTCAACGAGGGGAACTTAATCTCCGGCAACCTGGAGGAGGGAATCCTGCTTTTTAATCACGCCAAGGTATGGGGGAACAAGATCGGCACCGATGCCGCCGGAACCGGTCCGCTCGGCAACGGCGGGAACGGAATCCTCGTTAAGGGTTCCGGAAACCAGATCGGCGGACCGGGGAGCGGCAACACGATCGCCTTCAACGGCAAACACGGCGTGGCGGTGATCTCGGAAAGCGGCTCGGCAACCCAAAACGCCATCCAGGTGAACCAGATTCACGACAATGCCATGCTGGGGATCGCGATCGATGAGAATGCGGTGCTCCCCAACGACAGCCTGGATCCGGATGCCGGCGACAATGACCGTCAGAATTATCCGATCGTACAATCCGCCGTCGTCGATCTGATCGCCGGCACGACCACGATTGAAGGCGAGTTGGATAGCAAGCCCAATACCGCCTATTCGGTGGAATTTTTCTCCAACGCCGCCTGCGATCCTTCGGGTTTCGGGGAGGGCGAGTCGATGTTCAATAAGATCATGCTGACCACGGATTCCCAGGGCCATGCCCAGTTCAGTGAAACAACCCTCTCCACATCATTCCTGGGAGGCAACTTCTTCACCGTCACGGCGACCGATCCGGGTGGGAACACCTCGGGGTTCTCCAATTGCGTCGCAATGACCGAGCTTCCCGCGAAGGCGGCCGCCACGGATGCGCCGGAAGCGATGACATTCAAGCCGTTGTTCGATCCGGCCGAGATCTTTTACGGGCCGCGTTGCGCGCCGGACAAAGTCCGGATTTCGGTCGAGATCGGCAATCCGCCGGAACCGATCAGTTACGTCCTGCTCTTCGTGCGTTTGATGGACCGGAAGACCGGTGAAAAGACCGCCTGGGGCGGGGGGTTGAGCATGATCGCCGCCGGCAAGGACATCTTCTACTATGACCTCTTGGCGTACGACGTGCCGGAGTACGACACCTTCGAAACGGCCTGGCTCCAGTACCAGTTCGTCGTCTATAACAAGGCGCAGGAGAAAATCGGATACAGCGAGGTGTACGGGGATATCGCCTTCTCGCGTTGCGGTTCGAATTCGGCCCGTAGCACCAGCACGCCGGATGCAACCGGGAAGTGACGCGGAAGAGGCCGCCGGCGTATCGCTCTGGCGGTCCCGGCCCGGCAATGGGTATCAGCCTGTTGAGATTTATTAGCTCTTTCTTTCCAAAGGAGAAGCTGCCATGAAGCCCTTTCCCAGACGTGCGCTTTGCATGGTTTTTGCGATCGTTTTTTGCGTGATCCTTTCCGCATGCGGCGGAAGCGCCTCATTGACGGTGAACACCGCCGACGATGTCGACGACGGCGTCTGCAACACCACCCATTGCAGCCTGCGCGAGGCGATCCAAAAAGCCAACACCCTGGCGGGAACCATTACGATCAAATTCGACATCGGCGGCGGCGGCGGCCAGACCATCCGGCCGAAATCCCCCCTTCCGGCGGTCACCGTTCCGGTAACGATCGACGGCACCACCCAGCCCGGTTATACCTTCGACCCGCTGATCGAACTGGACGGAAGCCTGGCTGCCGGCGGGTATGCGGACGGGCTGATCCTCAATGGCGGAATGAGCACCGTACGCCGATTGGTGATAAACAACTTCAATGGGAACGGCATCCGGCTTGACGGCGGCGGGGAAAACTTCATCCTGGGCTGCTATATCGGCACCGATGCGGCCGGGACGGCCGCCCGGCCGAACATGGGCGGCGGAATCCGGATCGTCGAGGGGCAGAAGAACGTCATCGGCGGCACCGCGGCGAGTGAGCGCAACCTGATCTCGGGCAATCACAGCGACGGGATTCAGATCTTGGATATCAAGAACTCGGTGATCGGCAATTACATCGGCGTCGACGTTACCGGAACCGCCGTGCTTCCGAATATCGGGGCGGGCGTGATGATCGAGGCCGGGTTGACGATCGTCGGCGGCTCGTCCGCCGGTCAAGGCAACGTGATTTCCGGTAATGAGAGCGTCGGGATCTCCTTCCAGACCGGCGCCACCGACGGCTTCGTGATGGGCAACCTGATCGGCACCGACCTCACCGGCAAGATCCCCTTGGGGAATAAAAGCTGGGGGGTCATCCTCCACGACAATCACAACACTGTGGGCGGCGACACTCCCGGCAAACGCAACGTCATTTCCGCCAACGGGAAGGAAGGAGTCTACATCAATGCATCCTCCGAGGACAATTTCGTCCAGGGAAACTATATCGGCACCGACATCACCGGAAAGCAGCCGATGGGGAATCAGATGGGCGGCGTTTTTATCGCCGGAAATGGCAACACCATCGGCGGAAAACTCGGTCTGACGGGAAACGTCATCTCGGCCAACCTTGGGGAAGGCGTGAAGGTCAACGGCGTGCGTAATGCCGTGCAGGGCAACCTGATCGGCGTCAATGCGCTCGGAACGACTGCGCTGGGCAACCAGGGCAGCGGGGTTGTGCTAAACGGAAACCTGGGCCTTGCCGGCGGGACGGATTCGGGGAACGGCAATATCATCTCGGCCAACGAAGGCGACGGCGTGCGGGTCACCTCCGGGGCGACCCTGGTCCAGGGCAACTACGTCGGCACCGACATAACCGGGACCGCCGATTTGGGCAACCAGGCCAACGGTGTGTACGTCTTCGCCGCGGGCAGCATCCAGATCGGCGGCAGCGACCCCGGCGCGCGCAACGTGATTTCCGGCAACCAGCTGGTCGGAGTGTTCATCGAAGACGGATCGGACGATGTTTCGGTATACGGCAATTACATCGGGACCGACGCGGCCGGGATGGCGCCGATCAAGAACATCAAGGCCGGAATCGCGGCTTACGGGACCAACATCCAGATCGGCGCCGCCTTCGAGGGCGGGCGGAATATCATCTCCGGCAACGGCGGGCCCGGGATCGCGGTCGTCAGCACCGCCTCGGACGTAAAGATCCAAAACAACTATATCGGCACCGATGCCGCCGGAATGGGTCCGCTGGGGAACAGTAATGGGATCGAAGCACCCAATACCCTGGGGGCGCCCGGCCTGCTTATTGGCGGCGATCCCTACTCCGAGGGCAACCTGATCTCGGGCAACGACGAGATCGGCGTTCAGATTGGCAACGATGTGACGGTCCAGGGAAATAAAATCGGCACCGACGACTCCGGTTCGGGGCCGCTCGGCAACGGCACCGACGGCATCAAGGTCGACGGTTACGGCAACATCATCGGAGGAACGGGCTTCTTCAACACCATCGCTTTCAATGGCGGCCACGGTGTGGCCGTAATCTCGGGAAGCGGCAGCGCCATAGACAATTCGATCCTCTCAAATTCGATCCACGATAACGATATGCTGGGCATCGCCCTCGATGAGGACGTGGTGATCCCCAATGACAACATGGATCCGGATACCGGCGACAATAACCGCCAGAACTACCCGGTGATCACATCCGCGATCGCGGATGCGGTGGCGATGGAATCGACCATCTCGGGCACGCTTAACAGCCTGCCCGGGACGGTCTTTACGATCCAGATATTCACCAACGCCTCCTGCGATCCGTCCGGATACGGGGAAGGGCACCGCCTGATCCGGACCATGACCGTAACGACCAATATCAGCGGGCACGCTGTGTTCAACGCCCTGTTCGCCGCCACCTACATCGATCCCGCCAACTTCGTCACCGCTACAGCGACCGATCCGGCGGGCAACACCTCCGGCTTCTCCAACTGCCTTCAGGTAGTGGATGCGGGATCGGTCACTCCAACCCCGGCCGCGATGACCTTCAAGCCGTTCTTCGATCCGGCCGAGATTTTCTACGGGACGCGCTGCACCCCGGACAAGGTCCGGCTTTCGGTCGAGATCGGCAATCCGCCGGAGCCGATCTCCTACGTCCTGCTCTTTGTCCGCCTGATGGACAAGGTCACCGGCGAAAAGACGGCTTGGGGCGGGGGATTGACCATGCTCGGCGCCGGGAAGAACACCTTCTACTACGACCTCATGTCGTACGACGTGCCGGAATACAGCGCCTTCGAGTCGGCCTGGTTGCAGTATCAGTTTGTCGTCTATAACAAGGCCGAAGAAAAGATCGGCTACAGTGAGGTCTACGGAGATGTCGCTTTTACGCGCTGCGGCCCGAACAGACCGGCCGGAGCGAAATGAAGGAAGCGACCAACCGCAGCATTTTCCTATAAAGAGGGTGGGGGAAAACGCGGAGTGAATTACGGGTAAATGGAGACGCCGGCCAAATGGCTGGCGTCATTCATTGGAATGTCATTCGTCCCTTGGCATATGCCAGCTTTTTCCCCGCGGCAAATGCGGATCCTCTCCCCGCCCTCATCCGGCCTTCGGCCACCTTCTCCCAGC
>JAFGCU010000059.1 GCA_016932475.1 Anaerolineales bacterium
ATGGTCATTCGAAGGAGTGTCCTGATCCCCGCCTTGAAAGCAAACATCGAATAGGGAGCAAGTGTAAGGGGAGGTGGGATGGGATGGCAAACGGGGGAGGATTTCTTTCGTAACAAATCCTGTCAATCCTGCGCAAATCCTGTAAATCCTAGCTATTCTTTTTCCGTCTCCAATACCGTCAACTTTTGGATCATCACTTCCCCGCCGCGGCGCGGCTCGCGCCACGGGTGGGGGATGCGGTAATGGAATTTCTTCCAAGTCCAGCGGTGGCGCATGAATAAATTCTCACGGGAAAACACATCGCGGTCGCCTTCGACATACGGGTAATCCGCCAGCCGGGTGGTCCCCGAGCCGATCCATTTTTCCACCCGGTTGCTCGAATAAAAGAGAGCCGGAGGGCGGAGCAGGCGGCGCAGGAGCGCGAAGTAATCGCGGATCGATGGGATTTCCATCTCCTGCATCGAATCGGTGTTAACGGCGAGATCGAACGATGCGGAAGGGAGGGCGCGCGCGGCGTCCGGCGGGAGCAAGACGAAATCGTACTGGGACCAGGATTTTTCATCGCGCGCAAAGCCGTCCAGGAACAGGAACCGGCATTCCGGGAGGACCGTGGTGAGGAAGACCGAACTGAAGGCGAGCGTCTCCGGCAGATCGATGAGCACGAGCGTGGAATTCTGGAACAGCAGCTTGAGGGCGAGCGCATGCAATCCGGTGCCGGGACCGATCTCAATCGAAAATAAGCGCCGCGCGCCCTTTTGGATTTCCGCCGGAAGGTGCGGCGCGATGCAGGCCAGGTGGTACTGGGCGCGCAGGAAATCATAGGCGGTGCGCCGGGCGCCGAAGGGATATCCGAAGCGCGTGTAACCCTTCCTTCCGTGCGGGATGGAAAATGCCAGCGCCTTCGGTTCCACGGGCGCCTGGGTGCGCCGCCATCCGGAGAGCGCCAGCCACAGCAGCCGGTCCAGGGTGTTGATCCATTCGAGTGAGGAATACGAGCGGCCGGGGAAGTAGAAGCCGCTTTCGCCGCGGATCCGGACCGTGCCGGTGCAGCGGTCGAGAATCTCGAACCCGGCCAGCGAGCGGTGCAATTTCCAGTATGGGCTGATCGACGGATCGTCGCCCGCGGCGGCGGAAGCGGCCCGGGCGTAGGAATTCTCGATGGCGGCGAGGTATTCCGGATTGGCGTGGAGGATCATTTCACGGCGGCTCATGCGTACCCCGCCATGCTCGCGATCAGATCCGCAACCGCTTCCGCGGCATGCCCGAAATTGGCCAGGAAGCGGGATGCCGCCGCGGCGCCGCGCGCTCCCATTTCTTTTTCGTCGCGGGCCTTGCGCAGGAACGCCGCGAAGCCGGATTGGGAGCGGACTCCTTCCGCCACATTCCGCCCCACGAGATCCCAGTCGTCGAGCGGTGTGGCGAGCTCGAGGATGCCGATCGGGATGGAAAGCAGCGCGGCTTCGATCCCGGCGGTGGTGGAGAACATGAGCGCCGCCCGGGACGCTGTTAGGAGCGGGTACAGCGGTTTGTCGAGGATGCGCGCCCATCCGGCGGCATTGTGTTTTTCGAGAAGCGCCTGGATCGGGGACGGATCCTCGCTGCGATGCAGTTTGAGCGCGAGCTTGAGCGCTTTCCATTCCGGATCCGCGCGCAGGGAGTTGACCCAGCCAAGCAGCTGCTCCAGCGCATCGAGCTTTTCCGCCTTCGAGACGATCTGCATCCGTTCGATCGGGCTGCTGAGAAAGGTAAGCAGGTAATCCCCGGCGGCATATCCCGCTTCGGCGCGGAGGGCACGGGCACCGGCGGAAAAATCGGCGCTCGCCAGCTGGTCGAAGCGCGGGTTGCCGGTGATGACGATCCTTCTCTCCGGAACGCCGACGCGCAGAAAGTATTCACGCGAGGTCTCGCCCCAGGCGGCGATGACCGTGCACCCGCCCTGGCCGAACCGGCGCAGCCCCTCCTCGATCCCGAAACGGAGCTTGCGGATCCAGCGGCCGAACAATTTCCATGCCGGCGGACGCTGGAACAGGTCCTTGCGCAGGCTTTCCTGCAGGAGGAGCGTCGGGATGCGCCGGCGGCGGGCTTCCTCGACGTACGCGTTCGGAGGGAAGTTGCGGTCGTTGAGGACAACAACCAGGGCGGGGCGGAGGCGGTCGAGTTCGCGTGGGATCCGCCGCCGGAACGGACGCGCGGCAATTTCCCATTCCCGGGTGGAGACGGGGAGCGCGGCCTCCGCCATGCGGACGAAGGGGATGCCTTCGCGCGCCAGCGCCGCCGTGTCGCTGGCGGTGCGCAGCAGTTCGCAATCCGAATACACGATCACCGGGATGGCGCGCGCGTTCAGGGCGCGGATCACCGGCAGGATGATCTGCTGGTGCGAATCGGCGGCGGTGATCTCGAGCAGGATCGGTCCGGTCATTTCCCGAGCGCCTTAAGCTGCTCCTCGAGTTTAGCACGTGTTTCCCGCAGCGCGGCGAGGCGGGCGCGTTCCTTCTCCACCACCGCGGCCGGCGCCTTCGAGCCGAAATCGCCCGCCAGCAGCGCTTCCACCCGCGCGATCTGCGCCTGCAGATCCCCCAATTCCTTTTCCATACGGCTGCGCTCTGCTCCCAGGTCGAAAAGGTCCTGCCCGGGAATATATATTCCGATCGGCCCGGCGACAAAGGATAGCAGACCAATCGTGCTGTTTGGGGGAGCCTCCGCGAACTCGAGTTTCTTGGGATCCACCCGCGCCAGCATGCATAATCCGGGCGCGAGGTCCGAAAGCATCTTTGTAAATTGCCCGGCATGGATGATCGCGGATGTCTTCCTGGCGAGAGGCACTTTTTTATCTCCCCGGAAGAAGCGGATCTCGTCGACCACCTTTTGGAAAACGGCCATGCCGTGCAGGGCTTCTTCGTCGACCGGATCGACCGGCTCGGGCCAGCGGGCGATGATCAGCGCCTCGGGCCAACCGCCGGGCGGGGTGAAATCCTCGCCCGCCGCCAGGCCGGCATCCTTGAGGTAGCCCCACAGCGCCTCGGTGACGAACGGCGTGAAGGGATGCAGCATTCGCAGGCAGGCGTCGAACACGTGCGCGAGAATCTGGATCGTGCTCCGCGCGCGCGCGGGGCTTTCGGAAATCTGAAGTTTGGAAAGCTCGATGTACCAATCCGCGAATTCGTTCCAGAAGAAATCGTAGATGGTGCGGCCGGCCTCGCCGTACTGGAAGGTGTTCATCAGGCGGGTGACGGATTCGACCGTCTGCGAGAGGCGCGAGAGGATCCAGCGGTCGGCCAGGGTCCGCGGGGCCTTTTCGCATTCGCCGCCGAGCTTTTCGAACGTGCCGAGGGTGTAGCGCCCGGCGTTCCACAGCTTGTTGGCGAAGTTGCGGTTGGCTTCGACGCGCTCGATCGAAAGGTTGAGGTCGTTGCCCGGCGAGCCGGAGGTGATCAGCGTGAAGCGCAGCGCGTCGGTCCCCATCCCGGGGATGCCCTGCGGGAATTTTTCGGCGATCTCGGCGCTCGTGCCGGCGGCGCGGATCTGCTCGGCGGTCGCGCCGTCCATCACCCAGCGCGGGTCCATCACGTTGCCGATCGACTTCGACATCTTGCG
>JAFGCU010000060.1 GCA_016932475.1 Anaerolineales bacterium
CCGGCATGACGGTCGAATAATGATCGTCATCCCGGCGGGATCTTGGCCGGGATCCATGATGTTCTCAAACATGACCTTGCCAGTTAAAAAAAACCAAATCCCTGGATGCCGGCTAAATACACGCCGGCATGACGGGATGCCGGCTGAGTCCGCGCCAGCATGACGGTCCGCCTTCATTTTGTTGGGATGGGTTTTCGAAAAGGGGAACTCAGGCGGAGGATTTACTTTTGACCCGGAACGTGCAGCTGGGATCGCCTTTCGCGCGGCAGGTGATTTCCTCGACCGTATACTGCCTTGCGCTGCAAGCCCACGCCAGCCCTTCCTGGAGCGCGCCGACCGGCAGCTGACAGCACGGAGACGACTTCTCCAATTCCCAGCAGTGGGGACATCGTTCATTGATCAACAGGATTTCCTGCTCGCATTTCTCGATTCGCACCCTCTGGTCGCTGTAGTGATTTAAGGTCCAGGCCAGCAGATCCATACCGCGGAGGACCTTCTGGGCGGGCGGGAGCAACCGGAAACCGCGGTGGGAAAGCCCGAGGATTCCGGAAAAGGCGCGCAATCCGCGCCGGAACATCACCCGACCGGTGCGCAGGCAGATCCCGCGCGCGGTTTGTTCGCCGTAAATCTCCTCCAAAGCCTGGTAGATCCTGGCCGGCGCGCCAAACGGCAGGTCCGGGACTTTATTCGCGGCGAATTCCAATCCCGCCTGATGCAGGGCGAGCGCGAACTTTTGCCCGCCGAGAACCTCTTCGTACGCGGACATCATCAGGCCCCCGATTTTGGCGGGGTAGATATCCGGCAGGGCTTGCGGCGGAACAGGCCACGAGGCGGCGATGTCCATTGGTGTGTGAGCGGTTCCCGTTCTGGATGCGGATCGATTTTTCAAGGGATCAGGATTTGTCGCCGGTTTCGATTTCCTGCAGGATGCCGCCGAGGAGCTCCAAGAGGATGACCTTGACCTTTTCCTTGTCGTTGGCGACGCAGGGAATGCATTTGACGCTTGGATCGAGTTTCAGCGCGATCCGCAGGTCGTCCACCGGCCAGGCCTCGGGGGCGTCCTGCTTGTTGGCGGCCACCACGTACGGGGTGGGGGCGTACGCGCGGAAGGTATCCAGGATGAACCGCGCTTCGCGGAAAGTCTCCGGCCGGGAGCTGTCGACGATGACGACGAACCCGAGCATGCCCTCGGAGAGGATCTCCCACATGAAGTCGAACCGCTTCTGCCCGGGGGTGCCGAACAGGTACAGGACCAGATCGTCGTCCACCGTGATCCGTCCGAAATCCATGGCCACCGTCGTGGTCTCCTTCACCTTCTCCACTTCCAGGGAGATTTTCCGTTCGGTCGAGACGACTTCGATCTCGCTGATCGAACGGATGAAGGCGGTTTTGCCTGAGTTGAACGGTCCGGTGACCACCATCTTGACTGTCTGCATGTTGGGAAGCGCTCCTTATAACGAGCGGATACGATCGGCCAGGCGTTTGATCAACCCGGCCTGCTCGGGAGTCTTGGGCATGGGCTGGATCTTGGCCAGCGAGGGCGGCGGCGGCAGGCCTTCGGGCAGCAGGATCTCCACAACGCCGGCCTGTATCAGCCCATAGACTATTCGGCGCAGTTCGATCTCGCTCAACCGGTTGGCGCGCGCGATCTGGCGCATCGTGTTTTTCGGCGAGATGTAAGACACCACCCGCCACTCTTCGACGCTCAGGTTGATGTTGCGCAGCCGCGCGTCCGGGCGGTCGGTGAATTTTAGCGCGTAATCCAGATTGGGAATCTCCTCCTGCAGCTGCTCGAATTCCCGCATCCGGCGCGCGCCCTCCATGATCAGGTTCTCCAGGTCGATGCGCACGGTGATGCGGTCGTCGGGCGGGAGGATGCCCAGGTAAAACTGGAAAATTCCCTCGTTCCAGGTGAACAGACGGAAGACCAGGTCGTTGAGGTATTTGTGCAGAGATTGAAGGATCGCCTGCTGGGTCAGGTAATTCGCATGGATCAGCAGCAGCCCCAGTTCCTTGTCGTTCGCCGCCTCCGGACGGGTCTGCAGCGTGGCGGCCTGCTCTTCGGTCAGAAGGTGGTTGTAGCGGAGGATCGATATCAGGCGCCCGCCTTCGTCTCCGCGCTGCCCGTATATTAATTTGCCGTCCAGGAATGCGAGACTCGCCAATTCGTTCGGGCCCTGGATGGTGAGGGTGCCGCTTTTCTTGGCAATATGAATCAGGTTCAGCAGTTTGGTGACGCTGAAATCGCGCAGGTTGCCCTGAAGGGCCATGCCGTTTTCCGATCTTACAAAATGTTGGTGTCCCGCAGTATCCCCGGTAGCTCGACAGCGGATTATACCCGCAACGTTCCGGGAAGGTCAAACGGGAGCATCTACCGCGAAGGATTTGATATCAATATCGTCCAACTTGGGATTATTTACCGTAAAAAGGAGGGGAAGATCTCTGTGGCCGGATCCGGGAGGGGATGAAATCGGCGGGTATTCCAGTCTCCCGATTCATGTCTCTTTTTTGGAAGGCTCGACCTGGGCCGCCGTGCCGATCGCCTCGGGCGATGACCGCATAATTTCCGGTTGAAAAACTCGATTTTTCGGCGTTGTATTTGCGTTTCCGCGCTGTCCGTTGAGATGAAATGCTTCGACTCTGCACCGGCAATTCTCCGGTTTGCCACAAGCAAAAAAGGTCGAATTAATCCCAATTCCATTTTGGCGCTGATTATTACGATCCTCCAATATCTCCATTTAAATGTGGTTTGACCGGCGGTGAAGGGGATGCTAAAATGCAGCCCGATCAAGCCCCCGTTGTCTAGCGGCCTAGGACGTGGCCCTCTCAAGGCCAAAACACGAGTTCGAACCTCGTCGGGGGCACCTCGCCTGAAAACCGGTACGAAAAGGGACCTTGCAGGGTATGGAAATTTTTAAATTTTTTGGTATACTATGATCTGGTACGGGGGGTTTCCCCTACGACCAGGCGCCGGCCGCCCCCCTCGGCTGGCGCTTTTTTTTAACCCCTTTCGGAAGGATTTCCGCAGTCCGCCAAATGTCCGAAACCGTACCCGGCCGCGTCCGGGATTGATTCCCAGACACCGATAAACCTGTTATCATAAACGCTTGGCGGTAACCGCCTGTAAAAAGACATCCAATTCTTGGGAGAAGAAGGCATGACGATACCCAGTTTTCTGCGTTCCCGTTTCTTTATTACAGCATGTATTTTCATCGCCGTGGGCGTCACTGCGGTCACCTGGGCGATGAAGTTGATGGATTCCACATATGCGTACCGGTCGCCGCTCCGATCGCAGCCGCCGACCGCCCAGGAACCGCTCGGGCACGCCGTCTCGCAGCGGATGATCATCATCCTGGTGGACGGCCTGACCGAAGCGACTTCGCAGGATGCGGAACTCATGCCCTATCTGCAGACCCTGCGCGACAAGGGCGCATGGGCTACGATGCACAGCCGGCCGCCTTCCTACTCCCAGCCGGGGTATTCCACGCTGCTGGTCGGCGCCTGGCCGGATCTCAACGACGGACCCGCCCTCAACCTGGATTACGAAAAAATTCCATACTTCACACAGGATAATCTGTTTACCGCCGTGCACCGGGCGGGCGGAAGAACGGCCATCGCGGCGCACCACGCCTTCGAAAAGCTGATCCCGCTGCCGGATGTGAGCGAATCCTTCTACACCGAGGACTGCAACCGGGCGGGAGACGAGCAGATCTTCCCCAAAGCCATGGACTGGGTGAAGACCGGCGGCCAGTCGCTGGTCCTCGTGCACTTCTGCCAGGTCGATGAAGCCGGCGACATCCTGGACGGCACGAACAGCCCCGAATGGGGGGAAGCCGCAACCCGTGTCGACGGCATGATCAAGCAGCTCGCCGCTAAAATGGATTTCACCAAAGACACGCTGATGATCCTCAGCGATCATGGGCATTTGGATTCGTTCGGGCACGGCGGACCCGAAGCGGCGAATCTGGTTGAACCGTTCATCCTGGTCGGGGCGGGGGTCTGGCCGGGGTATTTCGGCAACATGCAGATGGTCGATGTGGCCCCCACCGCGGCCGTCATGCTGGGGGTGTCCATCCCGGCCAGCGCCCAGGGGCGCGTCCTCACCTGGATGCTCACCCTGCCGTATGAAGTCCTGACCGCGCTTCCGGACTCGACCGAAGCGCAGCAGGCGGCGTTGTACAACCGGTATGCGATCATGATCGGCACGAGCGCCACCCTGAATGAAGAGGAGACGGACCCGGTTTTGAAGTATCAGGCCGGCATCGAACGCGCCCGGGAGAACCGCCTGGGCGGAGAGATCATGGGCCGAGCGTTCCTCTTGCTCATCCCGGCCGCCGTCGCGGTGTATTTCGTCTGGAAATACCGCGGGCGGAATCTCCTCGACCGTATCCTGCTGTTCGTGCTGTACGGGGCGGTGTTCACCGCGGTGTATATGCTCTTGTTCCACCAGACTTTCTCCCTAAGCCACGTGCCATCCGTATCCGGGTTGATCGTCGCGGTCTTTGCCTCCTCGGCGGCCGGGTTCCTCGCCGCCTGGCTGGCGAACGCGTATTGGAAGCGCTTCTTCTCGGAAGGGATCGAAGCCATCGCGGATAACACGCTTGCTCTGGCGGGTGTGTTCATGGCGATCCTTTCGCTGTTCGTGGCCGCGCACTTCGTCGTAAACGGGACAGTGGTCCGCTGGACTCTTCCGGAAATGAACACCGCCTTCTTCGGGCTGCTTTCCATGCTGTTGATCCTTTCGCTGGCGGTTTTGGGGGGATTGCTGGCGGGGGGGGCGGCGCTGATCAACCTGGCTGCCGTCCGGCGTTCGGAGGGGGAATCGGGCCGCAGTATTACCGCTGCACCGGCAAAGAAATCGCCCGTGCAACGCGCCGCGCAGAGACGAAAACGCACCGGCCGCGGCGGCCGAAAATAACCATGGAAGTTGGATAAAAAAATCCCCCGCTGTCTTGGCGGGGGATTTTGATTCCACTCCACGAAGGGTACGAAGGGAAAACCGAAGATCACGAAAAAAACCACGAAGGAAACGAAGGAAAATCGGAAGAGTAAGTGTTCGCCATTCCCGCGCCTGCTCTCGCGGAGATTTCCCATTCGCATCTGGTTTCGAGCGAGATTGGGTACGATGCGAGAGTGCACTTGGCGGGAATGGCGAAGGCGCGAGGAGATCAACCCTCAGCCCCGCCGTCCCCCGGCGCTTCCTTCGCAGCAATTCTCCACACCCGCGTCGAATTTTTTTTCGTGAAGCGCTGGGAGAAGGCGGCCGGGGGCTGGATCAGGGGCAGGCGCGGGCACGACGATCCAATAGGCACATTCCCGGTTCTTCGGGTTTTTCCTCGTGTCTTTCGTGGAGGAATTATTTGCGCCCCAAACCCCGTTCGACGAGGGCAACCGCGTCTTCGCGGCTGCCGACTTCCCCTGCCGCCTGCGCCTCCCGCAATGCATCAAGCAGTTCGCCGATTTGCGGTCCGGGCGAGAGATGGAAATCCCGGATCAGGTCGTCCCCCGTCAGCAGCGGTGTCGGGCGGATCATCTCCTCCGGGCGTTCGAAATACCCTTCCAGAAGGGAATGGGCCGTTTCCACCGCAGTCTGCCATTTTCCCGGAGACGGTTCCGCCGCGGCGTTTGCCAGCGTATCCGCCAGGAAAAACAGGCTCACGGCAACGCCGCAGGGACCCGTCGCACGGAAGAATCGGAAGACTGCCCGCCGCGTGACCGGAGGGCTGGATTGCAGCAGAAGCGGCCGCATGTGGTTGCGGACTATCTTGGAAATGAAATCCGCTTCGTCCTTGGAGAACCGGAGCGCGATCGCGCGGCGCAGCGCCCAATCCGCGCCGAGCTGCTCGTGGCCCAGGAAGTGGATTTCACCGAGCGTATTGACGCTGCGCGTTTCCGGCTTGGCTGCGTCGTGCAGGATGGCCGCCAGGAAGAGCAACCCGCGCAGCGGGCGCTCGTCGCACAGGGGGCGAGCCAGATGGTCGGCAAGGGAGGCCTGGAAGCGGCCGAGCTGGGCGCGCGCCAGGCCCATCGCCGGATCGCCCGTGCGTCCGGCGCCGGGTTCGCGCGCCAGGACATCGCATACCGTCTCCAGCTTTTCCAGCGCCGCAAGCGTATGATCCCATACGGCGCTGCGGTCGCGCCCGGCGGGATCACCTCCGGCCAAGCCGGCCGTTTCCGGAAGGATCACCCGCAGCAGGCCGAGCGATTCCAGCGAATGGATCGCCGCCGCGACTTTGCGGCCGGACAGGATCCGGAACAGCTCATCGCGGATCCGTTCGGCGGAAATTTTCGCCAATGTGGACGCACCCGACCGGCATTGCTCCTTGGTCTCCTTCTCGATCCGGAATCCGAGTTGGGTGGCGAGCCGGATGGCGCGAACGGCCCGCACCGGATCGTCCGCGATCGCGTGCGGGGAGCAGGCGCGCAGTATCGCGTCTTTCACATCGCGCTCCCCGTGGAGCGGGTCGATTAATGCCGTCTCCGGCGCGAGCGGCAGGGCGATCGCATTGACGGTGAAATCCCGGAGGGCCAGATCCTGTTCGATCGACGATTCCCTGAGCGCGGCGAAATCCAGCGTGTAGCGGCTTTTTCCGCGGACGAGAATCACGCGGCCGATTTCGCGCTCCGGATCCAGCGGATAAAAAGCCGCGCCGAGCGCATTGGCGACCGTGCGCGCCGCTTCCACGCCGCTGCCGCGCAGGACGATATCGATATCCAGAACCGGCCGGCTTAGTAGAGAATCGCGTATTACTCCGCCGACGAGGTACGATTCCGGAAACGCCAGATGCGGCCGGATCTCCGCCACGATCGGGGGCAGGGTGAACCCGGGCGGGGCTGTGTTTTTTTTATTCTCCAAACTGGATTCCTGACCCATAAGTTCTCACGCCGGACCGGCCGGTTTCTCCTTCCACACCGCCACATGCGGGAGGTTCCGGTAATACTCGTCGATGTCGAGCCCGAACCCGAAGACGTACCGGTCGGGGATGGAAAAGCCGCGGTACCGGATCGGGATCATCACTTCCCGCCGCTCGGTTTTATCCAGCAGGACGCACACCTCGAGCGAGCGCGGTTGGCGGGCGCGCAGAAGGTCGAGCACGGAAGCCAGGGTGCGGCCGCTGTCGATGATATCCTCGACCACCAGAACGTTGCGGCCGGTGATCGACGATGCCAGGTCGAAGGTGATCCGCACCTGGCCCGAGGATTCGCGCGCGCCGGCGCCGTACGAGGAGACGGCCATGAACTCCACGGTATGCCGGAGGGTCAGGGCGCGCATCAGATCCGCCAGGAAGATCACCCCGCCGCGCAGGATGCACAGCAACATCAGGTCCTTCCCGGCGTAATCCCGGTCGATCTGTGCGGCCAGCTCCCGGACCTTGGCCTGGAGTTCGGCAGCCGAGAGCAGCACTTCCATTCCGGGCGCGGAGATCATTCCCGGGGCACCTTGTGGTGAGCCCGGCAGCGCGCCTCATACAATTCGCCCGCGCCGACGACGACCACCGGATCGTGGGCGCCGGCCGGTTTGCCTCCGATGAGCCGCTGGGTTCGCGAAGCCGGTTCTCCGCATTGCATGCAAATGGCCTGAAGTTTATCCAGCCGTTCCGCCTGGGCCATTAACGCGGGGACGGGGCCGAACGGTTCGCCGCGGAAATCGGTATCCAACCCGGCCGCGATGACGCGCACGCCTCCCGCCACGAGCCGCTCGACGACGCGCAGGATATCGTCGTCGAAAAACTGCGCTTCATCGATCGCCATCACGCTGGTGTCGTCCTCCACCAGCCGCAGTAGATCCTGCGCGGCACGGACCGGTGCGGCATCGAACTCGGCACCGGCGTGCGACGTCACCTTTCCGAACCCGGATTCGGCGTAGCGGGAATCCACCGCCGGATAGAAGACCTGAACCTTCTGGCGCGCGATGCGCGCGCGTCGCAGCCGGCGGATCAGTTCGTCGGTCTTTCCACTGAACATCGGACCGGTTATCACTTCCAGCGAGCCTGTGGCGGGCATATGCTATCCTCGGGAAAACCGGCACAAGTGTACCGCAGAATATTTTTTCTGTTTTTGACCCAACTCCTCCCGGCCTTCGGCCAACCTCCCCGACACAATGCAGAACGGTTCACGAAGCAAAAAGAAAATCGTCTCTGCCCGGCCCGGAAATGCGCCCACGGGAGTAGTAAAAATTATTCTTCCGGCGTCTTCCGCTCTTTTTGGCGTTTGGGCATACCCGGAGTTGCCTCGGGCTGAGTATTTTCCGAATTATTATAACTACTCGGTCCGGAAAACGCACACCGAAACACCGAGTAAATCCGATGGCGCCGGATAATTATTATTTCGATCTCAGACGCTAGGATTTGGGTAAAGGGGGAAACCAAATGTTTTCCGGTGTGCTCGGTTCTTTTCGGCGCCCGCCGCGGGAGCGGTATCGGCGAACGGGGTCATCCGTGTGCCAAGAAACATGATCGGCCGGGTAGATACAAAAAACCTCATTGCATTGGGGCGGGTGAGGTAATAGGGGGAAAATAAAACCGGGCAGTCATTTCCTGCCCGGTTTTGGAGTCTTCGTGGTCAAGCCGTCGATTACGCCGCCTTGGTTTCTTCCGCGGCTTCGGGTTCCGCTTCGGCATCGCCCGGAAGGGCGAACCCGCGCGAGCGCAGGCGCTTCTTCATGTCGATCAGGCTCTTGCGGCCGAAGCCCTCGATGGCGAGCAAAGCCTCGTCGCCCAGGGCGAGTTTTTCCAGAGCCTGGCTGATTTTTTCGATCCCTGCCTTCCTTAGCGCGCCCTCGGCCCGTTCGCCGAGTTCGAGGATGGCCATCGGCTGATCGGTCGAAGTCTTGGCGGTTTCGCGCGCCCTGGCCTCGGCGACGTACTGCGTGCGTGCTTCCAGCTTCTTGTAGAAGCGGTCGACCTGCCCTTCGGTGTCGACGATGCGCTGCTCGCCGGTGAAGAGCGGGTGGCACTTGGAGCAGATGTCTGTGTGAATCGTCTCGACCGTCGACCCGGTATGCCAGGTGTTGCCGCAGGCGCAGACGATGGTGGCGTTCGGGAAATATTTCGGGTGGATTTTCGGTCTCATCGGATTTCTCTTTCCTTCCAGAACCCGTAGTGGAACCGGGCTGCTGGGGATTGGGAATGGCGGGCGCAGCGCCGCTGCGCCCCTGCTCAGGCGGGTTTGGCTTCCTGCGGCAGGACGCTGACCTTGCGCCGTCCGCCGCGGGCGGGTTCGAATGTGACGACGCCGTCGATCGTGGCGAAGAGGGTATCGTCCTTGCCCTTGGCGACGTTCACGCCGGGGTGGATGTGGGTGCCGCGCTGGCGGATGATGATCGTGCCGGCGTGGATGAACTGGCCGCCGTAGCGTTTCACGCCCAGGCGCTGGGACTGGCTGTCGCGGTTGTTCCGGCTGGAGCCGGCGCCTTTCTTATGAGCCATGGTTAATCCTCCGATCCCTTCTTGCCGGGGGTGATTTTTTCCACGCGCACCCGGGTGTAATCCTGGCGGTGGCCCTGGGTCTTGCGGTATCGCATTTTATTCTTGTAGTGGAAAACGCGCACCTTGGGGCCGCGGACGTGTTCCAGGACGACGGCTTTAACCTTCGCCCCGGTAACTGTCGGCGCGCCGACGTGCACCTTGCTCTCGTCGGCGATCATCAGGACTTCCTCGAACTGATAGGATTTTTCGGGTTCGGCGGCGAGGCGGTCGACTTCGAGGATGGAGCCTTCCGAGACGCGGTATTGCTTGCCGCCGCAAAGAACAATGGCGTACTTCATATCGTTCGCTCCTTCTTGTACCGGCGGTCACGCCGCATGAGGCGCGGGCGCCGGGGGAGTGGATTCACGCAGATGCCCCGGAAATGCTGCCCCGGGGCAAAGCGCAGGGATTATACCAGCCCGGGGACGGGTGTCAACGGGCGTCCCGGCCAGGATCCCGCGGATGACAGACCGACGCGGTTGGCAGGACCGACGCGGTCATGGGAACCGACGCGGTACGCCAGACCGACGCGGTCTGTCAAGCTCGCGTGATCTGGGCGGGTACCGCGCCGGTCTGGGGAAATCCCCAAACCGGCGGAAAAGGCAATAAAACAGGGCGGATCGGAAGATCCGCCCTGCCGGAGATGGCGTCATTCGGGGAGAGGCGATCCAGTGGACCGCCCCTGCCACTATTTGCTGCCGATCGGGATCACCGAAAGGATCCGCTGCTTGACCGCGTCGTCGAGCGGGGCGTTATGGGAGAGCGAGATCAGCCCCCAGGCAACCGACTTGCGCACGTCGTTGTCTTCATCATCGAGCGCCGCGATCAGCGGCTCGATCGCGCGCGCGTCGCCGATCTTGCCCAACACCTCGGTCGCCGCCTTGCGCATCCGCCATTCACGGTACTGCAACGCGGAGATGAGCGGCTCGACGGAGGGCGCGCCGATCTTGATCAGGCTTTCCGCCGCGGCCTCGCGAACCTTGAAGTATTCGTCCTTCAGAATCGGGATCAGCGGTTCGACCGCGCGCGGGTCGCCGATCCGGCCGAGCGCCTCGGCGGCCGCCTTGCGGATCATATACCAGCCGCCGTTCTTTAATGCGGCAATCAGCGGTTCGACCGCGCGCGGGTCGCCGATCCGGCCGAGCGCCTCGGCCGCCGCCATGCACACGCCGTAATACTCGTCCGAAAGCGCGGCGATCAGGGGCTTCACCGCCGGCTGGCCGATCTGTCCGAGCGCGTCCACCGCCGCCTTGCACACATCCTCGGTCTCGTAGCGGAGGGCGGTGATAAGCGGCCCGACCGCCGGTTCGCCGATCCGTCCCAGCGCCCGGACCGCCTGCTGGCGCTCCTGCCATTCGTCGCTGCCCACGGATTCCTGGTCCTTGAGCGCGGTGATGAGCGGCTCGACCGCCGGTGCGCCGATCTCCATGCACTCATCCCACTGCCGCTTGACGATCCAATAATAGGCGCCGGCTTCATCCTTCTCGGGCTTCCAATCCAGCTTGGTCAGAATGGCGATCGCGGCCATGCGCACGCTTTTGTTTTCAAACTTGAGCGTTTTGACCAGCGGGTCGATGGCCGGGGCCCCGATCCGGACGAGGGCGACCGTCGCGGCTTCGCGGACCGAATCCGATTCGTTTTTCAGCGCACCGATCAGGGGTTCGACGGCGTGCGGGTCGCCGATCTTCCCGAGGACCTCCACCGGCGAGAGGAGCACGTCGCCGTTTTCCTGTTTGAGGACGTCGATCAGCGGCGCGACCGCAGCGGCGCCGAGTTTGACCAGGGCCTCGGCGGCCGATTCATGGACGTCGACTTCGCGGTCTTTGAGGGCGTCGATCAGGGGATCGACCGCGCGGGCGTCGCCGATCCGGCCGAGCGCTTCGGCGGCTGCCTCGCGCACGTTGCGCGAGATATATTTCATCGCGGCGATCAGAGAATCGACCGCGCGGGCATCACCGATCCGCCCGAGCGCCTTCGCGGCCGCCTCGCGGATGAAGACGTACTTTTCGACCAGCTCGTCGATGATCTCCTTCTCGGAACGGGTATCGGTGAGCTTCTGGCGGGCGAGAGCGGCTTCGAACAGCTCGTAATAATCCCACTCGAGGGCGCCGATCAGCGGCTCCACGGCGCGCGGATCCCCGATCCGTCCCAGCGCCTCCGCGGCGAACTTTCGCAAATCCTCCTGCTCGTCTTTGAGCACCGCGATCAGGGGCTCGACCGCCTGGATGTGTCCGATCCGGCCGAGCGCTTCGGCGGCCACCTCGCGCACGTGACCGGCCTCGTCGTTCAGCGCGGCGATCAGCGGCGCCAGGACGCGTTCGTCCCCGAGGCGGCCAAGGGTTTCGGCCGCGGCATCGCGCACGGTCCAATCCGGATCGCGCATGGATGTGAGCAGCGGATCGATGGCGCGGGTGTCGCGCAGCCAGCCCAGGCATTCGGCCGCCGCGGCGCGCACCGGCGCATGCTCGTCCGCGAGGGTGGCCACCAGGGGCTCGAACGCGCGCATGTCGCCGATCTTGCCGAGGCACACCACGCACGCCTTGCGCACATCCGGATCGCGGTCCGACAGCATCGCCACCAGCGGATCCACGGCGGCCGCTTTAATGGCGGTGCAGCGATCCCAATTCCGTTTGGCGATCCAATATCCCGTGCCGGCGGCGTCGTTCGAAGGCTGCCAGCCGAGTTTGTCGAGCGCATCGGAGGCGGCGCGGCGCGCGTCTTTATCCGGATCGCGCAGCGCGGCGATCAACGGTTCGATCGCCATTCCATGGAAGCGGCCGATCGCGTCCACCGCGGCGGCCCGCACGCCGTAATTCTCGTCGCGCAGGGCGTTGATGAGCGCCGGCACGGCGCGCGGATCGACGATGTTGCCGAGCGCATGGGCCGCGTGCGCGGCTACCGCCCGATCCTTGAGCGCGGCGATCAAGCTCTCGACCGCCGGGGAACCCAGCTTGCCGAGCGCGGCCGCGGCCGCCTGGCGGACGTCTTTATCCGCATCGTTCAACATGGCGCACAGCGGTTCCACCGCCTGCGGATCGCCGATCCCGCCCAGGGCGCGGACGGCGGCCAGACGGACATCGGTGACCGGGTCCTGCAGAAGCGCCAGCAGTTGAGCGGCGCCTTCGGGTCCCATGCCGCTTAACGCCTCGGTCGCCGCGTTCCCGATGAATCCCCATCCGGATTCCCGGATCGAGGCGATCAGATGCGGGATGGCCTGTGGATCGCCGATTTTTCCGAGCGCCGCGGCCGCGGCGCGGCAATCCGCCTGTTCCCGTTCCGCCAGAACCCGGATCAGCGGCGACACGGCGGAAGCGCCGATCTCCGCGCAGGCGGCGATATTTTTTTTGGAAATCCAGTAATAGGCGCTGGCCTCATCCTTGTGGGGAACCCAATGCAGCGCTTCCAGGGCTTCGGCCGCGGCATGACGGACGTCCTTATCTTCATCTTTAAGCGCGATGGTGAGGGGTTCAATCGCCCGGATATCGTTAAGCTTGCCCAGCGCTTCGGCGGCGGCCTTGCGCACGAACCAGGCTTCGCGATAGCCGAGGGCTTTGGTCAGCCCCCGGACGTTGCGGGCGGCCAGCAACCGTTCGATGTTGGGAGGTCCAAATAGCGGCATGTCATCCCTCTCCTCGCGGCGGATACCTGATCACCCGGTCCGGCTGTAAAATCGCCGAAACGGTAAAATGGAAAAGCCGTCCCCTGGTTGGGGGAAGAATCGTCCGATTTTTGGAAAAACCCAAAAATAGAATGATGCCAAAAGGTGGTTGCAGAGTTACTGTATCATGCCGGTCGGCATTGGTAGTATAGGAGAAAAGTAGTAAGAGAGACATTAACCCCGCCGGGAGGACGGGGGCGGGATTATTGCAGTTGAATTTCCGGGCCGGGGACAGCGGCAATTCATTCGCCATGGAAATGCATGGAATGATGCGCCGCCCGGGAGCGGTTTTTCCCTTCGCGGAGGTTTAGAAGGAAATGGCGCCGCGGAACCGCGGCCGGACAGCGGCAAGCCTCCGCTGCTCCGCCAACCGCAGTTAATAAGCCACCTGCGGATACACCGCGGCGGCGATCCAAGTGAAGACTCCCACCACAACCAGCAGGATGGCGATATCCCAGCCGATGCCGTACGCGCTGACCGCGCCTTCGAGCATCAGCGCGCGCAGCGCGTCCACTTCGTACGTCAGCGGATTGACGCGGGAGAAGACCTGCAGCCAGCCCGGCATGAGCGAGATCGGGTAAATGGCGTTGCTGGCGAAGAAGAGGGGCATGGTCAGGACCTGGCCGATGCCCATGAACCGCTCGCGGGATTTTACGATGCAGGCGATGATCAGCGAAAAGGTGGAGAAGACCGCGGATCCGAGGACGATCACCACCAGCACCCCGAGCAGCGCCAGCGGATTCCAGTTGATGCGCACGCCGAGCAGCAGGGCCAGGATATAAATGAAGACCGCCTGGGTGAAACTGCGCACCGCGGCGGAGAGCGACTTGCCAAGCACGAGCGCCGCGCGCGGGGTCGGGCTGGCCAGGAATTTGTGCACGATGCCGAGATCGCGCTCCCAGATGATGGAAATGCCGTAAAAAATGGAGACGAACAGAACGCTCTGGGCGAGAATTCCGGGCGTCATAAAATCGATGTAGCGGAACTCGCCGGTCGGGATGGCGCGGATCCGGGTGAAGACCTGGCCGAACACCAGCAGCCACAGCGCGGGCTGGAACGCGCGGGTCACCAGTTCGGTCGCGTCATGGCTCAATTTGCGGATTTCCAATTCCGCCATGACCAAAGTTTTCCCGACGAACCGGATGGCTCCGTCGGGCGGCACGGGATCACCCGAGGCGGCGGGCGGTGCGCCGGGTCCTGGATATCTCATGATACGTCCCTCCGGATTCAAGCTGGCTGCCGGTGCAGCGGATGAACACGTCGTCGAGGGTGGCTTTGGGTTTGCGGAGCCCTTTTTTCAATCCGGCCGGCGTGCCGATCGCGGCCACGGCCCCGCGGTTCATGATCGCGACCCGGCGGCAGAGCCGGTCCGCCTCTTCCATCAAGTGGGTGGTGAGGAGGATGGTCATCCCGAAATCCTCCCGCAGGCGGCGGATGAGCTGCCACACCGTCCGGCGCGCGACCGGATCCAGCCCGGTGGTGGGTTCGTCGAGGAAGAGCACCCGCGGACGGTGGAGCATCGATTGCGCGACCTCCAGGCGGCGGATCATCCCGCCCGAATATTCGCGCACAAGCCTGCCCCCGAAATCCTGCAAGCCCATGAACTCGAGCGCTTCGTCGACCCGCCGGTGCAGATCCCGGCGGGGAATATCGTGCAGCAGGCCGAGGATTTCAAGGTTTTCGCGCCCGGTCAGCGTGCCGTCGGCGGAAAGCAGCTGCGGGACGTAGCCGATCACACGGCGGACCTCGCCGGGCTGCCGGCGCAAATCGAAACCCGCAACGGAAGCGCCGCCCGAGGTGGCCGGGAGCAGGGTGGCGAGCATCTTGATCGTGGTTGTTTTCCCCGCGCCGTTCGGCCCCAGCAGACCGAAGGTTTCACCGGCCCCGACCGCAAGCGAAAGCCCGCTTACCGCAGTCAGCGATCCGAAACGGCGGGTGAGGGAGAAGGTTTCCAGCGCGATCGACATATTTCCTCGCAAGAAGGGCGGTCGAGTAGCCCGCGAAAGACCAGCGGCCCCTTGCCGGCTTGGCAAGATAGTCACCGGTCGGGCGGGTTCATCCCGTCCGTGCACACTCCATTGATCAACCTCATCCGGGCTGGGAACTCCATCCCACCATGTGGCGGCACAACGGCGCTGCGCGCCTACTCGCCCGTCTTAATTCCTTTGCCCTGCAGCGCTCTGCGCAAGGATTCGAGGGCCGCAATCAAATTCTCCTGCTCATCAGCGCGCATTTTTTCCAGACGCACCGCGAAATTGGAAATGGTTTCTCCGCGCACACGGACGATGAGTGCGCTCCCGCGCGCCGTCAGTCGCAGTTCCACCCGCCGGCGGTCCACGGCGGATCCCGGACGTTCGATCAAACCGCGCGAAGAGAGGCCGTGAATCATTTTGGAGACGGTCGGCGGCGTGAGTCCGAGGTGATCCGCAACCTGGTGAAGCGCCGCGCCCGGGGTTCTCTGAAGGAATAGCAGTGTCCGGAATTGCGGGAGGGTGATATCCGAACTGCGGTGACGGCGCATCTCTTCACGGATAAGGCCCATCGCGAAGGGGACGGCTTCCAGTATCTCGCGGGCAAGGGCTTCGGAGGTATCTTTCATGTAGTTAGATATCCTAATAGTTAGATATGCTAATTATATATCGATAACCCGGGATTGACGAGGAGGCCGGTAATATAAGGAAAAAGCGGCATGGATTGGTATAATTCAACCCATGCCCGAGAAAAATGATCAAGAAAAACCCATGATTTTCGCGGGAAAGGTCCGCGGAGTGGATATCGACGAGCAGGTACGGCACGCCTACATCGATTATGCGATGAGCGTGATCGTCGCCCGCGCGCTGCCCGACGCCCGCGACGGGCTCAAGCCCGTTCACCGGCGGATTCTGTTCGGGATGCACGAGCTCGGGGTGCGGGCCGGCAGCTCTTATAAGAAGAGCGCCCGCATCGTCGGAGAGGTGCTGGGGAAATATCACCCGCACGGCGATATGTCGGTCTACGACGCGATGGCGCGGCTGGCGCAGGATTTCTCGATGCGCTATATGCTCGTCGACGGACAGGGCAACTTCGGCTCGATCGACGGCGATGCGCCGGCGGCCATGCGGTATACCGAGGCCCGGCTGAACAAGCTGGCCGAGGAAATGTTGCAGGATATCGACAAGGACACGGTCGATTTTACCGACAACTTTGACGGCACGCTCAAGGAACCGCTGGTGCTGCCGTCCCGGGTTCCCAACCTTCTGCTGAACGGATCCTCCGGCATCGCGGTCGGCATGGCCACCAACATTCCGCCGCATAACCTGCGCGAGCTGACCGCCGCCATCCGCTACCTGATCGACCGCTACGATGAGATGGACGAGGTGACGGTCGAAGACCTGATGCAGCACGTCCACGGACCGGACTTCCCGACCGGCGGGATCATCATCGGGACGGAGGGGATCCTCTCGGCCTACGGCACGGGCCGCGGGCGGATCGTGGTGCGCGGCAAAGCCCATATCGAAGAGATGTCCGGCGGTCGCTACCGGATCCAGATTACCGAAATCCCCTACCAGGTCAACAAGACCGCGCTGATCGAACGGATCGCCGAACTGGTGCGCGAGGACCGGATCGATGCGATCTCGGACCTGCGCGACGAAAGCGACCGGCGCGGGATGCGCATCATCATCGAGCTCAAGCGCGGCGCGGCGCCCAAGCCCGTGCTCAACCAGCTGTATAAATACACGCCGCTGCAAAGCACCTTCGGGGTGCAGCTGCTGGCGCTGGTCGAAGGCGAACCGCGCCTGCTCTCGCTCAAACGCGCCCTGCAGATTTACATCGAACACCGGCAGGTGGTGATCACCCGCCGCTCGAAATTCGAACTGGAACGCGCCCGGGCGCGCGCCCACATCCTCGACGGGCTGCTGATCGCCCTGGCGAACCTGGACGCGGTGATTAAGACGATCCGCGAATCCAAGGATGCCGATCAGGCCAAGGAACGCCTGATGAGCCGCTTCCGGCTGAGCGACCTTCAGGCGCAGGCGATCCTCGACATGCAGCTGCGGCGGCTGGCCGCGCTCGAACGGCAGAAGATAGAAGACGAACACAAGGAAGTCCTCAAGACGATCGCCTTCCTCGAGGACCTGCTGGCGCATCCGAAAAAGATCCTGACCGTGATCCAGGGCGACCTGGAGGAGCTGGCGGCGAAGTTCGGCGACGAACGCCGGACGATGATTGCCGGCGGCGCCACCGAGGAATTGCGCGAGGAAGACCTGGTGCGCGAGGAAGCGGTGTTGGTGAGCATCACCACGCGCGGCTACATCAAGCGCGTCGCGGCGCGCGTCTACCGGACCCAGGCTCGGGGCGGCAAGGGCGTGACCGGCCACGATCTGCGCGAGGAGGACGAGGTCGAATTCCTCTTCCCGGCCCGGACCCTGGATACGATCCTGTTCTTCACCGACAAGGGCAAGGTTTACAGCGAAAAGACGCACCGTATTCCGCAGGCGGACCGCAACGACCGCGGCAGCCCGGTGGCGAATGTCCTGTCGGTATCCCCGGGCGAGACGGTGACCGCGGCGGTGGCGGTGCCGTCGTTCGCGGGGGGCGCGTTTTGCACGATGGTCACCCGGCGCGGAAAGATCAAACGCGTCTCGCTGCAGGAATTCGAGGACGTCCGTCCTTCCGGGCTGGTTGCCATTACGCTGGAAAAAGGGGACAGCCTGGATTGGGTGCGGGCGACGACCGGCGCGCAGGAAGTAATCCTGGTCACGGAACGCGGCCAGGCGCTGCGCTTCTCGGAAAAGCAGGTGCGGCCGATGGGCCGCCCGGCGGCCGGCGTGGCGGGGATCCGGCTCAAGCCGGGAGATTCCGTCACCAGCGCCGAGGTGGTCGATCCGGAAGGCGATCTTCTGGTCGTCACCACCAAGGGCTTCGGGAAGCGCACACCGCTCTCGGAATACACGCCCAAGGGCCGCGCCACCGGCGGCATCGCGACCATCGCGCAGAAGAGCATGGACGCCACCGGGCCGATCGCCGCGGCGCGGGTGGTGCGGGAGGGGGACGACCTGACCGTGGCCACCTCCGGCGGCGTGGCGTTGCGCACGGAAGTAAAAGAGATCCGGCGCGCGGGCCGGGCGACGATGGGCACGCATTTGATCCACCTAAAAGCGGGCGACACCGTCGCGTCGATCGCGCGCATCTCGGCCGCGGACCTCAAGGAAGCCGAGATCGAAACCGACACAAAGGAAAAAACCACCCCTGAAAAAAGCGGTTAATCCATCCGGGGAAATTCATATTCCGCGGACCGGAAAGTTCCGTAAGTATTCTGAGGGGGAGGGGAAAAACAACAAAAAAAAAAGGACCTGGCGGAAGTTCCAACCGCCAGGTCCTTTTGGCTTATCCGTTGCAGGGTTTGACCTGCAGATTCTGGTACACGTCCGAACGGTAGATGATCGCTCCACCCTGGTCGGAAATCGCAAATTGATACAGGACGGTGGCCGGGATGTAGGGCCAATACGTTTCCGGCTGGGTGGATAACCGTTTCACCATGTGGGCCGTGGAGAAGCCCCGTCCGTACAGACCGCTCGGAAATTTCTCCAGCCACAGGCCGGTCGTCCACCAGTTCCACAGTGTGCCGGTGGATGTCTCCATCGGGCGGAAGAAGATCATCACGCCGCCGATCTCATTCGGGCTGAGGCCGGAAACCTTGACGATGACGCTGTTTTGCTGCGGCTCGCAGGTGGACCCGTAGCGGTACATCTGCAGGTAGGTGAAGGTCCAATCGAGGGAGACTCCGGAGAGCGTGGGAGTGGACGGCAGGTCCGGGCCGCTCGGCGTTTCGGTGGAGGTATCCGGCGTGGCGATCACATCCGTGGGTTCAGCCGTCGGTTGAGGTTCCTCGGTGGGAAGCACCTCGAGGGTCGGAGTTTCGGCCGGGACCTCTTCCGGAGAGACCGCCAGTTCCAGGGAGGCGAAATCACCCCAGGTGCCGGCGGTGTTCTGGGCATGGGCCTGCAGGACGTAATTGCCCGGGGCGGACGGCTGCCAGGTGTAGCCGATGATCACGGAGGAGGCGGCGGTATCCGGGCTGGTTATGGTGGCCACAGACACGCCGTTGACCAGCACTTCGGCCTGGGATGTGCCTTTGAGATCCTCGGAAAGGATCATGACCTGGACCGGTCCGAAGGGGACGGTCGCTCCCGGATCGGGCGAGGCAAAGGCCACCTTTGGTCCCGAATCCACCGCGGGGGTTGTGCCCGTCTTGGCCCCGGATTGGGGGGCGCAGGCGGAAACCAGGAGGGCGACCAGGATAATCAGAAGAGCGCCAAATAATCGCTTCATAAGGAATTCTCCTTCTTCTTTATTATATGGGAACACACGGATTTGTCACCTTGCCATTGGTAGTGCACCCGGGAGGGAGGGGTGAGCATCCAATTCCGTCCGGTCCGGGTGCGCGGCTGGAATGAACACACAGGAAGGAGTGCACGTTCAATGCCAGGGCGGGGGGCTGGAATGACAGACTGCGTGTCATTCCGAGGAACATTGCCGAAGGCAGGGTGACGAGGAATCGGGTGCGAATGATCCCATAGCGGGATTAGTTAAAAATGACGGGCATCCATTCCTGCCTTGCCGATTTCTCGCACTTGCCTTCGGCTCGGGCTCGGAATGACATACAAAGACCGTATTCCTTGCTATAATCCGCCGGAATTACTTCCCCCCGGAGAAAAACCATGGCTCCCACGAAACTGCAGGATCCGTTCGGCGCGCGCGGCACACTCGAGCTCGGCGGCGGTCCGGAAACGATCTACCGGCTGGCCGCGTTGGAGGAGAGGCACCTTGCGCTGAATCTCCCGCATTTGCCGTACTCGATCCGGATCCTGATCGAAAACCTCCTGCGCAACTGCGACGGGATAGAGGTTTCCGAGGAAGATGTGGCCAAACTCGCGCATTGGCAGCCGAAGGCCGCCAAGCGCGAGGAGCTTCCCTTTAAACCGGGCCGGCTGCTCCTGCAGGATTTTTCCGGCGTGCCGTGCGTGGTGGACCTGGCGGCAATGCGCGATGCGGTCAAACGCCTGGGCGGGGATCCGGCGCGGGTCAACCCGCTCGTTCCGGTGGACCTGGTGATCGATCATTCGATCCAAGTCGATTCAGCCGGGTGTGCGGATTCGATCGAGATAAACATGCGCCGGGAGTTCGAGCGCAACATGGAACGTTACCGGTTCCTGCGCTGGGGCCAGCAGGCATTTCGCAACCTGCGCGTCATTCCCCCCGGGACGGGGATCATCCACCAGATCAACCTCGAGCATCTGGCCGGGGTGGTGGGCGTGCGGCCCGGGCCGGGCGGGAAACCGGTGGCGATGCCGGATACGCTGGTGGGGACCGACAGCCACACAACAATGGTGAACGGGTTGGGCGTGCTGGGGTGGGGCGTGGGCGGGATCGAAGCCGAGGCGGTGATGCTCGGCCAGGCGCTGTATTTCCTGACCCCGGACGTGATCGGGGTGAAACTTCTCGGCGCTCCCCGGGAGGGCGTCTCGGCGACCGATGTGGTTCTGACGCTCGTCCAGGCGCTCCGCAAGCACGGCGTGGTGGAAAAGTTCGTCGAATTCTTCGGACCCGGCCTGACAGCGCTGTGCGTCCCGGACCGGGCGACGCTGGCCAACATGGCGCCCGAATACGGCGCGACCTGCGGATACTTCCCGGTCGACGATGAGTCGCTCGCCTTCCTGCGCCTGACGGGCCGGCCGGATGCGGATGTGGCGCGCGTGGAACGCTACTGCAAGGAGCAGGGTCTTTTCCGGACGGCTGATTCCCCCGACCCGGAATTCACGTCCGTCGTCGAATTCGATCTTTCGGCGGTCGAGCCTTCGATCGCCGGGCCGCGCCGCCCGCAGGACCGCATCCCGCTCAAGGATTCCAGCCGGGCGTTCCGGACGGCGCTGAAGGATATTTTCAAGAAGGATCCGGATACGGCCGCGCCAGCGCCCGGCGACGGAGCGGTCGTGATTGCCGCGATCACTTCGTGCACCAACACTTCCAACACCTACCTGCTGTTCGCCGCCGGGCTGCTGGCCAAGAAGGCGGCCGAGCGCGGGATGAAGGTGCCGGCTCACGTAAAGACCAGCCTTGCGCCGGGATCCCGCGCGGTGGCGGAATACCTGAAGGCCGCCGGATTGCTGCAGTACCTCGAATGCCTGGGGTTTAATATCGTTGGTTTCGGCTGCACGACCTGCATCGGGAATTCGGGGCCGCTGGCGGACGAAGTGGCAACCGCGATCCGCGAGAACAACCTGGTGGCGGCGGCCGTGCTTTCCGGCAACCGCAACTTCGAGGGGCGGATTCATTCGCTGGTGAAGGCCAACTACATCGCCTCGCCGCCGCTGGTGGTGGCCTACGCGCTGGCGGGAAGCATGACCGTCGATATCGCGCAGGCGCCGCTGGGCGTGGACGATAAGGGTGAACCGGTCACCCTGCGGGAAATCTGGCCAAGCGCGGAGGAAATCCGCGCGGCGATGCAGGCCGTGAATCCGCAGATATACCGGAAGGTGTATGCCGATATCGGCCGCGGACCCGAGGTATGGACCGCGATCCCCGTATCGTCGGGCGAGTTATTCCCGTGGGATGCGGGCTCCACGTACATCCTCGAGCCGCCGTTCTTCGAAGACATGACGACCGAACCGATTCCGCCGAAGCCGATTGTCGGCGCGCGCGTGCTCGGGTTTTTCGGCGATTCGATCACGACCGATCACATCTCGCCGGCCGGCGATTTTTCCGAAGAGACTCCCGCCGGTCGGTACCTGCTGGGGAAGGGCGTGGCGCGCAGGGATTTCAACTCCTACGGCACCCGGCGCGGCAACCACGAGGTGATGATGCGCGGGACGTTCGCCAACATCCGCCTGAAGAACGAAATGATGGAAGAGCTGGAAGGCGGGTGGACTCTGCACCTCCCCGATTGCGCCAAAATGTCCTTCTACGACGCGGCGATGCAGTACCGGCAGGAAGGCACGCCGCTGGTTGTCATCGCGGGAAAAGAGTACGGCACCGGCTCCTCGCGCGACTGGGCCGCGAAGGGCGTGCGCCTGCTGGGCGTGCGGGCGGTCATCGCCCAATCCTTCGAGCGGATCCACCGTTCGAACCTGGTGGGGATGGGAGTCCTGCCGCTGCAGTTCAAGGAAGGGCAGAACGCGGAACAGTTGGGGCTTTCGGGCGACGAGTTGTATTCCATCCGGGACCTGGGCGGGGAGATTCGTCCGCGGATGGAAGTCTCGGTCGAGGCGCTGAACCGCGACGGAACCAAGATACGCTTTAATACAATTGCGCGGCTGGATACTCCTGTCGAAGTGGAGTATTTTGTCCACGGCGGGATCCTGCCGGCGGTGGTGCGGAAGATGGTTAATCCATGACCCCTCCCGGTCATCACCTCGAAAAATCGTCGAGGTGATGACCACCCTCCCCAAAATGGGGAGGGAAGGGAGGGGTTCGGTATTAATCGTATTGTATTTATTTCGGATTTGGAGCGTCGCAGCGCTTGCGCAAGGGGGGAAAACAGGGGAGCTTACGGCAGGCGTTTTTCATAGAAATGCGAGAGCGGATCGGGCAGGTATTCCCCGAAGGCTTCGATCCGTGTATATCCCATCCGGTCATACAATCCGATCGCCTCCGCTTGAAGGATGCCCGTCTCAAGGCGGAGCACCCGGATGCCGCGCTCGGCGGCGTGATCTTCAAGGTGCTCCATGATTGCCCGGCCAAGCCCCAGCCCGCGGAACGGCGGGCGGACATACATGCGCTTGATCTCGGCATAATCCGGCTCGTAACATTTTATGCCCCCGCAGCCGGCCGCCACACCTTCGCAGCGCGCGATGAGAAATTCCACGTCCTCGGCGATCAATTTCTCGACGGGGTATCCGTGGTGGCTGGCGGGCGGATAGAGGGGGATCAGGTAGGCGTCGAGCTCGGCGATCAACGAGCGGGCGTCGGCCGTATCGGGCCGTTCAGGGGAAATGGCGACGGGCATGGTGGGGATTTTACCCCGACTAGCCCTCCCCAAATCAACGATTTTTAATCATCCCATTGGATCCGGTTTTTTCGTCGATTGGGGGAGGGTTGGGGAGCGGCGGGATTAATACCTTCTCGAACCGATAATGCCCGCCGCGTCTTCTGCCCAGAACACCTCTTCGCGGGACGGGATCCACTTGGGCAGATCTTCGCCGTTCAGCGCCATGAGCGCCGCCTCAAACACCTGCGGGGCAAGCCACGGGCTGCACTCGACGGTCACGTTCAGATCGCCGTCGACCATCGCCTTGAATGCGCCGTACGTGCCGTCGACCGAGACGAGCTTGATATCCGCCCCGGGATCCATACCGGCGTCCTGGATGGCCGTGATCGCGCCGATCGCCATCTCATCGTTCTGCGCGAATACTCCCTGGATATCGGCCGACTTGTTCAGGAAGCCCCGCATCACCTGCTCCCCCTCCGCGGCGCTCCAGTTGGCGGTTTCGGATTGGGTGATGGTAATCCCGCACTTCCCCATATTCTCCCGGAAGCCCTGGCCGCGGTATCTTGCGGCGGAGGAGCCTACGTTGCCGACGAGTTCGACGACATTTTTCTTCGAGCTGCCGTCAAGCAGCTGGCACATGGCGTCGGCCGCCTTGCGCCCTTCCTCGGTGAAATCGGATCCGACGTAAGTGGCGTACAAATCCTCCGGCGCGTCGATCCGGCGGTCTTCGATGACGACCACTTTCCCGGCTTCCTTTGCATCTCGCAGGAGATTGTCCCAGCCGGTGGATTCCAGCGCGGCCAGAACGATGACATTGATCTCCGCATCATCGATGTAGTCGCGAAACGCGGCTTTCTGATCCTGGTAGTCGTTGTTGGATTGGTGGAATTTCAGCAAGATCCCGAGTTCCGCGGCGGTTTCCTTGAAAGATTCGGAATTGGCTTTGCGCCATCCGCCTTCGGGGCCGGTTTGGAGAAAGCCGGCCACCATGTCACGGTAGGTGTAGCGCTTCCCGGAGGACGAATCGTCCGCCGGCTGCGGTTCCAAGGTTGCGGTGGGTTCCACATGCGCAGATTCTGCGGCCGACACGGTATCCGGGCTGATGACGGAGGGGGCGCCCATCAGCGTGGTGCACCCGAAAAGGACAACAGCCATACCCGTGAAAAATAAACGAAGGAAATGATGGGATTTGCGATTCATGAATCCTCCGTCATGGAAAACCTTATTGAACGGTTCCGCGCCGCGGCGGTTTTTTCCCGAAGCGTATTATATCCGGATTGACCCCGGCGTTTCATGGGTGAATGCGCAAATCTCCTTTTTCCATCGCTCGATAAAGGAAGTAGAATACGCTTTGGAACGCCGGAAATTCACCGTCCGGCGGGTATCACGGTCCATCGGACCGATGATTGTTCCGCAGGCCACGCCCAAAAATTTTGGTGACGGATTGGTCGGCATGCCAAAGGGAAATGGAAAGATGAAGATCGCGGTGATCGGCGCGGGGCCCGCGGGGATGGCGGCGGCGCTCGAGGCGGCGCGGCAGGGCGCGGCGGTGACGCTGTTCGAGCGGAATGCCGATATCGGGCGGAAACTGCTTGTGACCGGAAGCGGGCGCTGCAACCTCACCAACGACGCGGTGGCGCCGGAGAAATATACTTGCGCCGACCCCCAATGGATGCATGCTCTGCTGGGCGCTTTCGGCGTGCGGGAATTGACCGGGCTCCTCCGGAAAACCGGTATCCCGGTATACAAAACGGCGGACGGCTGGTATTACCCGCTTTCCAATTCGGCGCATTCGGTTGCGGACGCTTTTCACCAGGCGCTGCTCCTGGCGAATGTTTCTGTCCGCATGAAGGCCATGGTCCGGGAAATCCAATCCGCGGAAAAGGGATTCCTCCTCGCGCTGGCCGGGGAAGAATCCGCCGGGAGCGCCGGTTTTCAGAAGGTGATCATTGCGGCAGGCGGAACGGCGCAACCGAAGTTCGGCTCCCGCGGTGAACTGTTCCCCGTCCTGGAAAGGCTCGGGCATACGCTGCTGCCCAAACGGCCCGCGCTGGCGCCGGTCGAAGCGGACCTGCAATCCCTCAAACATCTGTTGGGGGTCCGGATGGATGCCGGTGTCGAGCTTTGGAACGGCGCACAACGCGTGGCGGCTTCCGCCGGCAACATCATTTTCACCGAGTGGGGAATCAACGGACCCGGCGTGATGGATATCAGCCATTTCATCTCGGCCGATCCGGGCGCGAAATTTGAATTGTCGCTGGATTTCCTTCGGTTTGTGGAAACGGAATTTCTGGGATTGTTTGCGGAAAAGCGGGGCAGCTCCGTTCCGCTGAAGGTGTTCCTGGAGGGATTCTTTCCCCCAAAAACCGCCTCGCTGCTGCCGCAGCTCGCGGGATTTTCGGAAGGGATTCCTTTGAACCGGATCGAGGAAGCCGAGCTTCCGAAGATGGTGCAATCGTTGCGGAGTGTCCGGCTGAAAGTCCGGGGGGTGAAGGGGTTCGACGTGTGCCAGCTTTCCGCGGGCGGTGTTCCGGTGACGGAGGCCGATCCGCTTACGCTCGAATCACGGATGGTGAAAGGGTTGCACCTGACGGGGGAGACGCTGGATGTCGCGGGTCCGTGCGGCGGGTTCAACCTGCACTTTGCTTTTTCCAGCGGCGCTTTGGCGGGCCAGGCGGCGGCGAAAGAACTCGTTTGAAAAAAACGCCGTGACAGCTCAGCCGGGGAGAACCGGTACACGGATTTCGCGGAACACCCCTTTGAAAAATTTCCGGTAAATTTCATCCCCTCCGAGCTATCCGTCCTGGTCGGCAAAATCCAAGTACATTTTATCCGATCACGGTTTCATCGGCGGGCGGAATCAGGCCGTTTTTATTTTCGGAAGAAACGGACAAAAACGCCGAGCGGCAGTTTGTTTCCCGCCCGGTCCGGCAGATACAATTCACCCGCTTCGGTTTCCCGTACGCCCTGAAAATATTTTTTAATGAGGTTCTCCGCGATCAACGGGGAAAAACCCAAAGAATAGAGGTTGAGCACCAGGAAGGAATGCTCTTTTGCCAGCAGCAGGCTGGAAAGGTTAATCAACTCATCGATCCCTTCTTCCAGAACCCACCGTTCGCCCGCCGGGCCGTGCCCGTATGCCGGCGGATCCAGAATAATGCCGTGGTAGGATTTGCCCCGTTTTACTTCGCGGCGCATGAATTTCATCGCATCTTCTACAACCCAGCGGATGCCATCCAGACCACTCGCCGTCTGATTATCCGCCGCCCAGTCGATGACCCGCCGGACGGAATCCACATGGACCACGTCCGCGCCGGCGGCCTTGGCGGCCAGCGACGCCCCGCCGGTGTAGGCAAAGAGGTTGAGGACGCGCGACATCTCCACCGGATTATCCCTGACATGCTGAAAAATATAATTCCAATTTTCCGCTTGTTCGGGGAAAACCCCGATTTGTTTCCAGGAGGTCAATCCCAGGCGCAATTTAAGTTTTAGGGCTGTCCACTCATATTCGATCAACCAGCGATCGGGCATATCCGGTTTCCGACTCCACGCGCCCTTTTCCGCCTCGCGCTGCGCGCTTCCTTCGAGTGTGAACTTGGCGGATGCCTTTTGACTCCAATCCTTTTCCGGCAGGGATTTTCCCCAAACCGCCTGGGGTTCCGGACGGCGGAGGAGGTAACGGCCGAACCGCTCCAATTTCTCGCCGCCCCCGGTATCCCAGAGTTCGTAATCACGCCAAGCGGTTGGTGTCAGTAACGTCATTGCTCTTTCTTCCTTGAAAAATGTGAGGGCCGGATCCGGAAAAACCCCGCCGGGATTTTCCTTATGGATTGCGATGCTATCTTAACAGGGAAACCGCCGCATATCAAATTGGGGCCGTCGCAGATTGCCGGCCTCCCGTCGCTTTCCCTCGCTCCGCTCGGGACAGGCGCTCCGGGACAGGTGCGGCGCCCCCAAATCAGCGAAAGAACATCCGGTTCCTGGACGCCCGCTAAATCCACCCTCGCTCCCCATTCATTCCCACGTAAAACCAGATTCGCGCGGGAATGCTTCGCCCTGGCAGGCGCGGGGATGACGGACCCCATTAACGTCCTCGCCGGCAGCACTTTCTTTGCCGGAAAAGGATTGGGATGGGTGGGGTGGGAGTAGAGTGAGCCTTAAGCAACGATATGGGTTCCGGTCAGACCGATCAGGGCGCGCAGCATGTTTTGGGTATCGGTGATGATCACGTGCTGCCCGCCGTGTTCCAGAAAGTCAACGGCCGCCTCGATTTTCGGCTCCATGCTCCCCTTGCCGAATTGTCCCTGGGCGAGATAGCGTCCGGCTTCCTCGACGGATAACCGGTCCAGCCAACGGACATTCGGCTGCTTGAAATCCAAAGCCACTTTTTCCACATCGGTCGAGATCAGCAGCAGATCCGCGCGGATGGAATGCGCCAGCAGGGCGGAGGCCCGGTCTTTGTCGATCACCGCTTCCACCCCGATCAGCCCGCCGTGTTCATCCTCGACCACCGGTATTCCGCCGCCCCCGACCGCGATCACGGTGAACCCGGCGTTGGCGAGGGTCTGGATGACGTCCTGCTGGACGATGCGGATCGGCGCCGGGGAGGGCACCAGGCGGCGCCAGCCGCGGCCGGCATCTTCGCCGACCGTCCAGCCGTCCTTGTTACGGCGCACCTTGGCGGCCCGGACATCCATGAAGGACCCGATCGGCTTGGATGGATTGGCAAATGCGGGATCGTTTTTATCCACCAGGGTCTCGGTAACGACGGTTGCGGCGTGGTTCTTCATCCCGCGCCGGCGGAACTCGTTGATCAGCGCCATCTGCAGCATGTACCCGATCGAACCCTGGGTGTTGGCGCCGCAATGGTCGAGCGGGATGGTGAACAATTCGTGCTCGGTCAATTCCGAGCGCCGGAGGATGAACCCGACCTGCGGGCCGTTGCCGTGGGTGATGATGACGTCCCAACCGGCCTGGATGATCGAAGCGATCCGGGCCATCGCCGTGCAGGCGGCCGCGTACTGGTCCGGGAGGGCTTCCTTCCCCTTCCCGCTGATCAGCGCATTCCCGCCGACGGCGACGACCGCAAGCTTCTTCTTCATCATCATCGATTTATCCTATACCAGAATTCCCGATAAATCCACAAGCGCACCTTCCCATCCGCGCGTGCGGGAGAAATTTTGCGGGATGTTAATCCCGGCCCAATGCGCGCGGTGCTAGAATGTCCAAAGCCAACCTGGAAATTCCCCGGAGGCTCCATGAACAACCGCGAACTGGCCGACACCTTCACCCTGATCGCCGATCTTTCGGAGATCAAAGGCGAGATCATCTATAAGACTCTCGCCTACCGCAAAGCCGCCGAAAGCCTGGCCGCGCTCGACCGCGATGCCAGGGATTATTGGAAAGAAGGCAAGCTGCGCGAGATCCCCGGCGTGGGGGAGGCGATCGCCGAAAAGATCGAAGAACTGCTGAAGACCGGCAAATTAAAATTCCTCACACAGTTGAAGAAAGAAGTCCCGCCCAGCCTGACCGAATGGCTGAAGATCCCCGGGCTTGGGCCGAAGAAGGCCGGCCTGATCTGGAAGTCGTTGAAGATAAAGACTCTTCCGCAGCTGGAGAAGGCGGCCCGCGCCGGGAAGCTCCGGGATCTGCCGGGGATGGGCGCCAAATCCGAAGCCGCAATCCTGGCCGGGATCGAAAGCCTGGCGCGGCGTTCGGGAAGGATCCCGCTCGGGCGGGCTTACCCGCTGGCGCAGGAAATCGCGGCCGCGCTGAAAAAAGTTCCGGGTGTGACCGCCGCGGAACCGGCCGGCAGCCTGCGCCGGATGCGTTCGGATGTCGGCGACATCGATATCCTTGTCGCAGCCGCGGATTCCAAACCGGTGATGGAGGCGTTCACGCGCCTGCCCGGCGTGGCGCGCATCCTGGGGCGGGGCGAAATTAAATCCAGCGTCGAATTCGGAGACGGCGTCCGCGCCCAGGTCTGGGTTCATCCTCCGCAACGGTTCGGCACTGCGCTGCAGTATGCTACCGGGTCGAAGGATCACAATGTCGCGCTGCGCGAGCTTGCGCTCAAAAAGGGGCTTTCCCTATCCGAACACGCGCTCAAGCGGGTGAGTGACGGGAAGGAAATCCTGTGCGCAGAGGAAGAGGCGGTCTACCGGGCGCTTAGCCTGCCGTGGATCCCGCCCGAACTGCGCGAGAACCGCGGCGAGGTGGAGGCCGCGATCGCGGGGAAAATGCCGGATCTCATCGAAATAAAGGACATTGTGGGTGATTTCCATATCCATACCACCGGCAGCGACGGCGTGCTGAGTGTTCTGGAAGTCGCCAAGGCCGCGGTCCGGCGGGGACGAAAGGTGATCGCGATAACCGATCATTCGGCTGGTTTGGGGATCGCAGGCGGCTTGGATATCGCCCGACACGGGAGGCAGGCGGAGGAGATTCGCCGGGCGCAGGAGGCGCTCGGGGATGCCATCACGATCCTGCATGGAAGCGAAGTGGAAATCCGCGCCGATGGGACGCTGGACTATCCGGATGAATTCCTGGCGGGGCTGGATCTGGTGGTGGCTTCGCTGCATGTCGGTCTGCGCCAGCCGCGCGAGAAGGTCACCGCGCGCGCGTTGAAAGCCATCCGGAACCCGCATGTCGACATCATCGCCCATCCGACCGGCCGACTGCTTCCGGAAAGGGAAGGCGCGGATCTGGACATGGAAGCGGTGTTCGCGGCGGCCGCGCAAACCGGGGTCGCTCTCGAGATCAACTCCCATCCGAGCCGGCTCGATCTTGACGATCCGCATGCCCGCCGCGCGAAGGAACTCGGCATCCCGATCGCGATCGACACCGACGCGCACTCCGAGGAGGATCTGGACCGGCTGTTCTTCGGGGTGGCGATCGCCCGGCGCGCGTGGCTTAAGAAGGAAGATGTGATCAATACCTGGCCGGTGGAAATACTGCTGAGTTGGTTGAAGAAAAGAACCTAAAAAGAATAGACAGGATCGACAGGATTATTCCAGGATTTACAGGATTTTCAAGTAAGGGGCGGACGGCCGTCCGCCCTTTACTTGAAATCCTGTAAATCCTGTCTATTGCTTTTCCCCGTTATCGTTTAACAAGCGCCACGGCGGCGACGAGAATTGCTAATCCCCAGCGATAATATACAAACACATCGATCGGATGTTTACGGAGGAAGTTCACCAGGAAGCGCATGCAGAAGAATCCGCTGACGGCCGCCGCGAGAAAGCCGGTTGCGAACAGGACCAGCTCGGAGGAGTTGAGCGCGCCCGTGCCTGCGTCCGAGATCACATTCCACAGGCTCTTCACGCCGGCGCCGGCGATGATCGGCGCGGACAGCAGGAAGGAGAACCGCGCGGCGTCTTCGCGTTTAATGCCGAGCGCGAGACCCGAAGCGATGGTGGCTCCCGAGCGTGAAACACCGGGAAAGATCGCCAGCGCCTGGGAGAGACCGATCAGAATCGTCTGGACCAGATTCAGCTTTTCCAGACCCTGGGTATGGCGGGCTAGCCGGTCGGCCAGCAGCAGGATCAGGCCGAAGCCAGCGATGATCGCGGCCATCACGAGCATGGCGCCGGCGGCGATCGGCGCACCGGGCTTATGGAACAGGTCGTCGATGGCGCCTTCGAACAGGAATCCCGCGATCGCTCCCGGAATAGTCCCGATGACGAGCAGCCAGGCCAGCCGGCGGTCGGGATCCGGGTTAACCCGCCGCTCCAAGAGGCTTTGAAAAAACGCGCGGATCAGTCGGACCCAATCTTTGGCAAAGAAGACCAGCACCGCGGCGAGCGTTCCCAGGTGCAGCGCGACGTCGAAGGGCAGGCTGGTGAGCGCCGGATCGGTCCACCCGAACAGCCAGGGGACGATGATCAGATGGGCGGAACTCGAGACGGGGATGAACTCGGTTGCGCCCTGGACGAGCCCGAGAATGATGGATTGGAGTATGGCGATCGGCATGGATTTGGCGTTCCCTCCAGGGGGGAAATCATAACCGAAAACCGGTCCTTCGGCGCGAATTCCGGATTGGCAGGCAAATTCCAATCCCTTACTGCCGCAAAGTGATTTTCCTCATGCGATCCGGAGTGCAGTTGGCAGTGGTTCGGCGGGTAATGCCGGATGTATAATTATTTTTCGATCGGCGGCCGGCACGGCAACCCGCCGATGAGGGGCAGCATTCATCTCCATTCGAATCCGGAACCACAAGGAGAAGACATGAACAAGAGGGCAATCCTTACGTTTATCGCGCTGCTCGGCATCGCCGCCTTTGCCTGCAACAGCGTGCCCTTCCTCGCCGGGTCGACGGATGCTCCGGCGATGGCCGAAACGGCCGATACCGGGGGGGAAGAATCGGCCCGGGCGGAGAACCCAACTCCGGAGGAGGCAGCGCAACCGGAGGATACGCCTGCTCCCGAAGATGCCTGCGGTGGACAGGAGGAGGGAACGGTTGAAGTCCGTTGGTTCATCGGCATGGGCACCGGGACCGATCCGGTCCAGGTCCGGGCCGAGCAGGAAGTGGTGAAAAATTTTAACAACTCGCAGGATAAGATCCGGCTGGTAATGGAAATCGTTCCCTACGATTCGGCCAAAGACGTGCTTTCCACTCAGATCGCCTCCGGAAACGGCCCGGATATCATCGGCCCCGTCGGGTGGGGCGGTTCGAACGCCTTCCATGGACAGTGGCTGGATCTCGCACCCTACATCGAATGCTCCGGATACGATACCTCGCAGTTTAATTCGTCGCTGGTCGATATGTATGAGACCTCGGAAGGAACCGTGGGCCTGCCCTTCGCCGTGTATCCTTCGATGTTGTTCTACCGGAGGCAGCTCTTCGACGAGGCCGGCATGAATTACCCGCCGAAATCATACGGGGAAAAATACGTTATGCCGAATGGAACGGAACTCGACTGGAATTGGGATACGCTCCGTGAGGTGGCCCGGATGCTGACGATTGATACCGCCGGAAGGAATTCGGCGGAATCCGGTTTCAATAAAAATGCGGTCATGCAGTACGGTTTCACCTGGCAATGGCAAAACCATCCCAATTATTGGGGTTCTTACTGGGCTGGCGGTTCCATGGTGGCGGAAGACGGCAGAACCGCCCAGGCCCCGGAGGCGTGGGTGGAATCCTGGAAATGGAGTTATGAAGGGATTTGGGGTTCACAGCCGTTCATGGGAAACGCGGCTGTGGAAGGCAGCCAGGAGTACAACGGCGGGAATCCCTTTGACAGCGGGAGAATCGCGATGATCGTCCATCCGCTTTGGTTCACCTGCTGCATCGGCAACGTCCGGGATTGGGATGCGGCTGCGATCCCGTCCTATAACGGCGTGGTCGGCGGCCGGATCGACGCGGATACCTTCCGCATCTGGAAGGGGACCAAGCACCCGCTGGCGGCATTCATCGCGATGACCTACCTCGTGGGAGAAGGGGTGGATATCCTCATCATGGGCAGCGAGGATATACCCGCCGCCTACGGCGCGCTACCCGCCCGGACCGCAAACCAGGCAGCGTGGCGGGCGGCCAGGGAACAGCAGTTCCCCTGGGTGAAGAATTGGGACGCCGTCCTGGCGGGGTTGAGTTACCCGGATGTTCCGAGCGCGGAAAGCTACATGCCGAACTACAACGAGGCTTGGACGCGCGGCAACACCTTCGCCGACCTGCTGCGGAATACGCGAGACTTGAACCTGGACAAGGAGATTGATACCTACCTGGCCGACCTGGATGTGATTTTCTCCAAGTAGAGCGCGGGTTTTCCGGAAAAACACGCAGGGTATATTACAATGGAACGGGCTGGAGGAAACTCCGGTCCTTTTTTTTATAGGATCCAGCCCGGGTCTGCCTGACTCAGGGGGCAGGGTGGAGGCTCAAGCGGGTTGCGGAGAATTGGAGGAAGAGGGTCCGTCCCGGAAGCCAAATCGCGCGTCTGCCCCTCCGGCTCATCTCACGGGAAGGAAGGGCAGCATGTACGGGCGGACGCGCCCCGAATTACGGGCAGGCTTGCCGCCACGCATCCAGATTGCGGTGTTTGAGGATCGCCTGGATCCCGAGCGCCTTCGCCTGCGGACAGAATTTCTCAAGGGTCATTCCAGTATCGGTATATTCCGCATCCAGGACAAGTTTCCCGCTTTGCAGGAAGGGCATCAGCAATTCGCACCATCCCTGCTCGAAGCAATCCTCCGCCAGCGCGAAATCGAAATCGAGGAATAGTTCCCGCGCCTGATCCGCGTCGTTCTTCAACGCGATCGCCAGGCCGCGCGCGTGGGCGGCCTGCGCCAGCCAGCGGTTGAACCTCAGCTGGTCTTCGGCGGTGATCGGAAATCCGGTTTCATTCTGATACCCGTCGATGTTGTCGGGCTCGATCCCATCGAAGCCTTTGGCTTTGCACAGATCCATCCGGGCCAGCAGGACCGGTTCCAACAGGTCGATGCGGCGGATATCGAGCCACTGCTCGCCCTCCCAACCCTCGTAATCCCTTCCGAGTGTTTCCGCCGGGAATTGGGCGGCATCCGGACGCCAATCCTCCCGACTCCCCACGCTGATGTAACAGATCGCCCGCCGGCCCTGCAAATGCAGCGAGGCGACGACTTCCGCGCTGGTGTCGAAGGCATCCAGGTCGTATACATCCGCGTCAAACGAAGTGTCGACCTCGTCTCCGGCGAGCTGCCATTGCCAGCTCATCTGCGGTCCGGGCAGCCACCGGCCGGAATCCGAGCCGGTGGGAGAGGTAGTTACGGCGGAGGGATACCCGGCACTGGCGGCCGGCGTGGACAAATCCGCCGCCGGCGCCAGCAGGAGGCAGCCTGTTTCCAGCAGGAAAAATGGGACGATCCATTTTAGGATGCGCATGGTCAAGAATCCATGAAGGCGGACGGGTTACGTGGATTGTACACGGAACGGCCAACCGGGTTCTCCACCGGGGGCATCCGATGCTGTGCGGGACGCACCGCTGCAGAGACGGAAGCATGAATCTGTCCTCCGCGAACAAGGTAAAATTGGAGGCCGATGGAGGGCAGTCTATGATTAAGATCAGTCCGACCTGGACATCGGAATACCCGGATGCGCACGCGGGCGTCCTCGTTCTGAAGGGCGTCATCAATCCGGCGCACAATGCGGATTTGGACGCGCGCAAGGGCGAATTGGAGACGCGGCTGCGCAGCCGCTTCGCCGGGTTCGACCGTCCGGCGCTGCGGCAGCTCCCCGAATTGCGGGCGTACGACGCGTATTACAGCCGCTTCAAGAAAACCTATCACATCCAGCTCCAGCTTGAATCGATCGTCTTCAAGGGGAAATCGATCCCCGCCGTCGCCGCATTGGTCGAAGCGATGTTCATGGCCGAGATGGAAGACCTGCTGCTGACGGCCGGGCACGATCTGGATGCCGTGCGGCTGCCGCTCACACTCGATGCCTCGAACGGCGGCGAGGCCTACACGCTCCTGCGCGGCGAGGCGCAGACGCTCAAGACCGGGGACATGTACATCCGCGACGGGGAGGGCGTGATATCGAGCATCCTCTATGGTCCGGACCAGCGCACCCAAATCCGTCCGGAAACGAAGAACGCGGTTTTCACGGCATACGCGCCGGCGGGCATACCCGCGCAGGCGGTGGATACCCACCTCCGGCACATTCGCGATAATATCCTGGTGTTCGCGCCGGAGGCGGTGACGGAATTGCTCGAGGTGTTCGGCGGGAGCGGATAATCTTTCTCGCCGCCAAGCCCGCCCCGGTTGGGCCGGGCCGAGGGCGCAAAGACCATCGCGCTTTTTTTTACGGCTGCTGAGCCTGTCGATCGTCATGCCGGCGCCTGCCCTCCGAGCGATGAGCGCCGGCGGTTTCCCGGTGCGAAGTTCTCGCGAGCGGGGGACGGATCCCGGCTCGCTTCCGGTTCATGAGCCGGGATGAATGCAGAGCGGGGGTGAACTTGGCCGGCATCCATGATCCGCGAAAAGCACTGGACCCCGGCTTCGAGCACGCCGGGGTGACGGAAGAAACCGATAAGGAAGCAAACGGAGGGTGGAGTGCGGCGATACGTCGGATTCTGGATCGCGGGATCGATAGTCTGCGGATTGGCGTGCAATCTCTCCATACATATGCCGTGGATGCCGGCAGCGATATCGCCCGCCCGGACCATTCCCGGCGCGCAAGTTTCCCCGTCCGACCCGAACGCATTCCCCGGCGCCACACCAACAACGAATCCATTGCCCGAACAATCGATCTGCGAGGATCAACCCGCGGCGGTGGTCCTGCTGGCGGATCCCGGCCTGACGGCGGGGATCCGCGAGAACCTCGACCGGTTCGCAGCGGATCTGTGCGCCGACGGATACCGTGTGATCGAGCGGGCGCTGGATTTCCCATCGCCCCCCGATGTGCGGGCGTACCTGGCGGATGTCTATGCGCGGACCGGGCAGACGCTCGAGGGCGCGATCTTCATCGGTTCCGCGCCGCTGGCGTACCAATCGGTGCAGGCAAAGTCGTCCCATCCGGAGAATCAGCCCCCCGCGCAGGAAGTGATCAGCTTTCAATATTATTCCGATTTGGACGGGGAGTTCTCCGCGTCCGATGGATACCGCTCACCGGGCGGGCATGCGTATTCCTTCGACCGGCACACCGGAGAGACGGATTGGGAGATCTGGATCGGCTCGCTTCCGGTTTACCGCGGCGACGCCGCTCAAACGGTGGAGGCATTGAACCGTTTTTTTGAAAAGAATCACCGTTACCGGACGGGGCGATCTTCCATTCCCAGGGGTTTCCTGCTGATCACCGAGCACTACACCGCAAAGACGGAAGCCGAGCAGGCGAACTTCCTGGAGTCCCTGCGCGGGGGTCAATACGCCTGGACGCCTCTGAGCAGCGAGCCCGGCGCCCGGCTCTATTTCAACGGGCCGTCTCTTTCGATCCGGGATGGATACGACGCGCTTTCAGCCGGCGTGGCGGATATCTCCGTTACCGAAACCCACGGCGATCACACGGCGAGCGGGATGATCCATATCGGCTGGGTGGAATCGCAGCCCGTCCGGACCGTTCTCTTCTGGACGGACGGATGCTCGGTCGGCAATCTCGACCATCCGGAAAATTTCCTGACATCGATCGTGTACAGCCCGACCAGCGAGGTGCTGGCGGCCAAGGGATCGACCAATGATTCCGGAGGATTGGGATCCAACGCGGAAGGGTATTACGGCCACAACGTCGCCGTCCGGCTGGCGGCGGGAAAAAATCTCGGCCAGGCGGTCCTCGGGCATGTGAACAACCCGTTGATATACCCGTGGGCGGACAGCCGGGAATTCCACTTCTCCATGCTGATTGTTGTGGGAGATCCGACGCTGCGATTCCGGGGTTGAAGCGGATCCGAGGATGGCCGCCGCGCTGCTCTTTCCGCTTCCGGCCGCCGGCGCTCTTTTCGGGTCGGCCATGCTTTTCCGGCGATGGGGCGTGCCGGAGAATCGGTTCGTCATCGGTTCCTTTTGTTTTGCGGGGCCGTTCTCGGGCTGGCATCGGCTGCTCTCTGGCCAATGGATCTGGGGGTGTATTGGAACGGGTTTGGCATTTCCGCCGGAGACTGGGCTTGCCGAACCTCGATCCGGCTCAGCGGGAATCCGAATTCGAGTCAGGCCTATTTCACCATTCCGTGGATGGCGCGGGTGCCGCAGGTTTATGCGTGGATTTCTCCAATCACCTATGGCATAATCGGAGCGTTGATCCAAACCGGGTATGCTCTTCTGCGAAGGTAATCGCCATCCCGGGAGAAAAATCTTGGGAGCGCATAGACAATCGGAAGCGGCCGCGTTCCAAAGCGATCCCAATTTGCCGAGGGAGGGAGATGGCCATGCAAGCGAATCATCACCATCGGAGCAATCAAAAAATCAACCGCCGGGAATTCCTGAAAACGCTGGCCGCCTCCGGCGGAGCCGCGGCGCTGGCGGCCTTGCTCGCGGGATGCGGGGAAGCCGTCCCAACCGGCGCCGGAACCGATTCGGCGGCCGGGGTGACCCTCGACCTGGCCGCGCCCGAGAACCAAAGCCTGGCCGCGGTGGGCGGGGCGCTGGCCATTGGAGCCAACAGCCTGGATCCGAAGGGAATGCTCCTGTACCGCATGAATGAGAGCACCGTGCTGGTATTCAGCCGCAGGTGCACCCATCAGGGATGCGTCATGGGGGAATTCAAGGACGGGGTTGCGTTGTGCCCGTGCCATGGTTCGCAGTTCGATACCACCGGCAACGTGGTCAAGGGGCCGGCGACGGATGCTTTGAAAACCTATCCGTCGACACTCAACGGTTCGACGGTGACGATCGGCGGATAATCGTTTTCGGAATTATGCCGATTGGTTGCTTCGCCTTTTGTGATTTATTCCGGGTAAAAGTGTAAGGCCGCAAAGGACACAAAGAGCACAAAGAAGAATATCTTAAACTCCATCTGTGCGGCCTTTGTGTTCTTTGGGGCAGAACAAAGCCTCAATTTAATAATACTCGGAGCCGCAAAGAGCACAAAAAACAGCTACTCGTGGATTTCGATATTCGATTCGTCGATCCCTTTGCGGCGCGCGTGCACGCCCCGCGTGCCGCGGTATTTCCCCGGCGACATGCCGGTCGAACGTTTGAACACGCGCGTGAAATAGCTCTGGTCTTTAAACCCGGTCCTCGCGCCGATCTCGGCCAGCGGGATGCTCTGCGCCTGGAGCAGGGCCTTGGCCTTCTCGATCCGGATCCGGGTCAGGTAGGAGACGAAACTCTCCCCCGTCCCCTCGTGGAAAATCCGCGAGAAGTGCGACGGGCTGAGATGAATGAATTCGGCGACCTTCTCGAGCGAAAGCGACCCGGTGTATTGCGAGCGGATAAAGTGGATGCTCTTGCGGATCAGATCGGCGTGTTTGATCGATTTGAGCGTGAAGACGCAATCCACGAAGCGCGAGAGGATGACCGACAGCGAAGCCGAGAGGTCGTAGACCGAACGGGATTCGCGGATGCGAACCAGGTAATCGTTGTTGAGCCCGATGATCTCCTCGATCGAAGCCCCGCCGTCGATCGCCGCGCGCGAGAGCAGGACGACCAGCTCGACTACCCGCAGTTTGATCGATTCCAGGTTGTTGTTGCTGTAAAAGAAGATCAGGCCGAGGATCTCATTCAGGATCTTACGCGAGCCTTCGAGATCGCCTTTAGAGATGCACCCGAGGAGTTCGCGTTCCTTCGCGAGCGGATAACCGGCGGCGGGAGAAAAAAACCCGGCGGTTTCGCCCGACATCAGCAGATCCGCGGCGGCGGAATCCGGCGCGCCGGGGGGCACGGCGATCCCGCCCATTTGCCGGCCGAGATTCTGGGAAAAAGCCTGCGTGTTCAACCGCAGGATTTCCGCCAGCGAACGCACCCGGGCGGGGTCGACGTACGGAATCTCGCGGCAGGCTTCGCGCAGTTCCTCAAGACAGTCCGCGCTCAACCGGTGCGAACCGATGATATCCTCCTGAAGGAATTCCTCGGGATCCATCATCAGCACCGGGCCGCCGATCAGCGACCCGAGCGTGATCCCGTCGATCCGGACCGGCGCCGCCCAGTGGGTCATATTGCGCGGGCAGAAATAGATGTACATTCCCCCGAACCGTTCCGCCTGATACGTCCCATAGCGGTGCACACCGGCGCAATCCACGCGCGGGAAGGAACGCAACCCGTTGAGCGCGGTGCAAAGCCGGCAGCGTTGCGGGGCCGGGTGTTTCGCATCCGAGGCGGATTCTTCGGGCGCCATCCAGCGGCCGTCCGGGGTGATGGCAATGCAATTGATCCCGGTCGCACCGCGGTAGTGCCGGGTCAGTTCGAGGATGGCGCTCTGAATGTCGACCGGAGCGGCCGGTCTGGAAAGCGCCGGAGAGCGTTTAAATTGATCTTCCATAAGTCCAGCCGGCGTGATTCTACAGGGAAAAGCCGCATTCTCAAAGGGAATGGTTTTAACGATAAAACTCTGCAACTTTTCGATATTTTTTTCATATCCCGCGACCCGGTAAGGTGCAACAATGGGATTGCCGGTCCGTTATCCGTAGAAAGCCAAAACGAAGTAATGCCAATTACAGCCCGATACGATCGGCATTCTAATCGGTCAGGAGGAGATTCCAAGGAACAGCCCATGCATTTCCCCGATTTGGCGCTCAACGATCCCCGCCTGCTGATCTTCGGCAGCGCGCCCCATCCGGTGACATCGCGGCGCGGGCTCGTGATCGGCGGCGGAACAGTCTACCCGGAACTTAATTTCACGCTCCCGACGATGACGATCTGCGAGGAAACGCTGCCCGGGATCCGCCGGCGGTACGCCGAAATCGTCACCGAAGCCCTGCAACGCGCGCACCAGTTGCACAGCAACGGCCTCGTCTTCGAATTCGAAACGCTCCTCGAGATGACCCAGAATCCCAAGATCGGCGTGATGCTGACCCGCGTGATGGCCGAGATCTGCGAGGAGTGGTACGTCAAACACGGGCTGAAATCCGAGATCCGGTTGACCCCCAACGACACGCGCGATTTCGACCGGCCGCCCCGATTGCGCACCAGCGCCCGCACCGCGGCGATGCTCGAACTGTTCGAACAGGGCGCGCTGGCGGGCGGCGATTTCCTCTCGATCGAAAGCACCGGCGGAAAAGAGATCCATGACGATGCGCTGATGACCGGCGACATCCGCCTGGCGTTTTTCGCGCTGGTTGTCCTGGGAGTCCGGGATATGCAATACCTGTGGAAGCGGATTGTGGATATCGCCCGGCGCACGGGCCGGACCGCGGGCGGGGATACCGCCTGCGGGTTCGCCAACACCGCGATGGTGCTCGCGGAGAAGGGATACATCCCGCGGGTGTTCGCCGCGGTCGACCGGGTGATCTCGGTCGTGCGCACGCTCGTGGCGCACGAGGAGGGGGCGCTCGGCCCGGACAAGGATTGCGGATACGAGGGACCCTACCTCAAGGCGATCGCGGGCATTCCCATCTCGATGGAAGGCAAGACCGCCGCCTGCGCCCACGGCAGCCCGGTCGGGAACATCGCCTCAGCCGCCTGCGACCTGTGGAGCAACGAATCGATCCAGCATGTCAAGCTTCTCGGCGGGATGGCCACCACCATCTCCCTCGAACAGCTCGAGTACGATGTCCGCCTGATGAACGCCGCCACCCGCCGGGGCCCCGAATACCGGAGGATGTTCCAAATGCTGACGGTGGATTCCGACGCGGCGCTCGACCCGCAGGCGGTCGTCCTCGCTCCCGAGGTCGTAATCGACATCGCCGGCAGGATTGTCGCGGGCAGGAATCCGATCGACTCGGCCAAGCGCGGCGCGCTGCGGGCGGTCGATATCCTCGAAGAGCGATCCCGCTCCGGAGCGCTTCCGCTTCCCGAACGGGAAGCCGTCTACTTCGAGCGGATGCGCGAAGACCTCACCGCCATCCCGGAGGATGAATCCGAATTTGTGGAGATGATGCTTCCCCAGCTCGATCCGGAAAAGGTGATCCTCGGGGAATATGGACTGTAAGCCCCGCTTTGGATGCGGATTTTGCACAAACCGGTCCAAGCGCGTAAGAAAATGCAAGACGATGGGCGACAGGTTGGGTATAACCAATAATTAAAGACGATTCACCGCAGAGACGCAGAGCGCGCAGAGGTTGTAATATTTGTTTTTCTCTGCGTTCTCCGCGCCTCGGCGGTGAGAAAGGTTTTTTTCTTAGGAGGCGCAACGATGCCGATACTGGACGATATATCCACAGCCCTGCAAAAGGGACAGGCCAAGGAAGTCAAAGACCTCGTGCAGCAGGCGATCGACCAGAAGATACCGGTCGAGCAGATCCTCAATCAGGGTTTGATGGCCGGGATGAACATCATCGGCGGCAAGTTCAAACGCAACGAGGTTTTCGTGCCGGAAGTCCTGATCGCGGCGCGGGCGATGAACGCCGGCACGGCGATCCTTAAGCCGCTGTTCGCCTCGGCCGGCGTGAAGGCCAGGGGCAAGGCGGTCATCGGGACCGTCAAGGGCGACCTGCACGACATCGGCAAGAACCTGGTCCGGATGATGATCGAAGGCAAGGGGATCGAGATCCTCGACCTGGGCGTGGATGTGCCCGCCGACCGGTTTGTCCAGGCGGCGCTCGAGGAGAACGCGGACCTGGTGTGCGTATCCGCGCTCCTGACCACAACGATGAACCAGATGAAGACGGTGGTCGACAGCTTCGCCCAGGCCGGCGTACGCGAACGGTTCAAGATCATGGTCGGCGGCGCGCCGATCACCGAGGAATTCCGGGTCCGGATCGGAGCCGACGGCTACGCGCCGGATGCCGCCAGCGCCGCCGACGCGGCGCTCAAGCTTCTTTCGCGCTCGAATGGAAAGGCGCAGCCATGCCCCGGCGCTTCCGGATGATCGCGTGCGAGGTTTCCCAGCGGGAGGTGTGCGCGGCCGTCGAGCGCAGCCGCAGCGTCCTCGATGTCGATTTTCTCCCCAAGGGGCTGCACGACATCGGCGCGGAGCGGATGCTCGCGCGGGTGCAGGCAGCGCTCGATGCGAAGCCGTGCGGGGAATACGAGGCGATCCTCCTGTGGTATGGGCTGTGCAATAACGGGCTGTGCGGTGTGCGCGCCCGGGTCCCGATTGTCGCGCCGCGCGCACACGATTGCATCACGCTTCTGCTCGGGTCGCGCCGGCGCTTCGCCCGATATTTCGAAGCCAACCCGGGCACCTACTACAAATCCCCGGGCTGGATCGAGCGCGACACCGATCCGAACGACAATCCCGCCAGCATCACCGCCCGCATGAGGCTGAGCCACGAGTATCGCGAACTGGCCGAGCGTTACGGCGAGGAAGACGCCGGGTATCTCGCGCCCTTCATCGCCGACTGGTTCAAGCATTATAAAAAACTCGCCTTCATCAACACCGGGGTGGGGAACGTCGAGGAGTACCGGGCCCGGGCCGGCGCACTCGCGGCGGAACGGAAGTGGGAGTTCGAGGAGTTGCAGGGCGATCCCGGATTGCTCGACCGAATGCTGGCCGGAGAATGGAATACCGAAGATTTCCTGATCGTGCCGCCCGGCCAAACGATTCGGCCGTCTTTCGGAGAGGATATCATCGAATGCGGATGAATAAAGCCGATTGAGCAGGCCGGCCGACTCCTTCATGGTGATCCAATGCCGCGCGAAGTAAACGGACAAACTGGACAGACACTGCTCGACGCAATGCGCGCGGTCTTCCCGGACGCCGAGGCACCGTGCGGCGGCGCAGGCCGCTGCGGCCGCTGCCGGGTGCAGGTGCAGGGCGGAGCCGTGCCGCCGGATTCCCCGCCGTCGATCCTCTCCCCGGTCGGCGAAGAAGAAGCGCGCCTGCTCGGCGCCGACCGCGTGAACGCCGGCTGGCGCCTGTCCTGCCTGGCCCGTTTCGAACGGAACGGCAGCGTGCATGTGGACCGGCCCGAGCGCGCGTTTTTCCTGCCCCAGGCAAATCAAACCGCTCAACCGGAATTGGATTCCCGCGACGGCTTGTGCGCCGCGGTCGATATCGGGACCACGACGATCAGTTGCGCCTTTGCGGATGCCGTCACCGGCCGGATCGTCGCGCGCACCGCCGCCGCCAACCGCCAGCGCAGTTACGGCCCGGATGTCATCTCGCGGATCGAGAACGGGGTCCGAGATCCGGAAACGCTCGCGGCCATGCGCAACCTCGTCCGCGGACAGGTGGCCGGAATGCTCGAGGGATTGCGGGCAGGCTTGGGCGGCGCGCGGCCGGCGCAGGTGCACATCTGCGGCAACACGACGATGATGCATTTGTGGGAAGGGGCAAGTCTGGAAGGGTTGGCGCGCATGCCTTTCCGGCCCGCGTTCCTGGGAAGCCGGGAGACGGAGCTGGCGGCCGATGGCGGGGAGAACTATCGCTGCCGGCTGCTGCCCGGAATATCCGCGTTTGTCGGCGCCGACATCACCGCCGGGATCCTCGCCCGCCATTTGCTAGCGGACACCGGCAAGCCCGAACTACTCGTCGATATCGGAACGAACGGGGAGATCGTGCTCGCGGCGGATCGCGGGCTGACGGCGACGGCGACTGCGGCCGGGCCCGCCTTCGAGGGCGCCGCGATCTCCTGCGGAATCCCGGCCGTCAACGGCGCGGTCGACGGCGTGACGTGGAAAGAGGGTAAGTTCGCCTTCACCACGCTTGGTAATTTTCCGCCGGCGGGTTTTTGCGGCTCGGGGCTGCTCGATCTGCTCGCCTGTTTGCGGCAAGCCGGGATCCTGGATGAAAACGGCGGATTGACGATTGAGCCCGAGGCCGATGGTATCCGCGCGTTCCAGCTCCCGCTCGATCCGCCGCTGAAGTTCACACAATCGGATGTGCGCCAGCTGCAGCTGGCGAAGGGCGCGATCGCCGCGGGAATCCGGATCCTGTGCCGGCGGGCGGGCGTGGCGCTGGCGGATATCGGACGCGTTCACCTGGCGGGCAGCTTCGGCAGCAGCATGTCTTCCGAATCGGCAATCACGGTCGGGCTGATCCCGCCCGAACTTGCGGGGCGGATCGAGGTGGCGGGGAACAGCGCGCTCGCGGGGGCTCTTCTGACCGCCTGCGATCCGGACGCGCTCGAACAATGCGCGCGAATCGCAGACGGGACCCGGGTGATCGACCTCTCCCGCGAGGAGGGGTTTCAGGACGCATTTGTCGAGGCTATGCTCTTCCCGCCTCTTTCCTCCAGCGGATGACGCAGTGCGGTTCTGCGTAATTGTTAGACCCCTCTCCCGGCGTCCGTCCAGGGCGTGGCGGGGTTCTGCCGGGAGAGGGGCGGGGGGAAATCGTATCTACCGGAGTAAACCCCCGTAAATAGAAATCGGGCATATCCTCAAGATGTTGTGAAATAATGCAGAAATTCACTACGGCATCCGGCAAATATTTTCTGCAGGAGATCCCGGTAAAACCGCGCCGCGGCAGGCTCTGATCGCGGGAACGAGCGAGTTCCATCATGTATCCCAGACTGTGTGCACCCCTCGCTCCTCAATCAAGAAGCTTATTACTAGACCGGAAACGCCTTGCTTCGCGCGGCTAGAATTTTGATTTTAATTCAGAGGCTTGGTTGGCAAGATGTCCGCCGGCGGATAAAATAACGATTGCGATACCTTATCAAGCGCAGACGAACCGGATAACACCCAACTGCCAGGCATGCGCAATCCGCCCCGGCTAGAGAATTGCGCATAGCCATGCGGCAAGTTGGGATCCGGCGAAGACGGCGCCAGCCGCCAAGTCCGTGCAGGCGGGTCTTCGCTATGTGAATGCGAAAGGTTGGATGAGGAGTGCTGAATGATGAAGGATTTTCCGGAATTCATGAAAAACCCCGCCAACAGAATTGCTTCCCAGACGCAATATACCCGCGGCATCGAAGGTTATCTCTTCGACGGCGCCGATGGAAGCCAGATGGCTATTTGGACAAATCATAAGGGTGAGAATTCCGAAGAGCACGTCCATGATTACGATGAATATTTTCTGGTGGTGCAGGGGCAATACACGCTAATTTTGGGCAGCCGTCGAATTCCGATTAGCGCTGGGGAGGAGTGGTTTATTCCAAAGGGCGTCCCGCACAGGGGGGAAAGCGCCGCGGGAACGAGGACGATCCACGCTTTTGGAAAAAAACGCGCCAGCCGGGAAGGCGAAGCAGGATAAATTTTCTCCACGAAGGCCATGCCTTTCCCCCCATCTCCCAATGTATATTGGGAGATGGGGGAGGTTAGGGGAGAGGCTAAACCGGAAGCGCACGAAGGTTTCTAAAATATTATTTTCTTTGTGTTCTTTAGGTTTTCCTTCGTGTTCTTCGTGGAGCCCCGGCTAACTACCCTTAGGCTGGCCGGCCAGCCTTCCGAATCCCGCCGAATCTATTCCATCCGCAGTTTGGGCATCCCTTTCGGATTCGAATCGTTGGCGTGATCCCCCATCCACAAGATCTTTCTTGGCCGACAAACCGTTTTGGCCCCGTCCCTTCCATGCGTCATGCGAGGATAGAATCCACATCCTCCCGCCTTCCATGGAATGGAATCCGGCGCGCAAACACCGGGAAGAATCACCGCTTTGCTGCAAATAGGATCATCCCGCCGAGAATCCCAAGGGTGCGCGCGAAGCGCATGCGGATCGCAGTCCGGACGTGCGTGATCTCTATTTCCCGCCTGCCGGAGACTTCCCCTAAAATTGTTCGGGGAAATTAGTTGATTTATTACTTTTTGCCGCATGTAAAACCATCGCTCTGCAAGAAAACCGATGCCTATCGCTCGGCGGGCGGGGGATTAATGTGGTTTTCCCGCCGACAGGTATTCCGTGGATGAAGTTGCGGGTACAATCAGCGGGAACGGCTCTTCCATTCTGCGTTCTGAGCGGCAAGCCATCTGGAATCCGATATCTTCGGAAGAGCATAACAGGTGGCGGATCTGGCAGTCTCATGGATAAAAGGAGAAAAATGGCGATTGACGCAATAGCAAATGAAAAAGAATTGAAGCAGGTGCTGTGGGCTTGCTACAATTTTTGGGATAACGAGTCGAAGCCGGTTGACAAGCGGGAGATCTGCTATGCCTGGGTAAAGAAAGAATTTAAGAAGAGGTTTGACCGGGAATTCGACCAATCCGAACTGACCCGGTTGGCGGATCATGGGATCTTGTCGGCCACCGAAAAATCCAGGGGCAGCAACCGGGTTTTCTACTGCTTGAACAATCCTCCGGAAGTGAGGGGAAAATTATTGATCTGGGGATTGTTTGACTGATCTATTCAAAGCAGGCGGCCGTCTACGCGTTATTCCGGATCGCAACGTCGGACGGCATTTTTCTGAATTCCATACGGGCTTGCGGTTGCCCGGCGGAAACGGGCGAACGTGTTTATGATTATGGCGTTCAATGCACGGACGGGATTTTGCCCCGGCAATCCGGAATCCTGAAGGTTCGCTCCTGCCTGGTTCCAGGAAAATTTCCTGGATCGTTATCATGCGCAAGGGAAAATAATTGGAGAAGCCTGTGACAACCTTTATCCTGCCCGGAATTCCCGGGGACTGCTCCTGGAATACTCCGCCCCTCGATTGGGGTTTTTCCCCGGAAAAAGGATTATCGATCACGGCCGGAGCGCGAACGGATTTGTTCATCGATCCCGCCGGCGGCCCGAACATGGATAACGCTCCTTGTGCGCTCTTCACCCCGGCGGACAATGATTTCCTCCTCAGCGCCAGGGTCTTCGTCGGATTCGGCGCCGCCTTCGATGCCGGCACAATCCAAATCCGCGTCCGGGACGACCTGTGGGCCAAGCTCTGTTTTGAATACTCGCCGCAGGGCAACCCCATGATCGTCTCGGTTGTGACGCGCGGAGTCTCGGATGATTGCAATTCGATCACGGTGGAACGGCCGGAGGTTCATCTGTGGGTGGCGCGGACACCGCAGACGCTGGCGTTCCATTATTCACTGGACGGCCGTTATTGGAATCTGGTCCGCTATTTCTCGCTGGGCTGGAAGAACGCCTTGCGCACCGGCTTTTCCGCCCAGTCTCCGACAGGGGAGAAATGCACTGCGGTTTTCTCCGAGATGCACTATCGTCCGGGCGTGGTCAACGACATTCGCGGCGGGGAGTAATGAAAAACCACCCTTGGTTTGACAAACAACGATTTCAGGCCCACTTATGCGGTTTATCCCCTGTGTTCTTTGTCCCCTTTGTGGCGATAAACCGGAAAGGTTCTAAGCAAACATTTATTTATTATAAAGATAAATTGGCTGTCAAAAATAGCCCAGAAATATTCCTCCCCGGTTGATCGAGTCCCTGCCAAAGCGAGGCTACCATGAGAAAAGTAATTTTCTCTATGTCGGTTTCCCTGGACGGCTTTATCGAAGACACAACGGGCGATTTCGGCTGGGCGGAACCCGACACGGAATTGCACCAGCACTTCAACGAACAGGAAAGCGCGGTCGACACCCTCCTCTACGGGCGCCGGATGTACGAGCTCATGACGGCATTCTGGCCGACCCCCAATTGTCTATAATCCTTAATACAACTCCCCCTCCGTAATTAGTGTATAAAGAGGAGAGGTCAAATGAATCGACAGGAATCTGC
>JAFGCU010000061.1 GCA_016932475.1 Anaerolineales bacterium
CAACCATCTGTCAGCACTTGGACGAGTCGGGAAGGCTGGCGGTGGAAATATTACTTGCACAGATAGCAGCACCTTCCAGGCCACCAAGGCATGTCAAGATCCCCCTCACTTTAATCGAACGCAGTACCACGTAAAAATCGGGTATTGACTGTTATCTGGAATTGGTGTATATTATGTATGAAAGTGCTTTCAAGAAACTATTAACACGGTTGTTACGTCTTCTCAAATTTCAACATGTAAGGAGGTCAGCCTTTTGCAAATTCAATAAACCAAAACCCCAACCCTATATCAAATCCATTTTCAAGCTCAAAAGGAGTAGAGAAATGAACAAGAAATCTGTACTATGGTCTTTGGCAAGTCTGCTGGTTTTGGCAGCCATTTTGCTTTCCTCCTGTGGGACACCAGCAACACCTGCTGCCCCTACCGCAACACAGGCTCCCGTCATAGCGGTTGCTACTCCGGCAGCCGCGGTCCCGAACTGCGGGACGGATCCCATCGTGATGAAAGTCGTCTTCGAGACCGGCTGGGATATGCCCACTCAGCTTACCGAAGAGTTCACGAAGCAGTTCCCGAACGTCACCTGGGACATCACCATGGAACAGTTCGCGAATCTCATCGCCACGACGCCGCTGCTTCTCGCGAGTGACAACCCGCCCGATCTGATCCGGCTGCCGACTATGACCTCGTTCGCGAAGGATGGCCTCCTGAAGAACTTGGACGACTATGCGGCGGCGTTCGGCTGGAACGATTGGCCGGTGCCACAGATGAACCAGAACCGGTTGGGTGCAGACGGCATCCGCGGTTCCGGCACGCTTTACGCCATGGGTCTCAACTACAGCATGACCGGCATTTTCTACAACAAGGAGCTGGCGGCCCAGATCGGCATGACCGAGCCGCCCAAGACGGTTGCCGAGTTCGACGACTTGCTCGCCAAGGCCAAGGCAGCGGAGCTTCAACCGATCATGCAGTGGGGCAGCGCCAAGAGCGGCATGGGGCTTGCATTCCCGCTCCAGAACCTGATGGCCGCCTACGGCCCGGTCACACCGATCAACGAATGGATCTTCCAGAAGCCCGGCGCGACGATCGATACGCCAACGAACCTGATAGCGGCACAGCATCTTCAGGACTGGATCGAAAAGGGCTATTTCCCGCCCGACATCAACGCCATCGAGTACACCGACGCTGCCGACCGGTTCACGAAGGGTGAGGGTGTCTTCACCTTCAACGGCGACTGGCAGAACGGCGGCTACGATGCGGCCATGTCCGGCAATGTCGGGTTCTTCCTGATGCCGCCCGCTGTGGCCGGCGCAGGGACTGCCGCCATGTCCGCTCCGCTGACGTACGGCATCGCCGCCAAGGCCAAGCACGCGGATTGCGCCGCGTTCTTCTTCAACTGGGCCGCCACGAACGACACGGCCCGACAGATCAACGTCGACGGCATGGGGTCGAACCCCGGCGGGCCGGCGGATGCCAAGATGCCGACCGTTAAAGCCGGCTCGGTCACCAACGACACGCTTGCCGCCGGACCTGTCATGGGCGCGTCAGGCGGCGCGATGGACTTCATCGCCAATGCGACGAGCTCGATCTTCGCCCAGGGCTGGACGCCCGAGCTCCAGAAGATGGTCGGCGGCAAGCAAGACGCTGCCGGGCTCCTCAAAGCCGTCCAGGAAGAGTACCTGCGGGAACTTGCTCAGTAGTTAGTGGATGAAAAGGGCCACATGACGATGCCTACGCCTACCAAATCGACAGTTGAATCTACAGTGACGTCAGACAACCGCCATGTGGCTCCAGCGGTCTCCCGGCGGAACTTCCTGCCCAGGGTGTTCCGTCGGGAGACCTTTATTGGCTGGCTGTTCGTCCTGCCCGCGCTGCTCATGTACGTGGTCTTTGTGATCGTGCCTTTCATGTTGACCATCCAGTACTCGTTCTTCAAGTGGAACGGTGTTGGTCCTGCGACCTGGGTCGGGTTGAAGAACTACGTGACTATCTTCCAGGTTCCCAACCTGATCGGGACGGTCATCAACGCGTTCTGGCTGGTCGTGTGGTTCAGCTTCATTCCGGTGGGCCTCGGTCTCGTCGTCGCGAGCGTGATCCACCGCGTGGCAACCGGGCGGCTCGGAGCGATCTCCCGGACCATTCTCTTCCTGCCCAATGTCATACCGCTCGTCGCTGCCGGCATCATCTGGGGCTGGCTGCTGGCCCTCCCGGGTTTGATCAACCAGATCCTCGAAGCCTTCGGGCTCGGCGCGATCACCCGTGCCTGGCTCGGCGACTTCGACACGGCGCTCCCGGCCGTCGGTATCGTCGGAATCTGGGTGCTGCTAGGATTCTGCATCGTCCTGCTCTTAACCAGCATGTCAAAGGTCGACCCGGCTCTCTACGAGTCCGCGAGGATCGATGGCGCCGGCTGGTTCAAGGAGTTCGTCGCGATCACCGTCCCGCTTCTCCGATACGAGATCGGCGTGTGCCTGACCGTCACGGTGGTCGCCGCGCTCGCCGCTTTTGACATCATCTGGGTCACGACGGCCGGCGGGCCCGGCAGCTCGACGTCGGTCCCCGGGATCCAGATCTACATCCTTGGGTTCACCCAGCGAGCTATAGGCCCGGCGTCTGCTCTAGCCGTCATGCTCATGGCCCTCGTCGTATTGGTCATCATCCCGATCCAGTACCTGACCAAGGAGATAAAACAATGAAGGTTGCTCGCGGCGAGATCTGGACAGGCCGAGCCCTCCTCCTGGTGCTGATGGCATTCACGATCCTGCCCTTCATCAGCATTTTCATGACCGCATTGCATCCGTCGGGGACTGTGCCCGGCGGGCTCGAATGGCCCGCGGACCCGCAGTGGATCAACTTCGTGACGGCGTGGAACATGGCGGAAATGCCCAAGCTCCTCGCGTCGAGCATATTCATTGTCCTCGCCGTCGTGCCCGTGGCCCTCGTCATCTCGACGATGGCCGGGTACGCCATCGGCCTCCTGCGGATCCCCGGCGCGCGCGTGCTCTTCTTTCTGTTCGTGTTCGGGCTGACGCTCCCATTCTCGGGGTTCATTATCCCTATCTACATCCTGGAGCGGGCGATGGGGATCTACAACACCCGGCTCGCGATCGTGCTGCCGCTGATCGCCTTGTACATGCCCTTTGCCATCTTCTGGATGCGCGCCCATTTCATCAACATGCCGGTCGAGATCTCGGAGGCAGCCCGCGTCGATGGCGCCACCACCTGGGACCTGTTCTGGCACATCCACGTCCCGCTCGCGCGACCGCCGATCGTATCGCTCGGGATCCTTATGGCCATCTGGACGTGGAACCAGTTTCTCCTTTGCCTGGTGCTCGTCGAAGACCCGACGCAGCGAACGATGGCCGGCGCGCTGGGAGCGTTCCAGGGCCACTACGCGAACGACGTCCCCCTGTTGTGCGCCGGCACGATTCTGATCCTGGTGCCCACCCTGATTGTATTCATCCTGTTCCAGCGCCAGATCATCGAGGCGCTGCTCCAAGGCTCGATCAAGGGATGATGCAATGAAAAACGAGGTGCAGTTGATCGCCTACGCGAACCGGTTGGGCGGGGCCACTCTGCGGGATTTGCATAAAACATTATCGGAGCCCCTGCAGGGACTGTTTTCCTGCGTTCATATTCTTCCCTTTTTCTTCCCGACCGACGGAGCCGACGCAGGCTTTGATCCCATCGATCATGGGCGGGTCGATCCCGCCCTGGGAACCTGGGACGATATTCGCGGACTCAGCCGCGATATCGATATCGCCGCCGATCTGATCGTTAATCATATTTCCGTCGAATCGAATCAGTTCAAGGATTACCGCAATAAGGGCGAGGCTTCCGAATATGCCGGGATGTTCCTGCGTTTCGAGGATGTGTTCCCGCAGGGTGCCACGGAACGGGAATTAAACAGCATCTATCGGCCCCGCCTTGGATTGCCTTTCACCAAGATGATCATCCGGGGAGAACCCCGATTGCTGTGGACCACTTTCACCGGCACGCAGGCGGATATCAATTTGCATTCGCGGCAGGGTTGGAAATATTTGGAGAATATCGTCTCGATCTTCGCAGCTCACGGAATATCCGTCGTGCGATTGGATGCGGTGGGGTATGCGTATAAGAAGCGGGGCACCAGTTGCTTCATGGTTCCCGAGACATTCGGGTACATTGATGAACTGTCCCGGATTATCAAAGCCCATGGAATGGAAGTGCTGGTGGAAATCCACTCGCATTACCGCCAGCAAATCGCCATCGCCCGGCAGGTGGATTGGGTGTACGACTTTGCCCTGCCCCCGCTGATCCTGCACGCGCTGTTCAAAGGAACGTTCCGTTTCCTCAAAAAATGGCTGGAGATCAGCCCGCGCAACGCGATCACCGTCCTGGACACGCATGATGGGATCGGGGTCATTGACGTCGGCCCCGAAGTGGTGAATGGAGAACGCCACGAAGGGCTTTTATCGGAATCGGAAATTTCCGAACTGGTGGACACCATCCATCTCCGCAGCGGCAATGTCAGCCGTCAGGCCACCGGTGCGGCCGCGGCCAACCTGGATCTGTATCAGGTGAACAGCACGTTCTTCGATGCGCTCGGGAGAAATGACCGGGAGTATTTATTGGCTCGCGCGCTCCAGTTCTTCGCTCCGGGAATCCCCCAGGTTTACTATGTGGGTCTGTTGGCGGGGGAAAACGACCTGAAGTTATTACAAAAAACCAATAACGGCCGGGATATCAACCGGCGTTTCTTCACCGGGGAAGAAGTATGGCAATCCATGGCAAAACCGGCCGTACGAGGATTGGTCGAACTTATTCGCCTGAGAAACACCCATCCTGCTTTCCATGGGGAATTCTCCATGCCTGCCGCCAGGCATGAACATGAGCTTGTCATCCGCTGGAACCAACCCCATGATCGGGCGGAACTCTTGGCCGATTTATCCACCGGGGAATTCACTATTGCGTATACCCAGGAAGGACAATGGAAAACCATTACCTCGAGCATGCTCCTGAAGGAGGATCTTCCTGTTGTGAAATGAGGCATGGGAAAAGAACCGCCCATCCCGGAGCCTGTTCTTTCCTTTCTCCTTTTTTTTATGGGTTGTGTGGATCAACCAATCGCCCGCGCTTCGCGCGGGCGATTGGGTTAACCGGATGGGAGAGAGAAAAATATTTCCCAAGACAGCCGGACAAAGGCAGGGGTCAGCAAAGCCCCAACCGATCCCGGCTGCTTTACTCATCCGTCGGACAAATTGGTCTGAAAGGGGTTGGGAACCCGGGAATGGCTGTGGCAGGGTGCCCCAGGAAATGCAGCAGACCTCACTTCTCCGGATCCTTGAATGGCTGGACGGTCAGAACGGTTTGGAATGCGCGGATCCATGCCTGGATGTGGGCTTCCTTGAATTGAAACCACCATAAAAATATCAGATTGCGCCAACTGTTTTGAAAACCGGCGGTGGTATAATCCCGTCCTGGCGATGAGGCTCGCCGGGTTTCCCAGGAAACCGATCCGCCGAATTAATTCGGATGATAGTCTCTACTCCGGGTCAACGTTCCGAGTAGAGGCTTTTTTATTTTTCATGACGCAGAACACGCTCACCCCGTTCAGCTTTTTCGACCTCCTGGATGCCTGTGCGCAGCCCGGCTGCCTGGTCTGCCGGCTGGCATCGGAAATCGTGCACAATTACCTGGATGCGAATCTGTACGAAAGCGTAAACGATCCGGATACCCAGGCCGCCCTGCGCCGCTCCAAGGGATACTGCCACACGCATTCCTGGCTGCTGACGAAGACAAGCGCCAGCCCGGCGCTCGGCGTCGCCATTCTCTACCGCCAGGCAGCCCAGGAAGTGCTGGAAACACTCGGCTTGCAATCGCCGCAGGCGGAAGTCCGGATCCGTCGCAAATCGATGGGTGTCTTCGACGACATCCTCGGCCGGTTAAAGCCTCAAGCCCAGTGCCCGGCGTGCATCCACCGCGATAAGATGATCGAATTCGTCCTGAAGACGATGCTGGAAGCGCTGGACCGGGGGGACGACCGTATGCAGTCCGCGTTGGCGGCTTCCGGCGGGTTGTGCCTGCCGCACCTGCGGCATGCGCTGGAAATTTCCAAGAGTCAGGCCGCATCCGAATTCCTGCGGCGGCAGGCGGGCGGGAAGCTGTCCGCGCTGATCGGGGAATTGAACGAGTTCATCCGGAAGAATGACTACCGCTTCACCGGCGAGGGGATGGGAAGAGAGGGAGACAGCTGGCGGCGGGTCCTGGCCTGGATGGCGGGGGAGCAATGAACGCCGGTCCGCAACCGCCTATTCCCATGGCGTAGTCTATAAGGAAATCCAAATCATCATTCTCAGGAGGCAACATGAAATCGACAATCAACAAAATATTCGCGCGGGAAATTCTGGACTCGCGCGGAAATCCCACCGTGGAAGTGGATGCGGCGCTGGAGGGCGGGGCGCAGGCCCGCGCGGCGGTTCCCTCCGGCGCGTCGACCGGGGTGCATGAGGCGCTCGAGATGCGTGACGGAGATAAAACCCGCTACGGCGGCAAAGGCGTGTTGCAGGCCGTCGAACACGTCAACCGCGAGATCGCCGGGAAACTCGTCGGGATGGATGCGATGGACCAGAAGGCGGTCGACCGGGCGATGCTCGATTTGGACGGCACGCCCAATAAAAGCAAGCTTGGGGCGAATGCGATCCTCGGCGTCAGCCTGGCCGTCGCCCGGGCGGCGGCGGACGCGGCCGGAAAGCCGCTCTACCGGCACCTCGGCGGGGACGCGGCCGATCTGCTTCCCGTGCCGATGTTCAACATCCTCAACGGCGGGGTGCACGCCAACTGGCAGGGGACCGACCTGCAGGAGTTCATGATCGCGCCGGTCGGCGCCCCGAACTTCCGCGAAGCCTTGCGCTGGGGCAGTGAGGTATACCATTCGCTTAAATCCGTCCTCAAGGCGGGAAATTATTCGACCGGCGTGGGCGACGAAGGCGGTTTCGCGCCGGCCCTGAAAACCAACGCCGCAGCCGTGGAGGTCATTCTGCAGGCCATCGAAAAGGCCGGCTACAAGCCCGGTGAACAAATCGCGCTGGCGCTCGATCCGGCCTCCAGCGGTTTCTACGAGGACGGCAAGTACAACCTGCGCACCGAAAACCGCAAGGTTACCTCGGCCGAGATGATCGCGATGTACGCGGAATGGACGACAAAATATCCGATCGTCGTCCTCGAGGACGGCCTGGCCGAGGACGACTGGGACGGGTGGAAGCTGCTCAATCAGACGATCGGCGGGAAGGTCGAGCTGGTCGGGGACGACCTGTTCGTCACCAATGTCGAGCGGATCGCGCGCGGGATCAAGGAAAACGCGGCCAACGCCGTGCTGATCAAGCTCAACCAGATCGGCACGCTGACCGAAACCATCGCCGCGATCGACATGGCCAAAAAGGCGGGCTGGGGCGCGATGGTCTCCCACCGCAGCGGCGAGACGGTCGACAGCTTCATCGCCGACCTGACCGTGGCGATGGCCACCGGCCACCTGAAGACCGGCGCTCCCTGCCGCGGCGAGCGCGTCGAAAAGTACAACCAGCTGATGCGGATCGAGGAACAACTGGGTTCGAAGGCCCGGTACGCCGGCCGCAAAGCATTCGTGCGCTGATTATCCCCGGCGAGGGCGCCCGCGATCCTGGGCGCCCTCGCTTTTTTTTATCGATGACCCCTCTGACAAGGATTATCCTGATCCGGCACGGCCAGACCGAATGGAACCGCGCGGAACGGTTCCGCGGCCGCGCCGATGTGCCCCTGAACGGGAAAGGTCTGCGGCAAGCGGAGGCCACAGCCCGGCGGGTGGCGGCGGAGTGGAAGCCGGCGGCCGTTTATTCCAGCCCGCTCAGCCGCGCTTTCCAAACCGGCGAAGCGGTGGCCCGCCGTTTCGGTTTGACGGTGCAACCGCATCCGGGTTTGATCGATCTCGATTTTGGGGAATGCCAGGGTTTGAGCCTGGACGAGGTGCGAGCCCGTTGGCCGGAGACCGCGCGGGATTGGATGGATGCGCCGCACAAGGTTGTGTTCCCCGGCGGGGAAAGCCTGCCGATTGTCCGTTTCCGCGCGATGTCCGCCATCCGGGAATTGACCCCAAGGCACACCGGCGGGACCGTCGCGCTGATCGGCCACGCCGTCGTGAACCGGCTGATCCTCCTGGATGTGATGGGGTTGGGGAATGAACGCTATTGGCGCATCCAACAGGAAAATTGTGCGATCAACGTCCTGGAAACGGACATGGATTATTTTATGGTCGTTTGCTTCAATGATACGTGTCATCTGCGGGATAGCAAGTAGGGAATTGATCCGGTATTGCCCCTATGGCTGGGAGGAGGCGCCGCTGGACTCCGCGCCGTCTCCGAAGAGGCGCTGAGGCCGGCGGGCGGGGGAGGGATGGGTATTTCCGTTCTTCCGCCAGCCGGGGGATGATGCGCCGGACGGTTCCGGCGTGCGGCCACCGGGCCGGCGTAGGCGGCCGATGGACCGCCGTCAACCGAGTATTGGGGCAACGCTATTCCGGAGATTCCGCCGCCCGCGGAGGCGCTGACCGTCGCGCTCGATGCGAACCAGCCGTTGTCGCCGGACGTTCCGCTCACCGGATCAATACTGATAGCGGGTTGTCCCGTGTCGACATTGACGTGGACGTTCTGGCTGGAGCCGTTGCCGGCGATGCCGGTTGCGGTGAATACAATCGAATGCGTCCCGTCGCCGGCGCTGAATGGGCCCGTGTAAGCGGCTTGGGGCGCCCCATCCAGCGAATAAACAATAGATCCAATTCCCGAGGTGGCGCCGCCGGCGGAGGCCGGGACTTCGACCGCCGAGACGAACCGGCCGCCGTTTCCGGCGATACCGGATAGTGAGCCGTTGATGAAAGGAGCCTGGGTATCCACCGAACCACTCGCATTGCCCATTCTCGGGGAATCCCCCCAAGTGGAAAGAGCCCGGAAGGTGAAGTTGTTCACTCCTTCCACAAGCGGGACGGAGCAGGTGATTCCATTGCAGGCAAAGGTTGCTCCTTTGCGGGTCCCTTCGATGGCGGGGATGCTGTATGGGGGAATGGTTTCGCTGGAACTAATCTCCAGGCTGGCGGATCCTCTGCATCGGCCGTTTGCGGACCCGCATGTCCGGTGGTGTGAGAGGGAGCGGCTGGTCACCGCTCCCTGCTCGATTAACAGCCCGCCGGCTGTCATTGAGGAAGCAGGGCGTGAAGGCTTCTTCTTGATCTATTGGCGTGTTTGCTGGTAAAATCCGCCACCATGTCCCCGAAATGAGTTACCCCGCACACAGGCTCTGCCATGCACAATGGTTGGGGGAACCATTGGTTCATCCCTTTTCCGCTTAACGAGATCCCTTTTTCGAATTGGCCGGGCAGATACTGAAACAGGACTGATTTCCTCAGTCGGCGAAGAGGCGATTCGCGGCCGGCTTGGGAGGTCAACTATTGGTTTGGAAGGCATCCGGGGAGAAAACCCCGGCATAGAGGATAAAAATGGAACGGACGATCGAATCAGAAAAAATTAACACGTACGTCAACCGGCGCACCTTCGCCATCATCTCCCACCCCGATGCGGGCAAGACCACCTTGACCGAAAAGCTCCTGCTGTACGGGAATGCGATTGACCTGGCGGGGAATGTGCGCGCCCGGCGCAACCAGCGCAGTACCACCTCGGATTGGATGGCCATGGAGCGCGAGCGCGGGATCTCGATCACGTCGACCGTGCTGCAGTTCCCCTACCGGGAACGCGTCCTCAACCTGCTGGATACGCCGGGCCACCAGGATTTTTCGGAAGACACCTACCGCACGCTGGCCGCGGTCGACAGCGCCGTGATGGTGTTGGACGCCGCCAAGGGCATTGAACCGCAAACGCGCAAGCTTTTCGAAGTATGCCGCAAACGCGGCATTCCGATCTTCACCTTCATCAACAAGATGGACCGCCCGGCGCGCCCGCCGCTGGGGCTGCTGGATGAAATCGAAGAAATCCTGGGCATGCAGCCCGTTCCGATGAACTGGCCGCTGGGGGACGGGCTCGGTTTCATAGGGGTTTATGATCGCGCGCAAAAAGGCGTCTACCAGTATGAGCGGATCGAGCGCAATGAACGGATGGCGCCGGAGCGGTTTTTCACGCTGGACGGCCTGCTGGCGGCCGGAATAATCATCCAAGCCCATGTCGAAAAACTGCAATCCGATATAGACTTGCTGGACGGGTTGGGCATCGCCTTGGATGCGGCGCGTTTCCTCGCCGGGGAACAGACCCCCGTCTTTTTCGGCAGCGCCCTGACCAATTTCGGCGTGCGCCTGTTCCTGGATTCATTTGTCGAGCTGGCTCCGCCCCCGCAGCCGTTTGAGAGCAGCAAGGGCATGGTAACTCCGGAGGATCCGGGATTCTCGGGATTCGTTTTCAAGATCCAGGCCAATATGAATCCCCGGCATCGCGACAGCGTGGCTTTTGTGCGGGTCTGCTCCGGGCGGTTTGAGCGCGGCATGGAAGTGATCCATTCCCGGACGGGAAAAACCCATCGTCTGCAGCGTCCGTACAAACTCTTCGCCAACGAGCGCGAAATCATCGACGAAGCCCATCCGGGGGACGTGCTGGGGCTGCCCAATCCGGGCGGTTTCGGCATCGGCGACACCTTGTGTGAAACCAAGCCGTTTCAATTCGCGCCCATTCCGCGCTTTCACCCCGAGCATTTCAGGCTCCTCCGCAACAAAGACCTGGGCAAACAAAAACAATTTCTCAACGGCCTCCGGCAGCTCGAAACGGAAGGCGCCGTGCAGGTTTTATACAACGTGGATGCCTTCCGGCGCGAGCCGATCCTGGCGGTGGTGGGGGAATTGCAGTTTGATGTGGTTCAGGCCAGGCTGGAAAACGAATACAACGTGCCGACTTCCCTCGAGCGCATGGAGAGCCGGCTGGCGCGCCGGGTCACCGGGCCCGAAAAAATGATCCTGCGGATTACGGATCGGTCGGATATTGTCCTGTGCCGTGACGCGGACCGGAATTATGTGGCGTTGTTCACCGAACCCCTTTACATAAAATTCGCCGGCGAGCGGTTTCCGGAGTTGAGCTTCGAAAAGATGAGTTAAGCATTTTTCGCCGGACAAAAAGGCATTTGCTCAGCCCGATTTCAATTTCTGGTCCACCGAAAAAACCGAAAACATCGGATGATATTTTAATGAATCCGCACAATCGGCTCATCCCGGCGCCCCCGGCCCACCCCGCCGGGGAGGGCTGCCCCGGGAGTGCGACACACGAGCGGGGTGATCCATGTACGCTTTTCCCGTCCCGGGCGGATACCCAAATAATTATTGGGAGATCAGCGGATAGATGGGATATGGGAGGAAAAAAGGGGACGCCGCGGGCAACTTCAGAATCAGTATCGACCTGCGAAGAAGGAAAACCTCACAGGGGCTTCCATCAAGGCCGGAATCGGAACCGAAGTTTTACGGAAAAAATTATTCCCAGGAGCGCGCACAGTCGCCCCGTAATTATTGCCGCCGGCAATCTTGCGGGCGCTCGCGAAGACCGGATGCGTACTGGCGGTTGGAATCGGCCGCCCCGCTGACTTGCGGGAATCGGCGGCCGGATTGTTGCCCGGTCCGTCCGTCTTCCATCTCTTTCGCCGTCCGTACTTCTGCGCGGTTCAATCCTCGCGCCGGAATCGGGCTATCCGCGAACGTGCGCCTTCTCTCCGGAGAGAAAATCCTGTTCGCCGCGGTGATCCGCCTTGCGGCGGTCGCTTCGAAGCATCCCGGCCCGCACCTTTTGCAAAGAAGCGCGGGAGCGCGCACGCTCAAAGGGGAGGGGGGATTAAAGAAATCGGCCGCTGGTGGATATCCAGCGGCCTCTTTCCTGGTGCACTGAGAAAATCGTATGCCTCGCTACCTTCCAGGCCGGTTTTTCCCTTGCGGGAACGCCGCGCCTTTGGAAGCCGTCACGCTTGCGGGATGTTACTTGACCGCCAGCCGTTCGATCAACGCCTGCAATTCCTCCGCGCCTTCGTCCACCGTGATCTCACCAAACGCCACCTTCTGGCCGATCAGCCGGAGTTCGTTCACAAACTCCTGGTCGTTCGGGAGGTTCGGGCCCTGCGGGATCGTGCGGTCGGCTACCGCGTTGTAAATCCTGTAAACCGCCGCGTCCGTCTC
>JAFGCU010000062.1 GCA_016932475.1 Anaerolineales bacterium
CCCGCTCGCGAGAACTTCGCACCGGGAAACCGCCGGCGCTCATCGCTCGGAGGGCAGGCGCGGGGGCAGGCGCCGGCATGACGATCGCTGGCTGAGCAGTTGCTTTTTTTCTTTGTTTCGGCGCACATATCATCCGGCTTGAGCGGTCACTTCCATATTTTTCAGGTTTTTAAAACCACTGCCTCCGGCATTGAGTAGAGTGAAAAGGTTCCACCGGTTATGTAATTGGAAAATCGATATTTTGAACCTCCCGGGAAGGCGCGGCCCAAACCAAAGGAAGTTGAAAATGAAAGAACGATTTAGAAGGCTGTCGCGCTAATCCGTCCTATCCCCCTTTCCCCCGACGAGCAGGCGGAACGGCGCCGCCTCTTCGGCGCCCCTCCACCCCGACGAACAGGCGGAACGGCGCCGCCTCTTCAGCGCCCCCTCCACCCCGACGAGCAGGCGGAACGGCGCCGCCTCTTCGGCCCCCCCTCTCCCCCTTCCCCATAAGGGGAAGGGGGAGAGGGGGTTGGGGGGAGAGGAGGTTAGGACAGTTGTGAAAGACGAGTCAGGAGACGGAGTGATAGGGTCGCGCCGGATAATTACCCCGGCTGGAACCGGCAAGGGCGCGCCTTCCAGGTGCGACGTCCCAAATCGTGTCCTGCAGCGATCGCAGGCGGGGCCGCCGCCTTTGACGGTGGCAATATACTATTTGAAAAAATTTTTCCCCATGCTCTCCGGGCTGAGATACTCTTGGGGAGAAAATGGGAATTCCATGGAAAGATCCGATAGGCTCACGGATTCCAAAAAGCCGCGCAGTCAATCAGGCCGCAAAAAGCTTCCCGGGATTTTCCAGCATCTCTTTCACAACCGCGAGGATCTGGTCTTTGCCACTGCTGGCGAACGTGACGTTTCCGCCCGACTCAAACCACATCACCCCCATCCCGGTCGCGCCCTGCAGGAACCAGGCGCGGTAGCTGCGGATTTCTCCCGCGGTGAGTTCGGCGTTGCCTTGCGTGAGGACGTGCAGGCGAATGCTCCGAAGCCCGTGCGCAAAATTGTTCAATCCGTCACAGGGCAGAAAGCCGTTCCCGCGTCCGGATACCAGCCCCTTTTGCGAGAGTAGCGCGCACGCGGACTGAAGGTCCGCGGCGCCGGGCACGGGCAGGTGCACGCAATCGCGGTAATACGCCGCCAGCAGATCCAATCCCTGGAACGGCCGGTCCAATACCTCCCGCAGCTGCTCGATCGAAACCGGGGAGAGCGGTCCGGCCGCCGCGCGCAGGATATCCGCGAAGGCCCAGAATGCCGCGCCCTCATTCAGCGTGAAGGTCCACTCGAACACGGGGGCGGGGGATGGCGGAGGGAGCAGCTGGCCGGCCAGGATGCCGATGAGTTCCCGCACCGGCGCCGGATCATGCAGCCAAAGCGATTCTCCGGCGCGCGCGAGCGCCACCCCCGCGCCGCCGTTCCGGGCATGGTACACCACCGTATCCGTGAGCCCGCGCTCGCCGATCACCGTCAGGCCGACGGCCGTGGCGGGGTGGAACAAAGCCTCGAGCGCGGGCCGCGCATGCGGGTACGGCGTACCGGACGGATCCGCCAGATCGGTGTTTTTCAGAACCGGAACGCCGGGTTTCCCTCCGGGCGCAAGCGGGGAGAGTTTGCCGAGTGTCGGCCCGCCCAGCGCGCCCAAAGCTTGAACCTGTTCGGGGGAAAGTTCGGTTCTGATGGACATCGGTTTCTCCATTAGAAAATGCCGGGCGTGCCGGTGATCGCTTCCTCGGCTTGAATGTGCAGGGATACCACGTGCGGACCGATAACGTCTTTGGCCTTATCCTCCGCGAGCTTGTTGACGACTTCTTCGGCAACGATACGCAGAAGCCCGGCGCCATCCTTCCCGAACTTGGGCAATGGAGAAACCAGCGTATCCACCACCAGGTCGTCCACGGCATCCTGCCAGCCGGAATGATAGGTGGTGGAGGCTGCGCCCGCCAATTGCTTGATCCTGCCGTACAGCGCCTCCACCGCCGGACCCGCCGGCCCGGCCAGCCGCGCCGCCACGCTCATGCTGATGTCCGCCACCCACTCCACGTTCTTTGCCAGCTGGTACTTCGCATTGGCCCGCACCAGGTCGTGTTTGGCCTGCAGCTGCTGCCGTTCCAGTTCCATCACCCGGTCGAAGGCTTCGTTCTGTTTTCGCCGCAGTTCCCTTTCCTTCGCCCACTGGGTCTCGCGGGCGAGGTCGCGCGCCGCTTTCTCGCGGGCGTAATCCTCCGAGAGAATCGACGGCCCGGCGCTGTATTCCCCCTTCGGGGCATGCCACTGGCCGTCGCGGTAGACGTGCCCGCTGTCCATCATGGCTTGCTCCTGCTGCACCTGTTTAAGCGGTGCCGGTTTGCCGGTCGCGGGCGAGTAATACACCGGCGCCTGCGGCCTGGCCGACATCAACGCCAGCAGCTGGATCAGCGCCGCTCCCAGCGCCGCGCCCGCCACGGCCGCGCCGGTCATCGCCGGGAGCTGGGTATCGTCCATCAGCGAAGGATCATACGCGAGAAGCGCCGCCGCTTCCTCCAGCTCGGCCTCAGTTATTTCTCCGGCCGCCTCCGGATTTTCCGGCGCGAGATACACCATCGGAGTGGGGGAGGGCTCAAGCGCCGTCTGGCCCATCTCGGCCGGCGACCGGAACCCGTATTCCTTGATCGTCGCGAGGAAGTACATCAGGACTTCCTCGATCCCGGGCATGTTGTCGCCTTTGGTGTCGGTGCAGGTTTCCATGATTGAAAAGCCGTAACTCTCGTCTTCCTTGCCGGGGATCAATTGTATGTACCCGAGCTGATGCTTACTGCCGGTAAAACATTCTTCCGCCGCGATCACGAACCCGATATCCATGCCCTCGTATTGGTACTGCCGTGATTCACGAATAATGTAATTATCTTTCAGCAAAGTCTGGATAGCCAACATATCCAAATGGCTGAAATCCATATACTGGACATGGTAGTCTCCCCAAATGGCATCCTGCGGATCTCCGCTGGGATAGCATTCGCAGGCAGAAACATCCTGATCGCCTTGAAAGAAGTAACCGGAATCGCCGGCGTTGATGGGTAACCCAAAATGTCCGAACACCTGCTGAAGGATCCCCAAATTATTGTAGATAGCCGACCATGGATCGCTCCAGTCGATTTCCCCTCCCTGCGCCTGTGATTTCTCCGCCGGCGCCGCGCTGAACGATACCGCCAGAACCAGGGCGAGGATCAACAATCGCCAACGCTTCATCGTGTTCGCTCCTTACTTGGCCGGTTTGGCGCGCAGAAAGATCCGGTTGGCAGCCAGGCCCAACGCGGCGGAAAGGGGCAGATTGAAGCAGCATGGCACCGCCGTCCAGAAGGCCCAAAGCGCATCGGAGGCCATCGGAAATCCGTTGCCCGTCAACAGAGCATACAGCGGCGGGTTGAGGACGGGGTACAACAGCCAGCTCACCCCCAGGATCACCACTCCCCCGATCAGGCTGGATGCCGCGAACACCGCAAACCCGATCACGAGCCGCACCAGGCAGGATTTTCCCATCGAATAGCTCCCGGAAATAAGTAATCTTTCATATTCTATTGGCACCCTTCGCGGTGGACAGTAAAAATTTCGTAAGGAAGCGCCCGGGCCATCTGCCGTCCGGCGCCAAGACACGCTGGCATCCCGCGCTTGGAGGTGACTTATTCCCGGGGCGGGAGCCGGCGGCCTGAGACCGTATATATATGCATATCGTAACTGCTTCAGCCGGAGTTCGTCATGCCGGCGCCTGCCCCCGCGCCTGCCCTCCGAGCGATGAGCGCCGGCGGTTTCCCGGTGCGAAGTTCTCG
>JAFGCU010000063.1 GCA_016932475.1 Anaerolineales bacterium
CCTTTTCCCGCCGGATGGGCGGTTCGGTAACATTCTGGATGAGGGAACGACTACCTGCTAGGTAACAATATTTATGAGCGGATTCGTGAGGTTGACCCCCCCTCCCGGCGGCTGGTATAATCCAGCCCGCACTGAAAGCCAGCTTTTTGAGGAAATTATCATGCCGAAACGAACGTATCAGCCGAAAATTCGCCGCCGCGCGCGCGTACACGGGTTCCGCCAGCGCATGGCAACCCACGGCGGCCGGAAGGTTCTGGCCTCGCGCCGCGCCAAGGGGCGCGTCCGCCTGGCCGTCCAGCCTCGTCACGTTAAAAAGTCCGATTGGAACGGTAGGAAGTAGCTCTCCCCCCGGCCATTTCTTCCGGCCGGGTTGCCAGCATGCAGCGACGGTTCCGCCTCAATCGTTCCGGCGATATCCAGCGGGTGCGGCGCACAGGCAAGTCTTATGCCCACCCGCTGCTTGTTCTTATCGCCGCCCGCTCGGATGCGCCCGTCCGGCGGCTCGCCATCACGGCGGGCCTGCGGGTGGGTGGAGCGGTTCAGCGCAACCGGGCGCGCCGGCGGATCCGCGAAGCGGCCCGCCCGCTCGTGGCAGGCATACCGGATGGGTGGGATCTTCTGCTTATCGCCCGCAGCGGCGCGGTCAAAGCTCCCTTTGGGGAGCTGGAGAACGCCGTGCGCGCGCTGTTCCAACGGGCCGGAGTGACGGCTTCCGATGAACGAGAAAAATCCCGCACCGGATAGCGACCCTCCGCTGCGGTCGCTTCCTTTAACATGGAATACCCTGGCGCGCTGGCCGCTGCTCTTGGCCATCCGCTTTTACCAGCTCACGCTCTCCAGGGTGGTCGCCCGGGATACCTGCCGCTTCTACCCAACCTGCTCCCATTACGCCTACCAGGCGATTTTCAAATACGGGGCCGGCAGGGGCGGCTGGATGGGCTTCAAACGCCTGTTGCGCTGCCAGCCGTTCAACGAAGGCGGCTACGATCCGGTGCCCTAGCCGGAAGCGTATATGGTCTGGGAGGCTGATGGACCAGGTGCCGATGCAGGTTAAGCCTGCCCATGAAAAAATGGATCAGGGCGGCGTGGGAAACAAGTATCCCAAGTGTTCCGGTAAAGTATCAGGTCTCGATACGCCCGGGGCTACCCTGGCCCCGCCTAGGCGAAGCCGGGGCAGGGCTCAACCATCTTCATTACGCGAGTAAACCGCGGCTCAAGCCGCAGGAGTAATCCATACATGTTGCGAAGTGATTTGAAAAAGAAGAATGCCTTCCGCCTGACCGCGCTGGCCGCGCTTGGGTTGCTCTCCGGCCTGCTGACCGCCTGCGCCGGGGGCGCGCTCAACCTGTCCTGGGCCGGGCTGGCGGTCGACGGCGATACGGCCTACCTTGCGCACAACGCGTACATCAGCGCCGTCAACCTCGGGAACGGGCAGATGTCGTGGAAGTATCCCGCGGAAGCGGATTCGAAGCTGAACTTCTACAGCGACCCGCTCATCGACTCGAACGGTTTTCTTGTCGCCGGCGCGTATAACGGCGCGGTCGTCAAGCTGGACGCGGCGAGCGGCACGCTCCAGTGGAAGCTCGAGGGAGACGGGGAGAAGATCATCGCTCCGATCTCCGAGGGCCCCGACGGCGCGTATTACGTCTCGAGCGAAAGCGGCGACCTGCTGGTGATCGATTCCGATGCCGGGACGATCCGCAAGCGCATCCCGCTCGGCAAGCTCACCTCCTGGGGGCCGATGGCCGTCAACGGCGAGCGGATCTACATCGCGACGATCGAACACAAGGTCCTGGCGGTCAATTTCGAAACCGGCGCGATCGAATGGACGGCCGATCTGGGCGCGGCGATCGCCGGCGGGGTGAACCTGGTCGACGGCAAGCTGGTCGTCGGGACCTTCACGGATAAGATCATCGCGCTGGATCCGAAAGACGGCGCCATGGTCTGGGAGACGGCGGCCGACGGCTGGGTCTGGATGGCGCCGGTGATCTCGGGCGAGACGATCTTCGCCACCGACCTGGGCGGCGTGCTGCGCGCGGTGAAGCTGGAAGACGGCGCCCCGGTTTGGCGCGCCGAACTGGAAGACGCGATCCAGGCCGCGCCGGTCATCGACGGCGAACGCGTGTACGTCGGCACCTCGAAGGGCAAGGTCCGCGCGTATGCCGTCGCCGACGGGATCCGGGCCTGGGAACAGACGGTCAAGGGCGGGCTCTACGGCCGGCTGCATGTGGCGGGCGGAAAACTGCTCGCGGTCGTGAACGGCGGGGATTTCTCGCTCGCCGCGTTCTCGCTCGAGAACGGCTCCACCCTCTGGACGTACAAAGCGCCGTAATTACGCCGCGGATCCGCCGCCAATTGGGATCCGGTACGGCACAAGGATAACCTTATGTGGGATACCTTCATTATCAACCCGATGATCAACGCGCTGCTGTTCCTGTACCAGCTGCTGGGCGGGAGCTTCGGCCTGGCGATCATCGTCTTTACGATCGCGATCCGGCTGCTCACCTACCCGCTCACCGCCTCATCGCAGAAGAGCATGAAAAAGATGCAGGAACTGCAGTCGTCCAAGGAATGGCTGGACATGCAGAAGAAGTACGCCAAGGATAAGGAAAAGCTGCAGGCCGAGCAGATGAAGCTGCTGCAAAGCGCGGGAGCCAACCCGATCGGCGGCTGCCTGCCGACCCTCATCCAGCTCCCGGTCCTGATCGGCCTGTACCAGTCGATCGGCAACGCGATCCCCTCGACGCCGATGCAGCTCTTCGGCCTTTCGCAGCGGATGTACGATTTCTTCCCGTCGGTCCTGATCCCGCTGCAGAAGAACTTCCTGTGGCTGAACCTGGCCCAGCCGGAGCACCTGCTCATCCCGGGCATCCCGTTCGCGATCCCGGTCCTGGCGGGGCTGGTGATGATCACCAGCTGGGTTTCGCAGCGGATCATCCCGACGATGTCCACCGACCCGTCGGGCGGGCAGACCAACCTGATCATGAACATCTTCATGGTGGTGCTGATCACCCAGATCTCGCTCACGCTCGCGTCGGGCCTTTCGCTGTATTTCATTGTGACCAACCTGCTCACGATCGTGCAGTACATGCTGATGGGCAAGGTCAACTGGAAGCAGGTGTTCACCTTCACCTCCGGCGCGCCCAAACCCGCAAAGTGAACGTCCGCGCGGATTGACGCGCGGTATCCCGCGGGGAAACGCCCGGGAAAATCGCAGCAAGCTGCGGGGCATGCTATTCCCGAAAAAAGCGGGAAAAATCCTGCCCCATTCGAGAGGCGGACCCATGGCGATGGAACATAGAGCCAGTGTGGAAACTACAGCCCCCACGGTGGGGGAGGCGGTGGAACGCGGTCTCGCGAAACTCGGGTTGACCCGCGAACAGGTGGAAATCGTCGTCCTGGAAGAGGGCCGGAAGGGCAGCCTGATGGGCGGCGGGATCCCCTCGCGGGTGCGCCTGACGGCGCTCGACCCGACCGCCGCCGAAGACCCGGACCTGGAAGCGGCGCGGACGGTCGTCCAGGAGCTCCTGGAGCGGATGCGGGTGACCGCCAGCACGACCGCGGAATGGACGGTCCCGGAGGACGAGCACGAAACGCGCCACGCGCTGATCGAGATCCACGGCCAGGACCTGGGGATCATGGTCAGCCGGAGGGGCGAGGGGCTGGCCGCGATGCAGTACCTGGCGCGGATGATGGTGGGGCGCAAGCTGGGCCGCCCGCTGCCGGTGATTTTGGATGTGGAAGGCTTCCGGCGGCGGCGGGAACAGCAGCTGCGGCGCATGGCGCGCCGCGCCGCCGAGCAGGCGGTGGAACGCGGGCGGACCATCACCCTCGAACCGATGCCCTCCAACGAGCGGCGCATCGTCCACATTGAGCTGCGCGGCCACGAGGGCGTCACCACCGAGAGCGTCGGGGTGGGGCGCCAGCGCAAGGTCACGGTCGTGCCCAAGGCCGGCGCCGGGGCGGACGAACCGCCTTCCGGTTGACGGTTTTACGCCGCCCGTGGTAAACTGCCAGTTCCACCGGGCCGCCCGAACGGGATTTGGGCGGCGGTCGTTTTGAATGAGGAGGACGGGCCATCAGCGCTTCTGAATTCCGAGTCAACGAGCAAATCCGCACCCGTGAAGTCCGTCTCATCGGAGCGGACGGGGCGAATGTCGGCGTCGTCAGCCTGCAGGAAGCCCTGCGCATCGCCCGCGAGGCGAATTTGGACCTGGTGGAGGTTTCGCCGGGGGCGGATCCGCCGGTTTGCCGGGTGCTGAACCTGGGGAAGTTCCTTTACGAAAAGGAAAAGAAAGACCGGATCGCCCGCAAGGCGCAGACCAAGATCGAAGTCAAGGAAATCCGCCTGCGGCCGAAGACCACCGACCACCACCGGTCTTTTAAAGTCCGCGACGCCCGCAAGTGGATTTTGGATGGAATGAAAGTGAAAGTGCGGATCCGCTTCCGCGGCCGCGAGATCACCTACCCCGAGATCGCGCGCGAAGACCTGGCGCAGATCGCCAAGGAACTGGAAGACATCGCGGTGGTGGAGCAGCAGCCGGATATGGAAGGGCGCACGATGCTGATGGTGCTGGGGCCGGGGAAGAAGAAAGCGTAAGTTCCCGGGCGACACCTGGAATTACAATCAACGCGCCGGGTTACTCCTGAGCGCTTGTCCCAAGCGCCTGTCCCGAGAGACTTCGGGGGAATAGCGAGGGACAGCGGCGAAGGACCTGCCCGGCGTCATCATGCCAAGACAGGAACCACGGAGCACTCGAGATGCCTCGAAAACAGAAGCAAGGGAAGACCAAACTCAAGACCCACAAGGCCACGGCCAAGCGGTTCCGCCTCACCGGCAGCGGCAAAGTCATGCGCACCAAAATCGGCAAGGGCCACCTGCGCCGCAACACCCCCAAGCGCACCAAGCTTTTGCTGGATGAGATGATCGTGGTCAAGGACCAGGGCACCGCACGGCACGTCAAGCGCCTGGCGCCCTATATGAAGAAGTACAAAGCCAATCCTCCGCGGTAAGCGAAGGCCGCCGGGCGGTCCGGTTGACCGTCCAGGGTTGCCGTTGTTGCGCGCGAGCAACGGGGCGCTTCGCCCGGCCGGATGTTTCCGGAGCGGGGGGAAGGCCCGGCGCGCAGGGATCGGCAGGAGAGTTCCCGCATGACCAGAGTCAAGGGCGGTTACAAGCCCCACCTCCGCCACAAGAAAATCCTCAAGATGGGCAAGGGCCAGTTCGGTTCGCGGCACCGCCTGTTCCGCCGCGCCAACGAAGCCATGCTCAAAAGCCTGTGGTATGCCTACCGCGACCGGCACAACCGCAAGCGCGACCTGCGCCGGTTGTGGATCGTCCGGATCAACGCGGCCGCGCGGCTCAACGGCACCACCTACAGCCGCCTGATCGCCAAGCTCCACGTCGGCGGCATCCTGCTCAACCGCAAGATGCTCGCGGACCTCGCGGTGCGAGACCCGAAGGCTTTCGGCCAGGTGGTCGAAGCCGCGGGAAAATAATCCCGATGGAATAAGCATAACGGCCCGGTGGAAACCGGGCCGTTTGTTTTCCACGAAGAGCACGAAGGGAAACCTGAAGGATACGTTGGCCGGAGAAGTGCTCGTCATGCCCGCGCTTGTTCGTGATCGTCATGCCCGCGCGTTTTTAGCGAGCATCCAGCGGCTTTGTCCGTCATCCCCGCAAGAAAGACACTGGCCCCCCGCTGCGATCACACCCGCTTTACATTCATCCCGGCTCATGAACCAGATGCGAGCCGGGATGCTGCACGGGGGTGACGGATTGATCGTTCATCGTCCATAGTCCATCGTCTATCGTGCTATACTCCCGGCGCATGGCCAGCATTCTCGCCCGTCACGACTTCTCCGCAACCCTGTCCTGCCTGCTCGTCCAGGGGGATATCACCGCCGAATACGTGGATGCGATCGTCAACGCCGCCAACAGCCGCCTGCAACACGGCGGCGGGATCGCCGGCGCGATCGTCCGCCGCGGCGGTTCCGCAATCCAGGAGGAAAGCGACGCCTGGGTCCGCGCGCACGGCGAGGTGGCCCATGCGCACCCGGCGGTCACCGGCGCCGGCAGCCTGCCCTGCAGGGCGGTGATCCATGCCGTCGGGCCGGTCTGGGGTGCGGGCGATGAAGAGAAAAAGCTGCGCGCCGCCGTCATGGGCGCGCTGGCCGAAGCGGATGCGCGCGGGTTTGCTTCGATCGCGGTCCCGGCCGTCAGCACCGGGGTCTTCGGCTTCCCCAAAGCGCGCGCCGCCGCGGTCATCCTCCAGGCGGTCGCGGATTTCGCCGCCGGGCATCCGGCTTCTTCACTGGAAGAAATCCGCGTGACGATCCTGGACGATCCGACCCTGGCTGTTTTTCGAGAGGAGTTCAACAACCGGTGGAAATAATCACCAGCCGCACCAACGACAAGGTCCGCCTGATCCGCCTGCTTCAGGAGCAGCGCAAGATCCGCGAACGCGAGCGGCTGTTCGTGGTCGAGGGCACCCGCCTGGTGGAGGAGGCGGCCGCGGCGGGGCTGAAGGCGCGCATGATCCTGCACGACGATCACCTGGGTCCGCGCGAACGGTCCGCGCTCAACCGTCTGGCCGCGGCGGGGGGAGAGGCGATTGAAGTCACGCCCGAGATCCTAAAGTATTGCAGCGATACGGAAACGCCGGCCGGTGTGCTGGCCGTCCTCGATTGGCCCGAGCTGCCGCCGCCGGAGCCGCTCGAATGGGTGGTCGTCGCCGATGGGATCACCAACCCCGGCAATCTCGGCAGCCTCCTGCGGGCGGCAGACGCCTTCGGCGTACAGCTCGTCGTTCTGGCGCCGGGCTGCGTGGATGCGTTCAATCCGAAGGTCGTGCGCGGCGGGATGGGCGCGCACCTGCGCCTCCCGATCCGCATGCTGGATTGGCGCGCGATCGGGGCGCTCCTGGCCGGTTTTCAGATTTGGCTGGCGGAAGCGCGCGAGGGGAAATCCGTCGAAGCAGTGGATTGGGACGGCCGCACGGCGCTGATCCTCGGCGGGGAGGCGGCCGGACCGGGCGAACCGGCGCGCGCGCTCGCCGCCGGATCGGTCCACATCCCCATGTCCGGGAAGATCGAAAGCCTCAACGCCGCCGTCGCGGGGGGGATCCTGCTGTATGAGATTTCCAGGAAGAGGAATGTATCCACGAAGAGCACTAAGAGCACCGAGAGTTAAAACCATAATTTCATTCGTGCTCTTTGCGCTCTTCGTGGATTCTTATCCGAAAGGGTTATCCCACTCATGCCAAATCCCCCTGCTATCTGCACAGACTCTCTCACGAAAACCTTCGGAAAAGGAAAAACGTCCATCGCCGCGGTGAGGAATTTAAACCTGGAAGTGGAACGCGGTCAGGTGTACGGTTTCCTCGGGCCCAACGGCGCCGGAAAGACGACCACCATCCGCATGCTGATGGATCTCGTCCGGCCGAGCGCGGGCCGGGCGGAGATCCACGGCCGGAATGTGCGCGAAGCCGGCGCACTGGCGCGGGTGGGCGGGCTGGTCGAAGGCCCGGCCTTTTATGGGTACCTTTCCGGACGCAACAATCTGGAAGTGCTTGCGCGCACCGCGAACGATTATCGGCCGGAACGGATCCGCGCGCTTCTGGAGCAGGTGGGGCTGGCCGCGCGCGCCGCGCAGCCGGTCGGCGCGTATTCCATGGGGATGAAGCAGCGTCTTGGCGTGGCGGCCGCGCTCCTGGGCGACCCCGATCTGGTCGTCCTGGACGAGCCGACCAACGGGCTGGATCCGGCCGGCATCCAGGAAATGCGCGGCTTCATCCGCGGCCTGGCCAAAGAGCAGGGGAAAACGGTGTTCATCTCCAGCCATCTCCTCAATGAAGTGGAGCAGACCTGCGACCGAGTCGCGATCATCCATAAAGGGGAGATGATCCGTGAAGGACCGGTGGCCGGCTTGCTCGCGGAGAGCATTTCGAATCTGAGGATCCAGGCCGCGCCGCTGGAACAGGCCGAGCAGGCGCTGCGCGAGCGCTGGGAAGTTGCCCGCGAATCCGTCCCCGGGGATGCGATCCCGTGGCTGGTGGTGAAGGCGCCCCCGCCGGACAGTCCCCGGGTGGTGGAGCTGCTGGTCGGGAAGGGCGTCCGGGTGCACCAAGTGGTCATCCGGCGCCAGACTCTGGAAAGCTACTTCCTCGCCGCGACTAGCGATCTTCACGCCGGCGGTCCGGAGGCTGCTCATGATTAACCTGCTGCGCGCCGAATGGAAGAAAACGGTCTGGAATTACAAACTGACCGGTTTCCTGGTCTGGGCGGTGCCGGTCGGGGTGCTCGGATTCTATATGGTGATGCTGATGGGAGGATTGTTCTCCCGCGAGTGGATGGCTGGCATGCTGCAAACCGGGTCCGGAATTTGGACCGGGGACGCGGTCGGGGCGTGGGGAATGGTGCTGGCCTTCCCCTTCACGGTGCTCTCGCGGTTGCTGCCGCTGGCGTTTATGGCCGCGGTGTTCGCCGGCGAGTACCAATCCGGGATGTGGAAGAACCTGATCCCGCGCAACCGCCGGGCGCTGCTGATCCTCGCCAAGATGGCTGTGGTCACAGCGTTGATTGCGATCGCGCTCATGGCGGCGTCCGCGCTCACCGTCGCCGGGCAGGGCGCGGGGCGGTTGTGGCTTGGGTGGGAATACAACCCGCCGGTTTCGGGGGATGTGTTCTCCGATTTTGCCGTTCTGTACGCGCAGACGGCTCTGCTCGGCGGTCTGGCGCTGACGATCCTGGCGGCGATGGCGGCACTGGCGGCCATCCTCACCCGGTCTACTCTGGCCGCGCTGCTGGTTGTGTTCGGATTTTCGACATTGGATTCGCTTGCGATGTACATCCTGATGCTGCTGGCGAGGATTTTTTCGCTGCCGGAGATCGTCAACCTGTACCGGTATACGCCGCAATGCAACATCGACAACGCCCAATCCTGGTTTCGCACCGGCGCCGCGCTGCCGCTTCCGTTCGAAACCTTTTCCACGGGGCCGGATCTGGGTTTTTCCCTGGCGATGCTGGTGATCTGGGTGGCGGGGCTGACGGCGCTGGTGCTGGCGGTCTTCGAGCGGCAGGATATTACGGCGTGAGGTCGTCATCCCGAGGGGTCTTTAGACTCCGAGGGATCGGTAACTGCGTCGACTAACCTGGTTTTTTGAAGCCTTAAAGCAACCGATCCCTCAGGGCCTGAAGGCCCTTCGGGATGACGTAGACAGAGAGTCATCCCGAGGCCGATCTTCGGGCCGAGGGATCGGTTTCAAATTATTCTGTATCCGAATTACTTCTTCTTCCCCTTCTTCTTCGCCTCCGGTTTGCGGACCGGTTTTTTGGGAGTGGCCGGCTTTTTTGCGGCCGCCTCCGGTTTGCGGTCCATCGACGCGATGACCGCGTCACCGAACGCCGAACACTTCACTTCCCGGGCGCCTTTCATCAGGCGCGCGAAGTCGTAGGTGACGGTCTTGGCCGCGATCGCGCCTTCCACCCCGCGCAGGATCAGGTCGGCCGCTTCGTTCCATCCCATATAGCGCAGCATCATCTCCCCCGAAAGGATCACCGAGCCGGGGTTGACTTTGTCGAGGTCGGCGTATTTGGGCGCCGTCCCGTGGGTGGCTTCGAAGACCGCGTGGCCGGTGGTGTAGTTGATGTTCCCGCCCGGCGCGATCCCGATCCCGCCCACCTGCGCGGCCAGCGCGTCGGAGAGGAAATCCCCGTTGAGGTTGGGGCAGGCGATCACGTCGAATTCGTCGGCGCGGGTGATGGTCTGCTGGAAGATGATGTCCGCGATCGCGTCCTTCACCAACAGGCGCCCGGCGGCCTCCGCCGATTGCTGTTCGGCCGAAGCCGCGCTTTCGCCGTGCGCGGATTTGGTCCGCTCCCATTGCGACCACGTGTACACCTGCTCGCCGAACTCGCGTTCGGCCAGCGAGTATCCCCAGTTGCGGAAGGCTCCTTCGGTGTACTTCATGATGTTGCCCTTGTGCATGAACGTCACCGAGCGGCGGCGGTTGTCGAGCGCATACCGGATCGCCGCCCGCACCAGGCGTTCCGTCCCTTCGCGCGAGATCGGTTTGATCCCCACGCCGGCCGTGGCGGGGAAGCGGATCTTGGCGAATTCGGCCGGGAAGTCTTCGCGCAGCAGGTCCAGGAAGCGGCGCGCGTCGGGCGTGCCGTCTTCGAATTCGATCCCGGTGTAGATGTCTTCCGTGTTCTCGCGGAAGATCACCATGTCCACTTTTTCCGGATGCAGGACCGGCGAGGGCACGTCGGCGAAGTACCGCACGGGCCGCAGGCATACGTACAGGTCGAGCAGCTTCCGCAGCGCGACGTTCAGCGATCGGATCCCGCCGCCGATCGGCGTGGTCAGCGGGCCCTTGATCCCCACCAGGTAATCCCGGAATCCCTTCACCGTGCTGTCGGGCAGCCAGGTGCCGAACTGCTCGAAGGCCTTTTCTCCGGCAAAGACTTCCAACCAGGCGATCTTCCGGGCTCCTCCGTATGCTTTCTGCACGGCGGCGTCGAAGACGCGGACCGAGGCGCGCCAGATATCCCGGCCGGTGCCGTCGCCCTCGATGAACGGGAGGATCGGACGGTCCGGAACGCTGAGCTTGCCGTCTTTCCAGATGATGCGTTCTCCGCCGGCCGGAGGGGTGATGGTGGGTTCGATCATGGATCACCTTCCAATTCTGTGAATTACAGTCTGGGAACGCGCAGATTATAGCATGGGGAATAGGTGCCCGTGGAAAATCGGCAGGTGTTCATTGCCCGTGTATTTTTTTAAACGTAGGAGGTGGAAGAAGGGATAAACAAGTGTCATTGCGAGCCAGCCCTGCGCAACCCCCACTCGCGAATTTTTCGCATCGGAAAACCACCGATGCTCATCGCTCGGAGGGCAGGCGCTCAGGGCAGGGCTCGCATAGAAATCCTCGGCACTTTCCAAAAAATTGTTGAGCATGCGGGAAAATCCGGCCGGACCGATGGCTTTCATCGGTCCGGCCGGATGCATACGTGATACTAGAACTGGATGGTATCCGCGGGCGGAGGGGCGGGAACCGGAGCGGCGGGCGCGGGCGGCTCGGCCCCGGCAGAAGCCGGCTTCCGCTTGTAGAGGTAGAAGAACAGTCCGGCGCCGCCGATCAGCAGGATCACCGTGCAGCACCCGCAGGTCAGGACGCCGGCCAGGATCAGAATGGCGGGATCAAACCCTCCCACTTTGCTTTCCGCGGTGAACCGCATCGGCGTATCGCTCGACCCCAGATCCCACGTCAGGACCCGGCCGCTCACCTTTTTGGCGTTGTTATCGCCCACCTCGCCGGGCGCCTCGACCGAGAATTCGCAGCCGAACCTGGAGGCGTCGGCGGTCGTGCAGGGGAACCGCGCCCAGGAGAGGTCGAGGGCGAAGGAGCCGTCCTCGATCCCGAGCGCGCGCACGTTCACCGCGAACTCGTCCTCGAGATGGTTGCGAAGCCCCTGCAGATTGTCCATCGCGATTGCATTCGTGCACCAGATTTCCTTGCCGTCCTGCCGCTGATCGAAGGCGCCGAAGCTGCTTTCGATATCCTTGGTGGCGTGCGCGCAGAGCTCCTCCTCCGGGTAGTCCGCGTCTTTCATGGCCTCTTCGATCCCGAATGCGCTGAACTTCAGGATGGTTTTGAATTCCGCCGAGCCGTCTTCATGGACGACCGCCAGAAATTGAAAAACGATCTGCGATTCCGAACCCGGCGGCGCGGACGGAGGCTTGCCGGACGCGCACAATGCCGCCGCGGCCAGGACGGCCCAAACGAGCGATCTCTTCCCGTTCATGCATGCTCCTTGGCAGGCAGGGATGGCGCGGCGATGGTCCGCCGGGCGCAACCGGCTTCGTGCCGGGAATTCAGCTTGCCGCCGGCGCGGGATTGTTCTTCTTTCGCAGGACGAGGAACAGCACCACGGCCGCGATCACCACGAGGAAGCCGCAACAGCACAGCAGGCCGATTGCGGCCACGATCATCAGGGTCGGGTCCAGGGTTCCGCCGATCTTGCTTTCGGCGCGGATGTGGGCGGAAGAGTTCAATTCCAGGATGTTCCATTTGAGCGTTTGGCCGTTCTTTTCATCGGCATTGGTTTCCACCACTTCGCCCGGCATTTTCAGGACCCAATACATCTCAATATCGAATCCCATTCCCTCTTCCACTTCGCCGAAGGCCGAAGACCCCGTTATATTCGGGTCCAGGTCGTAATAGAACCGCCCGTCCTCGATTTCCAGCCGCGAGAAGGAGGCGCCGCTGAAATCGTCCACGATCAGGTCTTCATATCCGTCCAGATCTTCGAAGGACGTGACCGCGGTGCATAAGAGCGCGCCGTCGCGGTTTTTCTCGGTCATTTCCCAATCGTCATAGGAGCTTTCAAAGAAGGTGTCGCAGGTGAAGTCGTCATCGCTCGCGCCGAACGATTTCATCAGTGTCATGAACTCCTGCGACATTTCGATTTCGAAGGAGAGTTTGCCGGATCCGCTGGAATTGAAATCGGAGATGATTTGCACTCCCAGGGACGGATCTTTCATCGCGGCGGGCGCCGGCGCCATCGAGAACCCGCTGAGCAGGATGGATGCCAGTGCCAGCATGGAGAAGCGTATATTTTTTTTCATCAGGGTCTCCTTAGGGTGTGACCGCCGCCGGCTGCCAGGCCGGATAGAGGTCGTGCGCGGGATTGTCGGTCAGGTTGATGTCTCCCGCGCCGGAGATCATCACGAGGTGCACCTCCGCATTCCCCCCGCGCCTGCTGGTGTAGGCGATCCACTGCCCGTCGGGGGACCAGTCCGGATCGGAGTTATACACGCTGTCCGTCAGCGCATCCGTGCACGGTTTGCGTTTGGTAGTGTCGGTGAAGGCGATGCAGATTTTATTGCCGCCGGAGAAGAAGTGCGTGTAGGCCACGTATTCCCCGTTCGGCGAGACCGCCGGCTCGCCCTCCCAGTAATCTCCGTCGTGCATGGTGACGAGGTACGGATCGGCGGCCGGGTTGCGCGAATCCCAGCGGTAGACGCGGACTTTGCCGGTCACCCCCAGCACCAGGTACATCGTGAAGCCGTCGGGCGCCCAAGCGGGATCCCATTCCTGCGGCCGGTTGAAGTTTTCGCCGCTGTGGTAGGCGCTGACGTTGATGACGCCCTTGCCGGCGTCGCTCATCCAGTAAATCTGCTGCCATGTGTTCCGGAAGGAGACGAACGCCACACGGTCGCCGGCCGGGGCGGGCGCCGGGTACAGATCGTCGTATCCGGCGATGTTGGTCAGGTTGACCGGGTTCGATCCGTCGGCGTCCATCACGAAGATGTCCTTCTTCGCGTCCGACATCCTGGCCTCGTAATAAATTTTCTTGCCGTCGGGAGACCAGGCCAGGCGCCCCTTGTCGGCGGGATCCTTGGTCAGCTGGACGATTTCCCCGCTCCCCAGGTTATAGGTGAAGATCTGATACTTGTTCCCTTCGCGATTGGACACAAACGCCAGGAGATTCGACCCGCCGGCCGGGGTGGGCCTGACCGTCGGGCTGAGCGTAACCGTCGGCGAGGGAATTGTGGTTTTGGTGGGAGTTACCTCTGTGATGCCGGAGCCGGGAACGGTTCCGGTTGCGGATGCCAAGAGCGCCGGAGTCTCACGGATCGTCGGAGTTGGAGAGGTCTTGGACGCAAGCGGCCAGCCGCCGCTCAGGGCGTACCCTCCGACGGCCAGGCCGGTCGCCGCCAGGCAGAGAAATGCGCCCGCCGCCGCGAGGATGGGTACGGGCAGTTTCCGCCCTGCGGACGGCCCCTCCTCCCGGCCGGGCGCTTCCGGGTGTTCCTTTTCCTTGGTGGTTTTTTCCGGGGTGCGGCGGATGACGGTCAACGGTTCGCGCCCCGCCGGTTGTGTGGGCTGGGGGGCAAGCTTCGAAAGCTCGATGTCGCCCGAAATGCCCTCGAAGAAATCCTTCACGCTCAGGAAGCGCTCGGACGGGCTGAGCGACATCGCCTTCCAGATCGACGCGTCCACGGCGGGGCTGATTTTCGGATTCCAATCGCGGATTGGTTTGAGCGCGACCTGTTCCAGCGCCCGCTCCAGGCTGTCGGGAGGGATCTGCCCGGTTAACAGGTTGTACAACGTCGCCGCTAGCGAATACTGGTCCGAGCGGGAGTCGGTCGGGCTGGATCCGTACTGCTCGGGTGGGGCAAAACCGGGTGTCAGGCTGCGCGCGCCGGTGGTCGTCACGCTGCCGACCTCGCTCGCCTTGGCGATCCCGAAATCCACCAGCACCGGTTTGCCGTCCGGGGTGATTTTGATATTCGCCGGTTTGATGTCGCGGTGGGTTACCGGCGGGTGCTGGGTGTGCAGGTAGATCAGCGCGTCGCAGATCTCGCGGCACCAGCCGATCACCTGGGATTCGGGCAGCGCGCCCTGCCGTTCGAGGATCGTTTTAAGGTCGTCCCCCGGAATGTAATCCATGATCAGGTACTGCAGGTCGCCCTCGATGAAATGGTCGGTGACCCGGGGAAGGTTGGGGTGGCGCAGCGAAGCCAGCAGCACCGCTTCGCGCTTGAATTGTTTGACCGCCTGGGGCAGGGGATTGAGGTTTTCCTTGATCGCGACGGTGGTCTGAAGGACGGTATCCTCGCCGCGGTAAACGGCTCCCATCCCGCCTTTGCCGATGATGCCGATGATCCGGTAGCGTTCCCGCAGGAGATCGCCGGGATTAAGGCTCATGCGCTCGGCTCGTCCACCGATTCGACGCGCTGGATTTCGGGAAAGAACTGCCGGACGGTGCCCTCCACCCAGCCGTGCAGGGTGTTGGGGGAGAGCGGGCAGCCGAGGCAGGCGCCCTCCAACTTTACCTTTAAAACGCCGTCCTCCACGCCGAGATATCGGACCGCGCCCCCGTGATATTGCTCGATGTACGCGCTCAGGGATTCGACCAGCGCCTGAAGGGAATCTTGTTGCGGGGCCGCCCGCAGGGTGGAATCGGAAGCCATGGTGTGCTCCTCGGGTGAATTGTACCCCAAGTCCGCGATTGACAGCCCGGCGGATCGGGGTAAAGTTCCCCGCGATGGATTCCCAACTGCTCATCCGTTTGACCTCTCCCGAAGGCCGGGAGGCGCTCCGCCGGGCGCAGGCGATTAATCCGCGGGAGGAAAATTTTCTCGCGAATCTGACGGCGCTGGAGCGGCAGGGGCTGGAACGCGAGCTGGCGCGCGGCGCGCTGGAGACGGTGTTGTTGCGGATCCGGGCGGAGAAAAAATTCTCCCGCGCCGGAGGGATGTTCTTCACCCGCGATGCGCTCGAGCAATCCTCGGCGGAAGCCGTATCCCGCCGCCGGGTCGCCCGCTTCCGCGGCGCAGCCCAGATCGCGGATCTGGGCTGCGGGATCGGCGGCGACACGATCGCCTTGGCCGGAAGCGCCCCGGTCGTGGCGGTCGACCGCGAGGAGCTCCGCCTGCGGATGGCGCGGGAAAACGTCAACGCCAATGCGCCGGCGTATCCGGTGAAATACCTACAGACCGACCTTCTCCGGCCGGGGCTGTTCTTCGCCGGACCGCATGCCGCCAAGGCGCCCGCACGGATCGCGTTGTTCTGCGATCCGTCGCGGAGGGAGGAGGACCGGCGCATCTTCTCGGTCCGCCGCTACTCGCCGCCGCTGGATCTCGTCACGGCTTGGCGCGCCGCCGTCATGGACGAGGCGCTGTGCGTGAAAATATCCCCCGGCGTGCGCTGGGAGGAGATCGAGCGCGAGCCGTGCGAAGTGGAATTCATATCCTGGCAGGGCGAGTTAAAGGAAGCGGTGCTGTGGTACGGCGCGTTCCAAAGCGCCCGGCGGCGCGCGACGATCCTCCCCGCGGGAGAGACGATGACCGACTCCGAACCGGGCAGTGCTGCCGTTTCTTCGCCGTGCCGGATCCTGTACGAGCCGGATCCATCAATCCTGCGTGCCGGTTTGGTCCGCCAACTCGCGGCGCGTCTGGGGGCGGCCCGGATCGACCCGGATATCGCCTACCTGACGGCGGACACGGTCATGCCCACGCCCTGGGCGCAGGCTTATGCGATCGAAGAGGCGATGCCATTCGGGCTGAAGCGGCTGCGCGAGTGGTTGCGGGCGCGGTCGGTGGGCCGGGTGGTGATCAAGAAGCGCGGTTCACCGCTCGAGCCGGAGGAACTGGAAAAGCAATTGCGGCTGCGCGGGGAGGAGAGCCGGATTCTATTCCTGACCCAGGTGGGCGGGAAGCACAGCGTGCTGATCGGCGGCCCGGTCGGCGGTCCGGATTAGGCGATCGGGGCGACGCCTAAAATAGAGCTGGATACAAACATAAGCCGAATATTAACGTGCATTTTAAGACCGACGCGGTTGCCAAGACCGCGTCGGTCCTGCCAACCGCCTCGGTCCTAATAACCGCGTCGGTCCTAGTAACCGCGTCGGTCCTAGCAACCGCCTCGGTCCTAATAACCGCGTCGGTCCTAGTAACCGCCTCGGTCCTAATAACCGCGTCGGTCTTAGTAACCGCGTCGGTCCTAATAACCGCGTCGGTCTTAGTAACCGCCTCGGTCCTAATAACCGCGTCGGTCCTAGTAACCGCGTCGGTCTTAGTAACCGCCTCGGTTTGATTGGCCGCTTCAACCTGGATAAGTGCTTAATCCATATCGTTTCCGAAGATTGCTTGAGGGTCCGTCTCTTGGATGGGATGTGTGTGACTCTTTCGAAATTCGTTGACGCCTTCAAACCACTCCAAGACTTTTGGCCTGGCCAGTTGCGTGTATGCCCTGGACGCAAGCTCGTGGTATGAGGAGAACGGCCAATCCTGAAAATCCGATACAAAACCGTGTTTGCACGGATTATGGTGAATATAACGGACTAACGCCGTAAAATAGCGGTCCGTTAGGATCGGGATACGGCAAAAATGATGTTGGAACAATGCGCCGGTGCGCCCATAGGTTTTATTGAATCCCTTGGCGTAGGCGGTAAGGAAATTATTGAACGCCTTGGAGACGTGGAACGAGGCTTTTTTTACCCCCACTTTGGACTGCGGTTCTCTAATTCGTACGAGGATGTGAAAATGATTCCGCAGCAGGCAATATGCGTACGTCTCTGCAATTGGGATGATATGCGTCGCATAAAGCGATAGAAAGTGGGGGTAATTCCGCTCTTCGAGAAAGATATTCTCCCGGTTTACACCGCGGTCATAGATGTGGAAATACCCGCCCGGCTTTAATGGAAGGACTGTCTGCATAGTGATCCCCCTTGGATCGACGCGGGCTGTCCGCCCGCATAGGTCGGATTATATCCTTAACGTGAAAACGTATAGGCTGCGCCTTGACCTTATTGGCACAACCATCCATATGGGCATCCCCGTAGACCGACGCGGGGAAATAGACCGCGTCGGTCAATCATACCGCCTCGGTCCAGACAACCGCGTCGGTCGGTTTTACCGCCTCGGTCTTGGCAGCCGCATCGGTCTACGCAACTGTCTCGGTTAGGCGCATTCCCCCGCTTGCATTACGGAGCGGACGACATTATCATCGGCCTGGATGCCCCGGCCGGGCTTTTTTCCCGGATCCGAATGCGGCGGGCGCGGCGGAAAATCACCATGGCGGAGCGGCACGAACTGCTAACCTGGAACGACGTCGACACACTCATCGATGTGCTGGTCCCGCAATTCCACGGCCAGTTCGATGCGATGGTGATCATCACCCGCGGCGGTGTCGTCCCCGGCGGAATGATCAGCGAGGTGCTCGACATCAAAACCCTCCTGACCGCCTCGGTGGATTTCCCCGAGCAGGCCTCCCGGGCCGCGCTTCTGGCCTGGCCCAATTTTCTTCAATTCCCCGATGACGCCCTGCTGAAGGATAAACGGATTCTTGTCGTGGACGATGTCTGGGGCTCCGGGCGCACGATCACCGCTGTCAAGAACCGGGTCCTTTCCGCCGGCGGGCTCCCGGAACTATGCGTCCTGCATTACAACCCGCACCGCAGTCTGTTCGGCACGGCGCGACCGGAGTATTATGGAGCCATGACCGATGCCAGGATCATCTACCCGTGGGAGGGCGGGCGCGGGCTCGATCACATCCTTGCCGATCCACATGGGCAGGAACCGTAAGGGGCGGGGGAAGCCAGATCAGGAGGCGCCATGCAGAAATCCATTCCAGCCGTAGTCCTCATCAGTATTGTCCTCACCGGCATGCTTTCCGGATGCGGGCTGATCGGCGGCGCGTTCACGCTTCCGGAAGATGACCCGAATTACACCCCCGCCGTAACCGCCGCAGCCGGCTTGAACGGGAATGCCGGATCGGCCGCCGCGGTCAATACTCCCCTGCCGCTGCAATCCGTCACCCCGCTCCCCACCGGCGTGCCGCAACTGCCGCCGGGCTGCCTGGACGCCTCGGCCGTCACGCTCGATGATTACGGAAAATTCCTGTGCGTGGGCGGAACGATTACCCGGATCAACATGACCCATGGCACGTATTATGTCTACTTCGGCGAACGCGGCAGAATGTATATGATGGGCCCCGATTGGGTCGATCGGATCGGGTTGAAGGCCGGGGAGTGCGCCTACGCCGAGGGCAAGCTTTCGCGCGACGGAGTCTCGCCGGTGATGCCGATCACCCCCTTCAGCCTCAAGCGCTGCCCGGTCGCCCAGCCGGCGGCCGCGCCCGCCCGCCCGGCCAACCTCCCCGCCAACTGCGCGCATGCGCTCGAGGTCACCCGCGACGATGTCGGGCTGGAAAGATGCGTGGGGGGCAGCGTCGCCTTCTCGGAATGGGAAGGCAATGCCTATAAGATTTATTTCTTTACCGATAAAACCCTGGGTTTGCATCTGGTCAGCACCAAATGGACCGGGCGGGGGGTGAATTCCGGGGATTGCATTTATGTCGCCGAGGAGACCATCGGCTTGGAAGAGAGCACCAACACCCCCATTCTCAACGTCGTCCCCGGCAACGTCACCTTTTGCCCGTCGTGACCGCACCGCGATCGCGGAAAAAATCCGGCCGTTTGGATGGAATTTAACGTGAATATCTCACTCATTCTGGCGCACCCGGATCCCGGGAGTTTTAATCATGCGATCGCTGCCGCGGCGGCGCAGGAGCTTGCCCGGCTCGGGCATGTTGTCCTGTTTCACGATTTGTACGCCGAGGGCTTCGACCCCGTTTTGCCCGCCGGTGAAATTCCGGCGGATTCCCCGCTTCCGGAATCCGTGCGGGCTCATGGCCGTGAAATAGCCCGTTCCGACGGTATCGTCATCGTCCATCCGGATTGGTGGGGTCAGCCCCCGGCCATTCTGAAGGGATGGGTTGATCGCGTGCTCCGGCCCGGCGTGGCGTATGAATTCCTGGAAGGGGATGGCGGCGAGGGGATTCCGCGCGGATTGCTGAAAGCCCGCGCGGCCGTCGTTTTTAATACCTCCAACACTCCCGCGGAACGGGAAGCGGCGGTGTTCGGAGATCCGCTGGAAACACTCTGGAAAGCGTGCATCCTGGAATTTTGCGGTGTGGCGCGGGTGACTCGAAAAATGTTCGGGGTGATCGTCACCAGTACGCCGGAAAACCGGGAACGGTGGCTGAGCGAAGTCCGGATGATGATCGCGGAAATCTTCCCCGCCTGATCGCCGACCTCGCGGCATCGAAAAAGGAATCCATCGCAGGCCGGGAGGGGAGGATTTTCTCATATACAATTATTCCCGCAGGATAAATTATCCCTGTATAGTCTCCACTCAGCCGGGCTCCTGCTTTGTACACGGATTGAACGGAAAAGAGCCGAATACACCGAAAAGTATTTTTTATTCCATACCATTATTAACTTCTATTTCATACCTGAATAATTATTAAATCCGGCATTTTCGGATTATCTCAGTGGTTCGGTGTATGCTATTTCTGACCTGAAGTAGTTGTCCCAATTATTTGGTTTTCAATATCACTGCCTTTGGCAGTGAGTAGAATGAAAAGGTTCTACCGGTGGAGTGAGTATTAATGTGATCCATCCCATCTCTCCTCCCCCGGCCCGAGCACAGCTCGGGCCGTCCCCCTCCTCCCTTCCCGTATAACGGGATGGGAGGAGGGGATAGGGGAGGTGGGATGGGATGGTAAACGGAATGCTGCGTCCTTTGCGGCCCCGGCCCCGCCCGGCGAAGCCGGGGCAGGGCTTGGCGGTAAAAAGGGATTAACTACGGCGTTTCCGCGAACTCCCCGCCTTCGTACAACTCGAGCAGCACGCCGCCGGTGCTTTCCGGGTGGACGAAGATCATCCGCCGCCCGTCGGCGGCGGTCATCGGTGCCTCGCTGGTCAGTCGGATCCCCTTCCCCTTGAGCCGCCCGATCGTCGCGTCCAGGTCCCGCACTTCCAGGCACAGGTGGTGCATGCCCGGCCCGCGCTTGGCCAGGTTTTTCGCGATCCCGGAATCGGGATCGGTCGGCTGCACGAGTTCGAGTTCCGAGCCGCCCAGGGGCAGAAAGGCGATCCTGGATTTCTGTTCCGGCATATCCTTCACGCCGGCCAGTTCCAATCCGAGCGCGTCGCGCCAGAACGCAAGCGCCGCCTCGATATCCGCCACCACCACCGCCACATGATTCAGCTTTTCAATCCCGCTCATTCATCCCTCCGGACGGTATTCGCCCCACGCGGCCCGCAGCGCGCCGCAGATTTCCCCGAGAGTCAGATCGTTTTCCACGCAGGTCAGGATCAGCGGCATGAGGTTGTCGCCGCCCCGGGCGGCGGTTTCCAGCCGCCCGATCAGCTCCGCCGCGCGGCTTCCGTCGCGCTTGTGGCGCAGCGCCCGCAGCCGTTCCTTCTGCCGCTCCTCGACCGCCGGGTCCACCCGCAGCGTCTCGAGCGCGGGCGGCTCGCCGCTGGTGAATTCGTTCACGCCGACGACGATCTGCTTTCCCGTTTCGACCGCCTGCTGCGCGCGGTAGGCGGCCTCGTGGATCTCCGCCTGCGGGAACCCGTGTTCGATCGCGGCGATCGCTCCGCCGAACTGGTCGATCCGGCGGATGTACTCCTCCGCTTTCTTTTGAATCTCATCCGTCAGCGCCTCGACCGCATACGATCCCGCCAGCGGGTCGACCGTGTCCGCCGCGCCGGATTCATGCGCCAGGATCTGCTGCGTGCGCAGCGCCACCTGGACCGCTTTTTCCGTCGGCAGGCTCAGCGCCTCGTCCATGCTGTTGGTGTGCAGCGATTGCGTTCCGCCCAGGACCGCCGCCAGGGCCTGCACGGTCACCCGCGCCACGTTGTTTTCCGGCTGCTGCGCGGTGAGGGTGGAGCCGCAGGTCTGGGTGTGGAAGCGCAGCATCTGCGAGCGCGGATCCGAAGCATGGAACCGCTCGCGCATGATGCGCGCCCACAGCCGCCGCGCCGCGCGGAACTTGGCCACCTCCTCGAGGAAGTGGTTGTGGGCGCTGAAGAAGAACGCCAGCTGGGGCGCGAAGGAATCCACCGCCATCCCCGCCCGCTGCGCCGCGTCCACATAGGCGATCGCATTCGCGAGCGTAAAGGCCACTTCCTGGACCGCGGTGCTGCCGGCCTCGCGGATGTGGTAGCCGGATATCGAGATGGTGTTCCATTCCGGTAGGTTTTCCCGGCACCAGGCGAAGATGTCGGTCACCAGCCGCATCGAAGGCTGGGGTGCGTAAATGTAGGTCCCGCGGGCGATGTATTCCTTGAGGATGTCGTTCTGGATCGTTCCCCGCAGCCGGGCCGGGTCCGCGCCCTGGCGCTTCGCCGCCGCAATATACATCGCCAGCAGCACGGCGGCCGGCGCGTTGATCGTCATGCTGGTCGAGACTTTCTCGAGCGGGATGTCTGCAAACAGCCGCTCCATCTCCTCCACGCTGAAGATCGACACCCCGACTTTGCCCGTCTCGCCCGTCGCCAGCTCGTGGTCCGGGTCGTAGCCGATCTGGGTCGGCAGGTCGAACGCGACCGACAGCCCGGTCTGGCCCTGGGAGAGCAGGAACCGGTAACGCGCGTTGGATTCTTCGGCCGTGGCGTATCCGGCGTACTGCCGCATGGTCCACAAACGGCCGCGGTACATCGTCGGCTGGACTCCGCGCGTGAAGGGGTACTGCCCCGGGAATCCGATCGTCTCCAGCTCCTCCGCGGTCATGGCCGCGGGGAAATACACCCGCTCGAGCGGGATCCGCGAGGAGGTCTGGAATTCCCCTTTGCGTTCCGGGAATTTTTTCAGTGCAGGCTGGAGGATATCCGCCTCCCAGCGTTGGCGGGCTTCAGGTTTTTTTTCGGTCATACAAGCCTTCATGCGGAAGTGTGGCCAGGACGGGTGCGGTCTTCTTCGGATCCCAGCCTGTGAATGTGGTGAACGTCGCTTCGAGGGACGTCAGATGATATGTTTTCTTCAAAAGCAGGAAGATGCCCATGTAGGAAGTCTGGAGCGCTTGCGACCAGTCGAGCCCGAGCTGCCCGGCGGTGTGGCGCAAATCCGTCAGGTCCGGCCCTTCCAATTCCAGGAAGTCACCGAAAGGCAGCTGGTCGAACATCAGGAGCACGGATTTCCATTGGAAGACCTCGCGGTATTTTTCGTAGCGGACGATCGGCCGGAAACCCAGCGATTGCAGCAGGTGCGCGGTTTTTTCCAGATTGTCGACGACGATCTCGGTTTCGAGCGAGCGCCGGGCCGGGGCGGGCGATTCCGCCGGAGCGGCCGCTTCCGGTTCCTTGTAGGTGAGGATGACCGGGCCGGCCTTCCGCAGCCGGAGGACTTTCCGCGCCCGGGTCAGGGTGCCATCGGCCGTGTCGAAGCGGATGTTGGCTTCGTGCATCCGCGGCTGGTAGGGGCGGGCGCCGAGGATCGCCAGCCGGCGCCGCAGCTCGGCGGTGTCTTCGAGAAGGAATTTTACTTCCTGCTCGAGCGCGGCGGGTTTTTCCTGACGGTTCATCGGTCACCTCGCGATGGAGAAGGATGGAAGCGGGGGATTACCCGACGATGACCAGCACCTGGTTCTGCTCCACGGACTGCCCGGGTTGGATCCGGATTTCCAGCACCACCCCGTCCTTTTGGGAGCGGAGTTCGTTCTGCATCTTCATCGATTCCAAAATCACAAGGGTCTCCCCTTTGGCTACGCTGCTGCCGGCCGAAACCGGGATGCCGACCACCAGCCCCGGCATCGGCGCGCGCAACTGGTATTCCCCGGTGGTGTCGGCCGCCGTGTGCGCCAGCGCCCGGACCCGGATCGCCTGTTCGTCTTCAACCCGGGCTTCGAACATCCGCCCGTGCAGGAGGATCTGCCAGCCTTCCTCGAGCGGCGCGGCATGGGCTTCCAGCGACTGTCCGTTGATGAGCATCGAATACACCGGCTGGCTGCCGATCGCGGTGAAATCCACTTCATACGGCTCGCCGTCCAGGATGATGTGATGGTCGTCCAGCACCTCCACCCGGAAGGTCCGCCCGCCGATCGTCGTCGCGTATTTCATCGCCGCCCGCTCCCGCCGCGTCCGGCCCATTTCCATAAGGATCCGGATTGCGGGTGGGCGGATTCCATGATCTGAGCCGCCCGCTGCGAGGATTGATGTTCCACCAGCGTGGCGAAGATCGCCGCCATCTGCGGAATATGGTTGCTTTCTTCGGGGGAGCCGTTGAGCGCGAACCGTTCTTCGACGAAGCGGGTGTCGAACACGCCCGCCAGGAAACGCGGCGAATCCAGCAGCGCCTGGTGGAAGGGGATGTTGGTTTTGACGCCGATGATGCGGTACTCCTCGAGCGCCCGGCGCATCCGCAGAATCGCCTCCGCGCGCGTTTCCCCCCAGACGATCAGTTTGGAGATGAGCGAATCGTAGTACGGGGTCACCTCGAAGCCGGAGTAGACCCCCGTGTCGACGCGCACGCCCGGTCCGCTCGGCATGAACAAAGACTGGATCTTTCCGGTCGAGGGGGTGAATTTGTTGTACGGATCCTCGGCATTGATCCGGCATTCGAGCGCCCAGCCGTTGATCTTGACGTCCTCCTGGCGGTAGCGCAGCGGCCGGCCGCGCGCGATGCGGATCTGTTCCTTGACGATGTCGATCCCGGTGATCATTTCGGTCGCCGGGTGCTCCACCTGCAGGCGGGTGTTCATCTCCAGGAAATAGAAGTTGCGCTCCTTGTCGACCAGGAATTCGATCGTCCCGGCGTTGACGTAGCCGACGCTGGCCGAGGTCCGGCAGGCCACGTCGCCCATCGTCCGGCGCAGCACGTCGTCGTTGCCGAGGAACGGGGAGGGGGCTTCCTCGAACAGCTTCTGGTGCCGCCGCTGCAGCGAGCATTCCCGCTCGCCGAGGTAGATGACGTTGCCTTCCTTGTCCGCCAGGATCTGGAATTCCACGTGCCGCGCGGTGAGGATCAGCTTTTCGAGGTAGACGTTGCCGTCGCCGAAGGCGGCTTCCGCCTCCCGCCGGGCGGCGTGCAGGAGGCGCGGCAGTTCCGGGGCTGTCATCACCTCGCGCATCCCCTTGCCGCCGCCCCCGGCGGTGGCTTTGATCAGCAGCGGAAAGCCGATCGACGGGGCGATCGCGACCAGCTCGTCGTCGCTCAGGTTGCCTTCCCCTTCGGTCCCCGGCACAACCGGGATCCCGGCTTTGGCGACCGTGTGGCGGGCGGTGGTTTTATCGCCCATGGCGGCGATCGAGGAGGGTTTGGGGCCGATGAAGGTGATCCCGGCTTCCTCGCAGGCGAGCGCAAATTCCTCCCGTTCGGCAAGGAACCCGTATCCGGGGTGGATGGCGTCCGCGCCGCAGCGGCGCGCAATATCCAGGATCCGGTCGATGCGCAGGTAGGAATCCCGCGCCGGAGCCGGGCCGAGCAGATACGCTTCGTCGGCGTAACGTACGTGCAGCGCCTGGCGGTCGGCTTCCGAATACACCGCGACGGTGGGGATGCCGAGTTCCCGGCAGGCGCGCAGAATGCGGACCGCGATTTCCCCGCGGTTGGGGATCAGAACCTTGTTGAACAGCAAGATAATCCTCTCGATGTTTTTGCTCGTCACCCCCGCGTGATCGTAGCGGGGGTCCAGTGCCTTTCGCATGATGCGTGAGACAAAGTCGCTGGAAGCCCGCTTAGAACACGCGGGCGTGACTCTATTGCTCGTCACCCCCGCGTGATCGTAGCGGGGGTCCAGTGCCTTTCGCATGATGCGTGAGACAAAGTCGCTGGATGCCC
>JAFGCU010000064.1 GCA_016932475.1 Anaerolineales bacterium
CCGGCGTGAGCGGCCGGGTTCCGCCCGGAGCGAACAACCCGTCGAAGCCGTCTTCGATCCCGATGATTTGCGCTCCGTACCGGATGGCCGCGGTTTTCACCACGGCCCGGATGACCGCATTCAATCCGGGAGCGTCTCCGCCGCCGGTGACGATCCCGATTCGTTTGGCTGTCATACAGGCTCCTTTTTTCGATCCCAACCCCTTCCCTCGCTCCGGGGGGGGACATGCGCTCGCCGCTTCCGCTCAGGAACAGCGCCCGGGCTTCGGCGTCCCTCCTTCCCCTTCCGGTAAAGGAGTATGGGTTGGGACGGGTCCGCAACGGCATGCTTCATATTAATATACACCCATATTTTTCATGAGCGGGCGAAAAACGATCGGGCTGCAACGGCGTGTCGGCCGTAAACGGGATGCCGGAGGAAATATAGTAAACTCTTTCCGATATTCCAAAGATGCACTTCCCCGGAGGCGCGCCATGTCCGAAAACATCGCTCCCGCGAAACAGAATCGCATACCCCGCAACCTGTTGGCGGTTTCCCTGGGTTCCCTGTTCACCGATATTTCATCGGAGATGATCGTCCATCTGCTCCCGCTGTTCCTGACCAACGTGCTGGGCGCGAAGACGGCGGTGGTCGGCCTGATCGAAGGCGTGGCGGAGAGCACCGCCAGCCTGACCCGCCTGTTCTCCGGTTGGCTATCGGATAAACTCGGCAAACGGAAGGCGTTGACCGTGTTCGGATACTCGCTGTCGGCGGTCGCCAAACCGCTATTGCTGCTGGCCAGCACGTGGCCGCTCGTCCTGCTGCTGCGATTCTTCGACCGGCTCGGGAAAGGCGTCCGCACCGCGCCGCGCGATGCGCTGGTGGCGGATTCTCTTAAGGCCGAGAACCGCGGATTTGGGTTTGGGTTGCACCGCGCGGCGGATTCGCTCGGAGCGGCGATCGGCCTCGTGATCGCGGCCGCCGTCACCTATGCCGCCGGTTCGTCGGCGGTCACGCTCAAGGCGGAGACGTTTCATTTGGTGATCTGGATCAGCATCATCCCCGCTGTGCTGGGCGTGCTTACGCTGATCCTTCTCGCCCGCGATGTGCCCGCGGCGGCCGGCCAGAAACCCGCGGCCCGGTCCACCGCGGAGCGGCCGACGGCCAAACGCCGGATCAGTCCCCGGCTGATCGGCTTTTTCATCGTCGTGGCGCTGTTTACGCTGGGCAACTCGTCGGATTCGTTTCTCGTATTGCGCGCGCAGGACCGCGGGCTGAGCGTGTTCCATGTGATGCTGGCCATCTTGGTCTTCAATGTGATCTATACCCTTGCCTCGACCCCGGCCGGGTTGCGCTCCGATAAAATCGGCCGCGGCCGCGTGCTGGTCGCGGGCTGGGTGGTGTACGCCCTGGTGTACCTGGGCTTTGCCGTCGCGGGCGCGGCCTGGCATATCTGGGTGTTGTATGCGCTCTATGGGCTGTATTACGCGATGGTGGAGGGGACCGCGCGCGCGTATGTCGCCGATCTTTCCGCGCCGGAACACCGCGGGACGGCATACGGCATTTACAACGCCGCGGTCGGCATCGTCGCCTTCCCGGCATCCTTGATCGCGGGCATTCTATGGGAGGGCGTTTCTTCCTGGCAGGGGTACGGTGCATCCGCGCCGTTCTACTTCGGTTCGATGATGGCCATCGTCGCGGTGCTGCTCACCCTCTTCTGGCTGCCGAGGCTGGCCAAGGAGTAAATCTGTCCCCCTCCTTTGTCCTCCCCCATTTGCTTCGCTAAACAAAAAATCCGGACGGTAATAGTTGTTGTCTACGAAGGAAATGGGGGAGGGTAGGGTGGGGGATTAGCCCGAATCACCAGGCTGTGATATAAAGCCGTCGGGTGTTCTGCTCCAAAGGGGGATGTATGACGCTCTTCTATGTATGTATCGCCTGGCTGGCCGGAATCGCCTTGGCATCCCCGCTCGGGTTGCCGTTCTTCGCTTCCCTCATCTCCGGCATTCTGATTTTCCTGTTCGCGTTCACCATAAAAAAATTCCGCATCCCGTTTCTCTGCCTGGCATTTTTCTTGTTCGGCGGCGCGCGGCTTGCGGCCGCCCAGCCGAAACCGGGCCCTCAATTCACGGGATCCTACATCGGCATCCCGGCGGAATTCGAGGCCGTGTTGGAGGAGGAACCGCGACCCGGAGGTAGGGGTTTCCGGGTCCGGGCGCGGGTGGCGCGGGTGATACCGGAATCGGGTATGGAATTCGTGAACCTGGATGGCGCGATCCTCCTGGAATTCCGTTCCCAACCGGAGGATACGGAACTTCGGTACGGGGACCGGCTGCGGCTGTCCGGAGTGCTTGGGCCGCCGCCGGTCATTCAGGGTTTTGATTACGCGGACTACCTGGCGCGCCAGGGGATTTATGGGATCCTGAGCGAACCGACTATCCGGTCGGTGACACACGGGGAGGGATCGCCGATCTTTTCGGCGCTGTTCGCATACCGCCGCCGCGCGCTGGAGACCCTTAAAAAACTTTTCCCGGAGCCGGAATGCGCTTTGCTTTCGGGGATTCTTTTGGGGGAGGAGAGTACGATTCCGGTCACCCTTCAGGAATCCTTTTCGCGCACCGGAACTTCCCACATCGTGGCGATTTCCGGTTTCAATATTTCCATCATAGCGGGAATTTTCCTCTCTCTCGCCAAACGCCTCCCGCGCCGGATTCCCGGCTGGCTGGCGGCGATTCTGGGGATCGCTCTCTACACGGTCCTGGTGGGGGCGGCGGCGTCGGTTGTCCGCGCCGCGATCATGGGCGCCATGGCGATTTTCGCGCGCCAATCGGGCCGGCGGTCGCACGGACTGACGTCGCTCGCGTTCACCGGCGCGGTGATGACGGTCTTCTCTCCCTGGATCCTGTGGGATATCGGGTTCCAGCTCTCGTTCGCCGCCACGCTGGGGCTGATCCTGTACGCCGACCCGCTGCAGAACGGAGTCGAGCGGCTGCTCCTTCGTCGCATGCCGAAGGAGAAAGCCCGGGCGGCGGCTTCCACGGCGGGGGAAATCATTTTGATGACGCTTGCGGCGCAAATCACCACTCTCCCGGTGCTGCTCCTGTATTTCAACAACCTCTCGCTCAGCGCGTTCCTCATTAATCCGCTTGTCTTGTCGGTCCAGCCGCTGGTGATGATCGCGGGCGGGCTGGGGCTGCTGCTGGGCATGCTCTACCTGCCGGCCGGGCAGCTGGTGGCGTGGATGGGATGGGCGCCGACGGCCTATACCATCCGGATGGTGGAATGGGGCGCCGCTTTTCCCTCTCTGTCGCTGCCGACCGGGCCGATCTCCCCGATTTGGATCGGCGTCTACTATGCGATCCTGTTCGGATTAACCGTGGATTCCATCCGAAAGAGAATTCCGCATTGGGAGTGGGGGAAGGATGCGCTCGCGAGGATTCTCGCCGTGGCGCCGCCGGTCCTCGCGGTGGCTGCGTTCATCGCCTGGGGGGCGTACTTCCACCGGCCGGACGGCCGGCTGCATCTGACGATGCTCGCCACCGGCGGCGGGGAAGCGTTCCTCATTCGCGGCCCGGCCGGTGGAACGGTGCTCGTCAACGCCGGCGGCGACCCCAACCTGGTGGTGTCCGGATTGGGCCGCATCCTCGGGTACGGCCCGCAGCGGCTGGATTGGGTCGTCGCCGGATCCACCGCATGGGAGAACACCACCGCGCTGGCCGAAGTGGCGGCGCGCTTCCAGATCGGGAGTGTGCTCCTCCCCGCCGGAACCGATCGCCACGGCAAGGCTCTTTCCGCATTCGTATCGCAGTGCGGCGATCACGATGTTCCGATCTATGAAGCAACGGCCGGATCCCGGCTCGACCTGGGAGGCGGTTCCAGCTTGAGCGTGTTGACGGTCGGCGGGGATGGAATGGTGCTGTTGGTGGAACGCGGACGATCGCGGTGGCTGATCCTCGACGGACTCGATGAAACGGTCGGCCGGCGCCTGCTTTCGCAGGGCCGGGTGCCCTCGGCCCAGATCATCCTGTTCCCGCTGTCGATAAAGGAAACCGGCTCTCCGGCGGACTGGCTGCGCGCGGCCCGCCCTTTGGCGGGATTGTGGCCATTCGCGGAGGATCTCGCCTGGCCGGACGGGGCGGCCCTTCTGCGCACAGACGCATACGGCTGGGTGGATCTCTCCACGGATGGGATGGGTTTATGGGTGCGATCGGAAAAATAGACGGCCGCGGGTGTTTTTTCCAAAAAAGCTCCAAGGAGACTCCACAACGCTTGCCTTATCGTGCATCCCACCCTACAATCTTGGGATGGATGTCCGCGCCCGGAGACCAGGATGACCCAAAATTTTCATTTCCGGAAATTCATGTTACTGGTTCTGATCTTCTCCCTCAACAGTTGCGGCGCGCCCGTTTGCCCGACAGCCTCCCTGCAAAGCCCCAACTTGAATTCGCCCCCGGATTTTTCAGCCGTCGGATCTCTCCTGCCGGAGCTCTCGTGGAGCTACCCGGACCCCGGCTGCCATCCGCAGGGCTACCGGATCGATCTTTCGCTTGACCGCGATTTCGCCGATACCAGCCTGAGCGGGGGGACGGGCAATCCTTCGACCTCCTGGTTCCCGGGCAGCAACCTGCAACCTGGGAAGGAGTATTTCTGGAAGGTGGCGCCGATCAACGATGTCACGCTTGGTCCTGCATCGAACTATCGCAGGTTTTTCACCGGGCCGTATTGCGATCCGTCCGCGCTGGCCGCGCCGGCCTTGATCTGGCCGGCCGACGGGGAGACGATCGATACCACGATGCCCGGGCTGCATTGGGCGAACGGCAACTCCGGCTGCCTGCCCCAGGGTTACGGCATTCATCTTTCCCAGGATCCCTCGTTCGCCGATACCAGCCTGAACGGCGGGACCGGCAACCCGGGCCAGTACTGGTATCCGGGCGAGGAACTGGACGACTGCACCACATATTACTGGCATGTGTTCTCGGGGATTGATACGACCTTCGGTCCGGAATCCGCGACGCGTTCATTCCGCACCGACGCCTCCGGAACTTGCCCGCCGGCCGGAACGGGATCCATTTCCGGATTGGTCTTCCACGACGTGTGCGCGCTTCCGTATGAATCGGTCAGCGAGCCGCCGCCGGGATGCATCGACCGGGGGCCGATAGACGGGTACGGCGCCAACGGCGCATACGATCCGGGCGAACCGGGAATTCCCGGTGTGCGCGTGAACCTGCTGCAAGGCTCCTGCTTTTCCAGCACCATCCTTGCGACGGCGGTCACCGGCCCGGATGGATCGTATGCGTTCGATGATCTTGCGCCGGGCGATTATTGCGTGTTCTCCGATTCGATGGATGCGGACAATGCACCGGTGCTGATCCCGGGCATTTGGACGTATCCGGAATACAACGTCAATCCAATCACCCAGGCGGTCAGTTTGGGGAACGGTGAGCTCCTGGCCGGGATCCTCTTCGGCTGGGATCATCAGTTCCTGCCGCCGCCTCCGGCGCCGACGCAGACCCTTGCGCCGACCTTGACGCCCACCCTGCTGCCGCAGCCTTTTTTCCAGCCTTTGATCAATCCCAAACACATCTATTCCCGCGGAGCGGGCTGTGGCGCGATGAAAGCCGAAATCCAGGTGAAGGTGGCGGATTCGAAACAAACGGCTGGCGTATGGTTTTTCACGCGCCTGCGGAACATGGACGGTGACGGGGTCACCGGCTGGGCGGATGCGCAGGTGATGAAAGCCGCGGGTGTGGGCTGGTACTCCCACCTTTTGTATGCTGAAAGCCTTCCGGATTTCGAAAAATACGAGAATGCCTGGGTGCAATACCAGTTCGTCGCCTACGACGGCAATTTCAACCGGATCGCGACCAGCGAGGTCTACTCGGACTTGGAACTGACTGCCTGCCATAAGTAGGCATTCGAAAGCCCACGAGTACGCGGGCGCGGGGAATTCACGGAAATTCTTCGCGCCCTTTGGGTGAATGGAGCATAATCTCTCAAGGAGGAAAGATGAATTTGCGAAATTGGGTCTTGTCCGGATCGCTCCTGATGATTGCAGTTGCTATTTCGGCCTGCGGCGGCAGTCCCACGATCATCGTCTACGGTGGAGGCCCTCCGGCCGTCTCCTTTACGGTCAATTCGGCGAATGATTTGGACGACGGCACCTGCAACACATCGCACTGCAGCCTGCGGGAAGCAATCAACGCCGCCAATGCGGCGCCCGGATTCAACGGGGTGTACTTTAATATCCCCGGCGCCGGCGTGCAGATCATCGAGACCGCGGCCGGTTTTCCTGAAATCACCGAATCGGTCCTGATGGACGCGACCACCCAGCCGGGTTGGTCGGGGACACCGCTGATCGAACTGCGCTCCAGCTCGGCCCAGAACGGAACGGCGTTGTTGGTCCGTGGCGGTAGCAGCACAATTGAGGGGTTCTCCATCGTCAACTTCAATACCGGGGTGGAAATCCGGGATAACCCCAACGTCTGGGTCATCGGCAACTACATCGGCATCCTGCCCGATGGCGCGACGGCGCAAGGCAACCATACGGCCATCTCGATCCGGTCGGGGACCAACCACATTGGAGGACCCCAGTCCGGGTATCGCAACGTGATCTCCGGGAACACCGCGGGGATCGAAGTGGCGTGCGGATCCGACAGCAACCAGATCCAGAACAATTACATCGGATTGAGCGCGGGCGGGACTTCCGCGGTGGCGAATGCCGCCTACGGGATTCACATCTGCGGAAGCAACAATATCGTCGGCGGGGAGGATGCGCTGGAGGGAAACGTGATTTCCGGCAATACCGGAAACGGTGTGGAAATTCAAGAAGAAAAAGTGTTGGCAGTGTATCCCGCGACGGGCAACCAGCTCAGTCACAACCTGATCGGGACGGACGCCACCGGATTGAGCGGTTTGGGGAACCAGCAGAACGGGGTGTACATCGCCGCCGATGGGACCATCCTTTCGGGCAACACCATCTCGGGGAATTCTCTGGACGGAGTGCTCATCGACGCCCATCAGGGAACGCTTCTGACCGGGAATTTCATCGGTGTCAATTCCGCCGGGTTCCTCTTTGTCAACAACGTTGGAAACGGGATTACGCTTCATAACGCATCCAACAACATGATCGGCGGCGGGGGCGCTGGCGCGGGAAACGTGATTTCCGGCAATATGGGCGCGGGGATCGAGATCGCCGCCGAAGGCGGTGGCAGTGCGACGGCCAACATAATTCAAGGCAACAAAATCGGAACCAACGCCGGCGGCGTGACGGAAATCGCCAATCAGGTGGGGATCTATATCACCGCAGACGGAAACACAATCGGCGGTCCGTCGATGGACGCGCGCAACCTGATTTCCGGCAACTACGGCGACGGCATCCGCATCCAGGGTTCCTCGAATGTCGTCCAGAACAACTACATCGGGACCGATGTGAGCGGCAACCTCCCGCTGGGGAACTCCTTCAACGGAGTCCGCCTGGAAAGCGGCGCCTCCAACAACAGCATAGGCACGGATACGGCCGGCAATTTCATCGCATTCAACACGGGCCCGGGCGTGGTGTTGTACGACAACGCGGGGACGGGCAACCTGATCCAGTTCAATTCCATCCACGACAACGGCGGACTGGGGATTCAGTTTGGAACCAGCGGCATCCCCCTGGCGAACGATCCCGGCGATACGGATACGGGGCCCAATACACTGATAAACCATCCGACCATGATCTCGGCGATCTCCCAGTTCAACAGCCAGTTCCGCGCCAGCCTGAACGGGACTCCGGGGACGGCGTACCGGGTGGATTTTTTCACCAACAACGCCTGTGATCCCTCCGGCTACGGGGAAGGCCACCGGCTGGTGAAACACGTTTCCGTGACAACCGATATGAGCGGGTTGGGGCTGGCGATCGCCGACTTCCCGGGCACGTATTTCGCACCGGGGAATTTCGTCACAGCCACGGCGACCGATCCGTCCGGCAACACGTCCGAATTCTCCAATTGCATCGCGGTGGTCCAGGCGGAGGAAACTCCGACCATAACGCCAACGCTTACGCTTCCGGCGAAGGGAAAACCGTTCTTCACGGTGAAGCTTTCCTCCAGCAAGGTGTACTATCGCGGAGCGGGTTGCGGGGATAAATTCGTGAGGCTTGAGGCCGGGGTGGCCGAACCGGAAAAGGTCGCCGGCGTCTGGCTGTTCGTCCGCCTCCGGAACAAAGATGGTGAAGGAGTCACCGGATGGGGCGACGCGCTGGTGATGATACCGGCGGGTTCGGGCCGGTATTCGTACGAATTGTTGACGGAGGAGTTATCCGGGTTCAGCAAATGGGAAAACGCCTGGATCCAATATCAATTGGTGGCCTACGACAAGGCCTTTGCCCGGGTGGCGACCAGTGACGTCTACTCCGACCTGGAGCTGTCCGCGTGTCATCAGTAGAGATCTGAATACATAAAAAAGAGAGCGGCAGCATTATCCGCCGCTCTTTTTTTTTGTACTTTTCCTTTTACTGTGGGTCGTTTCCGGCGTCTGATTTTCCGGAAGAAAGACCGCCACAAAGAGCACCGAGGACACCAAGTATTCTGGGAAATTGTCTTTGAGACCTATGTGTTCCCTGGCCCAGCCCGCCGGGGCGGGCTTTGTGGCTAACCTTGTTTCCTCAACCACGGATCGCCGCTATGGTGAAAAAGGCCTCCACTCCATACAAATGCCGGAACGGATCGGGAAGGACTACCAGCCTTTTCTTACTCGGGGAGGATAATCGGGCTTAATCGACGAGATAGCGGTTGGTGGCCTTGGAGAGGTCCGAATAATAGCCGCGGTATTCCGGGGGCAGAAGCGCGGCGAGCCGGTACATGATTTCGGCCGTGATCTGTTCGCGCACTTCGCGCGTCAGCCTGCCGCCATCCATCCGGACTCGGAAGGGCGCCCCGACCCGGAAGGTGAAATCGGTCCGGATCAGGCGGGAGATGTTGGAGCGGAATTTCTCGCCGCCGAAATACGCGACCGGGATGACCGGCGCGCCGCTGTCGAGCGCCAGGACGGAAACGCCGGTGCGCGCCTTCTGCAGGCAGCCGTCGCCGCTGCGCGTTCCTTCCGGCGCGATGGCCAGAATCTCCCCCGAATGCAGGACTTCCCGCGCGCGGCCGATTGCCGTCCGGTCCACCACCCCGCGCCGGATTGGGATGGCGCCGCCCAGGTTAAATAGAATCCCAAGCGCCGGATTTTTCCAGGTTTCCAGCTTGGCAAAGCCGGTGACTCTGCGGGGAATCAGATGGGTGTAAAAAATCGGCACGTCGAGGAAATTAACGTGGTTGGCGACGATCAGGAGCGGACCTTTGTGCGGGATCCGGATCAGTTCCTCGTCGTGTACGCGGCACAGCGTCCGGCCGAGCGCCCGAAGAGGGGAATAGACGACTGTCTGCGCCAGGTTCATGCGGGTATCCTCAGGCGCCGACGATCACGTCGATCGCCCGCGGGAAAACTTCCGCGGTGATGGTCGAGGCGTCGGTCGATATGGTCTCCCCGTCGGCGTGGGCCGGAAGCGTTCCGGTCAGTGCTTTGACGTTTATTTTTGCGGTTTCCAAAAATTGGATGGCGGGATGCCCGGCCTGGGTGCCCTGGATGAAGCGCGGGATCAACAGCAGGATTCCCAGCCGGCTGAGCTGCCCGGCCAGGCAGACGGTGAATTTGCCGTCGTCGTTTTTCGATTGCGGAGCCGTGTGGAACGAGCCGCCAAGCCGGCGCCCGTTCATCACCGAAACCATCAACGAAGGTTGCTCGATTGTTCCGCCGTCATGCTCGATGCGAAGGAGGGGGGCATTGAAATATAGGAAGATTGTTTTCAGCGCCGCGACCAGGTAGGAGGGGAAGCCCGTCAGCCAGGTGAGTTTGGCGGCCTCGAATCCGACGATCGTGTCGAATCCGATACCGATCCCGTTCCCGAAAAAACGGCCCTGGGGGAACAATCCGCCGGTGACTTTTCCGACGTCCATCCGCCGGCGCTTGCCCGCGGCCAGAACTCGGCACGATGGCTCCAGTCCGTGGGGAACGTTGATCCCGTGTCCGAAATCATTTCCGCGGCCGACAGTGATGACCCCCAGCGCGGGCTCGCCTTCCCCGGCCAGTTTGGCCTGCATCAACCCATTCAGGACCTCGTTGGCGGTGCCGTCTCCGCCCATCGAAACCACCACGTCGTAATCTTCCCGCGCCGCCTGACGGGCCAGCTCCATTGCGTGCAGCGGCCGTTCGGTCCGGACGAGGTCGAAGGTGACGCCAAGCGCGCTGAGGAGTTCCTTTGCCCGCGGGATATCGGCGCCTCCTTCCCCTCGGCCGGAAGTCGGATTGACGATGATTTTATATCGAGCCATGGGAGAAGGTTGCTCCAGGAGACGAAGATTGGGCGCGATGATAACACAGCCTTTCGCTGTGCCGGAACGCGGTTTTCCTGCGGATGGTCAGGTGTTCCACGAACTTGATTCTTTCACAAATGGCACGGATCCGTCTATTATTTGCGGGTAAATTTCAAAAAATGGGCATAAAAAAAGCCGCCCGAGTGTATCACTAGGCTTAACCCGCGCCGGCGTTTGAAGTTGCTGCCAGCGGGCTCGAGTATTGCCCGCGCTTGCTCCTGCGGGGCGCGCAGGTTTGGGCTGATATGGGAACCTGTGGGTTGCGAAGCGGAGGCGGCCGCAGCGGGCATCCATGGGCTGCCTTGGCGATAGGTGCGGTTCGCGAAACGGGCTTTCGCGTAGCACACCCCCGCTTCCCCGAATGGAACGCGGGGCAGGCGCATCCATCCCGGCTTATGAACCGCGAGAGAGCCGGAATGCTTCCCCCCTCGCGAGTGCTTCACATCGGAAGGGCGCCGATGCTCACCGCTCGGGGAGCGAGCGCGAGGGCAGGCGCGGGATTTACGAATCCATAGACCGACGCGGTCTCGTTGTAAAAAAGAAAAGCCGAAGACCGCGTAGGTCTATTGCCGCGGGAGCGCCGCCCCAAAGGATTCTTCATCCACTCCCCGCCGTGGTCTGGGGCGCCAGTTCCACCCACGACCGGCCTCCATCCTTGGTGTGCATCAACAGCGGGGTTTCCCCCCGCCGGGCGGCGGCCCAGCCGGTGTTCCAATCGATAAAATCAAACTGGCCAGTCCAATCGATGGAGCCGAGCGTATCCCAGGTTTCGGTTGCGCCGTTGTAAACGTAAATATCCTTATCCACGGCCAGTCCGCTGACCACATCGCCGCGGAAAACCCTTCCGTCGCCGGCGCTGCGGATCACCATCTGGCCTCCCGGATATGCCATGGTATGCCAGTTCGATCCGTCCAAATTGGAGGAAAAGAAATAGGCGGCGGTGGCGGGCGTGGTCTTGGATGTGCATTCCACGCACAGGACAAGGTTGGTTTTCTGCGCGAAGAAGACCGGCGGGCGGATCCGGCATGAGAAATCCGTCGAGGTGAACAGCCCGGGCGGAGTCGCCGGGCTTGGGAGCTTGGCTTCGATCCAGCTCTTACCGCCGTCGAAGGTCTGGAACAGGAAGACTCCCGCCCGGTTGCCGCGGCAATCGCCCGTCAACCAGCCGTTCCACGGGCCTGTGAACAGGATCCCGGTTTTCTCGCACGCCTGAATGGGTGAATCCACGGACGGATCCACCATCCGCTGCCAGGCGTTGCCGCCGTTCACCGTTTGGAAAAGAGCAATCCGGTCCGCCGCGGGATCGTCACCCTTATGAGCCAGAACCCAGGCGGTGTTGATATTGATGAAGAACAAATCCGATATGCGGTATTCGCCTTCCCATCCGGAAAGGTCGAGCGGGGCGCCTTGAGTCCATGTCGCCCCGCCATCGACGGTTTTCCACACCACCGGCGCGGATGGAGGCGGCAGGAGGTTGGTGGAATGGAAGGTCACCAGCGCGTTGTCGGCATCCCAGAAAGCGCCGACTGCGATTGGTGAGACATCCGATTGGGCCGCCGTGAGCTCCGGAGGCGTGACATCGATCCAGGCGGATCCCCCGTCCGTTGTCCGGAATACGTGTTCCCGCAGTTTCGTATCGGCGGATCCTCCGATCGACCATCCCTTCAACGCGTCGATCATATCGATGTGCGATATCGCCAGCGCCGTCCCGTCCGCCAGATGGGGGATCGGGCCGGGTTTGGGCTTGACGGTCGGTGTTGGGGCGGAGGTTGCGGTGGCCGTGGATTCGGGGGCGGCGGCCGTATTGCTCGGGATCGCCGCCGGCCCGGCTTCTTCGGTTGCGGATTGCGAGGGCGCGGGAGTGGACGGTGCGGGAATTGCCGGCGTCGGAAAATTGCACGACGCCAAAAATGCGAAAACAAGAACGGGAAGCATCCGGGATGTCATTCGCATGGGACCTCCTAAGTCTATCGGGGGAATCCGGAACAGAAAAGATTATACGTGGAATTCCCGATTTGGGGATTTGCAGACAGCGCATCCGATGGTCCGGATGCGCCGGGTTAAAGCAAAACCGGCCGAAGAGTTCTCGGTCGGTTTCTGGCGGGAGCGACGGGATTCGGACCCGCGATCTCGGCCTTGACAGGGCCGCGTGTTAGGCCAGCTACACCACGCCCCCGGGCGCGGGCGTGATTTATACCACGCCGGTGATCCCGCGTCAACGGTACGAATCCGCTCATAAATATTGTTACCTAGCAGGTAGTCGTTCCCTCATCCAGAATGTTACCGAACCGCCCATCCGGCGGGAAAAGG
>JAFGCU010000065.1 GCA_016932475.1 Anaerolineales bacterium
CACGAAGAGCACGAAGAGCACGAAAATAAATAAAGGATGTAAAAATCGTAGTATACAAGGCAAAGACCAGAGCGAAAGAAAAGAATAATAGTTTCTGCTCAGCCTTTGCTGTCCTAACCCCCTCTCCCCCACCCCCTCTCCCCCTTCCCCTTACGGGGAAGGGGGAGAGGGGGTGGGGGAGAGGGGGTTAGGATAGTGTATCGTAGGAAGCAATTACGAATAATAAAGCTGTAATGAAAAAATTATCCGTTCCAATTAAAATATTAATTCATTTGTGAATATGCAAAATTCTGACATAACCGGCTGAATTATTATCACTATTCGTGTTCTTCGTGCTCTTCGTGGAAAAAAACTATCGTTTTTCGGCCATAATGAGCAGCACCCGGCTGCGCGGGCGGCGGACGATTTCCATCCGGACGCGGAAGCCGTATGCCTCCATTTTACGGATCAACGTGCGCCAGACGGCTCCGGAGGATATCAGCTTTTCGTCCGGGAGCCATCTCCCGGCGAACCATTCGGGGTAGGCCGCGGGAAGGATAATCCAAACTCCGCCGGGACGCAGCGCGCGATGCACGGACTGGAAAGCCGACTGTTGAAAAAGGAAATCCGCCGGGAAGGTTGACGTCGCCGCCGCGAAGGCGCCAGCCTGAAACGGAAGCCGGTTGACATCCGCCTGGACAAGCCCGGGAAAAAGGGCGGATCCGGAATTGGCCGCGCTTTTCCGGCGGCGCCGGATTTTTCCGCGCGCGATTTTTCCCATCGCTCCGGAAAGATCGATCCCTGTTACCGGGTACCCGCCCTCGGCCATGTCCAGCAACAGGGTGCCGGTCCCGTGCGCGATCTCAAGCACCCGTCCGGGCGGAAGAAAGGGGATGACGCAGCGCCGCCAATCCGCCCATTCCCCGGCGGAGACGATCCAGGCAACCAAGTCGTACGTGAATGCAAGCTGGTAATAGAGAAGGCGAAAGGCGAATCGCAATAATGCGGACAGCACGCGCACGGCCGCCGGGGGGTTTTTCACGGAACCGCCGAAGGCGGCGAACTCGGGATCGATTTCCGGCACTGGATCGATCGGGGAGAACGCCGTGTCAGGCATTCAACCGGCCGTAAGAAACAAGGTCGATTTCCCGCTGTCGTAGAATCCCCGGCAGGCCGGATTCCGTCAGGACGTTCAGTTCATAACCGCGTTCTTCGGCATAATCACTGGCGGCACGCAGGTCCCCGTCCGACATCCCCGGGTGACACATGATCTCGCTGACACCATCCGGGAGGCTGCCGAGAATCCAAGTCAAGTGCTTTTGGGTCGCGGTTTTATCGTAGAAGGTTAGGAACAGGCGGTCCGCAGTCGGGATGGATGCGCGCCGGATCTCCTCCCGCGCGCCGGCCTTAAGAAACGCCGTGACCGTATCGCTCAGGCCGGGGAACAGAGCCCCCATTTCGGCATCATCCGCGGCGGGAGGCCGGACGGGCAGCTTAAACTCTTCCGCCAATCGCAGCATTTGCGCAAGCAGGGCGGGCGACAGGTACGAAACAAAATGATGGCTGTCCAGGTGATCCGGCCGGACGTCCAGCGCCTGCAACGCCTCGATCTGGGCGCGGAATTCCAGCCCGGCCTCTTCCGGTTGGATACCGTCCAACTTTGCCAGGAAGGAGTTCCTCGCAAGGAATCGGCCTTCCCCATCCACCAGTGTCGGTATTTTTTCGGCCGGAGTCACCGGCCGGCCGGCTGTCAGCGTGAGGTGGATGCCGATCGGCAGGTAAGGAGTATCGCGCTTCGCGATTTCCACATCCTTTGCGCTTCCCGGCATATTCATCATGGCGGTGGTCGAAGCAATTGCGCCGCAGGAAAACGCGTAGCGGATTCCCTGGCTGACGCCGCGGGTCAGGCCGTAATCATCCGCGTTGATAATCAATCTCCGCATCGATCAGGTATCCGCGTCCAGTTCCGGATTCTCCGTAACTTCAATCCCCTCGCCGGCCAGCCATTTCACGGCTTCCGAAATCTTGCGGGGGTCCCCGTTTATCGCGACGACCAGCCAGCCTTCCTCGCGAGTCACCTGGGCTCGCAGGATGTTAACCTCCAATTGAAAATTGGAAACCAGGCTTGCCATCACCGGGCGGTTTACCAGCGCGGGAGGGTAGTTCAGACAGAGTATCGTTGCCATATCGGGATGCTACCGCTGTTCGCGGAAGAGGTCAAACCGATCCATCCTCCTCCGCAGCGGCGCGGGTCAGGCGGTCGTTGACAGCCGCGCCGACGCCCTCGCCTGGCAGCCGGTGGGCGAGAATGATGTCCACGCCTTCGGCTTCGAGTTCGCGCAGACAGGCGAACAAGCGCCGGGAGATCCCGCGCAGATCACCGATCGAACCCAGGTCGCGGAGGATGACCGGAGTCTCCGATGGCTCTATCCGGGAAGCGACCTCCGATGCCGCCAGCAATCCGATCCGGCGGTTTTCCTTGCGCTCCCGGCGGGCGGTCGACCGCACCGACTCGGCGATATCCGCCGGGGTTTCGCCGGGGCAGAGGATCAGGCGCGCGTTAGGGGCATAATGGCGCGGCTGCCTTCCCGGCGAAGCGCTGATTCGTTCGGCCGGCGCGGCAATCCGGATCGGTCCAAGCACCGATTCGAGTTCCGCGATGGATATCCCGCCCGGACGCAGCAGGACCGGAGGCGATTGCAGCGGATCCAGGATCGTGGATTCCACGCCCCATTCGGTCGGTCCCGCGTCGAGGATCAGATCCACGCGGCCGCCCAGATCGTCGATCACATGACGGGCCAGGGTCGGGCTGGCGTGTCCGAACAGGTTGGCGGAAGGGGCTGCGACGGGCAGCCCTGCCGCCTGGAGCAGCGCTTGAGCGACCGGATGGGAGGGCACGCGCACAGCCACCGTATCCAATCCCGCGGATACTTCCGGGGGAAGCGAGGAGCGGCGCGGCAGGAGCAGCGTCAGCGGGCCGGGCCAGAACCGGAGGCCGAGCGCTTCCGCCGCGGGTGGAATATGCGCCGCCACCGTCTGCGTGTCCGCGATGGATGCCAGATGCACGATCAGCGGATCCGCCGGCGGCCTGCCCTTCACCTCGAAAACCCTGCGAACGGCGGATGGATCAAACGCATGCGCGCCCAGACCGTAGACCGTCTCGGTGGGGAATGCCACCAGTCCGCCGCGGATCAGGCATTCCACCGCGCGCTGGATGGCCGCCGGCTCCGGATGGAAAGGATCCACGGTTATCAGCGATGACTGCGAATTTGGGTTCATTGGTTTTGCGGGTGATTATATCCGACCCGTTACGGCGGAAGGCGGCAGGTTGGGAGTACAATCCTTCGTATGGTTGTTCCGGCATCCACCCCGAGGCAGAAGGCGCGATTTTCCCCACCCAGACCGCTGGATGGGGAATTGGAGCGTCCCCGGCTCCTGGAAGCCGTCCAGGCGAACATCTTCCGGAAATTAACCCTTCTGGTGGCGGGGCCCGGATACGGGAAATCCACATTGGCCGCGCAATTCGCGCGCGCATCGGATTTTCCGGTCGCCTGGCTGCAACTGGATGAAAGCGACCGGGACCTATCCGGGTTTTGCACCGATATCCTGTCCGCCCTGCAAACCGGGCTGCCGGAGTGGACCCCCCCGCCGCTGCACCGGATCGGCCTGCCGGCCGTCTCCGAGAATCCGGATTCGCTTGGTTCGGCGCTGGCCGGCGCGCTGGATCAGACGCTTCCGGATTTCACCGTCCTGGTGATCGACGATTTTCATATCGCCGAAGAATCGCCGCAGATCATAGGACTGATGAATGCGGTCCTGCGGGAGATGCCGCCCGCGCTGCACCTGCTGCTGATCAGCCGCCACATCCCGGGCCTGCACATCACGCCGCTCGTCGCCGCGCAGCAAACCGCAGGCTTCAGCGAGGAGCATCTGCGGTTCACGGCCGCCGAAGTGCAGGATCTGGTTGTCTCCCGCAACCGGATCACGCTTCCGCCGTCGGAGGCGGATGCGCTGGTCTCGGCCAATGAGGGATGGGTGACCGGGATCCTGATGAGCAGCCATCTGCTTTGGCGGGGTCTGCCGCTCAGCCGCGGGATCATCGGGCGGGACCGTGTGTACCAGTACCTCGCCAGCGAGGTCCTTGAGCAGCAGCCCGACGCGCTCCGGCGGTTCATGCTCGAGAGTTCGGTTTTGGTGGATATGGATAGGGCGGCGTGCGATTTTCTTCTGGACCGCACCGACAGCCGGGAATTGCTTTCCCAATTGGATTCCCGCCGGTTGTTCGTGGTGGCATCCGGCGAGGATCCGCCCGCCTACCGGTTCCATAACCTGTTCCGCGAGTACCTGCTTTCCGAACTTCAAAAAAGGGACACCGCGCGTCATACAGCACTGCTGGAAAAATCCGCCGAGTGGAATCTCCGGATCGGGCTGCCCGAAGCGGCGTTTTCCTATTTTATCCAGGCGGGGAACCTCCCGCGCGCGGCGCGCCTCGCCGAGGAGCAGGTGCAACGCGTATACGAATCCGGCCGCGCCCAGACGCTGCAGGACTGGGCCCGGCGCCTGTATCCCGTGCGATTTGAAATCCCGCGCGTGTACGTGTGCGCGGCGATGACCCTCGGCATGGACGGGGATTTTTCCAAAGCCGGGGAATACCTCGACATCGCCGGGGAAGGGCTGGACCGCGCGCAAAACAACGCCCGCCGGAACAGCCTTCAAGTGACCCGCGCCTGGCTGGCTTTCCGTCGGGGGGAATACGAGAAGGGATGGGAGCTGGCCGACGGGTTGTTGAAAAAGGGGGCCGCCGGCGGCGTGGATATCGCCGATCTGCGGATGGCGGCCGAACACGCGGGCCGCTGTGCCGCCGCCTTGGGCAGAATCCCGGAGTCCATCCGTTGCCTGCGGGACGCGCTGTCGAAATTTCCGGCCGATGAGCGCAGTTATGACCGGGCGCATGTTTTGACCGAGCTGGCCAATACGCTGCAAACATCCGGGGAAACCGCCGAATCCTACATCCTGCAGCGGCGCGCGCTGGCGCTTTGGCGCGAGCTCGGGTACCCGGGGCCGATCGCCATCGCGCTCAACAATCTGGCGTACGACCAGCACATGATGGGCCAGCTTGAGGAAGCCGAGGCTTCCTATACCGAGGCAATGGAATGGTCGCGCAAGTCGGGCGACAGGCATTCCCAGATGCTGATTTTCACCGGGCTGGGGGATTTGTTCAAGGACCGCGGCGAATACTCCAAAGCGGCGGGCTACTACGCGTCCGCGGACAACTTGGCGGAGGAATCCGGCGACGCGGCTTTGCTGGGGTACGTCTATCGCGCCTGGGCCGACCTCAACCGGCGGCTGAAGAATTTCCCCGCGGCGATGGAATGGATCCAGCGAGCGCAGGGGTTGGCCGGCGAGGCCGCCGAACTTACGCGCACAACCGACCGGGTGTTCGAAGGCGCGCTAATGGAGGATATGGGGCGCTCCGCGGATGCCTTGACAATCCTGCGGGAAGCCGCGTCGGCGTTGGGGCCGGAGAAAGCGCCGGCTGCGGTACTTGCCGGGGCGCACTTCCTGCTGGCGCGTTCCCAGTTCCGAACCGGTGATTCCGAGCAGGCGGAAATTTCCTTGCGGAAGGCTTTTGACGCATCCTTTGCGGGCGGATCGGATCAGAACCTGGTCCGCGAGGCCGGTGCGGCGGCGGATCTCCTGGCTTCATTCACGCCGCATCCGGTTTTGGGCGGGTATTGCGTGTCACTGGCCGAGCGTTCCGGAAGGCAGTTGCGCTCCGGCCGGACCGGTGAACTGACGGCGCCGGCGGCTGAACCGCTGACGCTGGCGGTGAAGTCGCTGGGCACACTCGACATTACCTGGAGTGGAAACCCGATCCCGCGCTCCTCCTGGACCTCGCAAAAGACAAAAGAAGTGTTCCTTTTTCTGGTCGACCGGTCGCCCGTGAGCCGGGAGGATCTGTTGACCGTGTTCTGGCCGGAGATGCCCGCCGGACGGGCGCTGGCGAATTTGTATCAGACTCTCTACCGCATCCGGCGCGCTGTCGGCACGGATATTCTTCTCCTTCGCGATCAGATATGCCGTTTTGCGGATAATGTCGTGGTCGCCTACGATGTCTCCGCGTTCGAAAAATCCGCCCGCGAAGCGCTTGCCCGCGCGGTCACCGACCGGAACCGGCTGGCCGGATTGGAGAAGGCGGCCGACCTTTTCCGAGGGGAATATTTGAAGGATGTTCCGGTGGACTGGGCAAGCCAGCGCCGGGAAGAGCTCAACCGGTTGTTTCTGGCCGTGATCCGCGAGGCGGCGGACGAATGCCTGTCTCTTTGCCGGAATGAGGATGCCCGGGCCTACGCGGCCCGGGGATTGGAGGTCGACCCGTTCCGGGACGATCTGCATCAACGGATGCTCAGGATCCTGGCGGCGATGGGACGGAAGCATGAGGTGGTCGATCATTATCAAAAATATGTATTCCTGCTTCGGCACGATCTTGGGTTGGATCCGCCGTTGGAAACCCGGGCGTTGTACGACAGCCTGATTTCCTGAAAACCCAATGCCTGAATCGAACCGAGGCGGTCAATAGACCGCCTCGGCTTGTTTTAACTACAGAAAGACAACCTCCATTTAATGTAGAGTGACGGTGTCCGAATATCTGCTACAACCAGAGTAATCCAATATCCCTGTAAGGGATTTGTTGAGATAGCTCCTATAGCATAGGGAAGGATGGATTGAGAGGGAGTCACAGGCCAAAAGGAGGCCCCATGCGTCACATCATTTCCGTCAACACCGTTCGTTTTTCGTGCCCTCCGGGATCGCCGCCCCCGGGAGGAGGTGGATGGTTCTAAGCCGTATTTGCATCATGCCACGTTTTATTTTTATATGGCAGGGAGGTAAGAAGGAATGGGCGAGACGGCGATTCAGAAGCTGGTTTGTCAGGCGGTTGTAAGCGATCACTACCGGATCCGGCTGCTGGGTTCGGAACGGGCGGAAGTGCTTCGCACTTCCGGGTTGGATGAGAAGGAGCAGGAAGCTCTGCTCGCAATCCCGGCCCGGACGATCGAGGAATTCGCAGCGGGTGTGGAGCGGATGGCACGCCAGTGGAAACGGGCGGGGATGGGGTCCATTGCAAGGGAGACTGCCGTAATGCGCGGATTGATCGAAGTGGAACTTCCGCCGCGCAACGCATGCCCCCGTTGATCCCGGATCGTGCGGGGAGGGGATTTTTCAGCGAAGGACGTGAGCGATGAACGAGACCATTCTCGACAAAATGGGCGGAGAACGCGTCTGCAGCGAATGCGGTTATGTGGAACGGGAGGTCTACCGGTTGTTCTGTCCGCATTGCATGCAGCGGGATCGGCTCAGCGCCCTGACCACCATGGAGCATTCAACCCCAAATCTGCCTTATCCGCTGGAACCGCCCGGTCTTAATCCCGCGGAGGGTATCTCCATTCCTTAGCGGCATGAAAGCCATCCGGAACTTCGAAAGGCACCCGAAGGCGGATCCCTTCCGGGGAGAGGGCCTGACAAGGATTGGATGGCGGTTCGTCCCCAGGGCGCGCCACTAGGGGGTGGCGCGCCCGATTGTTTTCCGGCAACAGGGTTGATAGATGTGGGATAATCCAAACGCACCGCTGCCGTTGCCCGTTCCGCATTCACAGACTCGGGAGGAGTATCCCTTGACCGGCGGCTTGGAATCATCCGATCGCATTGCTCCGCCGAACGGCGAAAGTGCCATGCAGCGTCTGCTGACGGAATCTTCGGCGGACGAGTTGATCCGGCAATTGAGCGAACCTCTCCACCCGGAAAAATCCGACCTGGCGGAAATGGTGTCGCGCAGCATAACCGTCCTCTCGACGATGGCTGCCGAGTTGGGAGTCATTCTGCGGGTGCAGGTGCGGACGAATAAGACCAGCGCCAGCGTGGATGAGGAAAAATTCCGGAGGGTGCTCAACGCCCTGGTAATCCACCTGCTGTCGGTTTCCCAGTCGGCGGGCTGGGTGACCATCGGGCTGGAAGAACAGCAAAAGCACGGCCGCCGGGGTTATTCCTTCCGGCTGATGGCCGAAAATATCATCCTGCCCTGGAAGACCATTCCCGAATATGAGGAAGCGCTGACTACGCAGGCGGAGCTTTCCCTGTGCCGGAAAATTGTTGAAAAACAGGGGGGAAAATTTTCCTTCCGTGTTCAGGATGACAATAAACTCGCTTATTCCATCTGGCTTCCGGCGTAACGTGCGCCGGCGGCCGGCCGCCTCAGGGGGAAGTTTTTTCCCATGTATCCCGCAACAGAATGGCATCCTTTTCCAGAAGCGGGCTCTCGCAGAGAATCCGGCCGGCACAGCCGCGGGCTTTTACAGCCTCCAGAAACCGGGGGTAATCCAAATCCGCTTCCGAAAAAGGCAGGTGCCTGCGTTCGCCCTTCGCGGTGTATTCGATTCCGGAAAGATGAACGTGCATCCGCCGAAGGCTTTCCGCGCCGAGGGCGGAACCGATTGCATCGAACACAGCCATCCACTCGGCGTAACTGTTCTGCGCGCCGGTCCGGGCGTGCAGATGCGCGATATCCACACACGGCAGCACGCCCTCCACCGAAGCAGACAGCGCCAGGACATCTTCCAGCGATCCGAACAAAGCCATCTTGCCCATAACCTCCGGCCGGAGAACGACGGGATTGCCCTGGTCGCGCAGTTCCATCACGCATTCTTTCAGCCGGGGGATGGCGATCCTGAGCACTTCCGCCGGCGGTTGGCCGAAATACGACCCGGGGTGAATGACGATGTCGGTCGCGCCCGCCAGGGCGCCGAAATGCGCCGCATCCATGATGCGCCTGCGGCTCTTGGGCCACTCGGCGGAATCCGCATTCAGGTTGGTGAAATACGGGGCGTGAACGCTCAGGGCGATGCCGCTTCGTTCCGCCTGCGCCCGGATGCTCTCGCACGTGGCCGAAGAGACGCGGACGGCGCGGACCCATGCGAGTTCGAGGCAACCCAGGCCGAGTTCGGCCGTGCGTAAAATTCCTCCGACCGTGCCGCCGGGTTGGGCGGGGGTGGAAAGCGGACTGCCCACAGTGCCGAAACGGATTGTGGATGCCATTGGATGAACCCTCTTTTGGGATCGACCAGCGGTTGCGCCCATCATACCGCACCGCCGGAGAACTGAATCCGGTCAGATTGAAATTTCTGCTATCCGCCCGGCGGCAGGGCCGCGTCGACCGGTTGGTATTCGCCGAATAAACGGCGCGAGACAACCTCCCAATCGGATCGGTTGAGGATTCGCACGCCGCCGGTTTCCAGGCCGGTATGGATCCGGTATTCCATCATTAACGAGGTACGGAACACCTCCACGAGAACACCCGTCCCGTCGTCTGCGGCGATCCGGTTGATGGAAACCGCCGCGCAGACGACGCACTGGTGGACAACCATCAACTCGCCGGACGGAACCGCCGCATATTTTTTGCGGGCGTTCTTGAGCGTCAGCCCGATCGGCCGCATGGCGCCTTTGCAGGACGACAGGCGGTCTCCGGGCGCTTGCCAATCCAAGTGGCGGGACCAAAGGCAGTAAGGGCAGTGGTTGCGGTTTCGCACGCCGGAGAGTTCAAACGCGCCGGATACGATCACGCCGCAACGCAGGCAGAAAAACTCGCCGGGGAGCGTATGCCTGCTCATGGCCGGTCCTCCGCCAGGCGCAGCATGCTGCGGAAACGCCGCGCGCCGACCCGCCCCGCTTCCACGGCGCGGCGAATCTCGCATCCGGGTTCCTCCGTGTGCCGGCAATCCATGCCGAACCGGCAGGCGCCGATGAAAGGCTGCATCTCCCGGAAGCCGGCCGCCGGATTTAGGTCCTCCGTCCCCCACGGCGCCAGCTTCCGGAATCCGGGCATGTCCACGATCGCGCCGGAGCCGGTGGGATGCAGTTCGGCATTGGAAGTTGCGCAGCGGCCCTCGCCGAAACGGGTGGTTTCGGCAACCCGCAGGCGCCAATCCGGAAATAAGGCGTTGAGCAGAGACGATTTTCCGACTCCGCTTTTTCCGAGCAGGAGGGTGGTTTTTTCCCGGAGGAGCGATTGGACTTCCGCCAGGCCAAGGCCGGTTCGGGCGCTGCAGGCGACGACCGGGTAGCCGATCCGCAGATACTCACTCACGACTCCTTCCAGATCATCCCGATGCGGGCGGATTTCCGGAATCAGGTCGGCCTTGGAAAGAATGATGACCGCCGGAACGCCTTCCAGCTCCGCCAGGGCGAGCATGCGGTCCAGCAAATGCCACTCGGGCCGGGCGGCTCCGGATACGCAGAACGCAAGCACCTGGTCGACGTTGGCGGCAAGGACCTGGCCGCCCGGGCCAGCGGCCGCCCGGCGGGATATTTGCGTGCGGCGCGGGAGGATCTCCCTGATCCACCCGGATTCGGAATCGGTCTGCTCGACCCATACCCGATCTCCGACAACCGGTTCCGGCGCGGCGCAAGCCGCCCTCCGGGATTCGCCGGCAGGACGCCCTTTTGGGTGACTGGAATTCTTCGGGACCGGCTGGTAAGCGCAGCCGCTTGCCAGACCGCAGGATATGATTCTTCCTTCCCACAACACGAGAAATGCCGAATATTCTCTTCGGCAGACCACACCCGGTGCACGGGTGGATTTCAAATCGGTTTTCATGGTTCCTCAAAAAAAACGCCAGCCGCGGAAGGAAACCCGTGGCTGGCGTAAAAATGCCGTATTCGGCAGATGCTCCGCGCCGTACAAGACGCCAACGGCTGGGCGGAGGTCAGGGAAATAAAAAAGGCCACGGAGAACTGGTTCGCCCGTGGCCGGAAAGGATATTAAAGAGGAATTAAGTGCCGGTCAGCAGGCGTGCCCAGCGGATGCGTGCCGAGGCAGACTCCGGCACACTCCGTAAATTGGGGAAAACGACCGAAGCACTTAACTTTACCATGCGGGCTGAGGGTATCATCCGGAGGAAAATCCGTCAAGAGCGGATTTCCGCGCGGGAACTGGAATTCGCGCATTCTTATATTGATTACAGCAGGGATTGCAGGACGAGCAGAAGTCTGGGGCCGAGGATCAGCACGCCGACCAGCACGGCGGAGGCGCTTGCGACCACCACCACACCCGCCTTAACGTCTTTGGCGGTTTTGGCAAGCGCATGGTACTCGGGGCAAAGCAGATCGACCACGTTCTCGAGCACCGTGTTGGATAGTTCGCCCATCCAGACCATCCCGATCGAGAGGATGATCAGGCACCATTCCATCCGGGACAACCCCAGCCACAGTCCGACCGCCAACACCAGCAAGGAGGCCGTCAAGTGGATCCGCGCATTGCGCTGGGTTCGAAGCGCATACCGCAGGCCGTTGAAGGCATTGCGGAAAGAGAGGAGCAGGCTGGGGGATCGCGGGGGTTTCATGCGGTTTGGGTCAGCTCCTTGAGTATCTGTTTTTGCGCGCGCCACATGCGCTTCTTCCCGGCGGCGTTGGCATGGTCGTGACCGAGCAGGTGCAAAGTTCCGTGCACGGCGAGCAGGACTACTTCGTGCTCCAGGGCCGCATTCCGGGCGGCGGCCTGCCGGGCGGCCCGCGGAAGCGAGATGATGATGTCGCCGAGGTGGAGCAATTGCGTCTCCGGATCCGTCACCTTCGCCGAAAAAGAAAGCACGTCGGTGGCGCGCGGCACGCCGCGGAAATACGCGTTCAGGGCCGCCACTGTTTCCTCGGCGGCGAGGACAACCGAGATGGAGCCGCTTCCCTGAAATGCTTCCGCCTCGAGAGTCCGGCGCACGGCGCGCCGGATCGCCGCGACGGAAACGGGAAGGCGCAGGTTTCTTTCGCGCCGGACCAGAATTAGGCGGCGGGGCTCAGCTTTTCCGGCGCTGGGTGTTTTTGGGCGGCTGCTTTTTTTCATCTTCCGGATAGAGCAAACGCGAATGGCTGCGGCCGCGCAGCGCGTCGATCAGCGCCTCGCGGATCACATCCAGATCGTGGAGGGTAAGGTCGGTGTTGTCGAACTGGTGCTGCGCCAGGCGGTCGTCCAGGACGGTGCGGACCAGCTTTTCCACATCTTCCGGGGTGGTGGGGAGCACGGCGCGGTACTTCGCCTCCACGCCGTCGGCCAGCATGAGGATCGCGGCTTCCTTGGACCGCGGTCGCGGCCCGGGGTAACGGTATTTTTCCTCGTCGATTTTTCCGGCCTTGCCGCCGGCGGCTTCGAGCGCCATGCCGTACTGGTAATTCGCCCGCAACGTTCCGTGGTGCTCCGTGATCAGATCCCGCACGCGGGTGGGGAGATGATGTTTGCGTGCCAGGTTCAATCCGTCGCGCGTATGCTGGATGATCAGACGCGCGCTCGATTCCGGATCGAGCCGGTCGTGCGGATTGTTTTCGGCGGCCTGGTTCTCGACAAAGAATTTCGGCTGAACGGCTTTGCCCGCATCGTGATAAAGCGCTCCCACGCGCAGGAGCAGCGTGTTCGCGCCGATCCGCTCGCCCGCGTATTCCGCGAGGTTGGCCACCTGCAGGCTGTGCTGGTAGGTTCCGGGCGCCTGGAGCAGAATCTCGCGCAGCAGCGGGTGATCCGGGCGGGAAAGATCCAGAAGCTGCAGGTTGGTGGGGATGTCGAAAAGGTTGCCGATCAGGAACAACAGCCCGAGCGAGAGACTGCCGGAGAGTAACCCGTTGACAAAACTGCAGCCGACCAGAGTCAGGATCCCGATCAGGTCACTGGCCGGTTCGGAAAGGCGCGTGATGACCACCACGAGCGAGCCGGTCATTCCAGCCGCAAAGCCCGCCCCGAAGAAGCGCAACGGCTTCTCGCCCTTGCCGAGCAGCAGAACCGCCGTCAGGGCGCTCAATCCCCCGTACAGGCCGATCTCCAGGCTGTTGTTGCCCAGCCAGCCGGCGAAGGTGGCAAGCATCATCGCGGTAAGAATTCCCAAGCCCCTCCCGAAGAGGCTGGCAATCAGGATGCCCAGGGCGGCGATCGGGAACAGGAACGGCAGAACGGCATGGCCCGGCACCATGATCCGCGCGACCGCCAGGAAGGTAAGCACGATCATGCAAAACAGGAACACCGACCGGACCCGCCGGGTCATCTCCGGATGGAACTGGGAGATGAACATCATGAGCAGCGTGCCGGAGAGGAAGACCGCCAGGATCATGCTGGCCGCGTTGCGCAGGTTCAGCGATTCGGTCGTCAGGCCGAGCATGAACACGGCCTCCAAATCCGCTTCGGTGACGAGCTTGCCGCGCGGGATAACCACCTGGCCGGTGACAAAACTGCGGGTGACGGATTCGGCGTTGGCCGCCGCCTCTTCGCGGAGTTTCTCGGTGGCTTCCTCGTTGAACAGGCTGTTGGGGACGACCAGGTTGCGGACCAGCTCCGAAACCGGGTAAATGAGGTTTTCGGGGAAAGAAAGGCTCACGAAATTGGGGATGGATTCAAGCACGTCGCCGAGTTGACTGGGGCCGATCGGCTGGCGCATGATCCGTTCCAGCACGGCTTTGGCTTCCTGCTGAACGAGTTCCCAATCCATGTCCGAGAGCTGGAGAACGCGCGCGGCCGCCTCGTCCGTGAGGACCACATCCGAAAGCTGGGCCAGATCGTCCAGTTTTTGATCGAGTGCGGAGTACGGATCGGAGCGGACATTGGTGATGAAGTCCATCGCCGCCTGCAGCTTTTCCGCCTGCTCGCGCGCGATGAGGGAGTCGGGAGGATCGTACACCAGGGCGACGGCTTTCGCGGCCTCCGCGCGCGCCTGTCGTGTGAGCGATTCGCTGATGTAGGTGACGGATCGCGGCGCGAGAACATCCTGGGCCGAGAGGTCTCCCAACTTCAGGCTGACGGTTTGCTCACCCGGTAGAATCGGAAGGATCAGGATCAGCACCGCCAGGATCAGGCTGGCGCCGACGACGGCCGCCGTCGGAATCCTGCCGAGGAACCGGCGCCAAGGGGACTGGGGAGGGGAATCGGAATCGAGAGTCACGGAGTTCCCTACGGGGTCATCCTCCCAGCAGCTTGCGGACCAGCTGGCTCACTTCCCGGTTGTCGGCGCGGCCCTGCGTCTTCGGGGTGACCAGTTTCATCACCTTGCCCATATCGCCGGGGGCGGAAGCGCCCGCCTCGTGCATCGCCTCACGGATGATCGTCTCCAATTCCTGCGGCGAGAGCACCGCGGGCAGGAACGATTTGATCAGCTCGAGTTCGGCGCGCGTGTCGTTCGCCAGATCGGGCCGGTTGGCTTGCTCGGCCTCCGCAATCGTCTCCTGACGGGTCTTCACCTCTTTTTGGAGGATTGCGAGCAGCGCGGGTTCATCGAGTGCGCCGTGTTTTTCCACTTCAACCAGCTTTACGGCGGATAATATCATGCGGTAAGTCCGCTTCGCCACTTCATCCTTCGACCGCATGGCGTCCGTAAGCCGGCCTTCGAATATCGCTTTAGTCAGCATACCCATTCCTCGCTTCGATTTGGCTGGTTCGTTCAGAACATTATATGGTCGCCGTTGCGCACGGTCAATCGACGGCGAAGAAGGGGTCCGGGTTACCCCAGGCCGATCCGGGAGATGTCGTCTGGAGAAAGCCGGTGTATGAGGGTTTTGGGGTTTTGCGCGTATTTTTCAGGGTTTTCCGATCCATCGGTAAGGCGGGAAAGCGTCTCCGCCAGCAGGGCGTTGACGGGAGCCGGCACGCCGAGCGTTTGTCCAAACCGCGCCACGGCGCCGTTCAGCCATTGCACTTCTGTTTTCCCGCGCCCGGTCTGCAGATCGAGATAGAGGGAAGGCATCTTGCCGCCGCGCCCGCCGCCGACCGCCCGCACCAGGATCGGGCGCGCAAGACTCGCCGGCAGGCGTTGAACGGCCAGCGCCAGCGCCCGGACCGGCGTGCCGGGAAGATCGGTCACCGGAATCCCGGAGGCGTGCATCACCCGCAGGCATTCGCGGAGCATCTCCCGTTCCAGGAGAAACAACTGCGGATTGGCGTACACCTCCGCCGGGGGCGAGCCCAGGATGGCAGAGGTTGCGTTACTGATCAGGTTGGTGAGAAGTTTCGACCATTTCATCGACGGGGCGGAGGCAAAGGGGCGGGCGTTCAACCCGGCGCGGTTGAACGCGTTCATTAGCGGGATGCTGAGCGCATGACCGGCGGCGATACCCACGCCGCGCCTGCGCTCCAGCGTAACGGCGCCGGCCGGGGTCCGGCCGACGGCGCTGGTCACGGTGCCGGGAATAACGCTCCCCGGATCGAACACCGACTCCAGCGCGCTCTCGTTTTCCACCCCGTTCTGAAGGCAGAGCACGGGCGGCAGCCTTCCCTTGAGCGGTTCCAGGGTCCGGATCGCCGCGGCGGTATCGTAGGATTTCAGCGCGAAGATGCACACATCGAACGGGCCGGATTTCATGGCGTCCGCCGCGCTGAGGAATACCTCGGAAACCGAAATCCGGCGCGTCCGGTCCGCGATCGTGAGCGGGATGCCGTCGCGGCGCACCCGCTCAGCCACCTCCGGGCGTTCCAGGAATGCAATGCCTTCGCCGGAGAGGGCGAGGCTTCCGCCGATATAGGTTCCGATCGCTCCCGCGCCGAAGAATAAGAATCTCATCCCGATCCGCCCGTCCTTAATCGATCCAGCAATTGGATCGTGATCATCGCCGTCGCGCCCCAGAGGATCCGCCCATGATACGGTTGGAAGAAAATGGTTTTCCGCTCCCCGTCAGGGCGCGGCGAAAAAGAAAACGGCATCGCGGGCGGCTCCTTCGCGCCGCTCAGGGCAGGCTCCGGGGTCGGGGCCATCTCCCCGTTCCCGTCGAAAACCGGAGATTGCTTCGCCTGCCCCGGCGGGGGGTGGGCCGGGGGCGCTTCGCTCGCGATGAGATGGGATGCATCTTCCCGCTCGGAGTTGTGGTTTTCGCCGGCGGATACCATTCTCCATTCCCATCTTCCCTCCGCCGCGAGCCAATCCAAGGGTATCCAAAACACCTCGGCCACTTCGGGAGACGACGGCCGCGGATTCGCCGATAGGCGGAGGACCCCGACCACCGGCCAGACCCGGAAACCGGTGGAGGTATCGACCGGATCGAGAATCCCTGCCGGCTGCACCGCGCCCGGCGCGATACCGACTTCCTCGCAGGCTTCGCGCAGCGCGGTTTGCAGCGGTCCCGAATCGCCCGGTTCGGCGCGGCCCCCCGGAAAAGCTATCTGCCCGCGATGATCGGCGAGCTGTTCGCTCCGACGCGTGAAAAACACCTCCCAGACATCCTTCCGGTGGCGCAGGAGGATCAACACCGCGGAAAGCTTTACGCCGGGAGCCGGAGGGGGATAATGCTCCGTATTATTCCCGTGGAGAGGGTTTTCCAAAAGGATTTCCGGATCGATCATGTGTCTCGACGGGAATGGCGCATGGGCGTTTCGCGTTCAGCCGTCATCCGGACGGATCGGGGATCCGCAATAGGCGCATTCGGCCGTCAGTCGGTCGATCCATTCGATCTCTTCGGTTCGAATCAGGGCTCCACATTGCCCGCAGTTGGTCGGGAGGATGGGGTGGGCCGGTTCGGCCGGCGGCATGCCGGAGGCCTCGGCGGCCGCGCCGGCGGATGCGGGGATATCCGCCAGGAATTTCCGCACCTCGGCGGCTTCCGGCGCGAGACCGAGCTGATCCAGTTCATCCGCCGCGGATGATGCAATCTGGCGGACCCGATCGATCGCGCCGGCGGTCAGCAGAATGCCGAGCCCGGTGCGCAACAGCTGCATGCCCTGCGGGATTTGGCCGAGCCGCCAGTTGGCCCGGGCCGCCTGGAAGAACAACCTTGGGGCGAACGGGAGCCTGCTGGCGCCGGCCGCTTTCGCCAGCATTTCGAATTTCTCGGCCGCCGGACCAAACTGACCCCCGGCGAAAAGCCGGTTGGCGTCGGCGAGCGCGCGGATCGGTCCCGGCGCGAGCGGCCGGACGGCTCCAAAGGGCCGCCTGCGTCCGGGGAAGAGCGGCGGGCGGATGCGGCGGGGGGGTCTATCAAATCTCGGCACGGCTCAGCCTCCTGGGATGGTCTCATCCGGCGATGCGTCCTGACGGCCGGGAGTCTTTTCGGCGATCTTCTCCAGGACCGGCCGGGCGAAGATCAGGTAGCCGGTGTGCGCCACCATCCGGTCGGTCGGGCGAAGCCGTTCGGGCACCGGTTTGTAATATCGGAGGGAAAGCTCGCTGACTTCGACGAATTCGAATTCGTGCCGCTCAAGCGCCGAGAGCAGCGTGCAGACCTGGTTGGTGGTCGGGACGATCGAGCCGAAGAATCCGCCCGGCCGCAGCGCAGCCCGCACCTGGCCGATATATTCATGCGGTATGGGGACGTCGAGGAACAGCGCCGGGCAGTCGGTCTCTTCGAAGCCCTGGGAGATGTCGCGCAGGCGGAACTCAACCCGGTCCTGCAGTCCGAGCTGTTCCAGGTTTTTCCGGGCGAGGTTCTGCATATCGGCGCGCTGATCGTAGGAGATCACGCGCCCCTGCGGGCCGACGGCGGTGGCGAGCGCCGTGGTCAGCGCGCCGGATCCGGTCCCGGCTTCGATCACGGTGACACCCGGCGCGATCGACAGTTTTAAGAGAATATAGCCGATGTCTTTCGGAAATATGATCTGGCTGCTGCGCTTCGTATCGCGCAGGATGTCGTGCAGGGAAGGGGGCAGCAAGTAGAACGGGCGGCCGAGGTGGCTGTCCACCCGGGATCCCCACGGTTTCCCGATCATATCGTCGTGTTTGACCAGGCCGCGATGGGTGTGGAGTTCCGCGCCGGGCTGCAGGCGCACCAGGCGGTACTTATGGTCGCGCCCGACCAATTGGACCAATTCGCCTTCTTGTGTCGATGTCACGTGGGATCCTCCGGAGGGAATGATTGTAACGTGCCGAGGGCGGAGAGGCAATCGCTTCCCCTCCCCCGTCAGCGAAGAAAAAAAGGGCGCCCGCTCATCACATTTTTGAACGCTAACGGGGGAGGATAAAGGAGGGGGTGAAAAAACCGGGCGATCACTCGCCCGGCATGTTTTCCCATTATTCTTTGTGCATTTCAGATTTCTTCGTGTCTTTCGTGGATTCCGCGGCCGCGGGCGGATTCTCCTCGAGCGGCAATCCGTAGCGATCGTAGGCCAGGTTCAGGATTTCGTTGATCAGGATCGAGTACTGCATGCCTTCCGCCGCGGCCATGATGCACAGATCGCTGACGTCCGGGTTGACGCCGGGCAGCGTGTTGATCTCGAGCAGGTACGGGTGGCCTTCGGAATCCAAGCGGATGTCGATCCGGCTGCAATCGTCGGCCCCGATCGCGATCGTCGCGGATTTGGTCAGGCGGTACATGTCCTTTTTCAGGGTATCGGGGATATCAGCCGGGCAGGTGTACACCGGGGAACCCTCAGCGCCCGGAACGATTCCCTTGGCTTCGGAGCCGTATACCCCCTGGCCGACACCGACATTCGGATCGATCTCGAGAACCGGGAAGTAATGGAAGCCGTCCGCCGCGTACAGATCCGGATTGGCGCGTTTGCGGCCGGTGGGGGGGTTGCCGATGATTCCGACGGTGAACTCGCGGCCGGGGAGGAAACTTTCGACCAGCGCCGGCTGGTGATAATCCTGAACGATCCGCCGCGTCTCGCGCCGCATCTCCTCTTCGTTCTGGACGATCGAAGTCGGGGAAACGCCCTTGCCGGATCCTTCGCGGACCGGTTTGACGAACAGCGGAAAGCGCAGGGTGGAGCGCAGCGGAGCATCCGGATCGTGGAACAGCTGAAAGGGAACCGTCGGCAGGCCGCGGTCGCGCCAGATGCGTTTGGCGATCACTTTTTCGAGCGAGATGGCGTTGGCCAGTATTCGCGATCCGCTGTAGGGGATGCCGAGCATTTCGAGGATCGCCGGGATGTGCGATTCCCGCGCGTCGCCGCGCAGGCCCTCGGAGATATTAAAGCAAAACTGGGGCTTGGTCTTGCGGACGCTATCGAGCAGGGAGACATCGGCTTCGAGGAAAAACGGCTTGTGACCGACGGAGCGGAGCGATTGGAGGATCGCTTCCACCGTTTCTTCGCGGTCGTATTCCACGTTTTCGTCGGGAGGGGCGTCCGTCCGCAGAGGGATGTTCTTTTTTAAATTCGCCAGCACGGCGACTTTCAAAGGGGGACCGACCCGGCGTGGAGCGGCTGGAACGATCGGGAGCGAGATTTGTGACCCGGGAGGTTCTTCGATGGGCTTCTCTCTGTTCATACCGTCCTCGGCGGTTTGAGTTGACTCCACGGCAACAGAAAAGCCCCACCCGCCGGGTCAGGGCTTTGGAAATCCTTGTCTGGAAGTACTATTATTATCGCATGATTTTACAAAAGTGCAAGCTGCCGTGCCGCTTGCGCGGCAGAACACATATAATGAATGCCGGATCATCCGTCGGCGCCGTAGTTCCGCGTCCGCCGGCGGAGGGCGAACCGGAATGCCCGGAAAGGAGATCGCATGACCAGGATCATCGATGTGTCGATGGATGTGTTTTCGGGAATGCTTGTCTGGCCGGGGGATGACGGCGTGGATCTGCGCCGCACGCAGAAGATGGAAGAGGGCGCGCACAATAATTATTCGCGGATCGCCTGCGGCGTGCATACCGGCACGCACGTCGATGCGCCGCGGCACTTCATCGCCGGCGGCAAGTCTGTCGAAGCGTTGCCGCTTGACGTTCTCTGCGGCCCCGCATGGACGGCCGGGTTTACCGGCATTCGGCGAATCGGAGAAGCGCAATTGGAGAAAGCGGGAATTCCCGCGGGTACCAGGCGGCTTCTGCTCAAAACAGACAACTCAACAGTGCTGGAATCGATGACCGAATTTCAGGACGACTACGCCGGGCTGGATGAAAGCGGCGCGCAGTGGATTGTCGGGCGGGGAATTCAATTGGTGGGCATCGATTTTTTATCCGTTGCCGTCCGGGATCAGACCGGTCCGGTTCACCGGGCGCTGCTGGGCGCGGATGTGATTCTCGTGGAAGGCTTGCTAATGGAGCATGTCCCGTCCGGCGCGTGCCGGTTCACCTGCCTGCCGGTGAAATTGCGCGGCTCCGACGGGGCGCCCGCGCGCGCCATGGTGGAGATCGAATAAAGTATTACCCACAAAAGGCACAAAATGAAAAAATTAACTCCGGCGGCTTATGGATGCATTTCTACGACCTTTGCGCCTTTTGTGGAAAAGGAATTGCCACAAAGAACACATAGGTCACAAAAGTAGAAAACCAAGTCTGTGAGGATTTATTTCAAGGGGCGGTCCAGCAAAAGAACGGTTTCAACCGGTTTGCGGCGGATTTCCCTGTAAATCAAGCTCGGCCGCGATAGGGCGCATGGCCAGGATGACGTTATCCACGTGCTCCCACAGCTCCACCCCGAATTCCGCGGCGCCACGCTCCATCTCCTCGCGGTTGGCGCCGGCGGCGAAGGCGCGGTCCTTCCACTTCTTCTTCACCGACTTGGCGGTCAGGTCCGAGAGCGAACGCGACGGCCGCACCAGCGCGACGGCGGTGATCAGCCCGGTCAGCTCGTCGCAGGCGAAAAGCGCTTTCTCCATGCGGTTAATCCGCGCCACGCCGGTGTGATCTGCGTGGGAAAGCACGGCATGGACGATATCCTCCGGGAGATTGCGCTGGCGCAGGATCGGCGCCCCCGCCTGCGGGTGGCTTTCAAGGTCCGGATGGATCTCCCAGTCGAAATCGTGCAGCAGCCCGACCGCGCCCCATAGATCCTCGTTTTCGCCGAACTTCTTCGCGTAGAACCGCATCGCCGCCTCGACGGCCAGCATATGGCGGACGAGGCTCTCATTCTTCACGAATTCGCGGACGATGGCGAGCGCTTCTTCACGATGCATGGGAATCTTCCTTTCTTTTTGCGTCCATTCCCTCTCCCTGTGGTCACCCCGTTTGCCTTGCGATCGCGTCTCTATTGTTCCGTTGTGGCTCGGGAAGCCCATCGGGGAGGGATGGGAGGATGTGGATGGAATGATTTACTCAAGCGGTTCGACCGGACCGAGAACCGGCTGCGGGCGGGTGATCTGGGTATCAATGATCGCAAAAATACAGGCCGGCCATTCGCGCAGGTTCCATTGGATGAGCGAGAATGTGCGGTACGCCCGCCGGTCGGAGGCTACGCCGACGGCTTCGATCCCCAGCTGATCGCACAGGTATACCGCCCGCGGGAGGTGGAATTCCTGCGAGACGAGGATCGCTTTCTTCACCTGGAAGACGTACTGCGCCCGATAACAACTGTCGTAGGTTCGACGGCCGGCAAAATCCGAAACCAGGTCGGCTTCGGGGACGCCCAGGGATATTGCATACTGGCGCATCGCTTCCGGCTCGTTGTATTCCGGGAAGCGGTTGTCCCCGCTGAGCAGGAGTTTGCGGACCTTGCCGGCCTTATACAAGTCAACCGCCATCGCCACGCGGTCGGCCAGGACGGGCATCGGGGTGCCGTCGCGGTAAAGCCCCGCGCCGAAGACGATCGCCACCGGCGCCTCCGGGGCATCGGCAACGGTCCGGTATATCCGCGATTGCGTCTTCAGCCGCACATAAATCCACGGCAGGCCGATCACAAACGCGCCGCCCAGGAGTAAGCCGATCCATTTCCGGGGGAACCGGATTCTCTTCATGCCTTCTCTCCGCTCCCGCGGCCATCGAATTCCATCCATTCCACAGACGCGCCGTCCGCGGGGATCATCGCCGTGCGAACTCCGCCGGAGGGCGCGCCGACCGGAAATAAAAACTCCCTTCCCGCGAGTGCGGTTTCCAGATCGTCGACGACGAATGCGATCTGCGGGACGGTGCGGATGATTTCCGGAAGCGGGCTGGTCTCGTCAAAGCGCATCCACTCGATGCCGAAGGGGCTTGTCTCGAAGCCGGACACATGCAGACCGATTGCGGGAAGGTGTTTTTCGGCCGGGCGGGGAAGCGTGGTGGGGATCCCGATATGATGGTAGCGCCGGCCGAGATGCGTGACGGCGGCTGGAAAGTCGTGATCTCTTCGCAAAACGGGGAGAAGGGAGGGAACGGTTGTGCGGGCGGATTTGGGCATTACACCTCGGCAATCGGGATAAACCGATGGAAACAGGAAAAAGAAAACCCGGTTGCCCGGGTTAGTGCCGAAGCAGGGAGTTGAACCCTGATGGCCTTGCGGCCACTGCGCCCTGAACGCAGCGCGTCTGCCAGTTCCGCCACTCCGGCTTGAAGGACCAAATTGTAATTGGAAAAAGAGATTTGTCAATCGTGCGCAGCCGGACCGCATCGGTCCGGCTGCGCGGAAGCATTCATTATTTTCCAATGCCGGATCCTGCGGGGAAAGGCGGAATATTTCCTGTGAAGAGTATCGAAAATCAGAACCCAGACCAGGCTTTGTTAAGGGCGGCATCGGCGGTGTCGAACACTTCCGCCCCGAGCGATTGCAGGACGGCGCGCTTCTCGCCGCCGGCCGCCACGCCGAGGATGGAAATGGCGACATCCAGGTACTTTCGTTTCAGCAGGTCGACAGCGCTTTGGGTTCCGATCACACCGGTCGGCGAGTCCTCGAAGACGCTGATGGCGGCACCCGTTTCCTTCAGCGAATCGAGCGGGGGGAGCAGCTTTCCCTCTTCGACAAACACCCGCGCCGCCTCGAGCGCCTCGCCCTCTTGTCCGCCCAGCGCAAGCGCGAGGGCGGCCAGCGAATGGACCGGGCTGGGTTTCAGGTAGCCGTCGCTGATCTGGCCGTGCCGGCGGGCGAGCCATTGCATGTGCCCGGCGCCGGCCAGCGGCAGGGTTTCCAGGCCGAGCACTTGCTGCGCAATCTCCGCCTCGGGCGGGTAATCGGCGTGGTTCGGGCCGGCTGCCTGCGGCCGGCAGGGGCGGGCGGTGATGATAACGGAATGGATTCGTTTCTCCGCCTGCAGCGTAAGAATCCGGTCGCGGACGCCCGTGGAGATCCCCGGCCGGTCCAATTCGGCAAGCAGGGACGGGGTTTCGAGCACCGCCTTGACGCCATACTGATGCTCGTACGCCTGGCTGCCGAGCGTAAACTGCTGGAAGTATTGCATCACCGGCGAACGCAAAAATTCGCGCGCATGCCCGAGCACCAGCCCGAGCATGACTTCGAACTCGCTCAACCGCACCGGATCCTCGTCGATATGCCCCGCTTCCTGTTTGAAAAGCTTAATGGCCGAGGCGGAAGGGGTCTCGCCGCTGAGCGCACCGACCTGATGCGCCCAATGCGCGTAATCGGGTTCCGGGCGGGTCCATTCGGGGGAGAGGAGCGCGCCAAGGCAATCGTCCAGATCGGTCGGCAGATGCAGCGACGGATTCGCCCGCCACAGCGTGAAGATATCCGCCGCCAGGCAGATCCCGGCGATATCCCACTCGCAGGTGATGCCCTGCGCTTCGAACGATTCGATCGTGGATTCGTCCAGGAGACGCGGCGGGTAACCCGCCGCGCGCGAGAAATGCGCCACGGTCCGGCGCAGGGCTTCGCGGTATCCCGCGGGTTGGATCAGCACGCCGTCAAGATCAAACAGCCACAGGTTCATGCATGCCGCCTTTCCAGTTCGGCTTCCACATCGGCAAGGGTCAGGCCGCGCGCGGCCAGCAAAACCAGGGTGTGATACAAAAGGTCCGCGACCTCGCTGACCACCCGGTCATCGGATTGGCCGAGCGCGGCGACGATCGTCTCGGTGGCTTCCTCCCCGACCTTCTGGGATATCTTGTTTAACCCTTCGCGGAATAGCGCGCTGGTGTAGGACCCCTCGTCCGGATTGATCTTCCGGTCGGCGATCACATCTTCCAGATGGGAGAGAAATCCGTTCGAAAGATTGCGGCCTTCTCCGATGACGCGGTTGAAAAAGCATGAGCGTTCGCCGGTGTGGCAGGCCGGACCGGCCGGGATCACCTTCAGGAGGATCGCATCCGTGTCGCAATCCAGGCGCACTTCCTCGACCTTCAGGGTGTTGCCGGAGGTGGCGCCCTTGCGCCACAACTCCTTGCGCTCGCGGCTCCAGAAATACGCGTCGCGGGTCTCGAGTGTTTTCCGCCAGGCTTCGGCATTCATCCAGGCCAGCATCAACACTTCGCCGGTGCGCGCATCCTGTGCGATCGCGGGGACCAATCCTTTTTCGTTGTATTGGGGGTCCATAGTATCTCCATCCCTTCACTCTCTCCCCTCCCGTTAGGCGAAAAGAAAAAGCGCCTAACGGGAGGGGAGGAAGATCAGGGCATCCTCACCTTTACTCCATTTTGATTCAAGTACCGCTTCAGCTCCGCGACGGTGGTGAGCCCGTAGTGGAGGAGCGATGCGACAAGCGCGGCGTCGGCTTTGCCGCCGGTGAGCACCTGGCGGAGATGCTCGGCCTTGCCCCCGCCGCCGGAGGCGACCACCGGTATGCGGACGGCTTCGGCGATCCGGCGGGTCAGATCGATCGCATACCCTTCCCGCGTGCCGTCGGCGTCGATCGAATTGACCACCAGCTCGCCCGCGCCGAGTTCCTCGCCGCGCCGGGACCACGCAAGTGCGTCCAGGCCGGTGCGGGTGCGTCCGCCGTGCGTCACGATCTCGTACCCGGACGGCGCGGCGGGGGTGGGCGGGACCGCCAGGACATCCATCGAGAGCACGACGCACTGCGCGCCGAATGCGCGCGAGGCGTCGGCGATCAGCTGTGGGTTTTGCACCGCGGCGGTGTTGACGTTAACTTTTTCAGCGCCGGCCAGAAGCACCCTGGCGCAATCCGCGACCGTCCGCAACCCCCCGCCGACCGAAAACGGGATGAAAACCTGCGCGGCGACGGCGGCGACCACGTCCAGCAGGATGCTGCGCTGATCGCTCGAGGCGGTTATATCGTAAAAGACCAGCTCGTCGATCCCGGCTTCGTAGTATCGGCGCGCGGTTTCGACCGGATCGCCGATGTCCTTCGTGTCGACGAACTTCACGCTTTTCGCGAGCTTGCCGTCGCGCACGTCCAGGCAGGCGATGATCCGTTTGCTCAGCATGTGCCCTTACCTCCCGCGCCCGTTCCACTCGATGAAGTTGCGCAGGATCCGCAGGCCGGCTGGTCCGCTTTTCTCCGGATGGAACTGGGCCGCGACCAGGTTCGCGCGGCCGATCACGGCCGGGAAGGGGGATCCGTACTCGCACTCCGCGATCACGTCCGCCGGATCTTCCGGCTGCGGGTAGTACGAATGCACGAAATAGAATTCCTCCTCTGCCACGACGCCTCCCAGAACCGGATGATCCCGCACCACCCGGATCCGGTTCCATCCCATATGCGGGATTTTCAACGCCGGATCGGAAAAGACAAACCGTTTGCTTTCACCCGCGAGCAGGCCCAGGCAGGCGGTATCGCCCTCCTCGGAACGATCCAGCACGATCTGGGAACCAAGGCAGATACCGAGAATGGGAACCCCGCGCACGCATGCTTCCCGCAGCGCCGCGTCCAATCCGCGTTCGCGCAGGACGGTCATCGCGCTGGCCGCCTGGCCGACGCCGGGAAAAATCACCTTGTCGGCGCGGCGGAGAATGTCCGGATCGGGGGTGGTGACAGAATCCACGCCGAGGTGGTTCAGCGCGCGCTTGACGGAGGTTATATTACCGGCTTTGTAATCGACGATGTGGATCATGTAGCATGCAGGGCCGCGAAGCGGCCAGGACCTTTCTTTGAGATAGGTTCCATTGGCATGTCATTCCGAGCCGCGGAGCGGCGAGGAATCGGCTTCCTTCTTCTGGCCCGTATCCTTTGCAGAATCCAACGCCGCCCGAAGCGTAAATGCGCCCTCGTACAGCGCCCGCCCGATGATAATCCCGGGCAGGCCGGACCGGGCGGCGGCCTCGACATCCCGGAGCGAAGACACGCCGCCGGAAGCGATCACCTGCAGGCCGGTCTCACGGGCCAGATTAACCGTGGCGGGAATATTGACGCCGGTGGAAACCCCATCGCGTTCGATATCCGTGAACACGCACCAGCGGACTCCCTGAGCGTAAATCCTGCGGCCGAGTGCGACGGCATCGAGCTTGGAATCCTGCTTCCAACCGCGTGTTTTTACACTCCCGGCCTGCGCGTCGATACCCACAATGACTTTCTCCGGGCTATATATGCGCATAGCCACATCGATAAGTGATGGGTTCTCTATCGCGGCGGTGCCGATCACAACCCTGGAGATGCCCGCATTTAAAGCGCGCTGAATTCCGGAAATATCACGAATTCCGCCGCCAAACTGCACCTTCAGACCGGTTTGCAGAATTTCGGAAAGCGCGATCTCATTCGCGGAGGCAGTCTCGCCGAATGCGCCGTCCAGGTTGACGACATGCAGCCAGGAAGCGCCCTCGGCCTGCCAGCGGCGGGCCATTTCGAGCGGGTCATCGCCGTAGACGGTTTGCCGCCGCGGGTCGCCCTGCGCGAGGCGGACGACTTTTCCGCCGCGCAGGTCGATTGCCGGGTAGACAGTGAATCCTTGTTGTTCCTTCATAAACTCCATTTTAATAAATACTTCTCCGGAAAATCTCACCGCAGAGACGCAGAGGACGCCGAGTTTTTGCATTCATATTTCTCTGCGTTCTTCGCGCCTTTGCGGTGAGAAAGGTTTTATATGACACCCTTGGTCGATGGGATTCCACCCGCGCGGCGCGGATCGATCTGCGTCGCCCGGTCGAGCGCGCGCCCGAAGGCCTTGAACATCGCCTCGGCTTGGTGATGATCGTCGCCGCGTTCCAGCAGGCGCACATGCACGGTGGCTTTGGCCGCGGAGGAAAAGCTGCGGAAAAAGTGTTCCACCAGCGTGGCGGGCAGTTCACCGATCGTCACCAGCGCCCATTCGGCGCGCACCAGGCAGTGCGGCCGTCCGGAAAAATCGACCACCGCCAGCGCCAGCGCCTCGTCCATCGGGACCACAGCGTGCCCAATCCGCACCAGGCCGCGCTTCTCCCCGAGCGCGCGGTCGAACGCGTCGCCGAAGACCAGGGCCGTGTCCTCCACCGTGTGATGAAGGTCCACGTGCGTATCGCCCCTGGCCGAAACCTTCAAATCGAAGAGGCCGTGCATCGCAATGAGGTCGAGCATGTGATCGAGGAATCCGATTCCGGTCTCGACCTCGGCGGTGCCTTTTCCATCGAGCGTGAGATCCACGCGGATTTCGGTTTCTTTGGTCTTGCGTTCGATCGTCGCTTTGCGCATGACGGCTCCTTTTCTCCCGCTCCCCCCTTTCCCCTTGGGAAAGGGGGGAGCGGGCAGGGGAGAGGGGGGTTAGGATAGTTCCGTTAAAGCCTTCATCAGAGAATCCGTGTCCCGCGGCTTGCCGACCGAGATGCGCAGGCAATCGGTCAGCCCGGGCTTGTTGAAGTATCGTATCAGGATCCCGCGCTTGGCGAGCTCCGTTTGCACGGCCCGCGGATCGCGGCCGGTCAGTCGGCACAGGAAAAAGTTCGACCGGCTGGGATAGACCTTCATCCACGGGATCCGCTTCAATTGCAGGAACATCCGCTCCCGCTCGGCGATGATTTTATCGAAAGTCCGTTTCATCGCCTTGAAATCGTCGAGCGACGCCATCGCCGCCTGATACGCCGCGGCGTTCACATTGTAGGGCTGCTTCATCGTCATCATCCGCCCCATCAGGCTACGCGGGAAGATGCCGTACCCGATCCGCAGCCCGGCCAGCCCGGCCCATTTGCTGAATGTGCGCAGGACGGCGAGGTTCTCATACTCCAGAGTCCAGCGGATCCGGCTGCCGCCGGAAAACTCGGCATAGGCTTCGTCCACCACGACCAGCACCGGCAGTCTGAGCAGACGCCGAAGCGTTTCATCCGGAACGAGCGATCCATCGGGATTATTCGGCGAGCAGACGAACAGGATTTTGGCGCGTGGTTCGGCCCGCACCGCCGCTTCGATGCCGTCCACATCCAGCGAGAAATCCGCCTTCCGACCGACCGCGAGCACGCGCGCCCTGTGGACGCCGGCTGAGAAGGAATACATCCCGAAGGTGGGAGGGCAGTTGACGATTGCATCCCCCGGTTCCAGCACCACGCTCATTACCACGTCGATCGGTTCATCCGCGCCGGCGCCGGTGAAGATCCGTTCCGGGGGCAGATCCAGAAATTCGCCCAGCCGCCCGCGCAGCAGCGTGTTTTGGGGGTCCGGGTAAATGCTGAAGTACTTCCCCGCAGCGACCGCTTCGAGCGCGCGCTTCGACATCCCGTACGGGTTCTCGTTGGCGTCAAGCTTGACGATCCGTTTTTTGGTTTCCGCAAACTGCGCGGCGTAGACCTCGTAGGGGATCACCGCCGTATAGGCTTCCGGTTCGGCCCCCCTGGGAAGGAACCGGAATGGGCCGCCGGATTCGGTGGTCCCGCCATCGCCGGCTTCGGCGCGCAGGCGCGCCGATTCGGCGTGTGCATCCAGGCTTTCGGCGCGGGCGATCCGCTCCGCGTGCGGGCTGATCTGCGCCGCGGTCGCTTCATCCAGCGCGATGATGCTGGTGATGCGCACGAAATCGAGCACGTTGAGCGGCGAGGCGAAACGCGCCGTCCCGCCGGTCGGCATCACGTGACTCGGCCCGGCGGTGTAATCCCCGAGGACCTCGAAGGACCGTTCGCCGAGGAACAGGCCGCCGGCATTGCGGATCCGCCCCTTCCAAGCGTCCGGATCCGCAACCGAAAGGCACATGTGCTCGGGGGCGTATTCGTCCGCGGCCGCGACCGCGCTTTCGAGGTCGGGCGTAATGATGATTCCACCCTGGCCGGTTAGCGAGGCGGCGATGATCTCCGCACGCCCGCGGCTTTCGATCTGCTTCGCCACTTCCACCTGCACTTTTTCGCCGAGCGCGCGCGAAGGGGTGAGCAGGATGGCCGTGGCCAGCCGGTCGTGTTCCGCCTGGGCCAGCAGGTCCGCCGCCACCCAGGCGGGATTGGCGCCGTCGTCCGCGATCACGACGGTCTCGGTCGGGCCGGCGAGTCCATCGAGCCCCACGATTCCGAATACCTGCTGTTTGGCGAGGGTGACGAAAATGTTCCCGGCGCCGACGATCTTATCCACCCGCGGGATGGTTTGCGTGCCGTAGGCCAGCGCGGCCACCGCCTGCGCGCCGCCGATGCGGTAGAGCGCGTTGACTTTGGCAATATAGGCGCAGGCCAGGACGACATCCGGCACAATCCCGTTCTCCCGGCCGGGCGGGGTGACGACGATCACCTCATCCACGCCCGCCACCCCGGCGGGAATAGCCGACATCAGAAGTGACGAGGGCAGGGGCGCGGTTCCACCGGGAACGTAGACTCCGACTCTCCGCAATGGAGTAACTCGCTGGCCGAGCGTCCCGCCCAGATCGTCGGTTTCCCAGGAGGGAATCGGCTGGCGGGCGTGAAACGCGCGGATCCGTTCGGCGGCCAGCGTCAGCGATTGCCGCAGATTCTCCGGGATCCTCTCATAGGCGGCCTGCCACTCGGCGGGCGGGATGCGCGGATCTTCGATTTGCTGTCCGTCGGTTTTTTCGGTCCAGCGGGCGACGGCCGGATCGCCGTTCGTCCGCACGTCGGCGAGGATCCGCCGCACCGCTTCGGCGGGCGTGAGCGGTTCGCCGAATACGCGCGCGAGGCTTTCCCGCAATGCAAGTGGAATCTCCCCGCCCTGCGGCTTGCGGGTTAAGATTGTCTGCCTGGCTTCCGCCAGGTCGATAATTCGAAGCATGGAACCTCCACGTCTTCCCCACCCCCAACCCCTGTAGGGGCGACCCATTGGGTCGCCCCTACAGGGGTTGGGGGTGGGGATTATTTTCCCAGTTCTTCCCGCATTTTCACAAAGCGCGCCGGTTCTTCCTCGAAAATGTACGTAACGGGCGAGACCACCACGCCGCTGCCGCCGATCGCCCTCAGCTGCTGGACCGCCCGCATGATCTTATCCTTGCGGACAACGATATTTACGGCGAACCATTCCGGCGTACCGCCTTCGCGGGTGAAGATTTCGCACACCGTCGGTCCCTGCAATCCGCCGAGATCGGTTTGGGCGAAGATTTTGGCGGCGATCTCCGGCTGGGATTTTCCGCGCATGTTGGCGAACACGATGAAGGCTTCCTGCGCCCGCAGGTGGGCTTCGATGTATTCCAGCAGCGAGTGGGCCGCCTCGAGCACCTCCGGGCGGGCTTTCAGGGCGGCGCGGTTGGCGATCAGGCATGCTTGGGAACGGATGATTTCCCCATCCGAGAGCGGCAATAGGTGGTTATCCCGCAGCGTCGTCCCGGTTGAGACCAGGTCGCTGATCATATCCGCATACCCGATCGCGGGCGCCACTTCGAGCGTTCCCTCCGAAGAGATCAACTCAAACGGTTCGACTTTCTTCTCCTTCAGGAACCGGGCTGTGAGGACGGGATATTTCGTCGCCACGCGCAGGGGTTTGCCTTCCCCGGGCATGCCCGGGGCCTTGCGTGCTAGATCGGGTACGCTGCGGATGCCGTCCCACCCTTCAGGCACGGCCAGGAAGAGCGAACAGGCGCCGAATCCCAGCGAATCGTGCAGGATAATCACGTCATTGCCGTCGCCTTTCTTCTCCTCGATGATATCCGTTCCGGAGATTCCGAAATCCAGGCTCCCCTGGCGTACCCCGACGACGATGTCCCCGGGACGCTGAAACAACACCGTCAGGCCGGGCACGGCCGGGATCCCGGCCTGGTACTGACGCGGATTGGGCTTGAACACGTCCAGCCCGCAAGCCTCCAGGAATTCCAGCGCCTCCGCTTCCAAACGGCCCTTCGAAGGCAGCGCCAAGCGAATATCAGTTCTGTTCTTCATCGATCCTCCAAAAGAAAACGCCCTCCGGCTGAGGGAGGGCGCTGATAAAACCATTCCATGGAAAAGCGCGGCCGCTCAACTCAGCGATGCTGGTTGACCTTGAGTATGCGCATGAGTATGGGAAAGCCGCGTGTTCATGACGGGCAAAATATACCAGTCAAGCCCGTTTTTGTCTAGAAGGCGAATCCGCTCATAAATATTGTTACCTAGCAGGTAGTCGTTCCCTCATCCAGAATGTTACCGAACCGCCCATCCGGCGGGAAAAGG
>JAFGCU010000066.1 GCA_016932475.1 Anaerolineales bacterium
ACCGGACCTCTACAGGCTTAGCCGGACATTTTTTCTCGTCCATCGGCTGCCCGCCCGGCGGGGAAAACCGACAGACCAGCCGCTCAGGCCCGAAAGCCCTCTTTCGCATGCGCCACGGCTTCGCATGCGGCACTCCGGCTTTCTCACGCCCGCATCTCTCCCAGCCGGAGTTAGGGAGAGGCGGACGTGACCCTTAAGGGTCAGGCTCTATGGTGCGGGTTAAGCCGCAACAGGAAGAGCAGAGTAACTGCGGTTGGCAGTTGAGTTTGTGCGCTGATTTTTCGAGTTCGGCGCCTCTCGGCCTGCCATCCGGGGCCAGCCTCTTCCGTCGAAGCCAATCATCCCCAGTAGCAGGATCATTATAGCACCTCTACCCGCGACCCGCGAAAGCGCGGCGCATCTCACGTTCCGCGTCCCGCTTGGCGATGACCTGGCGCTTGTCATACTTCTTCAATCCGCGTCCGAGACCGATCTCGGCCTTCGCCAGGCCCCGCTTGAGGTAGATTTTCAGAGGGATGATCGCCAATCCCTTTATCTGCTGGGCTTCCATGAGCCGCAGGATCTCCTTGCGGTGCAGAAGCAGCCGTTTCTTCCGCAGCGGATCATGGTTGGCGCTGCTGGCCGGGTTGTAGGGGGAGATGTGGACATTGAGCAGCCAAGCCTGCTTTCCCTCGATCGAGATGTAGCCTTCTTTAAGGTTGACCTGCCCGGCCCGGATGGATTTTATCTCCGAACCAAAAAGCGCGATGCCCGCCTCGAATCGGTCAAGAATGGCATAATCATGAGTCGCTTTTCGGTTGGTGGCCACTATCTTGATGTGCTCGTCCACGGGTTTGCTCCATGCCCCTGATGGTTCCCGTGTCAACCGGAACCGTACCAGGGGTGTGTAATTTTATCGCAAATCCGACCGCGGACGGCAGACGATCGACCATGGCCAATAATTCTATCTGTTCCATAGCATGGATGGAGAGGTAGGTACGGGTAAATTGTAAATACCCGGCTTCCGCCGGCCTGTCTTTCTCGAATATTGACGATGGTCGATGGTCGATCGTCGCCCGTCCTCGATCTATCGTCCATGGTCCGGCTCCTTATTCCGGGAATGCTCTCTTGTGGGGACCAAATATCCTCCCTCGGACAGCCCCCGCGTCGGTTATAATTCCGCCCGTTGCAGCCCGACTGTTTCAATCCCATATCCCGCATCACAGGAGTCCTTTCTTGGGCAGGATCATCCACACCACCAATCCGACCCGCCTGCGCACGACAGCTCTAAAGAAAATGACATCCGCCATCCGGGAATTCCTCCGTTCGGCGAAGAATGACACAGAGCTGTTCGAGTTGGGCTCGTCGCTTACCGCCGCGCTTCAGGAGATCTCGGAATCCGTCGATCATACGGCCGCGGCCTGGGAGAAACGGGATTACTGGCTCAAAGCGGACGCCTTCCGCAGGCAGTGGGCGTGGGTGGAGAAATTCCAGACTGGAATGAAACAATCGATTTCCTCTAAAAAACCGGATGACCTTCAAAAACAGATCATTGAATTGGGGGAAAAATTGGGGTCTCTTAAAATTTCCTGAGGTTCCGGCGTTTTGATCTCTCCTAGCCATCCAAGAAACCGGTCCCGGGGTGCGATGTTTCGACAGCCGGTTACTCGCCTATCCTGGGGATACCATCGACGATGTTCAGTGACATTAATGCGTACGTCAGCTCTTTTTCCGCGGATACGGTGATCCACAGGATCGCACTGCGGTTCGCCTCCCCTGCGAAGCCGTCAAAAATAAAATTCCCCAGGCTGTAAAAGATGTAACCATCCTTGTATTGCTCGACGCCCTGGACCATATGCGGATGGCTGCCGACAATCACATCCGCGCCGTAATCGATCGCCAGCCGCGACAGTTGGATCTGGCGCTTGTCGGGAGCGGCCAGGCCCTCCGTCCCAAAATGGAAGAGCACGATGGTGATATCCGTATCGCCTTCCAAAGCCTTCAGATCCTGTTTTATCTTCTCGTCCTCAGCCCAGGAGATCCCGGGCGTGGAGGGGCCCGCCGTCCAATCCCGGGCGTCAAATTTAGACAGGTATTCCACCGGCACATCGGCATACGCCAGGAGCGCAATCCGGAACCCGCCGGCTTCCAAGCGGGCCGGCGCGCGGGCCGTGATCTCGTCGGCGCCTGCGCCAATGAACCGAATTCCATTTTCCGCAAGTATTTTCCCCGTCTGATCGAAGACTTCGAGCCCGTAATCCAGGCTGTGATTGTTGGCCAAGCTCAACAGATCGAAACCCGCGTCCCGGAGCAGGCGGGCGGCTTCCGGCGGGGCGAGGAATGTATACGCCTTGGGCGCTTTCGTTCCGCCCGAACCGAGCGCGCATTCCAGATTGCCGATGGTGATATCCGCCGCTTGCAGGACTATTTCCACCGAGGCGAATATCGTCTCGCCTTCGCCCCGGTCAATCCGCGCGCCGAGCGACCTTCCAAGCATGATGTCGCCCACGAACGCCATAGTTACGCCGGGATCCGGTTCAGGAGGGGGCGTGCTCGGCTCGGAAGATGCCTGAACGGCGGGCGTCCCGCCGGCCGTCGGAAAAAGCGTTGGCTCAGCCGTTTCGGTTGATGCGGACAGAGTCCATTCGGCGGATGGACTTGCCGCCAACTCCGCATCCGTTATTTGCGGAAAATCGGCGGCATCCGGCGGGGTATTTCCGCAGCCATAGAGGAATAACATCAGAATGCAGAGGAAATCTATTTTCCTCATGATGTGGAGATTTTTTCTCCCCGGTCGTCCTCGATGAGGTAGGGGCGGAAGTCCGTCAGACGGGAACCGGGTATCCGTCCGCTGACCAGTACGCCGTCCGGCCGGTGGACGAGGCTTTCTATCGTTCCTTCTTCGTGGAAGACGTTCAGCAGCCTCCCGGCTTTGAAGGGCAATTTGACGCGCACATAATTCATCGTATCGAAAAGCGCCTTTTCGACCGTTTCGAGCAATTCCGGGATTCCTTCGCGTGACAGGGCCGAGATCGGCACGGTATTGGGATGGTCCTTCCGGAGAAAGTCCTGCCTGGCCGCGGGCAGTTTATCGACCTTATTGAGCGCGGTGACGACCGGGATATTATCCAATCCAAGCGCGTGGAGCGTCTGGTGGACCGCCCGGACCTGTTCCTTCGCGTTCGGGTGTGAGACATCCACTACGTGAAGCAGGACCGCCGCTTCGGAAATCTCCTCAAGGGTCGCGCGGAAAGCGGCAATCAACGAGGTCGGCAATTTCTGGATGAACCCGACCGTATCCGTGAAGAGAATTGTCTTTCCGCCGGGCAGGCGCACCCGCCGGGTGGTGGGGTCCAGAGTTGCAAACAACTGGTCGGCGACAAAAACGCCGGCATCGGTCAGCGTGTTCAGCAGCGTGCTCTTTCCGGCGTTGGTATAGCCGACCAGAGCCGCGACCGACAACCCCGACCGGCGCCTGCGGTCCCGGTACCGGTTGCGGTGATCGCGGACCGTTTCCAATTCCTTTTTCAGGCGGACGATCTTTTTCGAGATCTCCCGACGGTCGATTTCCAGCTGGGTTTCACCCGGACCGCGCAGGCCGACACCGCCCGTTCCTCCGCGGCCGGATGCCCCGCCGGCCTGCCGCGCGAGGTGAGTCCAGGCCCGGGTCAGCCTCGGCAGCCGGTATTCATATTGAGCCAATTCCACCTGGAGCGCGCCCTCGCGGGTATGGGCATGCTGGGCGAAGATATCCAGGATGACGGCGGTCCGGTCCAGGACGTGAATCGAAATACCCAGAGTGTCCTGAAGCTCACGCAGATGGCGCGGCGAGAGTTCCTCGTCGAACACGACGATTTCCGCCCGGGTTTCCTCCACCCAGCGCTTAAGCTCTTCCACTTTGCCGGAGCCGATAAGCGTGGCGGAATCCGGTTTGAGAATTCTTTGGTAATCCTGGCCCACCACGTTCATTCCCGCCGTCCGGCACAAGACGGCCAGCTCCGCCAGGCTGTCCTCGATGGAAAGGATGGAATTGTCGTTCTTCCAATGGATGCCGAACAGAAACGCCTGCGGTTCTTTGGTTGTGCTAATGGATTTGGATCGAGACATGGCGGCTGGTTTTTTCCTTGGTTTCTTACTCCATTATAAATGGTCCGCGGAAATTTCCAGGAAATTGACCATCGACGGTCCAAAAAAACCGCGACAGGCGATAGACCATGGACCATGGCGAATCCCGATGATGGACGATCTAAAAACCGACGATGGACGACCGGCCATGGAGGATGGCAGAAAAATATTTTATACCTTTTTTCGAACACCCGAGGAAAACAGCTTCGAATAAAGGACTTGGGATGACATACAATTATCGGCCATGGTCCATCGTCCGTCGTCCATCTTCTTCCGAGGATGGTAAAATCCGTCCCGGGGGAAAATCACGCATAAGGAAAGGTAACGGAATGCCCTGGAACGGAGTTATTGCCCAGTACCGCGAGTTGATCGATCTGCCGCCCAACGCTCCCGTCGTCACCCTGCTGGAAGGGAATACACCGCTGATACCGCTGCCGGGCGTCGCGGGTCTTCTCGGAAAGGGTGTGACGCTGCATGCGAAATTCGAAGGATTAAACCCGACCGGCTCATTTAAAGACCGCGGGATGACGGTTGCCATCAGCGAGGCGGCCGGACGAAAGGTTCAATCGGTCATCTGCGCCTCGACCGGCAACACCGCCGCCTCCGCCGCCGCATACGCCGCGCGCCTGGGGATAAAGTGCATTGTCCTCATCCCGCAGGGCAAAGTCGCGATGGGCAAACTGGCGGGGGCGCTCGCCTATGGAGCCCGGGTGCTCCAGGTGGATGGCTCGTTCGATGACGCGCTGACGATGGTCGTGCAACTCAGCCAGAGGCATTCCATCGCGCTGGTCAACTCCCTCAACCCGTTCCGCCTGGAAGGCCAGAAGACCGGCGCGTTCGAGATTTGCGATGCGATGGGGAAGGCGCCGGATTGGTTCTGCCTTCCGGTCGGGAACGCCGGCAACATCACTTCCTATTGGATGGGATTCCGGCAATACCATCAACTGAAAAAAACCGGTTTGCCTCACATCCTCGGAGTGCAGGCCGAAGGCTCGGCTCCTTTGGTGCTCGGGCATCCGGTCGAGAATCCGGAAACGGTCGCCACCGCGATCCGGATCGGGAAGCCCGCCCGCGGCGAGCAGGCTTTGGATGCCGCGCAGGAATCCGGCGGGAAGATCATCGCGGTCAGCGATCCGACCATCCTCGATATGCAGGCGATGCTGGCCGCCGAGGGGTTGTGGGTCGAGCCCGCCTCCGCCGCCGGCATCGCCGGCCTGCTGCATGAGGTCCGGAACAACCGGATAGTGCTGGACGGGCAATCCGTCGTCACCGTATGCACCGGGCATGGATTAAAGGATTCGGACATCATCACCAAGCGGGCGCCGGCCATTCCGCTCCTGCCTCCGGAACTCGCTGCTTTGGAAAAGGCGCTCCTGGCATGACCCTTCGGATCCGGCGCACGCACATTCAAGTGCCGGCCACTTCGGCCAACCTTGGCCCCGGTTTTGATTGCATGGCGCTGGCGCTGGATCTATGGAACGACGTCATCCTCGAGGCCACGGAGGGGGATGGGCGCGTCTCGATTGAGGGCGAGGGCGCCCGATCGCTTCCGAAGGACGGCCGGAACATGGTTGCGCAGGCAGCCTCGCAGGTTTTCCAGAAAGCAGGCGACGCCGGCGCCGGTTTTACGATTGAATGCATGAACCGCATCCCCGTTTCCTCCGGGATGGGTTCGAGCGCAGCGGCCGCCGTCGGCGGGCTGATCGCCGCCAATGCCGCAATCGGCAACCCGTACTCCCGCCAAAACCTGATCCAACTCTGCCTGCCCCTGGAGACCCATGCGGATAACTCCGTCGCCGCCTTTGTCGGCGGGCTGGTCATCCTCAGCGTCGAGGACGGCCGCGTCCTCTGGCGCCGGTACGAGCTTCCGCAGATGCGGGTCAGCGTGATCGTCCCGGAAAAGCATCTGAGCACCGGCGAATCCCGCTCACTCCTTCCGGAGAAAGTCGATCACCGCGACGCGGTCTTCAACTTGGGGAGGGTGCTGCTGACGGCGGAAGCGTTGCGCAGCGCGGATTATCGGCTGCTGGCGGAGGCCATGCAGGACCGTTTGCATCAACCGTACAGAATGGGGCGCCTGCCGGGCGTGGAGGAGATAATTCAGGCGGCAAAGCAGGCCGGCGCCGCGGCGGCGGTCCTGTCCGGGGCGGGCCCCGGCGTGATCGCCTTCGCGGATTCAGGATTGGACGAGATTCAAACCGCCATGCTCGCCGCCGCCAGGGAACAGAAGCTCGCCGTCCGGGGTTTCATACTGCACATCAGCAATACCGGAGCGAATGAAAAAGAAGCCGCGGAATAACGACGATTACTGACCGATCCATTCTTCCTCAATTACTTATTACGTCAGCGTCTGGAGAAGATTTCGACATGAAAACCATCATCATCCTGGGGGACGGTATGTCCGACTATCCCATTGAAGCGCTCCACGGGAAGACCCCGCTTCAGGCCGCGAACAAACCGAACATCGACCGCATCGCCCGGGAAGGACGGATGGGGCTCTTCTCGACTATTCCCGACGGGTTTCCCAGGGGATCCGAAGTGGCCAACCTGAGCGTGCTCGGCTACGACCCGGCCAAAACGTACAACGGCCGCGCGGTGCTGGAGGCCGCCAATATGGGCGTGGCGCTCGGCGATCATGATGTGGCGTTCCGTTTGAACCTCATCTGCATTGAGCAGGATCTGATAAAAAACCATTCCGCCGGGCACATCACCACCGGGGAGGCTGACGAGATCATCCGGTCTCTGCAGGCGGCTCTGGGCGAGGATGCGGGTGAGATGCCGGTGGATATCCACACCGGGGTCAGCTACCGGCATCTGCTGGTTGTGCGGGGCGCGGCCGCCTCGCCGAAATTGAAATGCGCCCCGCCGCACGACCATGTCGGACGGCGAGCGGAATCCCTTTTTCCCGCCGCCGTATCCGGCGAGGCCAAAGCCACTGAGGCCAAGCTTCGCCTGCTGATGGCGGGGGCGGAGGGGATTCTGAAGGATCATCCCGTCAATCGGAAGCGCGTCTCCGAGGGCAAGGATCCCGCCAATGCGATCTGGCCGTGGTCGCCGGGGCGCAAACCGAAGATGGAAACCTTTCCCGCGCGGTTCGGCATTCACGGCGCCGTGATCTCGGCGGTGGACCTCATCATGGGCCTCGGCCTGTACGCCGGGATGGATGTGATCCGGGTGGAGGGGGCCACGGGCTTGTGGGACACCAACTACGAGGGCAAGGCCGCGGCCTGCGTCAAAGCGATCCAGGATCACGACCTGGTGTATGTGCATGTGGAAGCCACCGACGAGGCGGGCCACGCCAGGGATCTGGAACTTAAGGTCAAGTGCATTGAGATGCTCGACGACCGCCTGGTGCGTCCGATCCTCGAGGGCGTGGAAAAACTAGGCTTGGAAACCGCCGTGGCCGTGCTTCCGGACCATCCCACGCCCGTCTCGACCGGCATTCACGCCGGGGATCCTGTGCCCGTGGCCATCCTGCGGCCCGGGAATTCGCCGGACGGCACCACCGCCTATGACGAGGAGCAAGCCAGGGCCGGCAGTCTTCCATTCATGCGCGGCGATGATTTCATCAAGCTCGCGCTCGGCATCGATAAGCGCTGAGCGGGGATTTGCCGGCGCGCCTGCCGGGCGCAATATCGAGACCACCGGTAATATGACGTGGTCTCGATACGCCCGCAGAGAACGCGGGCTACTCGACCAGCTTTTTCAACAACCGAATAGGAATAAAAGACACGAAGGGAATCACACTCTCCCTTCGTGTCCTTCAGGTTTTATCTTCGTGTTCTTCGTGGATTATTACGGTGTCGGCGTGGATGCCGCGGGCGGCTTCCCGCCCCACGCAAACACGCGCCGCTCGCTGGGTTGTCCGGCCGAGACGTACACCGGATTGCCGCCGTCGACGCTCCCGGTTTTCCGCACAACCATTATGCTCCAGCGGAAGAGATGCATGCTCCCGTCGATAGGTTTCAACTCCACCGGCACGATCAGGCGCGTGTCCTTAACGTAACGCATGGTTTTAACCGGTTCGGTTCCGGAAATATCCTCGATTGCAACCAGGTATTCTTCATTCTCGCGCAGGGTGGCGACGGCCGCCCACTGCAATGCGATTTCATTATCGTCAACGGAAAAGATCGTCCCGTCGCGCGGGGTGAGAAGGTTCGGCGCCGGGTAGGGGGGCGGAGTCGTAGGGGTCGGGCTCGGTCCCGGTGTCGGCTCCCGTTCGCACAGCGGGATCCGCAATACCATTCCCACATAGACCACGTCATTGGCGAAGGAATACTTTTCGGAATTCCAGCGTTTGATGGATTCAATGGAGACGTTCCACAAGTCCGCAATTCCAGCCAGCGTATCGCCTTCCACAACGGCGTACGTTTCGAACTGGCAGGATTGCTCGGTTTGCACGGCGGCGCCCGCCGTGGCGCTCGAAGCGGGTTGGGGGGTGTGGGTCGGCTGGGGGATTCTTAGCAACTGCCCAAGGCTCAGACTGTCGCAATTGGCGGTTTTGCCGTTTTGATCCTTGATCAGGCTTATGTCCGTGATCCCGTACCGGGCGGCCAGGCCATAACACGTATCGCCCGATTGCACGGTGACTTCGATGGGCGGCAGCGGCGACGGCGTGTGGGTCGGCGCGAGGGTATCGGTCGGGGCAGGGGTCAGCGTGATCGTCGGGGTCTGGGCCGGCGCCGTCGGCGCGGTATCGGCGCCCGGAGCGTTGGAGCCTCGGAGGAGGAAAACCATGATCAGTGCGCCCAGGATGATCGAGATGACCGGTGCGGCGATCACCACTCCGACCGGGAGCGACAGGTTCGACGACGTGCCGCTCATCCGCGCGGGCGGGCGCACAGCCCTGCCGGTGCCCGATTCGAAAACCATCCCGCATACGGCGCAGCGCGCGGCGGTATCCGCGATCCGCGTGCCGCAGGCAGGGCATATTCGACTCGGTATGGCAGGTCGAGGACTGGTATTTGACATTTTTTCTCCATTCGGCGTAGGGCGATTATACCAAACCGGTATTCTGCGAGGGCGAGGCGGACTGCACAATTTGCCTTATTTCCATGGTTAATCTGGCAATGTGCTGTTCCACTTTCGGGTCTTTTCCCCATAATTGCTGCTGCTTCTCCTTGAAAGCCAATTCAGCGCAAAGCGTGTGCAACCGCGCGATCATCCGGTACTTTTTAAAATCCAGGCCGCCCAGCGCCGTGAGTTCCGCGGCCAGACGGTTCCGCATGGAGCCCGCCGCCTGCCATTGCTGTTCGGTGAGCAATCCCCGTCCGATATACGGTTGCAGGAATTTTTGGATGGTCCGCCGCTCGCGGATAAGCGAGCCGATCGAAAGCATGATGATAATGCCGAGCCCGATGCCGTAGGAGAGCAGAATGGCAACCAGGAACAACAGCGCATTCTGCGCCAAGATCAGCCCAATGTTGTGAATGCTGTGAAAAACGACGGCCAGGAGATACCCTCCCGCCGCCCACAGGATCGCCCGGCCCGTACCGCGCGCATACTTGGCGAACGCCAGCCCCAGCCCGGTGAAGGCCGCGATCATCGCGTGCAGCGATCCGAAAACCATTGCGCGCAGGAAGATCATCACCAGCAGTTCGCCGACGCTGTCGCTGGAGAGGAAGAACAGCACGTTTTCGGTGGCGGCAAATCCAAACCCGACCATCGCGCCGTAAATAATCCCGTCCAGCGGGCCGTCGATCTCTTTCCCCGCGATCCAGAACACGCCGAGCAGACCGAGCATCTTGACGCCTTCCTCGACCAGCGGCGCGACGACCCCAAGGTTGAAGATGGAAATGCCTGTGGAAGCGGCATCCCCGCTGTACCCCGAAAGGAGCGCCAGGACCAGTTCGACGATCGCTGCGATGACGATCGCCGGCGCCACCCCCCACAGAAAGGAGATCACCAGCAGGTGCAGCGGCTCCTTCTCGTACCGGTCGAACCACCAGACCAACACCGCCCAGCAGATCATGGGCAGGATTCCGGCGAAGATTGAGGTCAGCAGAAGGAGAAGAATATCCATAAGAGTGGTATTTCCGGCTTAGAGATACGATTTAAGGTTGTGCGAAACCGCGTAAGCGGCCGCTTCGGTCCGGTTGGAGACGCTAAGTTTCGAAAGGATGGAGGACACGTAATTCCGGACGGTGCCTTCTCCCAGAAAAAGCGCCTGCGAAATTTCGCGGTTGGTTTTGCCTTCCGCCACCAGTTGCAGCACGTGCATTTCCTGCTGGGTCAGTCCGGAGAAGGTGGAAGCTTCCTCCTCCTGCGCCATCTTGCGCATTTCCGCAAAGACCCGCTTCGTCACGGCCGGATCCAGCAGCGCATCCCCGTGGCCGACGCGTTCGATGGCCTCCACCAGTTCCTGCCCGCCGATCTGCTTTAATAGGTACCCCGACGCGCCGGCGCGGATCGCGGAGAACAGCATCTCGTCCTCGGCGTAGGAAGTCAGCATGATGACCTTGATTTCCGGATTCTCCTGAATGATCTCCTGGCAGGCGTCTATCCCCGATACGCCCGGAAGCCGGATGTCCATCAGGATGACGTCCGGTTTGAGCGCAAGCGCCTTCTCGACGGCTTCGGCGGCGCTGCCGGCTTCCGCCACCACCTCGAATCCCTGATGATGTTCCAGCAGGGATTTCAATCCCAGCCGGACCACTTCGTGGTCGTCCACCAGCATGATGCGTTGGGTGCTCATAGTGGGGCATCCGGGGATGCGAAAGTCATCCTTGGATCTCGGAGTGCATGCACGGTTTGCAAGGATAATTCAATGCCGTATGATTGACAAGCCCATACCCGTTTGATACACTCCCTTTCGATCCAAGTCCGGACCCAACCCAATGATACTCGACCGTCCAGCCCTCGAATCCCTCGAAGAACGCATCCTGGCCCCCCACGCATCCTTCAGCAAACGGTCCCGCGGCAGGGCGCACCCCGAGGAAGAGCCGGGTTCGCGCACCGGCTACCAGCGCGACCGCGACCGCATTCTGCACACCACCGCATTCCGGCGTCTGGAGCATAAGACCCAGGTATTCATCACCTCCGAGGGGGATTACTACCGGACGCGCCTGACCCACACGCTGGAGGTATCCCAGATCGGGCGATCGCTGGCCCGAAACCTCGGCGCCAACGAGGACCTGGTGGAAGCGGTGTGCCTGGCGCATGATCTGGGCCATCCCCCGTTCGGGCACTCGGGCGAGGTGGTGCTCTCGCGGTTGATGGAATCGCACGGCGGCTTCGATCACAACCGCCAATCCCTGCGGATCGTGACGGTTCTGGAGCGCCGGTACCCGGGGTTCCCCGGTTTGAACCTCACCTGGGAAACGCGCGAGGGGATTGTCAAGCACGAGACGGCCTTCGACATCCCCGACATGTCGGAGTATTCGCCGGACGAACGCGGCAGCCTGGAGGCGCAGATCGCCAATGCCGCCGACGAATGCGCCTACACCTCGCACGATCTGGATGACGGACTGCGGTCCGGCATGCTGCGGACCGAGGATCTCGCGGATCTGGATTTGTGGAAGCAGCTGCAGGAAACCACCGGCTGGACCTCGGGTCCGCTTTCCGACCTGGACCGCCATCAGATGATCCGCGCCTTCATCGGTCTGGCGGTGCAGGACGTCGCCGGATGCACCGCGGCACTCCTGGAATCCCACAAAGTAAAAACCTGCGCGGATGTCCGCCGGCTTCCGGAAAACATCGTGCGCCCGTCGGATGGTTTCCTTCCGGCCCTCGAAGCCCTGCGCCAGCGGCTGTTTGATAAACTCTACCGGCATCACCGGGTGATGCGGATGGCGCTTAAAGCGGAACGGTTCCTGTCGGAACTGTTCGCGATGTACGTAACCAATCCGAAAATCCTTCCGCCGGCCGTCCTTGAGCAGGCTGGGCGGGAGGATTTGCACCGGGTCGTGTGCGATTACATAGCCGGGATGACCGACCGGTTTGCGATGGACGAATTTGAAAAATTGACCAATCCGTACACCAAAACCTGATTGTATCCGCCTGGAGACTGATCATCCGAATGGAAAACAAGATTCTGACCCCCGAGGGAGCCCGGAAAATCCGGGAGGAGCTGGAACAGTTGAAAGGCCCCGCGCGAACGGCGCTGGCCGGGCGCCTGCGGGCCGCCATTCAACAGGGCGACCTTTCGGAAAACGCGGATTACACATCCGCCAAGGAAGAGCAGGGATTCCTCGAAGGCAGGATCCTGGATCTGGAAAACCTCCTGAAGACAGCCGAGATCGTCGATCCGGATTCCACCCCGCGGGATGTCGTCTCCCTGGGGTGCCGGGTCCATGTTGTGGATGAGGAAAACGAAACGGACGTGTTCCTGATCGTGGGCAGCAAAGAGGGGGATTCGCGGGCGAGGAAGATCTCCCACGAATCGCCGATCGGCAAGGCGCTCATGGGGCACAAGGCGGGAGAGACCGTGTCTGTCCCCACTCCTTCCGGACCGCGCTCCTTTCGGATTGAGAAAATTGAATAAACAAATAGCCGTAAAAAGCACATAGAGCAAATAAAAAAAACCGGGAATTCCTTTCCCTGTTTTTTTTACCAGGCAGCAGAAAATGCGTCTACCGTCATTGCGAGCGACCCCTTCGCTCCGCTGAGGGCAGGCTCCAGGAGCGAAGCAATCTCCTTTTTCCAGGGATAGTAAGCGGATTGCTTCGTCGCTTCGATCTTCGCAATAACGCTCTGACCGTTTTTCAACAGCCTGTCAATTTCTTATTTGTACTTTTTGTGGCCTTTGTGGCGGATAATTTCCTGAACCGGTTACTTCCCCTTGGACCAGACTTCCAATTGCAGAGTCAACCGTTCAAAATAGGAATTCTGCGGCAACGGACCGGATCCGTAAATCAGTTCTCGGATCACCACCCGCAGCGACAATCCCGGCGTTTCCATCCAGAAATCGGCTCCCGGCGCCGCCAGCACCGGCAGTCCGCGGGGCGCCAGAGTCGCCCGGACGTCTTCCTTGTCGTGCGCATACCGGCTCATCAGAACCGTCGTCGAAGTCCGGCTTGGTCTGCGGTCGAACAGCCATACTTCGAGCGCGGTGATCTTCTTCGGTTCCCCGACGCCGATCGGCTCGGAAATACCCACTCCGCACTCGCCGAGAAAATCCCCGCTTGGGGAATTGATCGTGAAGCTGTCCTCGTACAGGTCGTCCCCCAGGGCGTACGTGGTGACGAACCGCTCGAGCGGCTCGGTTCCCCCGCCGCCCGTCACTTCCGTATCCTGCGCCTCCGCTTCGACCGGAGCCGCATCTTCCCCAAGTTCCTCCTCCGCTTCCAGCGAAAGGTCCTCCTGGTCGGCGGGAGGCGCCATGGCGGCAACGGCGCGGTGGCGGCGGATGTTAACCGCCATGACAATCGCGATCCCTCCGCCGATGAGGATGCCGAGGATCGCGAGAACCGATAGCGCGTCCTCCAATCCGCCGGCGGCGGCCGGTGCGGCCGCGGGGTCGGCTGTTTCCGAGCCCGGAACGTACAATCCGGCGACGAGCACTTCGAATTGGTGCAGCCGTGCGGGGTCGGTCAGGCCGTCGCCGCGCAGGGCCGACAGCAGATCCAGCTTGGGCTCTCCCAACGCCTCGAACCGGCTGCGGGCCAGCACCGCGTCCCCGTTGATGCTGTAGGAATCGACCGCCATGCGCAGATAATCCAGCTGGATATCCGATCGCAGCATTTCGGGCGTGGTGTCCACATATTCGACCGGCCAGAGGATCCAGCCCAGGACAACCAGTCCAAAAACAGTCCCGAGCAGGAAACTCGCCCCGTTGCGGAACAGGGGAGTCCGCATCCAGCGGGCCAGGGTTTCACTAAGGGAATCGAAAGTCGCCATCGGTCACCTACACATACTCTGATTGTATCCGCAGATGCCGCCCGCGGGCAATATTTTCAGACAGGCTCGCTCCGCGCCGCCGACAACCCCGGCTGTCAGGTTTTCTCAGGTTCCCGGGGCGGGAGTTCATCCAGCGCGAATTTCGTCTCACACTTGATGCATTGAGCGGTTTGTTTGGCGCCGTACACAAGCAATCCGCCGCAGGAAGGGCAGGGGTTGGGGAGTGGTTTCCGCCAGGAAGTGAAATCGCAGGTCGGGTAGTTGGAACAGGCGTAAAAGGTCCGGCCTTTGCGCGTTTTGCGTTCGACGAGTTCTCCGCCGTCCTTGGGGCACAGCACGCCCATTTTTTCCAGCCACGGTTCCACATAGCGGCAGGCCGGGAAGGTGGAGCATCCGATGAACTTGCCGTAGCGCCCGTAGCGGATGACGAGCGGTTTCCCGCAGGTCGGACAGTCTCGCCCCGCCGGTTCCGGCGTATCGTCCGCCTTCGGGATCTCCTTCTCCGCGTGCTTCAAATCCTTGCAGAACGGCTCGTAGAACTCCCGCAGCGTGGAAGCCCAGTCGTGGGTCCCCTCGGCGATTTCATCCAACTCGTCTTCCATCGTCGCGGTGAACCCGGTGTTGATCACGTCCGGGAAATACGTCACCAGCATATCGTTCACCGTGAACCCGATCTCGGTCGGCAGCAGGCGCTTCTCTTCGCGCACGACATATCCGCGCTGCTGAATTGTGGACAGGATCGGCGCGTACGTCGAAGGCCGGCCGATGTCGTTCTCCTCGAGCGCTTTGACCAGCGCGGCTTCGGTGTAGCGGGGAGGAGGCTGGGTGAAATGCTGCTCGGGGAAGATGCCCGCGATCTTCAGGATCTCTCCATCTTCCAGGGGAGGCATCGCGGTTTGTCCATCCTCGTCCTCAGCCTGGTCTTCATCCCTGGCTTCTTCATAAACCGCCAGGAACCCCTGGAACCGCAACACGGCACCGGATGCCCGCAACAGGTACTTCCGCGCTCCTACGGCCTCCACGTCCACCTGGATGGTATCAAACAGGGCGGGAGACATCTGCGAGGCGATAAACCGCTGCCAAATCAGCCCGTACAGGCGGTTTTGATCGCGGCTGAGATACGCCTCGAGCGATTTGGGCTGCCGCAGGACCGATGTCGGCCGGATGGCTTCGTGCGCTTCCTGCGCATTGCGAGATTTGGTCCGGTACTGCGGCGGCTCGGCCGGGAGGGATTCCTTTCCGTACTTCTCGGCGATGAAATCCCGGGCTTCCTTCTGCGCCGCTTCAGCCACCTGGGTGGAGTCCGTGCGCATGTAGGTGATCAGACCGGTCATCCCCTGGGAATCGATCTCCACGCCTTCGTACAATTGCTGGGCAATGGCCATCGTCTTCTTGGGGGAAAATCCCAGTTTGCGCGAAGCCTCCTGCTGCAGGGTGGAGGTGGTAAAGGGCGCGGACGGATTGCGCCGGCGTTCCCCGCGCTTGACCCGCGCCACGCGGCAGGAGGCTTTGTAAAGATCCTCCGCCATGTCCCCGGCTTCCTTTTCGGAACCCAGAGAAAAATCCTGGTCGTCCACCTTCGCCAGTCTGGCGCGGAAAGTCGCGCCGCCATTCGTGATCTTCGCCAGATCCGCCGCGATCGACCAATATTCGACCGCTTCGAACGCGCTGATCTCCCGTTCGCGTTCCACCACCAGGCGCAACGCCACCGACTGCACGCGTCCCGCCGAGAGCCGGCTGCGAACCTTGGCCCACAGGAGCGGGCTGAGCATGTACCCGACCAGCCGGTCGAGGATTCTCCGCGCCTGCTGGGCGTTCACCAAGTTCATGTCGATCTCGCGCGGATGCTGGAACGCTTCGTCCACAGCGGATTTGGTGATCTCGTGGAAGACGACCCGGTGGGTTGGAATCCCCTCCAGCTCCGCCGCTTCCTTCAGGTGCCAGGCGATCGCCTCTCCTTCGCGGTCCGGATCGGTCGCGAGGTAGACCTGTTCCGCCTGCTGGGCCAGCGCCTTCAATTCCTTGACGATCGGACGCTTTTCGTTGGGGATCCGGTATTTGGGCGTGAACCCGTTGTCCACATCCACGGAAAGCTGCGAACGCAGAAGGTCGCGCACGTGTCCGACGGATGCGCGTACCTGGTAACCCTTGCCGAGGAACCGCCCAACGGTTTTCGCCTTGGTCGGGGATTCCACGATCACCAGATTTCCGCTCCGCTTGGCGCGTTTTGGCTCCCGCTTGACAGGCGGAGGCGGCGTCATGCCGGCGTGGGCGTCTGTGGCGCCCATCTTCTGGATCTTCATCCCGCACACGGCGCACGTTCCGCGCGTCGTCGGCCTCCCGTTCGAGAGGAATGCCGCTTCCGGGTTTACGATCTCGCGCTTGGACTTACATTTCAGACAATACCCTTCCATGCGAACGTACACTCCATTCCAGTGGACCAGGATTTCAAGCCTTTGGGACAGTCATCCGGAGCCGCCCGCCTTCCGCCTGCGCTCGCGGAGCGAGGGGGCGATGAGCATCGGCGGTTTTCCGATGCAAGGAATTCGCGAGCGGGGGCAGCGAAGGATAGGGAATTTCAGAAGCAGATGCTTCGCTGCGCTCAACCGGATACAAGTTCCTGATGGTCAATTCCCCCGTCGAATGGGGGGAGTCTCAATCCGGCTTTCGTCCGGATTTCCGTTTCTGCGCCATTTCGGCGATCGCCCGCACGTCCTGCGATTTCCCGGCCCGGCAGATCAGAATCGCCTCATCGGTTTCCACAATGATCACATCATCCAATCCCACGGTTGCGAGGACGCGGTCATCCCCGGTTTTGCGGATGACGGTAACGGATTTCGAACCGGCATCGAGATGCCCCTCGGGCACATCCGTCCGCAATTCCGGATGCGCCTGATACAACTCGACGAGCGCATCCCAGCTGCCGATGTCGGTCCAGCCCAATCCGCGCGCCGGAAGGACCGCGACGCGGTCCGATTTTTCCAGTACGCCGTAATCCAGAGAGAGGTTCGGCATCGCCGCCCAGATCTTTTCCAGAGCCGCGCCGCCGTCCTTCCGTTCGAAGGCGTCCGTCAACCGAGCGACCGCCCGGCCGATGGCGGGTTGATGGCGCAGGAGCTCCGTATCGATCACATCCGAACGCCAAAAGAACATTCCCGAATTCCAGGTGTAGGAACCGCTTTGGACCATCTCCCGGGCCAGTTCCATACCGGGTTTCTCGGTGAAGCGGCGGACCCGGAAGGCGGGAAAGCCGTCCACCGCCGGAAGCGGCTCGCCCTGTTCGATGTACCCGTAACCGGTGACCGGCCCGGTCGGCGCGATCCCGAGTGTCACCAGGAACTCCTTCTCCGCCAGCGTCCGGGCGGCCTGCATCAACCGCCGAAAGGCTTCCGTATCCGCAATGTAATGGTCCGAAGGAAGGCAGGCCATCACGAACTTCGGGTGCCGCGCTTGAAGCCGTGCCAGAGCATACGCCACGGCCGGCGCGGTGTTGCGCGGGCTGGGCTCGCACAAGAAATTCTCCGCGGGGATTGCCGTTGCCGCCGCGCGCAACAGCGGTTCGAGGTGCCGGTTGGAGACGACGAAAATTTGCTCCAATGGAACGCTGCCGCTCAGGCGGTCCACGGTGGATTCAAAGAGCGATCTGCCGCCGAGCAGCGGCAGGCATTGTTTGGGCTGCTCGGGCCGCGACAACGGCCAAAGCCTTGTGCCGCCGCCGCCGGCCATCAGCACAACCAGCAGTGGGAGTCTCTGTTCGGAGTGCGGATCCATTTATTCCCGGTGATCCAGCGGAACGCGCGGGGAAGCTGCCACATACTGCATCCCGCCGACCGTCCGGACCATCCCTTTCAGTTCCATCATAGCCAGCGCTCCGGAGACCGTTTCCACCGGAAGGTTAACGCTGGCTCGCAGTTGATCGATGTGCACCGGTTCCGCGCCAAGTGCCGCCAGGATCTTCGCCTCGACCGGACTTTCCGGGACGATCATGCGCATCTGCAGCGCGGGCGCAAGGCGCGGTATATCCAGCGCGGCGATCAGCGCATCCGGAGATACGGCCGGCTGAGCGCCGTCGCCGATCAACCGGTTGCACCCCTTGCTGGCGGGCGTCAGGATGCTTCCGGGGACGGCAAACACATCCCGTCCATACTCCGCAGCATACCAGGCCGTCAGCAGCGCGCCGCTTTCATCGCCCGCTTCGACAACCAGCGTGGCGAGCGCCAGCCCGGCGATAATCCGGTTGCGGGGCGGGAAGTTCGCCGCATCCGGCGGCGTGCCCGGCGCGTAATCGCTCAGGACCGCGCCGCTCTCGGAGATCCGTTTCGCCAGCCGCCCGTGTTCCGGCGGGTAGACCACATCCGCGCCGCATCCCAGCACGGCCAGGGTCCTGCCGCCTTGATCCAGCGCGGAACCGTGGGCTTCGGCGTCGATCCCGCGCGCCATTCCCGACACGACGGTGATCCCATTCCCTGCCAGCGCCGACGCGAACATCCGCGTCACTTCCCTCCCGTAGGCGGTGGCTTTGCGTGTTCCCACAATCGCCACCGCCAAGCCGTCCGCTTCAAGCATACCGCCGCGCAGGTATAAAACCGGCGGCGGTGCGGGCAGTTCCTTCAGGCGCGGAGGATAATCCGGGTCGTCCCAGATAAGCACCTTCAGCCCGAGTTCCCCGCAGCGATCCAGAAGTTTCTGTGGATCCAGTTCCGTTCTGCCGCCGGCGACCGCCGCCGCGGTTCGCTCATCCAGTCCCGCTTCCAGCAATTGATGGCGCGGCGCTTTCCACGCGTTTCGCAAATTCCCGAACGCCTTCAGGAGCTTCTGAACCCGGACGGACCCGACTCCGCGGATGTGATTGAAAGCCACCCAATAAGCGCGTTCTTCCATTGACATCGTTTCCCCCTGATTCGAGAAATCGGGGGGAGAATACCACGAGCCCGCATTCGTGGTCAAGTTGGCCAATTTTTTGGGCTTTTTCCATGCGGATCGCATCATCCAGGCTTCTCCGGGCAAAAAAGTCCTGGGATTGTCCGCGGCGGGAACGCTATAATATCCCCCATGCGCGTAGCGATGCTTTCCTATCATACCTGCCCTCTGGCGGCCCTGGGAGGAAAGGATACCGGCGGAATGAACGTATATGTCCGCGAGTTGACCCGTTCCTTGGGCACGGCCGGGATCCGGGTGGATGTTTTTACCCGCTCCCAGGACGAACATGTGCCGCACGTCGTACACGACCTGGGCAACGGCAACCGCGTTATCCACATCACAGCCGGACCGGAAACCCCTCTGCCGAGGGACCAATGGGCTCCGTTCGTTCCCGTCTTCACGGAAGGGATCGGAAAATTCTGCGCCGCCCAGGACATCCGTTACGATTTGATACACAGCCATTACTGGCTTTCCGGATTGGCCGGGCTCCGGTTAAAAGGGGAATGGAATATCCCGCTGCTGCACATGTTCCATACGCTGGGAGAGATGAAAACACGCCTGGGAGGCACGGTTGAGGATCCGCTTCGCCGGCAGACCGAGCGGACCATCCTCCGCGACGCCAACCGGATTATCGCCGCGACGCCCGCCGAACGCATGCAGCTGCAGTGGTTTTATCAGGCGGATCTCCGCAAGGTGGTGGTCATTCCGCCGGGCGTGGATCTGGACCTGTTCCACCCGCACCTGATGACCGAGGCGCGCACCCGGATCGGGCTTCCCAAGGACTCGCAAATGGTCCTTTTCGTCGGACGGATCGAACGCCTGAAGGGGCTGGAAACGCTTCTGCGCGCGGCGGCACTGCTGCAGGAACGGGGATTCCTTTCCCCGGCGTGCCCGTGCGTCATGGTGATCGGCGGCGATCCGGATAATCCCCAGGAAGAGATGCGGTACCTTCAGGAGCTTCGGGAGACATTATCCGTGACGAACGTGGTGACCTTCCTGGGAAAGCGCCCGCAGACGGAGCTTCCGCTGTACTATTCCGCCGCGCAGGCCGTGGTCATGCCTTCGCAGTATGAATCCTTCGGGATGGTCGCGCTCGAGGCGATGGCCTGCGGCACTCCGGTTGTGGCTTCCGGGGTGGGGGGATTGTTGTACCTTATCCGCGACGGCCGCACCGGGTATCACATTCCGGATTCCGATCCGGCCGCGCTGGCGGACAAACTGCAGAAGCTGCTTTCGGATGAGAGGCTGCGCCAGGAGCTCGGCCGCCACGCGGCGAACCTGGCGCATGCCTATTCCTGGGAGCGGATCACCGACCAGATGCTAACGCTGTATGAGAGCGTACTGGCCGGTACTTTGGCGGCGGATCCAGCCGTCGGTCACATTCACTAGCGCTTGTCTTTTCCCGGCTCCTTCTTTCCATCCAGACCACCCCATGCTCCGGGGTGAATTCGCCCATGCAGGATTCGGATGTGCTCGGCTTCATCCGTCACCCCGGCGGGCTCGCGGCCGGGGTCCATTGTTTTTCGCGGTTCATGGATGCAGGTCAAGTTAACACCCGCTTTGCATTCATCCCGGCGCATGAACCACAAACGAGCCGGGATGCGTCGCGGGGGCAGGCGCCCGACAGACGATCACCCGAAATACGATCCCGTCGCCTGATACAACACACAACGCTGCGTGATGTACGCCGCCAGTTCGATCAGTTTAATCTCGCGCTCGCGCCTGCGCAGCGAGAGCCGCAGTTCCTTCGCGCGATGCTGGCATTTATCCAGCAGATCCTTTACCACCAGCGGATCCGCTTTGGTCGAGGCGGTCACCCGTTTCATCAACAGCGGCCGGTTTTCCTTAAGGTATTCATCCGCCGGGAGGTAACTTGCCTGCGAGGAGGCCCGCGAAGGGGTCTTGTGGAACAGGCGGCGCAGATCGCCATCCACATATCCGGTCGCCCCGCGCCGGTAGCGCTGAATGTTTTTGGCTTTCAGGAATTCGGCCAGCGTGATGGCGTAGGCGCTCGTCGGCTCGTCAAGCAGGTCCGGGTCGTTGATAAAATTCGGTTCCTTCCGGCGCAGTTCGCGGACGAGCTCATCCACATACTGCAATTTTTTAAGGGCGCCCGGGAAGCGCCGGTATTTTTTACGCCAGGTCCGCCGCGAGGAGAACCACTCGCAGAAGGTCTCCGCGAAATCGTCGTCGGGGTGCTTCTGGGCGTAATGATCGCCGCTCGGGTTGACGAAATCCCGGCTCCATGGATTGGCCCGTTCGACGTAACGGTCGGTCACAGGGTAGGTGTGGAAAAAGTGACCGCGGACGTTGAAGGTTTCGCGGAAATCCTTCCGACGGTAAAGCTTATAGGCGTAACAGAAGGCGTGCCCGACTTCATGCCGTAGGGTGGCGAGGATCTCTTCCGGGCTGTAACTCCAGCGGCGGTATTCCTTGTGCAGTTCGCGGATAAGCGGATGCGTGTCGTAAAAACCGACCGCGATGTTCGTCGTGCCCTCGACCGTTCCGTATCCGGCCGAAAGGTAGAAATTCGGCTGGATGCGCTTCAGCTTCAACCGCTTGAGGTCTTCGCGCAAAATGACGATCGCCTCGCCGGCCGGGCCGTCCGTAATCGAGATCGGCAGCCGGGACAACGGAGTCAGCAACAGCTCCAGTTTGGTCGTTTTGGGGCCGAAAAGAAGGCGGCGCGAATGGCGCACGGACACTCACCTGCAGGGAATGATGATGTACGGCGCGCGATTGCGGCGCACCGTCGTCGGAAAAGCGAGCGCCCCCGGAGGGACTCGAACCCCCAGCCTACTGATTCGAAGTCAGCCGCTCTATCCTTTGAGCTACGGGGGCTTGTGGAATGCCGCACGAAACGCCCGGGGTTTGCTGCGGAGGCATGACTTCCGGACGGTTGAAGGATTATAACCCGTGGATATGCGCTGTCAATTATTGGAAGGGGGGAAATCCAATTTCGGATGTATCTTGTCCGCAAAAGGATTTCCTCCGGTTTAAGTAACCGTGAAGTAGGTGTAATGGTACTGGATCTTGCCTTCCCGGATCCCGAGCGTATCGTTGCCGTCCCGGACGTTGCCCGCAGGGCTGGTCGCCGTCCACGAAATGTGGCGGGAATTTCCGGTGCCGCTGTATCCGGTGATCTGGAACAGAGCCCCCGGCAGGCGCGTGGCGAACATCTCGGAATACCAATTCAGAATTGCCTGTGAGCCGACTACTGTCCGGGCGCCGGTAACGTGCGCGGCGTTGTCTTGGTACAGGGAGAGGACCCGGTTGGGATCGTGCGTGTTCCACATCGCCGGAAGCTGCTGGGCGATATCCGCACTGGGGGCCGGCGGCCAGGGAAAACTCGCCACGGCATTCCACAAATCCAAATAGCTGGATTGGGTGGAATAATCCCAGGACCAGAAATTCGCGCCCATCAACCCGAGTTCCAGCGCTTTCTGGAGGAAAGCCGTCAATTCGGATGCGGCCGGACGCCATCCGTTGTTGGAATACGCGGGGCCGGTCGGGATAATTGGCCGGAAAGGTGAAATCTTCCGGAACTCGTCATACGATCGTTGCAGTTGCTCGGCCCCGTTGTGCGACCCCTCCCAGTAGACCTGGGGCATGTTGTAGTCGCAAAACTCCAGGAACGTGCTCCATGGGAAGGCGGTGTGGTAATTCGGAAAGCGGTATGAGGAAAGAGCGATCGGGAGGGATCCCAACCCGGCCCTGAGCAGCTGGCAGAAAGTCCTCGCCACGGCAGCCCGGCCGGAGTACTGAAACTCGGCCTCGGCATCGATGACATAGCCGTCCAGTTGGAGGGGCAGGGTGCGCTGGACGGCCACTCGCGCCTCCGCCGTCGGATCATATCCGTACACGTAATGCCAGCCCCAGGCCTGGATTCCCCTGGCATGCAGCGCCGCGACAACCGGCGGCACAAGGTCCTTGCCGTTCTTGTCGATATTGAAGGCGTTGCCCGCGTCCGCGATCTTGATCAGGACGTGCTTCAATCCCGCCTCCACGGCGCGCGCCGCAATCCTCGTCGCGTCGCCCGATTCGCAATGCGGGATCTGCCAGATGTAGAACCCTTTCCCGGTCACCGCCATAGGATCCTCCGGAAGGAACGGCCGCGCGCTCCGTGCCGGATTAACCCGGCCGAGCCCGTCGATCCGTGAAATACCGTCGGGATTGGTACGTGCAAGGAGAATGCCACCCTCCCCCCAAGTGCACGTCCTCCCATTTGCCCTCCTAAATTATTGCCCACATTTAATTTTCGAGGGCAAATGGGGGGTCACAGGGGGGAAGGCAAATGGGGAAGTTGGGAGGGGGTGGATAAGGAGGGGGCGGGGAGAGGTATACTTATCAAAATTTTCCCATGGATTATCAGCCCTTCTCCGAGACCCTCTCTTACCTTTCCCCCAAAGACCGCGAGATGATCGAGCGGGCGTACCAGATGGCGCTACGCGGTCATGAGGGGCAGACCCGCGCGTCCGGCGAACCGTACATACAGCACTGCCTGTCGGTCGCCAAGATCCTGGCTGACCTTCATCTCCCGGGAGCGGCCATTGCCGCCGGTATCCTGCACGACGTGGTCGAGGATACGCCCGTCACTCTGGCGCTGATCCGCAAGGATTTCGGCGAAGAAGTCGCCAAACTTGTGGACGGGGTGACCAAACTCACCCAACTTCCGCGCGTCAACCGCGACGACGGCCGGCCGATGCCCGAGGTCGATGAAGACGCCCGCCGTAAAGCCCTGGATGTGGAGACGCTGCGCAAGATCTTCTTCGCCATGGGCGACGACGTGCGGGTGGTCGTGATCAAGCTGGCCGACCGACTCCACAATATGCGCACGCTGGACCACCTTCCCCCCGAGCGCCGCAAAGCCATCGCCCAGGAAACACTCGAACTGTTCGCGCCGCTGGCCAACCGGCTTGGAATCTGGCAGATGAAGTGGGAATTGGAGGACCTGGCGTTCCACTTTGTGAATCCCGCGCAATACAAGGAAATCGCCGCCAGACTCGAGGAACGCCGCTCGGACCGCGAATCGACGATGAAATCCATCGTCGACCACCTGCGCCAGGAACTATCCAAGACCGGTCTTAAAGCCGAGGTGACCGGGCGGCCCAAGCACATTTATTCGATCTACCGCAAGATGACCCGGAAAGGGGTGGCCTTCGAATCGGTCCACGACGTCCGGGCGGTCCGGATCATCGTCAAGGACATCCCCAGTTGCTACGTCGCTCTGGGCGTGATTCACAATCTTTGGGTGCCTCTGCCGAAGGAATTCGACGATTACATCGCCTCGCCCAAGGACAATTTCTACCAGTCGCTGCATACCGCTGTAGTGTATGAAGACGGCAAAACGCTCGAAGTGCAGATCCGCACGCCGGAAATGCACATCAGCGCGGAGCTCGGGATCGCCGCCCACTGGCGCTACAAGGAAGAGGGCGCCAAGCGCGACGAAGCCTTCGAGCGCCGCGTGCTCTGGCTGCGCAGTCTGATGGACTGGCGACAGGAAGTTCACGACGCCGGCGAGTTTATCGACGGCATGAAGAGCGACGTGTTCGAGGACCGCGTGTACTGTTTCACCCCCAAGGGTGACGTGCACGACATGCCCGCCGGGTCCACCCCCATCGATTTCGCGTATCACGTCCATACGGACGTCGGCCATCATTGCCGCGGCGCGCGCGTCAACGGGAAAATGGTTTCCCTGGACTACCGCCTGCGGACCGGCGACCAGGTGGAGATCGTCACCACCCGCAGCGGGGGCCCGAGCCGCGACTGGCTCAATCCGCACCTGGGGCTGGTCAAATCCCAGCGGGCTCTCAGCAAGATCCGCCAATGGTTCAAGCACCAGGATCTGGAGCAGAAGATCGCCAACGGCCGCGACATTCTCGAACGCGAGCTGCGCCGGTTGGGCGTGGAGGATGTCACCCTCGAGAGCCTCTCCAAACAGGCCGGCTTTGCGACCGTCAACGATTTCTTCGCCGCGATCGGCGCCGGCGACGTCTCGCCCGCGCGGATCGTGTCGAAAATTCTGGAAACCGAACAAACCGGATTCACGATCGCGCCCGCCGCCGGAGCGCCGGCCTCGCCCACCACCGGCGAGATTAACGTCACCGGCCTGCGCGGGATGCTCACCAACCTCGCCCGCTGCTGCAAACCGGTCCCGGGCGACCCGATCGTCGGGTACATCACGCGCGGGCAGGGGGCCACCATTCACCGCACGGACTGCAAAAACATCCTGCGCATCCCCGACAAAGAGCGCCTGGTCCGCGTTTCGTGGGGCCGCTTCGTCAGCACCTATCCGGTGGAGGTGCGCATCTCGGCCTTCGACCGGGAAGGGCTGCTGCGGGACGTGTCGTCGATCGTCACCGAGGACCATATCAGCATGCGGCAGGTCGCCGTCAACACCAAAGCCCACCAGGCGACCATCGACATGATGATCGAAGTCACCGATCTCTCCCAGCTGAGCCGGGTCCTGGCGCGGATCGAGGCGCTTCCGAACGTCCTGGAGGCAAGGCGCGTGCGGCCCTGAGCGGATCGGCCCGGACGAATTCCTGGAAAGTACTTGACCGAATAGTATTTCTTCCTTATAGTAAAAAAATCCCGGCGGCCAAGACCGGGATGACGGGATGCAGGCAGCCCGGTTTGCGATATACTTCGGGGCACTTTTTGGAGGTGGCTTCATGCCCAGGATACGTTGCCGGTACATGGATTGCATTTTCCTGGAGGAAAACTTCTGCGGCGCCGCGGCCATCGAATTGGATCCCGACACCGGCTGCCAGACCTACTCCCAATCCGAAGAAACGGAAACCGATGCGGAGTGGGAAGAGGACGAGTTTGACGAAGATTGGGAAAACGAAGAAGAGGGTTTTGAAATCGAAGAGGAGGATGAAGACGAAGAAGGGCCTTTCGATGAAGACGAGGCGTAGCGCGCGGGCGGCTGTCCTCCGGGGTTAATCATCCGGGATGGACGATCCCCAAAAAATAACAAACGGGCGAGGTGTATTCCTCGCCCGATTTATTTCCACGGCACAAGTATCGTTCCGCCGGCCGGGGATTTATCCCGCTTCGCGGGATGATGAAAACCCCGCGGTTTGCCGCGTTGTTCGTGGATTTTGTGCACCTTGATACCGCGCAGCTTGCTTCGCGGTCATTCATTTTCTCGGCGCGGTTTGGAGAGTCCGGTTCAGAATATCCTCCTGCTGCCGGCGCTTCTTTTCCGACAGTTCCCGCATGCGCGTTCCGGCGGAGGTTTCGCCCGGGTTCCCGCCCTGGGCCTTAAGGAAGGCGGCTTCCATCGCCGTGATCGTTTTCAATTCCGGTTCCTCGGGTTCTTCCGCTTCTTCCTTCGCCTTCGCCTGCGGCTGGGGTTTTGCTTCCAGCGCCTTCCGGCTGAGATGCACCTGTTTCTTCTTGCGGTCCACCTCGAGGATGGTCGCCTCGATCTCGTCGCCGACCTTCGTCACGCTGGCGATGTCTTTGACGTATTCATTCGAGAGTTCGCTGATGTGGATCAACCCCGGCCGCTCGGCGCCGAAATCCAGAAATACGCCGAATTTTTCGATCCGGGTAACCTTCCCGCGCACGACGGTGCCGGTGCGCATATCGCCCCAATCATGGGCCAGCGGGGCGGTCATGGTCAGCTGCAATTCGCCTTTGGCCGGATCGACTTTCTTCACCCAGACCGATATTTCCTGATCGGGCTGAAGAACGTCCTGCACCCGGCTGACTTTTTCCCTGCCCAATGCAGAAATATGCAGAAGGCCGTCGCGTTCCGCGCCGACATCCACCACGGCGCCCGAGAGCTCGATCCGTTTGACTTTGCCTTTGAGCTCGGTCTTCGGCTTGAGGTCGGCCAATAAGATTTTTCCACCCATACCAGGATTTTCCGTCATAACTGCCTCCGATTTTTCAGGCGGGTGTACTTCTCCATGCTTCCCGGAAGGGCGGGTCCTCCAAAAGCCGATGAGGTTCGGGCTGGGGGATGTCGAAACCAGGAGAGGTGAGCCCATAAAGTTCCGGTTTTGTAAACGAGGCCGGTGCTCCGGTTAGTTACCCGCGAGCCCGACCCCGCCCGGTTCGCTCTGAAACGGCGGCATTATAACCGTCCCGGGGCCGTTGTGCAAGGATGCGAATCCGCTCATAAATATTGTTACCTAGCAGGTAGTCGTTCCCTCATCCAGAATGTTACCGAACCGCCCATCCGGCGGGAAAAGG
>JAFGCU010000067.1 GCA_016932475.1 Anaerolineales bacterium
AGCCGACGTTCTGCATCTTCCATGTTTTGGTGAAGATGGAGCCCGGGCCGGTTTCCCAGTCGTCGGGAATCGAAATATCCGCGAGGAATTTAATCCCGTGGCATGGTGCGGAGGAGAAATCCTGCGAGGGGGTGAAGGTCAGGCTGGGCGCAAGGGTTTGGGTCGGCCGGAGAGTGGGCGGGATCGTAGCGGTGGCCGTATCGGTCGGTAAGGGAAGCTCTGCGGTATCTTGCGCGGCGCCGGTGCCGGTATCCGCAGGAGGGATTGGAGTCACGGCCTCCGCAGTGGCGTCGCATGACGAAAGGGCGGTCATCAGCACGGCCAGGGGGACCAGAATGGATTTGGTTTTCATCGGATTTCCTTCCAAGGCGCGGCTCAGCGGCTGATTAACTATTGTAGCGTAATTCCGAATTATGGATGCGAAGGACAGCCGGCTTGGAGTTTTTTGGATGTTCCGTGTAGGGATTAATCCGCGAAAAGGAATCCGCGGAAATCACGGAGGGCTGCGGAGAAAAATTTGGTAAAAAACCGTAACAATTTCAAATATTTTCCATGTTCTCCGTGGATTAGAAGAACGGGCGGGCTTGTAAAGCCCGCCCGATCCAGCCCGACCGGGGTTATCACGATATCGCCAAACACACCGCGTACGCGTTCAGCCCAAGCGCAGTCCCGCCCAGGTTGAGCGCCTTGGCCACGATCGCATTGGCGCCGGACTTCTTCGAAAGACCGACCAGGTTGAGCGTTTCTCCGAGCGCGAAATCCGCGCCGGTGACGACCGTCCCGGCCGGGCAGGCGGCCTCGACTTCTCCGGTGGAATGCGCTCCGATGACGGTGGAGTTGGCGGCCTGAACGGTCGTGGCGCCCGCGGCCGTAAGGCAGATGGCATACGAGCGCAGGATCCTGACCGCGCCCGAGAAGTTCCTGGCGTACGTCCGCGCGTTATTGCCGGACATATCGCTCCGGTACACCCATTGCGCAGCCGGATCGATCGCATACCCAAGGCCGCTGATGACGCTGCCTCCCGCGCAGGGCGCAAGCGAACCGCTGTAAGCTCCGGCGGCCTGGTTCTCGTCGTGGGAAGCCTGGGTGGTGGTTCCGGAGACGCCCGCCAGGCAGAACGCATATGATCTGAGCACTTTACCCGACGCGGAGTAATTTTTCGCGTAAACCCTCCAGCCGTTGCCGAGTTTGCCATAGTTGTTCGGAGTGAGGTTGTTATCCCCGTCGAATCCGCCGCCGACCACAACGGTCCCGGCCGGGCAATCCGCCGTGGCATTGCCGGAGGCGCCGGGCGCGACGGTTACCTGAGCTTCCACCTGCGTGACGTTGACCGCCGCGGTGACCACTTTCACTTTCACCCAGAAGGCGGTGTTGGCATCGGCGCCGATGCCGAAGACGGTACTGTCGGAAGCGCGCAACTTGAAGTAACCCTGATACGTGCCGGCCGCCGCCGGCGTGAGCAGGTTGACCGACACGTCGATCGTTGCGCCGGGCGCGACCGTTCCGGCCGTTAATTGCTGCGAGGCGGGCGCGCCCAACTGGTCGCCGTGGTCGAACACCAGCGCGTAGCCGGAGGTCCAGGTGCAGGAACCGATGTTCCGCAGCCGCCAGGTTTTCGTGAAGTGATCCAACGGGCCCGTCTCCCAATTGTCCGGAATCGTCACGTCGGAGACGAACTGGACCCAGTTGCACGGGACGGGCGTGTTTGTCACAGTGTACGTAGGAGTAAAAGAGGGCACCAGAGTCCCGGTCGGGGTGACGGTCGGGAGAATCGTATTGGTGGCCGTTGCGGCCGGGATTTCCACAGTCGCGCCCGTCCCTCCGCCGGGCGTGTTGCCGCCGGCGGAAAGGGTCTGCCATTGGATCGCCATCAGCGTCTGGGCGGAAAGCGTTTGGATCTGCTGCTCGCTGAGAGTGGGAGCAGCCTGCTGCTCGAGGTTGCATGCAAGAGCCGCCAGTCCCAACGCCACGGCGGGAAGAAGCACGATTCGATTTTTCATGGGATGGCCTCCGGCACCTGACAGGTGAATAATCGCCTGCATCCATTGTAGCGAAAACGGCTTGGAAGAAAAGCCGGAAGGCGGCCGATGGAGGTTATATATGGGTTTTCCGCGGCACCTCCCCCGATTACCGGGCCTGGATGGACCGGCGAGTTAAGTAAACCGGGAGCTCCGGCTATAATTAGAATGGATGTATCCAGGAGCATGGTGGTGACCGAAGGAAATCACAAGCCGTGGAAGGTGTTGTATCTCGCCGCGGAAGCCGCGCCGCTCATCAAGGTGGGCGGTCTGGCCGACGTCGCCGGGGCGTTGCCGGCCGAGATGCGCCGAAAAGGGCACGACGTGCGGATCGTTCTCCCGCTGCATCCATCCCTGCGCGGCATGGTCGCCGGGAAAAAACCGGATGCCCGTCCGGCGGTCTCCGCGCGCGGGTCGATGATGCAGGCGGAGGCCTACCGGACCGAGCTTGGCGGAGCGCCCGTCTACCTGATCGACGGCCCGCCCCTGCGCGCAACGGATTCGATCTACCATGCGGATTCCGGGCGGGATGCGCCCAAATATGTGTTCTTCTCGCTGGCGGCGCTGGAACTCGTCCGGACACTCGGGTGGAAACCCGACCTCGTCCACACCAACGACTGGCATACGGCGGCGGCCAACCTCTGGCTGGCCGGGCGCGGGCGCCCGGACCGCTTCTTTAAAGATACGCGCTCCGTGCTCTCGATACACAACCTGCCGTATTTCGGCCAGAACGCCGGATGGGCGCTGGCGCAATTCGGCCTTGGCGTTCCCGAACATCCCACGCCAAAAATCGATTCCGGCCTGGCGGAGGGCGACCGGTTCGGGGCGCTTCCATACTGGGCGTTCTCCACGCTGCTGCCGCTGGGGATCGCCGCGGCGGATATGAACATCACCGTCAGCCCTTCGTACGCGGAGGAGATCCTTACGCCGGAGTTCGGCGCCGGATTGGAGGATTACCTGCGGACTCAAACGGACCGCCTGACGGGGATCCTTAACGGGATCGACCCCGCCGTCTGGGATCCGTCCGCGGATGCGCGCTTACCGTCGCGGTTCGGACCGGATACGACCGCGCTGCGCGCGGCAAACAAGGCGGCCCTTCAGCAGCGGATGCGCCTCGACGCCGACCCGGATGTCCCGCTTGTCGGAATCGTCAGCCGCTTGAACGAACAAAAAGGGATCGACCTTGCCCTGGCGGCGCTGGAATGCTGGTGTGGACGCGGCAACCAGGCGGTGATCCTCGGCGCCGGAGATCCGTGGCTGGAGCAGCAGTGCGCGGCCTTCGCCGCGCGGCATAGGCGGCGGGCGGCGGTCGAAACCGGGTACCACGACGATCTGGCGGTCCTGATTTACGGCGGCTCGGATTATTTCCTTGTCCCTTCGCGCTACGAACCGTGCGGGATCAGCCAGATGATCGCGATGCGGTACGGCAGCCTGCCGGTCGTCCGCGCGGTGGGCGGCTTGAAGGATACGGTCCGGGATATTTCCGGGGACGCGGGAACAGGCCTGGTCTTCACGGACGCATCCTCCACATCCGCCGCCATGGCGCTCGGGCGGGCGGAGGAGTTGTTTCGCCAGAAGGACCGACTGACCGCGGCCCAAAGACTCGGAATGGAAAAGGATTTTGGATGGGCGCGGTCGGTGGAAGAATATCTCGCCGTCTACCGGCGGGTCTTGGCTGGGTAAGGGCGACCCATTGGGTCGCCCTTACTTCGCGGTGTACCGGAAGGTGCTGGATCGATAATTCCATTTCTCACCGCAGAGGCGCAGAGAACGCCAAGAAAAATTTATCTTCTCTGCGTTCTCTGCGTCTCTGCGGTTTATGCTTTTGTTCTTTCTGGATAACCCTTTATGAAGTCTCCACGCCGCGCGGGAATCCTGCTTCACCCAACATCTCTCCCCGGCCCCTTCGGGATCGGCGACCTCGGGCCGCAGGCGCGCGCCTGGGTGGATTTCCTGGCGGATGCCGGCCAAACCATCTGGCAGATTCTGCCGCTGAACCCGACCGGATACGGGGATTCCCCGTATCAGTGCTATTCCGATTTTGCCGGGAATGCGTCGCTCGTCAGCCCGGAAGAGATGGCTGAAGAGGGTTTGCTTATCCCGGCGGAGCTTGATGCTCATCCACCCTTCCCCGGACGCGCCGCGGATTTCGGCGGCGCCGCGGCCTTCAAGGCGCAATGCTTCGAAAAAGCATTCGAGCGGCTGACCTCGGGCGGATTGCCGCGGCTGGAAGAGGAATACCGTCGATTCGCCGGCGAGGAAAGGAGCTGGCTCGAAGATTTCTCGTTGTTCCTGGCGTTGAAACGGGCGCATCAACTTCGTCCATGGTGGGAATGGGAGGAGGATCTGGCGCTCCTCCGGCCGGAGGCGGTTGCGCGGGCAAGGCAAACGCTTGCGGCGGAAATAGATGAGATCGCCTTCGAGCAGTTCCTATTCCGCCGCCAATGGGATGCATTGCGGGCGTATGCGGGCGGAAAAGGAATCGTTATCCTCGGAGACCTGCCGATTTTTTGCGCGCAAGACAGCTGCGAGGTGTGGTCCGCGAAACAATATTTACAATTGGACGGTATGGGCCGCCCGACCGTGGCGGCCGGCGTGCCGCCGGATTATTTTTCCCCGACCGGCCAATTGTGGGGGAATCCGATCTTCGACTGGGACACGCTGCGGGCGGAGCGGTATGCCTGGTGGATCCGGCGGATGCGCGCGGCGCTGCGCGCGAGCGATCTGGTCCGCCTGGACCATTTCCGCGGATACCTTCAGTATTGGGCGATCCCGGCCGGAAATCCCACGGCCGAGATCGGGCAATGGCGCCCCGGTCCCGGTGAGGATCTGTTCCAGCGCCTGCGCGAGGCGATCGGCGGGCTGCCTTTTATCGCCGAGGACCTCGGAGTGATCACCGAGGATGTAGCGGCCTTGCGCGAGAAGCTCGCCCTGCCGGGGATGCGCATCCTGCAGTTCGCATTCGACGGCGAGCCGGATAATCCCTTCCTCCCCCACAATTTCGAACCGCACACGGTGGTGTACACCGGAACGCACGACAACGACACGACCCTCGGCTGGCACCTTTCCTTATCGGAAGAAGAACGCGCGCGCGTGGATGCCTACCGGGACGGCGGAGAAGCCGCCTGGGATTTCATCCGCATGGCCTGGGCTTCGGTGGCGGAGACCGCGATCTGCCCGTTGCAGGACGCACTCGGCCTGGGCGGCGAAGGGCGCATGAATTTCCCGGGCCGCCCGGCCGGGAATTGGGGGTGGCGCTTCGGGACGGAAGATCTTCGCGCGGATCTGGCGGGCAGGCTGCGCGATCTTACCGAACTGTACGGACGGCTGAAGGAGGGGGGAAGTGAAAATCTCACCGCAGAGACGCAAAGGACGCAGAGAAAACAATAATAATGTGTATCTGCTCAGCCTTTGCTGTCCTAACCCTCACACCCCGCCTTCACCTCGAAGAACGACGAGGTTCAGGCACCCTCTCCCCCTTCCCCGTAAGGGGAAGGGGGAGAGGGGCTGGGGGAGAGGAGGTTAGGACTGTGTATCGTAGGAAGCCTGAGCAATTACAATAATGTTATTAAATCCCTTCTGTGGACAAATGAAAAAAATGAAATGCATGCATTGTCAGCCGCAGTAGAAGTATGACTGCGGAATTTGGTTAATGCGATACAATTAACTCGTCCGCCGCGCGTTCTTCCGATGGAATCCCGGAACCGCCCCATAGAAAACCGTCCCATGCCATCGCCCACCCCATCTTCTTCCACAACCCAACTCCGCGCCGGGATCGAGCAGCTCGAGCCGGACAGCTGGGTTATCTCCGTGTTCGACCTGCTCGGCTGCTTCAGCTCCGGCCGGACGGAGGAGGAAGCGGTCGCGCAAGCGGGGAACAGGGTCCGCCAGTATTTCGAATGGCTCGGAAAAAAGGACGGCAACCCGGCCCGGTTCGAGGAAGCGGTCCAGGTGCTGGTTGTGGAGCGGGGGGAGGTTTTCCCCTGGCCGAAGGATCCGGCGATTCCGGTGCGCGCGTTTTTCGAGGACGATGCCCGTTCGCTGCGCCCGTGGGATCTCGACATTGCCATGCGCCTCTTGGAATGGAGCCGACAGGATTTTTTACGCTTGTCCGGGGCGCTGCTTCCGGATTTCCTCTCGCAACCGGAGAACGCTCCCAATTGGAAAACGCTGGACGGTCTGCTCGACCACATGTGGGAGACGGAGAATATGATCCTGAACCGAATGGGCACGTCCGTGGACGCGGCCGAAATGCCGGGTGATGCGGTGGGACGCCTCCAGCTTGTCCGCAAAAAATTTCTTGAAAAGCTGCCGGAATGGGCGGAAGCCGACATCCTCGTCGAGGAATTCGGGGAGAAGTGGTCCCCGCGCAAGGCCCTGCGCCGGGTCCTGTGGCACGAACGGGACCACATCGGACAGCTGGAGGGGCTGATCACCCATCGGCCGTAATGGGAACTCCATCAACCAATGACCGTCATCCCCGCGTGGACTAAGCGGGGATCCAGTTGCCTATTGAATGGTTTCGTAAGTGGTGGAAATGGATTCCGGCTACGATCACGCCGGAATGACGAACAATTCTTCCTTCGTGTCCTTCCGGTTCCCCTTCGTGCCCTTCGTGGATTCCATCAGACAATCGATTTAACCAAATTCTCCAGCGCATCGCGGTACTCACCCTTCGGAAATGGGGCAAGGCTTTCCACCGCGCGATCGATATACCGGCGCGCGGAAGCCCGCGATTGCTCGATCGCATCCGATGCGCGGATCTTCTCAAACAGCCTTGAGCGGATATCCGTATCGGAATTACCGCCGCCCAGCGCCGAGGTATCCGGGTCGCCGGGGTGGGAGGCAAGGTAGTTAATGGCCGGCAGGGTGAGCAGCCCGCGTGCCAAGTCCTGGCCTGAAGGCTTGCCGGTGCTCGCGCTCTCGGCGGTGAAATCCAGGATGTCATCGGCGATCTGAAACGCCATGCCGAAGGCGGTGCCGAATCCGGCCGCCTGCTCGGCCGCGGCGGCATCCCCCGTGAGCAGGACCGGGCACCGGCAGGCGACCTCGAACAGCGCGGCGGTCTTGGCGCGGATCCGGCTTTCGTAACCGGCCGCGCTGTACTCCGCCTCCGCGACGGAAAGCTCGCGGATTTCCCCGTTGACGATGACCGTCAGTGCGCCGGCGAATTCCTGCACCACGGCGATGGATCCGGCGGCGGCCGCCAGCTGAGCCGCCCAGGCGAACAGGAAATCCCCCACCAGGACGGCGGTGGCCGCGGGCCATTCGGTGTGGATCGCGGGGATGCCGCGCCGGATCCGGGCTTGGTCGACCAGATCGTCGTGGATCAGGGTTGCGGTGTGGACGATCTCGAGCGCGGCAGCCAGGTGGAACAGCGGCTCTTCCGGGGCGTGCAGCATCCGCCCGAACAGCAGCGCGAGCGCAGGCCGCAGGCGCTTGCCGCCCGCCGCGAGCAGACGCTCGAGCGCGGCGGCGACGGGCGCGGCCGGCGGGACGGGAAGCGCGCGAATCCGGGCTTCCACGGACCGGATATCTTCACCCACCAACGCGACCGGCGATAGATTCATTCCCTGCTACTCCCAGGCGAACAAAGTGCCGGCATTCCGCCGGGTGAGGGCTGCGAGTTCCTGCGGTTCGATCCCGCGTTCCGGCGCGGCGCGCTGCGCCACCGCCAGCACCAGCGCCGGTTCGTTGCGCGCCCCGCGGTTGCCTTCCGGCGGGAGGTAGGGCGCATCCGTCTCCAGCAGGATCCGGTCCGGCGGCAGCACGCGGAAGGCGGAGCGCAGGGTTTCCGCTTTCTTATAGGTCAGCGGTCCGCCGACGCCGAAGCAGAACCCCATGGCGCCGGCCTTTTCCGCAAGAAGCGGATCCCCGGAAAAGGCGTGCAGCACGCCGCGCACCCGGCCCGCGAATTCCGAAAGGATGGCGAGGGCATCGTCGCGCGCGTCGCGGATGTGCACGATCACCGGCAGCCCGAGCTCCTGGGCCAGCGCGAGCTGGGCGCGGAAGGCCTCACGCTGGCGGTCGCGCGGGGCGAGGCCGCGGAAATAATCCAGTCCGGTCTCCCCGATCGCGCATGCACCCTCGTCGCGCGCCAGCCGCCGCAGGGCGGCCAGGGCTTTGTCGTCGAAGGATGCGCTCTCGTGCGGATGGATCCCCGGCGCAAACCTCAGGATCGGGTCGGAATGCGCGATCCGCGCCGCGTGTTCGCTGCCGGGCAGGTCGATCCCCGGAATGAGGATCCGCTCCAGGCCCGCGCGCCGCGCCCGTTCGAGGACCTGGGCGCGGTCGGAATCGAAGGCCGGCAGATTCAGGTGGCAGTGCGTGTCGGTCAGGCCGGGGAGGGCTTCCGGCGGCACGCGCGCGAACCGGTCGGGGAGGGACATGCGGCCGGTTTACCCGCGGGGCAGGCCGGCGATCCGGACGCCGTCCTCGAGGATGGCGCGCACCTTATCGCCGTGGGTGGTTTCGCAGTACACGCGGATGATCGGTTCGGTTCCCGAGAAGCGGACCAGCAGCCAGCCGCCGTCTTCCATGCAGAATTTAAACCCGTCGGTGTCGTCGCGCGCGGTGACCTTCAGGCCGGCGATGCTCTCCGGCCGGGCGGCGGTGACGCGCGCAAAAGCCGCTTCGCGTTGTCCGGGTTGATCGGGATCCAGCCGCAGGTCGATGCGGTCGTAGAAATATTCCGCCCCCACCTGCCGGTACAGGTATTTCACCAGCTCGGACGGTTTGCGCTCCAGGCGGACCATCATATCGAGCAGGAACAGCCCGGCCAGAATCCCGTCGCGCTCCGGAACATGGCCGCGGAACGCGAACCCGCCGGATTCCTCGCCGCCGATCAGCGCGTCGGTTTCGATCATCTTCGGGGCGACGTATTTAAATCCGACCCCGGTGGAATGCACCGGGACGTTGTATTTTTCTCCGAGCTTATCGAGCATCGAGGTGGTCGAGAGGGTCTTGACGATCGCGCCGCGCAGCTTGCGGACTTCCAGCATGTAGAGCGCCAGCAGGCCGTAGACCTGAAGCTGGTTGATGAAATTCCCCTTTTCGTCGCCGAACCCCACCCGGTCCGCGTCCCCGTCGGTGATGATCAATCCGTCGGCTTTATGTTCGACCGTGGCGCGCAGGCCCGCATCCACATTCGGGCGGATGGGCTCGGGGCGAAGCATCTCCGGAAAGAGCGGGTTGCGTTCCGAGTGAATCTCGACGATCTCGATCCGTCCGCCGCCCAGCAGCCGGTCCAGCCAGCCGGCGCCGTTGCCCCACATCGGATCGAAGAGGACCTTCAGCGGCGCCCGCTTTAGCGCATCCAGGTCGAGCATGCGGCGAATCTGTTCGGCGTAGGCCGGGGCGGGGTCGAACGTCCGGATCGAGCCCTGCTCGAGCGCCCGGGCGAAGGGAGTGTGCCTGACCTTGGCAAGGTCGGCGGGGATGGCCGCTTCGATCTGCTTAAGTTTGTCCGGGGCGATGGCCGCGCCGTTCGAATCCCGGACTTTAAAACCGTTGTCGGTACCGGGGTTGTGCGAGGCGGTAATGTTGATCCCGCCGCAGGCCTGCTCATGGCCGATCGCAAAGGAGATGGTCGGAGTTGGGGAGGGGCCGTCGGTAAGGAGCACGGAAAAGCCGTTGCCGGCCAGCACCTCGGCCGAAGCGGCGGCGAAATGCTCCGAGTCGAAGCGCCGGTCGTGTCCGACGACAACCTTACGCCCGCCCAGCCCGCCGGCGAGCAGGAATTCGGCGAATCCCTGGGCGCAGCGCCGGACATTATCGAAGGTGTAATCCTCGGCGATCTTTCCCCGCCAGCCATCGGTTCCAAAGCGAATGACATCCATCATGTGCGCTCCCGGTCTGTGAATGTAGTTATCGACCGTATTATACCGCCGCGAATCCCGCGGATTCCAACCGGCGTATCCGGAAGCCTTCGGGTTGCCCGCCGGGACGGGGAGGACGGCGCCGGCGGGCGTAGGTGCTTACCGACCGTCAAGCATCTGCCGGAGAGATGGTTTACAATCAAGGAGCAAGTTCACCCGCAGGCCCCCCTCGTCTCTTAAAGGGGCGCCTTTTCCGGGCAGGGCGGCGCCGTTTTCAAGCGGAAAATGGGGACGACTTCCGCGGGTTGAGATTCCGTCCAGTCCTTGGAAAGACGAGGTGGCGGATGACGAAAAAGAAGGCAACCTCTGTAAAACCCATCCGGAGAAAATCCGCTCCGCAAATCCGTCCGCAGAAATCCGAAAAACTAAAGAATCGAACCCCGCCCCCGCCCGGCGTCTTGTGGGAAGACGACCGTGTGTTCCGCGTTCTGCTCAAAAACAGCAATGACATCTTTACCTTCCTGGACGCCGGGGGAAAAATCCTCTACCGCAGTCCCACAGCAAGGCGGGTGATCCAACTGCCGGAGGAGAAAGTTGTCCAAAGCAGTTTTCAGGATTGGATCTGGCCGGACGACCTTCCGGGCATCAAAAGCCTGTTCGAAAAAGTCTTTTCCTTCCCCGGAAAGACGATTCCCTTCCAGACGCGGATCAAGGACGAATCCGGAGCTCCGCGCTGGATTGAGGGAATCCTCGTCAATCACCTTGCGGATCCCGCGATCGGGGCGCTGCTGGTTAATTACCGCGACATCACCGACCGTAAGCGGCAGGAGCAGGCGCTGCGGGATAGCATGGAAACATTCCGGTCTATTTTTGATAATTCCTCCGCGGGCGTAGCCATCGTCGGTCTCGACCGGCGGTATCGGATGGTGAACCCGGCGTATTGCGAAATATTCGGTTACACCCAGGAGGAGTTTCTGCGAACGGACTTCCTCGACCTCACGCATCCGGATGATGTGGAGCGCAGCCGGCAGCTGATGCAGGACGTGTTGGACGGGAAAGGCCGGAACATCCGGTTTTCCAAGCGGTATATACACAAAGACGGGCACACGATCTGGGCGGAGGGCAGTTCGACGCTGGTGCTGGGCACCGACGGCAAGCCCTCGCATATTCTCACCAACATCCTCGACGTAACGGACCGCCGGCGTGCGGAAGAGGCGCTGCTGGAAAGCGAGCTTAAAGCCGGGGCCATGATGGCCGCCGCGCCGTACGGGATCACCTTTGTGGATGCCACCGGAGCGATCACCTATGCCAACCCCGCCGCGGAGCAGATCCTGGGTTTGCGCCGCAGCGACATCACCGGCCGGACGTACGACGATCCCCGCTGGCGGATCGCCGCACCGGACGGGTCGCCCATCCCGCCCGAACAACTCGCCTTTGCGCGGGTAAGGAAATCCCGGCAGGCGGTCCGCGACCTCGAACATACGATCCAACGGGAGGACGGCAAGCGGGTGCTGCTGTCCATCAACGGGTCGCCGTTGTTCGGTCCGGACGGTTCGGTCGCCGGGATGATCTCCATTTTGGAAGATATCACCGAGCGTCGGCGGGCAGAGGAGGCGCTGCGGGAAAGCGAGCGCCGCTACCGGAGCCTGTTCGAGAGCTCGCTGGAAGGGATCGGCCTCTCCCAGGGAAACAAGATCATCGACGCGAACAAGGCGTTGCTGGAGATTCTCGGGTATGAGAATCTGGCGGAACTGCGCGCCGTTCCGCTTTTGGACACGATCGCGCCGGAGTCAAGGGAATACATCGCGCAACGGATGCGGGAAGCGACGGAGGCGGGGAGCAAGCACTTCGTATTCAAAGCACTCCGGAAAAACGGGGAAGCGCGGGATCTCGAGCTTTCGACCGACCATATCGTGATCGAGAACGAACTGTTCACGTTGAGCACATTTCGCGACATCACCGATAAGAAGCGCGCGGAGGAAGAATTGCGGGCTCTGGCGCAGCGGCATGGAGCGCTTCTGGAGGCGATCCCGGAGATCGTCATGGAAGTGGACACCTGCAAGATTTACACCTGGGCCAATCCGGCGGGGCTGGAATTCTTCGGCGAGGATGTCGTCGGCCGGGAGGCAGCGTCTTATTTTGAAGGCGAGCAACAAACCTATAACAGCGTCAAGCCGTTATTCAACGGCGTGGAAGACACCATCTACCTGGAAAGCTGGCAAAGGCGGGTGGACGGGGAGAAGCGCCTGCTGGCCTGGTGGTGCCGCAACCTGAAAAACAGCGCGGGCGAAGTAACCGGCGCGATTTCCTCGGCCCGCGATATCACCGAGCAGAACTTGGCCCGGGAGCAGATCCAGAGCCTCTCGCGGTTTCCAACCGAGAATCCCAACCCGGTGATGCGGATCACGCCGGAAGGCGGATTGGTGTATGCGAATCAGGCCAGCCAGCCTTTCCTGGAAATGTGGAAGGTCGGAGTCGGCCAAACCGTTCCGGAGGAAATCCGGGCCATTCTCGGGGATGTTTACATCACCAATGCCAACCGGGAGATCGACATTCCATGCAGGGATAGGGTATTCACCTGCACACTGACCCCCATCCAGAGCGCGGGGTACGTCAACGTCTATGGCCGCGACATCACCGAACGCAAGCAGGTGGAGGAGAAGCTGCGCGAAAGCGAGGAGCTGTATCGCACGCTGATCGAACTCTCGCCGGACCCCATTTTCATCCATACCGAAGGCGTGGTTAGCTACGCCAATTCGGCGGGCCTGACGCTGCTCGGCGCGGAACACCCCGGCCAAATTCTCGGGAAAAAAGTGCTCGATCTAATCCATCCGGACGACCGGGAGGATGTTGCCAGGCGTTATTGGGAGGGGGTGCGGGATAACAAAATCATTCCGCTCAGCGAGGAAAAATACCTGCGGCTGGACGGATCGTACGTGGACGTCGAGGCGATGGGCAAGCCGCTCCGCCTGCAGGGCAAGACCTGCGCCCAGGTTGTCATGCGCGACATCACCGAGCGCAAGCGGTCGGAGGAGGCGCTGGCCCGCCAGACCGAGGAATTGCGCCAGCGGAACGCGGACCTGGCGCGGTTGAACGCGCTGACCGAACGCCGGATGCAGCGCCTGGCCGCCATGCGCGCGATCGACACCGCCATCACCAGCAGCTTCAAACTGGAACTGGTGCTGAACATACTGCTCGGCCAGTTGACCGATCTGCTGGGCGCTCACGCCGCGGACATCCTGATCTTTTTTCCGGATCTGCAGACTTTCCGGTTCGCCTCCGGGCGCGGATTCCGCAACCCGATGCCGGAACAGACTTTCATCCGCAAAGCCGCAAGTTACGCCAACCAGGCCGCGCAGGAGCGCCGGACGATCAAGGTCGCCCGCCTGGAGGAAAAGACGGATGGCGCGAAGATGTATTCGAAGACCGCGGGAGAGGATTTTTCCGCTTACTGGTGCATGCCGCTGATGGCCAAAGGCCTGGTGAAGGGGGTTCTGGAAATTTTCCACCGCGCTCCCCTGGATCTTTCCCCGGAGGAGGAGACTTTCCTCGAGATGGTTGCGGGACAGGCGGCGATCGCGATCGACAACGCCGAGCTGTTTGAAGGCCTGCAGGCATCCAACGATGAACTGACCCTGGCGTATACCGACACGCTGACGGGTTGGGCGCGAACGCTGGAACTCCGCAACCGCGAAACGACGGGGGAGGCGCAGCGCCTGGCGGAGAATACGGTGCGGCTGGCGCGCTCGCACGGCGCCAGCGAAAGCGAGCTGGTCTTCATGTATCGCGGCGCCATCCTGCACGATATCGGGATGATGGGGATACCGGACAGCATCCTCCAGAAACCCGGGCTGTTGACGGACGAGGAGCGGGCCGTCATGCGCAAACATCCCCAGTACGCCTACGACCTGCTGTCTTCAATCAATTACCTGCGCTCGGCGATCGACATCCCATTCTGCCACCACGAACGGTTTGACGGATCGGGGTATCCGCGCGGATTGAAGGGGGATCAAATCCCGCTGGCGGCGCGCATCTTTGCCGTGGTGGATGTCTGGGACGCGCTTCGCTCCCGCCGCGCCTACCGCGCCGCCTGGACCGACGCGGAAGCGCGCGATTACATCCGCCAGAACTCGGGAACGTTGTTCGATCCGAAAACGGTGCAGACTTTTCTCGAGGTGATATCGGGGCTGTGAATGTGCGCCGGATCCCGTTTGCCGGCTGTAAAAAAACACGCCCGGAATTCTTTTCCGGGCGTGTTAATTAATACATTGTGATTTGGCAAATCCGCCGGGGTGGAACCGCATACCGGCCGGGTTCTCTGTGCGGGCAGACGGAGCAGGCCTGCGCGGCGGAATGCCGGCCTTCAGCTGGGCGCTTCGCCTTCCGCGGCGCCGGGTTTGCGGCGGGAGACGCGCGCCCGGGCGGATTCCACCGCGCCTTCGACGCGCTCGCGCCCTTCCTCGATGTACGTTCCGGCCTTGGAACGGAACTCGGTCGTTGCTTCATCGGCGCGGTTCTTCAGCTCAATCCCGCGCTCACGGAGCATCTCGCGCGTTTCCTCTCCGCTTTGCGGAGCGAGGAGCAGCGCCACGCCGGCGCCGATCAGGCCGCCGACCAAGAACCCCGCGATAAAGGATCCCAGATCACTATCGTTATCCGCCATGCTTGTTACTCCTTTCTCGGGTGCTGGAATGGGGGGTTATCCCTTGAATGGTTTTCGGAACATCCCCAGCACTTCCATCACGCGCTGGATTCCGGCGAGCGAGCTCTGCAGCTTCATGACCGGTTCGACCAGCGTTTCGCTGAGGAACATCGTGGTCCCGCGCAGCGCGTCCAGTGTGTCATTGGCGTTCTCGAGCATCGGGCGGAGTTCCATCTCCACCAGGAGGATCAGGCGCGCGAGCTGAACGACGAGCACCGTCAGAGCCGCTCCCACCACCATGAATTCAAGCGCCAGCAGGATGAGAAAGATGTCGCGCGCGACGCGGGTCTGGGCTTCATCCCGGGAGAGGAAGACCAAGCCTGCTGCTGCGGCGGCCAGGACGAGGAGGAGAATGCCCCCGTAGAGGACCAGCCTTCGGCGCAGGCGGCTTTTGCGCTGCGGACGGGTGGTTTTTTCGGCCATGGGGTCATTATACACCATGTGCAGTTTCTCATCCCCGCCCGTGATTCGAGTTTGCTTGCATGCGGATTTCGCAACCCACAAGGATTGCGGAGATGAAGGAAAATCACGAAAAAAACAGGATTGCCCGCCGTGGAATCCGCATGTTCCGGGTAATCCGGGCGCATAATATTTCATGCCAAAGGATGGATGCGGTGCGGATCGCGCTGGGCTATAATAAATCCGGGCTCGGATGGTTGCCACTGAACGCGGCGGCACGGTCGTCCGCAAACGGCGCTGAACCCGATCCGCGGACATCACCGTGTCCGGCATGCGGAAGGGGAGGATTGACCGGAACAACCGCGCGGCCGGCACCGGGAGCCGCCCCGGGGCGATGCACACTTTAGGATCCGGCCCGGCGGGCGCCGGTGGGAGGGACAGCGTGGACAATCCGCACCAGCCAATTTCCGGGGAAGGCGCTTCGCCCGCCTCGTCGCTTCGAAGGAGACGTGCCCGTTCTCTCCTGCCCTTCATCGGTCAGGACGAACGCGATCAGGCGCTGGACGATCTGGCGGGCCGGGCGTTTCCGCGCCTGGACTTTTTTCTATACACCCTGCTCGCTGCTTTCCTGATCGGCCTGTCGTTTGTGTTTACGTCGCCCGTTCTGCTGGTCGCAGGATTGGCCTTTTCCCCGCTCCTAAGCCCGCTTACCGGAACCGCACTCGGGCTGGTGACCGGCTCCTTCCGTTTCGCCGTCCGGAATCTGGCGGCATTGGTGGTGGCGTGGATTCTGGCGTTCTTCGCCGCCTGGGCCGGCTCTTTCCTTTTCTCTTTCCTCCCGTCGCGCGGGGCTTATCCGGCCATGCCGGATGTGTTCACGGCCGTCGTAGTTGTTTTGGCGGCGGCCGCACTGACCTGGAGATTCGTGCGCGGTGCGGCCGATGCCTGGATCCCGAGCCTGATCGTCGCCTATGGAAGCTTGTACCCGATCTGCGCGGCGGCGGGGTTGACGGCGGCCGGGGCAGGCGGCGCGGCGAACGCATGGCTGGCGTGGGCGATCTATACCAGCCTCGCGCTCCTGGTTTCGATCGGGACCTACCTGGCGTTCGGTTTCCGCCCGCCGGAAAGAGATTTGGGCGCTTATGCGGGGCTGGCCGCCGCCGGCGCCGTATGTCTGGCCTTGCTGCTGGTTTGGTCCGGGGCCACACCCTCCGCCGCGCCGCCGCCGATGGGAACGCTCGAGCCGATCCTGCTTCCCACCGCAAGTTGCACGCCCACCCTCAGCCCCACTATCACCCTGACCGCGACGATCTCACCCCCGCCAAGCGAGACGCCGAAGCCGAGCGCGACGCTGACCCCCACCGGCACACCCGTTCCGGCCGTGGTGCGCGGCACGGGCGGGCAGGGCGTCTTTCTCCGGGATGCGCCGGGGCTGAATGGGAAGAAAATCGCCTCGCTTCAGGAGGGGGAGGCCGTGGAAGTGCTCGGGCCGTCCGTGGAAGCGGATGGCACCTTGTGGATACCGGTCCGGACGGCTTCGGGCATCGAGGGATGGATGGCGCTGGAATACTGCGCGACGGCGACGCCTGCCGCGACCCGCGCGTAAAATAAATAAAACCGCCCGGCGGATCCGCCGGGCGGTCGTTAGGTTCAATCAGCCGAGGGCTCTCACTTCAAAGTTATCAACCTCGATATCCACGGTATCCCCGGCGGCGAACAGGGTCAGCGCCAAGGCGGCTTGCCCCCTGGGTAATATCGCGTCCGTCATGGAATGAATTTCCTCCCCGTTGATGTAAAACACAAAACGCGAGCCTTTCACCAGCACGGCGATCCGGTTGGCACGGCCATAATTTATTTTCCCTGAGGCAACCGGGCTTTTCTTCGAGATCCATTCGTCTTTCAAAAGCAGATCCACGCCATATATCTTTTCGTTGGTGTTATGGAAAAAGTAGTATCCCGTTAGTCCGGCAGCCCTGAAGTACAGGCCGTAATTCGCGTCGGTGGAACCGCTGGCCTTCAGAACGTCCACCGCAAGGTAAAAATCGGTCAGCGGTTTCAGATTGGGGAAGATGGTATAAAAAACGGGTTGTTGCGCGGTCAGCGCAATCTGGTACTTTCCCTGCGAGATGGAGAAGGTTCCCTTGAGCCAGGCATCGTTGAGGGATCCGGTCCGCCAGCCGTAGCGGTTGTTGTCAAACGTGTCGTACATGAGGATCGGCCAGTCGAGTGCCGCCACCGCCGTCGGCAGGGGGGTCGGCGTTTTCGTGGGGGTGAAAGTGCGTGTGGCGGTCGGGGTATTGGTGACGGTCGGGGTGATTGTCGGGGAGGGGGTTATTGTGCGGCCGATGACGGGAATGTTGGCGGTGCAGGCGAGCGATGCGCCGGATAGAGCGGATGCAAGCGCCAGCAGGGGGAGAAACCGGATCGACTGTTTGATCGTGGACATGCAGAATAACTCCTGGGAGGGTTTTTTGGCTCGGCAGATGTATCCGCCCGCGCGGGCATGGCCGCTCCTGTTTGCCGGAAACCGGATATTCTGATTGCACCGGGGTTAATTCCCCGAGGGAGCCCGCACCTCGAAGTTATCGAAGGTGATCTCGATCCAATCTCCTGCTTTGTGGAGGACGATTCCGATCCCGACGGTTCCTGCGGGGGCCTCGGAATCCCGGGCGTCGTCCACCGCTTCCCCGTTGATGAAAAAGGTGAAATCCGGCCCAAGCGCCCTGACGCCGATCCGGTTGGGCTCCCCGATCAGTATTTTCGAGGAATTGGTCGGAAAGGTCAGGAGGGATTCGCCGTCGCCGGAAAATTTTATGAATTCATATCCCTGTTGCAGCGTGCTGATGCTGAACAGGTATTGGAGGGTATCCCCCGCGCGGACGATGATCCCGTACTCGGCGGTTTTGGATCCGGCGAGCTGGTCCACCTTCAGCGTGGCGTAGACGTCCGCGAGGGCTTCCATCGTCGGGAAGCTGTACCAATACACGGGCTTCTTGGCGGTGAGTTTGACGTAATATTTCCCGCCGAGGACGGCGACCGTGCCTCTGACCAAATCGGTGTTGATTTCCCCGACCGGCCAGTCGTCGTTTTCCTCATTAAACGATTCCGATACTGCGACCGGCCATTCCGTATATGGCAGGGTGGGAGTGGGCGTCAGTGTGGCGGTCGGCGTGGGCGTATGGTTGGGAGTCCAGGTGGGAGTGGGTTCCTGCGAGAGCAGCCCGCCGCAGGATGACAGAGCGGCGGATAGGACCAGCAGGATGGGGGCGATGAAGAAGGATCGGGCGCGATGCACGGCGTTTTTCATGGTTTTCTTCTCCGGTTTGGATGAATTCCTAAGGAAGGCGCCCCCCTTTTTTTAAAATCCCGCTGCAAAAGCAGTATCCGTCTCTGGTATCGGGTCCATTCCCTGAATACCGGATCCCGCAATGACAGACATGATTCCTGGAAAAGCCACCCTGAGCGAGGCGCACAGTCTATATTACCATGCGCAGATGCTTCGCGATCACCGTTCCAGGCGAAAACCATCGCCGAGGATAGGCTCGCGAATTCTTCGCGCCGGAAGACCGCCGGCGCTCATCGCTCCCATCGCTTCGCATTCATCCCGGCTCATAAACCAAAGGCGAGCCGGGATGCTTCGCGAGGGCAGGCGGGGGGCGGGCCTTCAGAACGACACCCCTTTCAGCGGTTTCAGCCTGCTTCTTTATATATTGTATTGCACCCGGTTTAAATAAACCGGGCGTAAATTTTTTCTGCTTCCATAAGCAGGCGGTTTTTTCGGACTTCCGGAATCGCACTGGGCTCCCGCAAACCGGGGGCAAGCGCAATTCCGCGGCGGTTGCGTCGGAAAAAAACGGTTTTTTGCGGTTTGCCCCGATTACGGCGAAAAATGATCCGCGGCTACTCAGGACCGCCGTGGCGCCCGTACTTCGAAATTATCGAACTCAAACTCCACGTAATCACCGGCCTGGTGCATGACGATGCTGATCCCGACCCGGCCGCGTTCGATATTGTCATCCTCAAACGTGCCAACTTCCTTTCCGTTGATGAAGAGCGTGAATTGGAGATCAATCGCCAAGACGGCCAGCCGGGTTGAACCGTCCGGAACGATGCTTGGCTCGTCCATCCATCCGGCAATCGGTTCCCACTCTCGATCGAGGAACAAATCAAACCGATATCGGCTCTCCGTCGGTCTGATGTTAATGGTGTAGTACCCATCGCGGCCGCTGCGAAAAATCAATCCCGCTTCGGTTCTCTCGGCGCCCTTTCCTTTCCTGATCTCCACCGACAGGAATAAATCCGTTAAGTTGTCGATCTCGGGGTGCAGCCGGGAGAAAACGGGTTGTTTGGCGTTCATTTTAACCGTATATTTACCTCCACGGATCGCGCCTGCGGTCGTCGCATATTCATCGGAATTGGTTCCTGTTAACCATCCGCCGTTTTCATCGTCGAACGTGTCCGAAAAAATTACAGGCCAGTCGAGATAGGAAACGGTCGGCGTGATGGTTCTGGTCGGCGAAGGGGTGACGGTCGGCGTCGGAGTCCGGGTTGGGGTGAGGGTTGCCGTCGGCGTACCGGTGGCGGTCGGAGTGGCGGTGGGCGCCAGGAAGGGATTGCCGGAGCAGGCCAGGGAGGCAAGGAACAATCCCGCCGGGATAAGCAGGATGGCGGAAAGCCGGGGGGTATTTGGCATGACGGATCTCCAGAATAGGGGCGCGTTCCGGTTAAGCAGCATTTATATTTGATCTCGGCGGAAAAGGCAAAGCGGATTCCACGAAGGAATCGAAGAAGATCGAAAGCACACGAAAAAATTTTTTACCAGGGTGTTGACAAAGGCCGAGGAGGTCATTGCGATCCCTGCCCCGGCTCCGCCATGGCGGAGCCGGGGCAGGCGCAGCGGTCCTCCTTTTTTTCCGAGGGGGGAGATAGCTTCGCTCTTTCCGGTCGCTCGCAATGGCGCCTGTTTCTTCCTTGTTTCACAGCCTGGTGATAATCTTCAGGCGCATTCGTTTGAGCCATCCGGGGGACTGCCGGTCTTCTTCGGCTCCTTCGCGGACTTTACTCCAAATCCCCCTCGTTCTTTTCCGGCGGTTCTTCGCTCAGGCCGTCGTCATAAATCCCGAGGGTATCGTTTAGACAAACGACCTGCCACCGGCCGGCGGCGTATTCCAGGGCGTTGATGGACGCGTTCCGGATCGCGGGAATCTTATCCCGCTCGGCCCAGGCAAGCCCGAGCGCATGCAGCGCGGCGGCTCGGATGCAGCCGCCGTGGGTTACCGCGTAAAGGATCTTGCCGGCGTGAATTTCGGCCGCGCGGTTCAACCACGTCAACACACGGGCCTGGAAGGCGGCGAACGTTTCCCCGCCGCCGCGCGGGATGTCCACTTCGTTCTGCATCTGCCTCCACGCATCCGGGAACTCACGTTCGATCTCGGCGCGCGTTTTGCCGGACCAACAACCGAGGTCGATCTCGCGCAGGGCGGGTGCCGCGGACGGGCGCAACCCGAGCGCGCCGCGGATCGCTTCGGCCGTCTGCCAGGCGCGGCTCAGGTCGCTTGAGTAGAACGCATCGCAGCGCGCGCCGGTTTCGGCCAGGCGGCGCGCCAGGCGCGCGGCTTGCGCTCGCCCCGAGGCGTTCAGAGGAACATCGGAATGCCCCTGCCAGCGGCCGTTGCGGTTCCAATCGGTCTCGCCATGGCGGATGAGGTGGACGGTGCAGGCGGAACGGATTTCCATGGGCGACGTTCGTTTACTCTCAGGAGAAGGTTTATCCATAATTTTTTTCCCATCCAATTTTACCGTACCGATGTTCGCAGTCCAGATTTGGGCGGAAGGACGGAATTTTGATTCTTCTTTCGTATACTTCCTGCCGCGAATTATTCTCTTTTTCCCCATAAGAGGGGCAAAATCCCATACGGCGGTTCCGAATACGGAGAATCCGTGTCCGCGAAACGGATAGCTGTCCATTGGCGTAGGTAAAGGAAGTTGGTATCATCATTTCATCAATATCCATGGGAGGGATAATGGAGACTGCAAATTCACCGGCGCAACCGAAATATCAATGGCGGACGCTGATCCTGTTCAGCCTGCTGGCCATCCCGCTCGGATTGGCTGTCCTGCCATATTCGATCACCGTCAGCGGTTCGGGGATGACTGCCCAGCTTCCGGAAAATACCTCGTTGTCTCCGGAAGCCATGCAGGCGGTTTTTGTCGCGACGATGATCCTGATCACGCTCGGGCAGGCCGTGTTGATCAACATCCCGCTGACGGCGCTGGGCCTGCTGTTCGCCAAATGGACCGGATTGGACGCCCCGTATATCCGCGCGTGGCTGTATCGCCAGCCGAAACCCGCCGGCCTTGGACGCGCTATGCTCATCGCCGCTGCGGCCGGCGCGGCCGCCGGCGGATTGGTTCTGGGATTAAACATTTACATCTTCGACCCGCTTTTGGCCAAGAGTATGGCCGCCGCGGGGATCACCATCCCGGACATACGCTGGACGTGGTGGGAAGGATTGCTGGCGTCAATCAGCGCGGCGTTCAACGAGGAGATCTGGCTGCGGCTTTTCCTCCTGAATGGCCTGGCCTGGTTGGGCGGGCTGCTGTTTGGAAAGAAAACCGGCCGCCCGGCGTTGGCGCTTCTGTGGACGGCCAACGTCCTCAGCGCATTGGCATTCGGCGCCCTCCACATTTCCAACCTTGTGGTTATCGGCTTGCCGGTGGATATCGTAACCGTTTCCAGTGTGCTGATCTTGAACGGGATCATCGGGCTTCTGTTCGGCTGGCTGTATTGGAAGCACGGGCTGGAAAGCGCGATGGTTTCCCATTTCGCCGCGGATCTCATTCTGAAGGTGGTGCTGGTGTTCTTCCTTTAAAAAACGAACTGGTTCTGAATCCGAACCGGTACCCGCCAAGTAGGGGCGACCCATTGGGTCGCCCCTACAACCGTCTCGGTCCATGGCGGCCCAGTAGGTGCCGCTGCATCCGCCCAGATCCATAAATCCAAACTTCGTGTTCGATTCCGGCATGCGGGATTTCAAGTACAATAGCCTGCGTCGAGCGATTCTTCTCCATACGGATAGAGGACGAGATGGCTGCACTCATCGGAAAGACCGCAGGAAAATATACACTGCTGGAACTCCTGGGACGCGGAGGAATGGCCGAGGTATACAAGGCGCGGCACCCGACGCTCGACCGGTACGTCACCGTCAAGATCCTCCACCGTCATCTAGCGGATGGGGAAGGTTTTCTGGTCCGGTTCGAGCGCGAAGCCAAGGCGGTGGCCACGATGCGCCACCCCCACATCGTTCAAATATACGATTACGAAGCCGCCGAAGACGCCAACTACATGGTGATGGAATATATCGACGGAGGCACACTCCAGGATCGGGTTTTCACCCTGGCGAAGGAGAAGAAGTACCTTCCGGTCCGGGAAGCGCTCGCAATCCTCGGCCAGGTCGCCGAGGCGCTGGATTACGCACACGAACGCGGCATTCTCCACCGTGACGTCAAGCCTTCCAACATCCTGCTCGACTCATCAGGCGAGGCGTATCTGACGGATTTCGGAATCGCCCGCATCCTCAGCGGCGCTCAGTACACCGCCACCGGCGTCATGATCGGCACGCCGGCGTACATGTCGCCGGAACAGGGGACCGGCGAGGAGATAACCGCGTCGAGCGACCTGTATTCATTAGGCGTGATCGCGTACGAATTGCTGGCCGGCAAGGTTCCCTTCAGTTCGGAAACCACTCCGCTGGCCGTCATTCATAAACACATCCACGAGCCGCCACCCGGTTTGCGCGCAGCGAGGGAGAACCTCCCCGCCGGCGCGGAGGATGCGGTGTGGAGGGCGCTGGCGAAGAAACCCGCGGACCGGTTCACGAGCGCCGGGGAGTTTGTCCGCGCGCTGGAGAAAGCCCTGCCGGATAGCGTTCTTCGGGCGATCGACGGAGAAGGAGGGAAGAACCCGGTTCCCGTCTCCACCCAGCCGACGATGGTGATGGAAGAACCCGCCCTCGGCCGGTCGCAAATGCCCACCGAGGTGATGGAATCCGCACCGCAATCCGCGGAACCGCCGCCCGCAACCGGATCGCCGACTCCTGCGCGGGCGCCGCTGCAACCGGCGCCCCGGGAAGCCGGAATGCCGGAGCGGCAGGCGCGCTTTTCGGATGCGGCACTCCCGCACAAAGCGCCGCCGGAAAGTAAATCCGTTATCGCCTCAGCCTGCGGATTTTTTAAGACGCGGGGTGGACGGATCGCCGTCGTCACCGTTGCGGTTGTGATGGTGCTGGCTGTCGTCGGATGGCTTTTCTCGGGCCGGTCCGCCGCGCTGTTCTGCGGCTCGGTGGAGCAGTGCATCGCTCAGGCTCAGGATTTGCGGACGCAGGGTGACTTGGAGGGATTCGTGAATTTAATGCGGGCCGCCGCCGACCGGGTTCCGGGCGAACAGCATCCTCCTCACGCCGGAATTTGGTGCGATATCGGGGACGCAGAGCGGGAGTTGGGACGTCCGGATGCCGCCCGGGAGAGTTATAACCAGTGCCTCGAGTGGACCGAGAACCTTCCGGAGTTCCAGGATCTTCGCCTTCGGGCAGAAGAAGCCCTGCGGGGCTTGTGATGGTCTATACCCGCGGAAACGGCCGTCCGCGTCGACCAAAGGCGCGGACGGCCGTTTCGTTTCCAAGTATGTATTCTCCGCAAACGCCTGCCGGCTATTTCAGCTTGTTGATCAAATCTTCCTTTGTGCCGTCAACTTTTTTCTTCGCTGCCGTCGGTTAGCCTCGGCTTTATATAACCCGTTCGTCGCCTCTTGATTCCGAAACTACAAATGCGCCCCGGAGTCTTCTGCGTCCCTCACATCCGCAGGCGATTCGCCTTCACCGGGGATGCCGCCGGCGGCCTCTGCCCGTTCCGGCTGTTTCGCGCCGCCCGGAATAGGGAGTGGGATGTCCGATATTTCGCCTTCGGCCGGCTGGCTGCCCTTGCCGGGGAGAGTGATTGGGGTGGCCGAAATGGTATCGCCGGCAGGTTGCATGCCTCCGCCGGGAATGGGAATCGGCATGGTGGATGCGGTTTCACTGGATGGTTGAATGCCGTCGCCCGGAAGGGGGATCGGCGTGGTCGATATCTCATGTATGGCTGGCTGTCTGCCCTTGCCCGGGAGGGTGATCGGGGTGGCAGATATTTCGTCGGCCGGTTGCACCCCTCCGTCGGGGATGGGGATCGGCAAACCACTGGCTTCATTCTCTCGCTCGCCCGCCGGTTCACTTCCCTTGCCCGGGAGCGTAATTGGAGTGGCGGAGATCATCTCGCCGGCCGGCTTTTTCGCGCCTCCCGGAAGGGGGAGTGGAATATTCGATATTTCGCTTTCGGCCGGCTGCCTCCCTCCGTCCGGGAGAGGGATCGGCGTGGCCGATTTCTCATGTATGGCCGGCTGGCTGCCCTTGCCCGGGAGCGTGATCGGGGTGGCGGAGATCATGTCGCCGGCCGGCTGGCCTCTTCCATCGGGGATCGGGATCGGCATGGTTTTGATTTGATCCGATGTACTCCGGCCGGATTCGCCGGGCAAGTCCGGGGCCATGGCCGAAACCGGCGCATCGGCCGCCTTGGCGCCGTCCGCCAGTCCCACGAAAGTGGTCTGGATCGCCTCGGCCTGTTGGTAATCACCGGTTTGTTCAACCGCCGAACGGGGTTCATAGGTGGCAACATCCAATTTCTGCTGCGCAAGATTTTCGGTTTGCTCTCCGCTTTCGCGGTTTTCCATTTGGGGTTGTCGCGGATTATCCATTGTCTTCTCTCCTGAAGGATCAACTTCATTTATGAGGCCTTTCCGGTTGCTTGAACAGCAAGGGCGATTTCACCCGCCCTTCCCGGTTGTTTCCGATTTCTTCCCCGGATCGTGTTCGGGCGGATCGGTGATCTGCTCGGCGCCGGCTTTGGGCGCGGCGTGGGCCAGCTTGGCTTTGTGTTCCAGCGTCCGTTTTATGGTCTTCTCTTGCGCCTCTTTCAGCATACCGCCGCCCTTGCCGCCGGCGATGCGGTCTTCGGGATAGTTCGAGATCTGGCCCGAGTCGAACTTCGGGTTCACCTTGTCGTAGGCCATCTGGCTGCTGAGCGGCTGGCTTGGATCCTTGCCGTGTCCCATCTCCGGATCGGAATAATTGTTGGATTCGTCCCACCATTTATATCCCTTCACGCCGTCCGGACTCCACGCTACGAAGAAATGAGTGCCGTCGCCACAATCGACATCCATGGAACCTTCTTCACCGGCATTAAACCCTTCCACGCCATGCTCAATCGCCGCCGTTTTAACGGTCTCACAGCTTTGTGACGAGGTTTCCTTGTCGCTGAAAAAAACTTTTCCTTTCTTATCGACACTCGCGTGAGTTACGGTGACTTTACTACCCTGGTTTGATTGGCCGGTCTGGCCCTGTTTCCCCGACGGCTTGCCCTGACCGGGGTTCGAGCCCTTGCCGGGGGTTTTTGCTTTTTTCCCGCCGCCCGCGCTGGTATCCGCCCACTGATTGGGCCCTTTCCCTGGCGGGAAGGGACTCTCCCACCCCGGGATCTCATGTCCTTTTCCCGACCCCATTCCGGAATTGTTCTTCAGAAGGTCGGATGGACCTCCCTTAAAACTCTCCAGCCCCGGCATCCCTCCGAGGAGGCCGTTCCCTGTATTTTTCTCTCCCATCGCGCCGCCGAGCTTGCCGGGGCCGGGGGTCAGCGCGTCGAGGTCGTCCAGTTTCCCGAGTCCGGAATCCAGATTCTCCATTTCCTTGTGGAGAATCGGTTTCTCAAATTCAACCGGCCCGCCGGATCCCTTTTGAAAACCGGATTCCGGGTTCCCCGCCAGGCGGTCTGCATTGGGCGCTTCCCAATCATCCTCGGCCGCCACCTTGTCCCCGCCAAAATCGCCGGTTATTCCTGCCGAAACGGAGGCAGCCTGCGGCCCGGGCAGGTTGATCGGCGTGGCTTCGTTCTTGCCGCCGTTCTGCGAGCCGATGGGAATTGCCTGATCCAGGTCGCCGCGGATCTTGGGCATCCGTCCCCGAAGGCTGTCATCCTCCGATGTCTTTAATGTTTCCTCGGGGTAAGGATTGTGATCGAGGTCGGGCGGTTCGGGCGGATGGCCTTCTTCCTCCTCCTCCGGTTGAGCCCTCATCTGCGGCAGGGTGATCGGCGTGGCGCCGGCCGGCTCCTGCTTTCCGGGCAGGGTGATCGGGGTGGCGTCGTGCCGGCCGTCGTCCTCACCGGCGGTCACCTGATCCAGGTCGCCGCGGATCGTCGGCCGGCTGCCCAATACGCTATTCTTTTCAGGCTGCGGGATGGGAAGAGGCGTGGCGCTGATATCCATCGCCGAATCGGCCGAGTCGACCAGGGCGACCAGCGTCGCCTGGATCGATTCGGCCTGTTGAAAATCGCCGGTTTGTTCGATATACGAGCGGGGTTCCAGAGTGGCGTCGTCGAGGGCTTGCTGTTCGCTACTGCGGGCTTCCCCGGATTCCTGCCGCGTTTCGATGGGATTTCGGTTCTCGTTCATGTTGTCTCTCCTTTTTGCATGCGGGTCGGATGGTGAAACCGGAAAACCTCCGGTTTTGTGTGAGGAGAATGGGGATGCTATGGGGGAAGGCCTCACAATGAACGTTGCTGGAAATCAGGCAAGCTTTTCCTGGACGGGACGCCTCCTTTCGGGTATGGAAAAACAAAAAGCTCCTTTCTCAAACGCAGGACGGATTGCAGGTATCGTTGCGCCTGTCAATCGGTCCTGAGCGGAGTAGGGAGCTGTTATGGGTGAGTACTCAGGATTATTCGGTTGTGCAATTATTATAGAACACAATCGAGCGGCTTGTAAAGTCCTCGAATCCGCTCATAAATATTGTTACCTAGCAGGTAGTCGTTCCCTCATCCAGAATGTTACCGAACCGCCCATCCGGCGGGAAAAGG
>JAFGCU010000068.1 GCA_016932475.1 Anaerolineales bacterium
AACACCTCGCGCGAGTTCCCGGAATTCCGTGCATTTCTGACGGAGAATTACTCCATTGTCAAAGAAGGGCAGGGATACCGGATTTATGAATTGCGATCGGTATAATTTTTCTAATCTCGACGATTGCGAATAAGAAAAACCGCCCTCTTGGTCGGTTTTTTCTGAGCGAAAACTTGAAAAAGTCACCCTGAGTACAGCGAAGGTCTGGAATTGCAAAAACAGATGCTTCGCTTCGGTCAGCCTGACGCTCTTTTTCTGAGATTTCAGAATGGGCTTGAGTGTTTTTTCCCCCGGCTCCGGCCGTACGCATGCCGCCTTCTGTCCGTCTCGCTCGTCCTTACATTTACGCCAATTTCTCGATCACCTCTGCCGCCAGATCGTACCTTCCGAAAGGAGGCATGAGGTACGCCCCCTGGACAATTCCCCGCAGATCCTTCAGCAACTCGACCGCTATCCGCACGCCCTCCTCCGGCGCGCGCTCGCCCGCGCGGTCGATCCGCGCGCGCACTTCTTCCGGAATCGACATCCCCGGCACTTCGTTGTGCAGGAAGGCGGCGTGCTTCGCGCCGTACAGCGGCATGATCCCGGCCAGGATCGGCGCTTTCAATTCACCGTACTCCCGCCGGAATGATTCCAGAAAAGCCGACGCGCATCCCGGCTCGAAGACCGGCTGGGTGAGGATGAAATCCGCGCCGGCTTCGATTTTCTTCTGCAGGTTCTTCATCTCTTTTTCAGGCGAGCGGGAGCACAGGTTGAGCGCGCAACCGACGAAGAACGCGGTCGGTGCGCCGATATCCTTCCCGGCGTGATCCAGACCTTGGTTGAAAGACTGCTTGATCATCCGGATCAGCCCGGATGGAACGATATCGTAATTATCGGCCGCCTGCGGAAAATCCCCGATCGCGGCCGGATCCCCCATCACCACGAACAGGTTGCGCACGCCGAGGGCATGCGCGGCGAGCAGGTCCCCCTGCAACCGCAGCAGGTTCCGCCCGCGGGTGGGGAAGTGCAGCACCGTCTCGATCCCGAATTTTTCCTGGATCAGGTGGCAGACCGCCCAGGGGCTCATCCGCATCCGCGCCATCGGGCTGTCGGCGACGTTGATCACATCCGCACCCGCTTCGGCCAGCATGCTCGCCCCGGCCATCAGCTTATGCGTGGAAAAACCCTTCGGCGGATCGACCTCGACGCTGATGGTGAATTTTCCGGAGGCGAGCCGGGCGGCAAACTGAGTCGCTTCGACCGCATCGGGGATCCGCTCTTCCCGGGACGCCTCCACGACGACGGATGCGCCGGGCGATCTTGGTTTGAACGACACCAGCGCGGCGCGCATCGCGGCAATGTGGGCGGGCTCCGTTCCGCAGCAGCCGCCGATCAGGCTTGCCCCCGCCTCTGCGAATTCACGCGCGTACCCGCCGAAATACTCCGCCCCGGCCGGGTAGAGGATCCGGCCGCCGGTGCGTTCCGGCCAGCCGGCGTTCGGCATCGCCGAGAAGCGGACCTTCGGCGCCGCCGCGCGCATCGCGCGCAGGATGCGGATCGCCTGGGCCGGGCCGCTCGAACAGTTCACGCCGATCAGGTCCGCGCCCGCGTCCGCGGCGGCGCGTGCCACCCCGGCGGGGGAATCGCCGAGCAAGGTCAGCCCGTCGCGGGTGAAGGTAAAACTCACGCCGACGAACTGCGCACCCGCCGCCCGCGCCGCTTTCAAAGCCGCCAGCGCCTCATTCACGTCGCTCATCGTCTCGATCAGGATCAGATCGGCGCCGGATTGAAGAATTAGCGCCGCTTGTTCGCGGAAGGCGGCCTCCGCCTGTTCCGCCTTCACGCGGCCGTAGGGAGCCAGACGCACGCCCAGAGGCCCGATGCTTCCCGCCACAAGCGCGGAGCTTCCGGCCTCCTTTCGGGCAAGTTCAACCCCGGCACGGATGACCGCTTCCTGTTTTCCCTCCAGACCGCACGCCGAAAGTTTGAACCGGTTCGCGCCGAATGTATTGGCTTCGAGGATCTGCGCGCCCGCGGCGAGGTAATCCCGGTGCGCCTGCGCCACCAGTCCGGGCCGCGAAAGATTAAGTTCGTCGATGTTGGCATCCGGCGGCACGCCGCGCGCGACCAGCAGCGTTCCCATCGCGCCATCGGCGAGGAGGGGCAGGGCGGAACCGGAGTCGAAAAATTTTCGGGCGGTATCTTTCATCGCATTCCTTTGGAAAGACCTGTCAGGTCTTAAGACCTGACAGGTCTGACTCACATTATTCCCCTGATTCTACCCAAAACATTCCGGAGCTAATCGCTCCAGTTCCGCCCCCGACCACATTCGGAGATGGCTGCGATTCCATACCCGGCGGGTTCCGAACAACCCCATCACCTTCCCGGGATCGATGACATCTTGCGCATGAGCGCAGAAAACATGATAGGAAGAATACGGCCAATCCCTGAAATTCTTCGCGAACCCGTGCTTCTGTGGATTCTGATGGATATAGGCGATCAGCCGGAGCAGATGACATTTTTCAACCACAGGGATCCGGCCAAACGGCCGTTGAAACAATGCCCCGGTGCGGCCATATGCCCGATTGAATCCCCGCGCGTAAGCATCGAAGAAATTGGAAAACGGCTTTGAAAAACCTGCCGGGAAATCGCGCGCGTCCAGGTCTTCCTTGATCCGCACTAAGATGTGGAAATGGTTCTTCATCAAACAGTACGCGTAGGTGTCGGCAACCGGGAGGACGTGATGAGCGTACAACCTGAGGAAATATTCGTATTTGCGCTCCTCATGGAACAGATTCTCACGGTTATTGCCGCGGTTGAAGATATGGAAAAATCCACCTGGCAGCAATAAGGTCGTCTTCCCCATAGTTCTCCCCCTTGGATCCCATAACCCGCGAACTGAATCCACCCCGCGATTATTCTACCAAGAATCCCGCCGCCCCTCCGCTCTTCAGACCTGACAGGTCATAAAGACCTCTCAGCTCTGCTGCGCGCCTCCCGCCTTCCGCCCGCCGAAGACCGCGAATATCCCGTATTTATAATGGCACTCCACATCCATAAATCCCGCGCCCGTCAACGCGTCCATCTGACTCCGCAGCGAGTCGTAGTGATTTTCCGGTTTAGCCCTGGCGCGCGCGGGCACATCCGCCGCCGATTCCGGCGGCCGCGTGAGTTCCTCATGGGCTAGAATCCATTCCTTCCAAAGCAGGTAATACCATTCGGCGAAGGTTTCGGATTCAGCGGCGTCGATATCGAGGAAATAGCCGCCGGGTTTCAACAGCCCGTTGACCGCCTGGAACAGGCGGGCCTTATCCGGCAGCTCCAAATGGTGGATGGCGAAGGCCGAGGCGATAAAATCGAACGGCGCAGGCCGGAAAACGCCGGAGATGACGTCCGCGAATGCACTTTGGAGAAATTCGGCGTTCGGCACTCCGGACAGCCGCTCCCGGGCGGAGGCCAGCATCTCCGCGGATCCATCGGCGAGGATGATCTCCGCGTTCCCGTCCTGTTGCGACAGGATCTGCCCCAAGATTCCATCCCCGCAGCCGAGATCGAGGATTCTTTTCTTGCGGCCGTCGCGGATGGCATTGCGGTAAAATGAGGCTGTGATCCGCAGAAGCGTTTGCCGTTCCGGGATGATCTGATCGGCGGTTTCGCGGTATTCGCGGGAATATTCCGGCCGCGCCCAATTGGAATTGTTGAATTCGGACATGGTTTTCCTGCCTTCATGCTCCGGACCCGGCCGGTCCGCGAGCGTTTTCCACACCCATCCGTTACCGATTCCTCGCCGCCCTCTTCGAGGGCTCCTCGGAATGAATTACTATACCTTCCCCGTGATCCCCATCCACAACTGATACGCGCCGAAGATCCCCAATCCGATCGCCGAGGCGATCATCAGCCACTGCCGCAATCGCGGGTTAAAACGGTGCGCGATGGAGACGACCAGGATGATGACGGCGCATACGATAATCATCACGAGATAAAAAGCCGCGAGCATCGCGACCGCGAAGACGGGCGATTCTTTCCAGCCGGTCAGCAGAATCGGGCCGGCCACCAGGCTCCAGAACAGATATGGGTTTGGATTAAGCAGATTGATAGCCACCGCCGGGAGCAATCCCCGTTGCGGGGATCCTTCCGGCGATGCGGTCTCCTCCGCCGGATGAAGCGCGGTGCGGAAGGCGCCGACCGCCAAGTAGATCAGGAACACGCCGCCGGCCAGGCGCAGCACGATCACCCAACCGGCCGGCAGGAACGCCAGGACGGTCACCACCAGCGCGATGATCGGCAGATCACTCAGCAACGGGACGAGCGCATAGACAATCGACCGCCGCCAGCCGTTCTTCAGCGCCTGAAGGATGATATACGCCTGGAGCGGTCCGGGCTGGACCGCGGCGGCGAAACCGTAAGTGACCCCCTGAATAATGTAGCTTAGCATGTCATCCCGAGCCCGGCCTTTTTGGGCGAGGGATCGGCAACTCCTTTTTGTTACGTTGCTTTATCGAATTCCTGCGTAACCGATTCCTCGGGGGTCATCCCGAGGAGCCTCGTAGAGGCGACGAGGGATCGGCGACTCCTTCCACAAAGCTTGTTTATTTTGATAAATGCGCAGCCGATTTCTCGGCCTTCAGCCTTGGAATGACGTCCCCTATCCCCGGCGCGGCTGAGGCACGACGAAGTACCGCGCGTCCGGATGATGGACCACGATCGCCGCGGTGGATTGCTCCGGGATAAGCTGGAACGCCGGCGTTAACGACATGCCGAGCTCCTTTTCCGCCGGCAGAAGATCGAATACTTTGCGATGATCCTCGAGCAGCGGGATGGCGGGGTAACCCCACGAATAGCGCTTCCCGCGGTCGGCGGGGATTTTTAACTCGTTGCGAATTATCTGGTGCAGATATTCGGCGGCCGCTTCCGCGGTCTGCACCGCCAGCCCGTGCAGGTAATACCCCTGCGAATATTCATCGGAAGCCTGCAGCTTTTCCAGCCGCGCGGTGGCCTCGCGTCCGACCGTCACCACCTGGAAGGCCGCCAGGTCCATTACGCCGCTGTCCACCGGCGCAAAGTAATCCGCCAGGCACAGCCGTTCCTGCTCCGGCTGGCGCGGGAAGGTAAAGCGGGTTAACTCACGCGGGCCTTTGCCCGCGGCGGACGCCGGATCGTACACGATCAACTCGTCGCCCACGGATTGGGCCGGGAAGTACCCGTACACACCCTGCGGGTGAAGCCAAGGATTTCGCAGGGCTTCGCGTTCCAGTTCCTGCAGCCGCGACGAAAACTCCCGCTTGAGTTTCTCCCATTCCTCTCCGTGCGCGCTCTTGGCCCCCCACGAAAGCCGGTAGAGTTCGTCGCGATCCAACCGCGCAAGGACCAGCTTCAGCGGCATCTCGCGCACAACTTTCACGCCGAACTGCGGGGGAACCGGGATGGGCACGCGGCGGGCGGCCGTTTCGGAGCGCGGCGCCCGAGCGCTGGCGGGCGAAGGCGTAATCGGGCGGGCTTCCCCCTCCGCCTCGCTCCGATTGACGTGTAGAACCTCTTCCCTCAGGGCCGGATCGCGCAGGCGCTCCAATAAGGAAAGCCCTTCGAAGGCGTCTTTGCAGTAAAACACGCCCCCCGCGTAGGGTTGATGCTCCTCCGCGAACAGGATCCGCCGTCCGAA
>JAFGCU010000005.1 GCA_016932475.1 Anaerolineales bacterium
CGCGAGAGCTTTAATCGCGTCCTGGGAAGCGACACCGCGCAGGCGTTCATCCACGCCTGCTGGCCAAGTAACTTGTTCGGCGAAGAATACACCCTGCCCGCCGCCTGCACGGACCGGACCCCGGAGCCCGTCCCCACCATCCCTTCCTGAAAGGCGGGCCGGCAACCGCCGTATTAATCCGGATCCATCCCGGCCGCTTCGATTGTTCCTGGGAATCCCATCCGTAATTCGCTGATAAAATCCCCCCAGCGGCTTTACCTGCATCTCAAGGAGAACTGCCATGAAGAAAATCCCGGTCGCTGCAATCCTCATCCTCATCCTCCTCCTCGGCGCCGCCTGCTCCCCGGCGGCATCGAAAACCGACTCTACGCCGACGCCGACACGAACGCCGACACCGACCATCACCCCCACGCCCACGCCTTCCCCGGCCCAAATCCTTTTTAAAGCGGGCGCGGCGATGCTGGACATGGAAAGCGCCCGCTTTACGCTGCTGCGCGACGGCGCTCCGATCGTGCTCGACGCGGCGACGGGCATGTCGTTCACCCAGGCGGCGGGCGAGTATCAGGCGCCGGACCGCGTGCATGCGACGGTGAAGGTGGGCCTGATGGGCACCGTGCTGGAGATCCAGATTTACTGGCTGCCGGAAGGGGTTTTCATATTAAATCCGCTTACCCAACAGTTCGAAACCGCGTCCATGGATCTTGGCATCGACGGGGCGGCGATCTTCAAGGCCGACGGCATGCCGGCGGTGCTGGCGACCGGGATCGAGAATCCCGAGCGCGTGGGTTTCGAAGACATCGAAGGAGTCGCCACGATCCACATCTCCGGAGAATCCGACGGCGCGACACTCGCGCCCCTGACGGCCGGCGCGCTCAAGGGCGGGACTTTGTACCCGGTGGACGTCTGGGTGGACCGCTCCACCTTCGTCCCGGTCCGCGTGCACGTCACCGAACCGGACGGCAGCGGCTGGCTGATCGACCTGTACGACATCGACACGGAGATCGAGGTGGACTTGCCGTGAATCCACGAAGACACACCAAGAAAAATCTGAAGGCACACGTTTTTTTTTATTGAAAACCTTGAGATTGTCGCCCTGAGCGCCCGCCCTCGCGAAGCGGGGGCAGCGAAGGGTCTACAAAACGCGAAAGCAAATGCTTCGCTTTCCCTCGCTGTGCTCGGGACAAGCGCTCAGCATGACAGCTTTTTCGGAGGTTTCAATTTATTTTTCTCAATAATTTCTTTGTGTTCTTCAGATTTTCCCTTCGTGCTCTTCGTGGAAAAGGTTTTCTAAATCATGAAAAGACCAGGACTGATCCTCGCCGTTATCTGCCTCCCGGTTTTTCTCGGGGCGCTCGACCTTACGATCATCTCGGCCGTGCTTCCCGCGGTGGTGGCCGACCTGGACGTCCCGCTGCAAACCGGCCTGGACGAAGCGGCCTGGGCGGTGACCGCTTACCTGCTGGCCTACGCGGTCAGCATGACTTTCATGGGCCGCATATCGGACCTGTGGGGCCGGCGGCGCGTGTACCTGCTCTGCCTGATCATTTTCTTCCTCGGCTCCTGGTGGGTGGCGGCTTCGCCCGGCGCTCCGGCGGAGATCGCCTACCGCATCGCGCGTCTCGTCGCCGGCGGGCGCCCGGACCGGAGCCTGATGGCGCTGTACGGGCTGATCTTCGGGCGCGTGGTGCAGGCATTCGGCGCCGGCGCGATGGTCCCGGTCAGCATGGCGCTGGCGGCCGACCTGTTCCCGCCGGAGCGCCGCGCCCTCCCGCTCGGGCTGATCGGCGCGGTCGACACCGCCGGCTGGGTGCTTGGGCACCTGTACGGCGGGATCATGGTTCAGTTCTTCGCCTGGCCGGTCCTGTTCTGGATCAACCTGCCGCTGATCGCGCTGATGTTCGCGCTGACCCTTTGGGCGTTTCGCGGCCTCGCCGAATCCCGCAGCCGGGCGCCGATGGATTGGATCGGGGTGTTGTGGGTCACGCTGGCGCTGACGGGCGTGAACCTCGGACTGGCGGCGGGGGATACCGGCTCCGCCGGCTCGCAAACCGGTATGGGTATTTCCCCGCTCCCATTGGCGCTGGGCCTGCTCGCGTTCGCCGCATTCATCCTCCACGAGCTGCGCACGCCCCACCCGCTTCTGGACCTTAGGCTTTACCAGAAGCGCAACACCTCCGCATCGAGCGTGCTCAACCTGATCATCGGTTTTTGCCTGATGGCCGGGCTTGTCAGCGTGCCGCTCTTCATTAACCTGGCCGGCGCGCAGGATTCCGGCCAGGGCGCGCTGGTCAGCGGATACCTGCTTTCGGCGTTCACCATCCCGCTGGCGGCCTCTGCGCTGCCCGGCGGCGCTCTGACCGGAAAGATCGGGTACCGGCTGACAACTCTCCTCGGATTGGCGGTCGCGCTGGCCGGATTCGGCTTAATGACCCAATGGCAACCCGAAATGGCCGCGCAGGCCGTGGCGCTGTTCACCTCCGGTGCATGGCCGGAGGGAACGGGTGTGTTACGAATGGTAACGGGGCTGGCTCTGGCGGGGATCGGGCTGGGGTTGACGATTGCGCCGATCGGCACGGCGGTGATCAACGGCGCGGGCGAGGGCGGGCGCGGGATCGCCGCGGCGGCCGTCATCATTCTGCGGCTGATCGGGATGAGCCTGAGCGTCAGCCTGCTGACGACCTACGGTCTGCGGCGGACGACCGAGATCAGCACCGAACTCCTGCAGGGGGTCCCCCTGACAGACGGGGCGCGGATCGTCGAGGCCATGCTGGACACGGTAACGCGCGTGACCTCCGAGATGGCGTGGATCGCCTTCGCGGCGGCCGCGGCGGGGCTGATCCCGGCGATTCTGCTGCATAAAAAGGATTGATCACCTCCCGTCACCCCGGCGCCTTCCCTCGCGGAGTGCGCAGGTTCGGTCTGTACTTTACACCTGCGTGTTCACGAAGCGAGGGTGTTCCAAGCCGGGACCCATTGGGTTTATGAAATTGGGTAATGGAAGCCGGCGTGTCATCCCGGCGCGCTCTTAGCCGGGACGGCACGACGATCTTACTTCATTCCTCCACGTGTATGCATGTTGACATTAATCGGCAGCGGCAAATGTCTTCCCCCGAAGGAGCCGGTGGACCGGGAACTGATCCGGCGCCTGCCCTCGCCGCCGCGTGTGGCATACCCGCCGACCGCCGCCGGCACGGAAGGATCCGGGCGGATCGGGTAATGGGTGCGGTTGGAGGTTGAGCATTTCACCCGCCCCGGCGTTCCGGTCCGGTCGCCGGCGGTGATCGACCGAGCCTCCGCCGACGATCCCATAATTGCAGCCGCGGTGACCGAAGTTAATTTTGTTCACCTTTCCGGCAGCCGCCCGGATTATCTATTTCGAACGCTGAGCGGGCGCCTGGTCTGAAAGGCGATCCTCGCGGTTATGGAGGAAGGCAGCCTCCTGTCCGACTGCGGGCTGGCCACCGTCGGGTTCGAGGCGAATACGGCGCTGTTTGTTCAGGATGGAAGGATGGAGATGATCGGCCACGGCGGGGTGACGGATTGGAGCCGGACCGGGAGACGCCGACATGCGTGGGGTGCGCTTCTCTCCTGGTCTCCCTAAAAACGGGCCGGCCGTTTTCGGATACCGCGACCCACGCCCTTTATGGGGCGGATCGCCGCAATAATTTAGTCTGATAAAATCCATCGCGGGGGAAAAATCCTTATCCGGCAAGCGCAGGCATACCTCCCGTCGATCTTGAACGAGTAAATGGATCCTGCCAAAGGAGAGACGAATATGCTCAAGGAATTCAAAGAGTTCATCCTGCGCGGGAACGTGCTGGACCTGGCCGTGGCGGTGATCATCGGAGGCGCCTTCGGGAAGGTCATCAGCTCGCTCGTCACCGACATCCTGATGCCCCCGCTGGGCCTGATCCTCGGCAAGGTCGATTTCAACGATCTGTACATTAATATGTCGGGGACCCCGTACGCCTCGCTGGCCGAAGCCCAGGCGGCGGGTGCGCTGACGCTCAACTACGGCGTTTTCCTCGACAATTTAATCAGCTTCCTGATCATCGGGGCGGCGGTCTTTCTGATCATCAAGCTGGCCAACAGCCTGCAGCGGTTGAGGCCCGTGGAAAAACCCGCCCCGACGACCAAGGAATGCCCTTTTTGCATTTCCAGCATTCCGATCAAAGCCACCCGCTGCCCGAACTGCACGTCGGAAATCAAATAGAAGATCCGAATACTGGGATTTCCCTGAGAAAACCGCATTCTCCGGAAGGGGAGCCTAATAATTAGTAGACTCCGAATGGAAATGCCGCCCGCGGAATTCGCCCGTCCATATCCGGCGTCAATCCTTATGAAAGCGTTTCCCGATGCCCAAAAACTTCGACCTTCGATTATCCTGGCGTTCGCTTTTCACCCAAACCCTGCTCGCGGCATACGCCTACGTCTTCATGGAATGGCTGTTCTTCGCCACCAAATCCTCCTTCATGGATGCGCTGGCGTTCGGGAAAAAGTTGGAGCTGTTTCTGCTGACCGGCCTGATCCTGGCCGCGCTCGCGCTGGCCGCCTTCGCGCTGCTGCGAGTCCTCGGACTGATCCCCGGCCCGACCATGCGCGGACAGGCGTTTCCAATCCTCGCGGGGTTGATCCCGGCTCTGCTCGCGGCCGCGTTAAGCCTGCTGCTGATCGATAATTTCACGTATACGGTATTCCAATTCGGGATTGTGACCAGCCAGGGCGCGCTGCGCGCCGGATACGCCGTTCTTTCAGCTGTCCTCCTGATTCTCTGGTACCGGCAGGTGCTGATCCGTGCCAACCGTCATACGGCCGCTCCCGGGAAAACACAAGCCGCCGCCCGTTCGCGCCGCGTCCGCTTTTCCGCCATCCCGATCGGATTGGCTGCGGGGTTGGCGCTGGCCGCGCTGTCCATCGTCATCGGATTGGTCCGCCTCTTCACGTCCACCGCCGTCGCCGGGAGCGAGACCGCGGCCGCCGAGCGACTGCCCCACATCGTCTTCCTGGCCGGCGAGGGTCTGGATTCCAAGTGGATGTCGCTCTACGGGTACCGGCGGGATACCACCCCCAACCTCCGGCAGTTGGCGGAGACCGGCCTGCTGGCGGAGAACAACTTCACCAACGCAGCCCACACCACCGGCTCGGAATTCTCGCTCCTGACCGGCAAGTACCCCGCCGCAACCCGGCTGCTCTACGCGCCCAACATTCTCCAGGGCCAGGACGCCTACGAACACCTGCCGGGCATCCTGCAGCGCGCCGGCTACACCACGGTGCAAATCACCTTCCCGTATTACATCGACGCCTACGATGTGAACCTTCAGGAGGGCTTCGACGAGGTGAACGGCCGCTCGCTCGGCGAGGAAGGGATTTCCCCCCTCGCCCGGAAGTTCCATTGGGAAGACGCCGGGTATTTTCTGCCGCAGTTGTCGGAGCGGATCTTCGACCGGCTGCTGCACATTTTCTTCATCCGCGAGATGCCGGACCCATACCGCGAGGTGATCCAGGCGGTCGACCCGAACCGGATCGCGAAAATGACCGATCAGGCGCGGATCGGGCGGCTGGGGCGCACCCTGCGGGACGCCGAAAGCCCGATGTTCGTGCACGTCCACCTGATGGAAACCCACGGCCCGATGTTCTACCCCCGCCGGCGCGTCTTCTCGTCCGCGGAGATCCAGGATAAGGAGTGGATGCGGGATTTCTTCGACGACGCGATTCTCGATTTCGACGCGTACGTCGGCGAGTTCGTCGACTATTTGAAGGATGCGGACCTGTGGGACAGCACGGTGCTGGTCGTATACTCGGACCACGTCGACGGCTGGAAATCCAACGACCGGATTCCCCTGCTCCTGCATTTCCCCGGCGGGGAGTATGCCGGCCGGATCCGCAACAACACCCAGAACCTGGACATCGCGCCCACCATTCTGGATTACCTCGGGATGGAGAAGCCGGCCTGGATGTCCGGGCTATCCCTGCTGGCGGGCGAACCGCCGGCCCTGCGGCCGATCCTCAGCGCGGGCGTGGACCAGGAAAAAATATATTGCGCGCCGCCCGACTGGTGGTGCTCGATCGATCCCGCCGTCGCCCGTCCGCCCTTCTACCAGTTCGGCTACCTGCAGGCGGTTATCTGCCAGAAGATGGCCAGACTGACCCTGAACATCAATTATTATTCGGAGTTGGAGGTGTTCGATCACACGGCGCCGTGCCCGGCGGCCGACCTGCCGGACCGGAACGCGGTTCACGCCATAATGGTCGAGCACCTCCGGACATACGGATTCGACGTGTCCAGCCTGGAATGATCGAAGCACGCCGTTTCCCCGCGGCCGGATTCCATTTTCACGATTAACATAAAAAGGTACAATCGGCCGGAAAGAAAAGGAGCATGCCATGCTTGAGTCTCTTCCTTCCATGATCGCATCCCATCCCGCCGAAAAATTCCTGTATCTGGACCCCGGGACGGGGAGCTTTCTGCTTCAGATCCTCATCGCCGCCGGGATGAGCGTGATCTTCGTCCTCGGCGTATTCCGGAAGAAAATCACCGCATTCTTCGGGCGCCTGTTCGGCAAGCCGCCCGCGGATCCGTCGCAGGATGGCGACTCTTCCGACGATGACTGACGGGGCGCATCCGGCGTCGTTCCGGGATCCGAGCGGATTCCTTTACCGCAAGGGAACCGGGCTTTTCCGGCAGGTCAACCGCGCCTACCAGCCCCAATACGACGCCCTGATGGCTTCCGGCCTGTATCAGTACCTGACGGAGAAAGGCCGGCTAATCCCCCACCGCGAATCCAAAACCGAACCACTCCTCCCCGCCAGCGCGTACAAGGTCATACAACCGGACCCGGTCCCGTTCATCTCCTATCCGTACGAGTGGTGCTTCAGCCAACTTAAGGACGCCGCGCTCCTGACCCTGCGGATTGCGAAGGCCGCCGTCCGGTACGGCATGACGCTCAAGGACGCATCCGCCTACAACATCCAGTTCCGGGAAGGGAAACCCGTGCTGATAGACACCCTCTCCTTCGACATGTACATCGAAGGCGAACCGTGGGACGCCTATCGCCAGTTCTGCCAGCATTTTCTGGCGCCGCTGGCGCTGATGGCGCACGCCGACGCGCGCCTCTCTCAGCTGATGCGGGCGTACATCGACGGCATTCCGCTGACCCTGGCCGCGCGGCTGCTGCCGATGCGCACTCGGTTCAATCCCGGCCTGATGCTTCATCTGCACGCGCATGCGGGGATGCAGGCCAAGCAACCGCGTTCGCCCGGAGCCGCCCGCCCGAAGAAGGCCGTGGGCAGGACGGCGTTCCTCGGATTGATCGAAAGCCTTCAATCCACCGTCCGCCATCTGCAATGGAAGCCGGCCGGCACGGACTGGGGCGAATATTATGAAGCGACCAACTACAGCGAGCGGTCGTTCCTGGCAAAGCAGGAGCGGATCCGGGAATTCCTCGGACGGAACGATCCGGGGATGGTCTGGGATCTGGGCGGCAACACCGGCGCCTTCAGCCGAATCGCCGTCGAAAAAGGGAATGACGCCGTCTGCTTCGACAGCGATTACGGCGCGGTCGAGAAGAATTACCTGTCCGTGAAGGCGCAGAAAGAAACGCGCCTGCTGCCGCTCATCCTCGACCTGACCAATCCTTCCCCCGCGCTCGGATGGGAAAACCGCGAACGGGACAGCCTTCTCGCGCGCGGACCGGCCGGAACGGTCCTTGCGCTGGCGCTCGTCCACCATCTGGCGATCGGCAACAACCTGCCCCTCGGCCGGATCGCGGAATTCCTTGCGTGCTGCGGCAAGCGGTTGATCGTGGAATTCATCCCCAAGGAGGATTCCCAAGTTCAGCGGCTGCTCTCGACCCGCAAGGATATCTTTCCGGATTACACCCGCGAAGGCTTCGAAGCGGCTTTTCAATCGGTTTTTCAAATAGAAGGGTCGGCTCCAATTCCGGAAAGTGCGAGGATTTTATTTTTAATGAAAGCCAAACCGGATCGGGCATACGCCGGGGATTTAGTCACAGGGGGCACATAGGGCGCAAAAAGATTTTGTGTTTTTTATGTTCTTTGTGGCAATTATATCTTCACCCCTGATGCAACCTTCCAACACGCATCCCTTTTTACGGACGACGTTTTCCTTTTCTATGCCCCTTCTTGTACAATAATTCCGACTTATGTTTTCGAAAGGAGTACAGCTATGGACGCCTTGGAAGCCATTCGCGCCCGGAGAAGCATCCGCAAATACACAGACGCGGCGATCCCCAAGAAAGATTTGGAGACGATTGTCGACGCAGGGAGGCTGGCGGCGACGGGAAGCAACAAACAGCCGTGGGATTTCATCGTCGTGACGGACCGCCAGACGATTGCGCGCTTCCAAGAGGCGGGGGCATGGATTGAGCAGGCGCCGGCGGTGATCGCGGTGTTCATGGATCCGCAGAGCCGCTGGTGGGTGGAGGACGGCGCGGCCGCGATCCAGAATATGATGCTGGCCGGCACCGCCCTGGGGTACGGAAGCTGCTGGGTCGAGGGGAACGCGCTGCCGCGCGAAGGGGAATATAAAAAGCTGCTGGGGGTGCCGGAGGGAAAGCGGATCCTGGCGCTCGTGCCGTTCGGCGTCCCGGCGGAGAGCCCGGTCAAAGAAAAAAAGCCGCTCGCCGAAGTGCTGCATTGGGAAAAATATTAGGACGGACCGGCCGGTTCCCCCCGCGCCGGAAATTCCGAAAAGAGGCCTGACCCCGCAATGAAAGGCTGCACGGCATCCGGCTGTCTGATCGCCGCCGTCGGCGTTTGGCTGATCCTCTCCACCGCGGTCATCGCGGCGATCGCGCTCCTGGGCGCCCAGCCCAACACGCGCGCCGTGCTGCTGATGGGGGCAAGCCTGGTGCTGGTGTGGATCGTTCTGGCCGGATCGCTGCAGCGCCTGCTGCGCGATCCGGCCCGCGCGTTCCTGCACAAGGTGCGGCTCGACGCGCGGATCAAATTCGTCGCGCTGGCGACGGCGCTGGCGCTGGCGGAGGAAGCGGTCACGACGACACTCACCAACCTGGCGCCGCTGTTCGGAGTCCCGTACGGCTCGGCCTACATCACCGCCTCCGGAAATTATTTCGACGTCGTCTGCCTGCACAGCGTCGTGGTGTTTGTCCCGATGTTCCTCGGATGGGCGCTGCTTCTGCAGCGCTACGATTTCAGCCCGAACGCGGTTTTTCTCCTTTTCGGATTGACGGGATTAAGCGCGGAAATTTCGTTCAGCGGGACGCAGGCGTTTCTTCAATTCGGGTTGTGGATTTTCGTCTATGGGCTGATGGTTTGGCTTCCGGCGCACGCCTTCCCGGCGGAGAGGGGCGCCCGCAAACCGCCCTGGTGGATGTATCCCGCGGCGGTGTTGATCCCGGTCCTCTTCGCCATTCCGGTCGCGGTTGTGGTCGGATCGCTTCACCCGGTCCGGATCCATTTTCCGGAAATCCCGCCAAACTCCCAGGCGTTCCCCAACCCTTAGGGTTCCCAAGGGTTCCCCCAACCCTTAGGGTCCCGAAAGGTTCACTCACATTTCTTCTTTGATACAATTCGGCCCCGACGCGCGAACGCACCGGCGATCCGCCGTCCGCAAGGAGGACGCAATGAACTGGCATCCCGGCATGACCACCGGCGTCCCGGAACTCGATCATCATCACCGCCAGATCATCGACCAGTTCAACGATTTCTATGCCTGCATGTCGCTCGGGGAAAGCCAGCGTCGCGCGGAAGCCGGCCGGATCCTGGACTTCCTGCAGTTTTATGCGCAGTGGCATTTCCAGCGCGAAGAAGCCTGCATGGATAAATATCAGTGCCCCGCGGCGGCGGAGAACCGGCGCGCGCATGCCGAGTTCCTCTCCCGCTTCGGCGCCTTGTACGAAGAGTGGCAGACCCGCGGGATGGACCCGGCGCTGGTGAACGACACGTTCACGGTTTTAATGGAATGGATCATGAACCACATCCAGGGTGTGGACACCCGTCTGAACCAATCCATCCCTCCGCCGCGGACGGCGGCCGGTTCATAAACCGGATCTAGTGGATTGACACCGCCTTATCGGAGAAAGCCGCCATGAAAAATATAAATCCAAAACCATCCCGCAGGCAATTCCTCAAGACCGCTCTCGCCGCCGCCGGCGGATTGGCTCTCACAAAATGCAGCACCGAGACTCCCGCCCCGCTCCCGACCCGGGCGCCGCTGGATATAACGCCGAGCGTATCCCCCGACTTGCCGATCTACCCGGATCAGGACCGCCCGCTGGCCGAACGCGTCGCCGATCTGGTCGACCGGATGACCGTGGAGGAGCTGGCCTCGCAAATGGGAAGTGAGGCGATGCCGATCGAGCGGCTGGGCATCCCCAAATACAACTGGTGGAGCGAAGCCGGGCACGGAGTCGCCCGCGCCGGGCTGGCCACCGTCTTCCCGCAGGTGATCGGCATGGCGGCGACCTGGAACACCGATCTGATCCGCCGCGCGGCGGATGTGATCTCCGACGAAGGCCGCGCCAAGCACCATGAATTCGTCCGCACCGGCGATCGCGTCCTGTACGGCGGCCTGACCTTCTTCTGCCCGAACATCAACATCTTCCGCGATCCGCGCTGGGGCCGCGGCCAGGAAACGTACGGCGAGGACCCCCACCTGACCGCGCGGATGGCCGTGAATTTCATCCGCGGCCTGCAGGGCGACGACCCGCACTACCTCAAGACCGTCGCCACGCCGAAGCACTTCGCGGTGCACAGCGGCCCGGAAAAGAACCGCTACGGCTTCAACGCCGTCGTTTCCCGGCGCGACCTGCGCATGACCTATCTGCCCGCCTTTCAGGCCTGCATCACCGAAGCCAAGGCCGGATCGATCATGAGCGCCTACAACCGGTTGAACGGGGAAGCCTGCACCGCCAGCCCGGCGCTGCTGCAGAAGATCCTGCGCGAAGAATGGGGATTCGACGGGTACGTTGTTTCGGATTGCGGGGCGGTCGCGTACATTTATCTCTATCACGGCCTGGTGAATTCCGAGGAGGAGGCTGCCGCGCTGGCGGTGACGAGCGGCTGCGATCTGGAATGCGGATGCACCTACGGCATCCCCTGCCATTTCAACACGCTCAAACGGGCTGCTCTCCACAACCTGGTGTCGATGGAAGACCTGAAACGCTCCGTCAAGCGGTTGTTCACGGCGCGCTTCCGGCTTGGGATGTTCGATCCGCCGGAGCGGGTTCCGTATGCGCAGATTCCATTTTCGGTGGTGGATTCCCCCCAACACCGCGAGGCGGCGCTCGAGGCGGCCCGCCAGTCGCTCGTCCTCTTGAAGAACAAAGGCAATCTCCTGCCGCTCGCAAAAGAAAATATCCGTTCCATCGCCGTCATCGGCCCGAACGCGGATAACACCATGGTGCTGGAGGGGAACTATCAGGGCACGCCGGCCGAACCGGTCTCCGTCCTGGCCGGGATCCGGGCCATGGTGAGCGCGGACACAGCGGTCCGGTACGCCAGGGGCTGCGGTATCACGAGCGGATCGGATGCGGAAACGGAGGAGGCGCTCCAGGCCGCGCGCGCCTCCGAAGTGGTTGTGATGGTGATGGGACTCTCGCAGCAGCTGGAAGGCGAACAAGGCCAGCAGGAGGGAAATCCCCCGGGCATCACCAGCATGGGCGACCGCATTTCCTTGAACCTGCCCGCAGTCCAGGAGGACCTGCTGAAGGCGGTTTTCAATACCGGGAAACCCGTAATCCTCGTGCTGATGGGCGGCAGCGCGGTCGCGATCAATTGGGCGGATGAAAATATTCCCGCGATCCTGGAAGCCTGGTATCCCGGCCAAGCCGGAGGCACCGCCGTCGCGGAAGCCCTGTTTGGGTTGACCAATCCCGGCGGCAGGCTGCCGGTGACGTTCTACCGTTCGACCAAAGACCTGCCCGCTTTCGACAGTTACGAGATGGAGAACCGGACGTACCGATACTTCCAAGGCGATCCGCTCTACCCGTTCGGTTACGGTTTGAGCTATACGTCCTTCGCGTACCGCAACCTGGAAATCACTCCGGCGGAAATCCGTTCCGGCGAGTCCGTCTCCGTTCAGGTCGAGGTGGAGAACACCGGGAGCGTGGCAGGCGACGAGGTGGCGCAGCTGTATCTGACGGATGTGGAAGCCTCGCAACCCGTTCCCCGCCTCCAGCTGCAGGGGTTCACCCGCCTGCACCTGCTGCCAGGGGAAAAACAAACCGTACGCTTCACGATCACCCCGGCCCAAATGTCGTTCGCCGGAGAGGATGGGGAGTGGATCCTGGAGGCGGGCGGATTCCGGGTCTGGGTCGGCGGCGGGCAACCCGGATGGGTAAGCGCGGGCAAACCTTCAGCCGGCGTGGAAGCGGCGTTCACCGTCCGGGATTGATACGCATGAAAAACGCATGGCACAGCGCTTATCTTCTTATTTGGCCTGCGCCTAAGGCAAGAAGCCTCCGATTCCAATTCACCCGGGGGCTTTTACTTTGAAGATATTCGAAGCGGACGGGATAATACATTAGATTTGCGTGATGTTCTTCGCAGACGGCAGAGTGCTGCAGAAATCCTTCCTGTCCTTTTTGCAGAGCATGCGAATCACGCGCCGGGCCGATAGCGCCGCGGCGGATACACCGCCGCCCGGCTCCACCCACTGCCCGGCCATGTAGAAATTCGTCAGGCCGGGCAGCGTCTTTTCCATCCCGATGCCCATGAGCATGATGGTGTCGGTCGTAATCCGCCAACCTTCCTGCGAGCCCTGCCAATTGCCGGTGTATCGTTCGACCGTCATGGGCGTCGAAACGTCGACCGCCTCGATCTGCCCGGAGATGCCCGGCAACCGGCACTCGAGAGCGCCGATGACGATGGCGGCAATTTTTTTCTTCTCCGCCTCGTACCGTTCCGGATCCTGGGAAAGCGTCTTCCAGTACGCATGATCGGAATCGAACGTCACCACAACGGCCGATTTGCCGGGAGGCGCCATTGCGGGGTCCATGCAAAAGTGACGAAAATCGATGCGGTCGATCTTTTGGCCCGCGATCTTGACCGGCAGATCGAGCCAAAATGAAACTCTGGGGGCTTCCTTGGAGAGGTCGCGCGCCACACCGAGCGAGACCTGGATCCAGGATGCAAAGGTGGGCAGCTTTTCGTAATATCCGCGTATCTTCCCGCTGACGTACCGGCCTTCCAGCATATCGAATATCGTGGCGTGGCCGTCGGCGGCGGAGATGACAACATCCGCGCGATGCTCGCTCCCGTCGGCGAGACGGACCCCGACAGCGCGGTCGCCGCGGCCGGCGGGATCGGCCTCCACCAGGATCTTTTCAACGCGCGACCGGTAGTGCATTTCGCCACCAAGATCGAGGTAGCGACGTTCGATGGCTTGCGCGAACTCGAGCGAGCCGCCCAAGGGATAACCACCGTTACGGATATGCATCGCGGCGGGCGCGTACATCAACCCCGCCACCGGAATACCGGTGCCGCCGTTCACGTCGGCGAAGGCCGTCAGCGCCCGGCGCAGGAACGGGTCGCTGAAGCGCGCGGCAAACGCTTCCGCGGGGATCTTGCCATACTTCAGCAGGATGCCGATGAAGGGCAGCATCCCAAAGGTCATTTTTATCTGCTCGAACAATCCGGATGGATCTACCAGATCGACGAACGGGGTGAGGCGGCGCCCGACGTTGCAGAGTTCCCCGATCGCGGCGGAATCGGCGGGAGAAAGCTCCTTCATGTGCCGTTCCAGTTGATCGATGTTTGTATACACGGAAAGGGTCCGGCCGTTGCTTCCCTCGATTCGATGGCAGACCTCATGGTGGATGAACCGCCGGCCCTGCGCGGCGCCCAACTCCGCAAAGATGCGGTTGACGTCGCTCCCGGTCTTCGAACCGATCGTCCATTCGATGCAGCCGTCAAACGTATACCCCTTGCGCTTCCAGGAAGTGCACAGCCCGCCGGGTTTGTCATGCAGCTCGAAAATCCGGGTCGCATATCCGTTCATTTGGCCGTAGCACCCGGTCGAGAGGCCGGCGATGCCGGCGCCGATAATGATTATTTTCTTCATGTGTCCATCATTCCCTTTCGAAAATGTGAAAGTTTATCCATTGGGTTTACCGGGGTTGCGCAACACCTTTGTGAATATCTCCGGCGTAATTTTTTTCTTCGTCTCATCGTCGTTGAGCAAAAACAGTACAAAGCCCTGTATCAAGGCAACGTATGCCAAGAATAGTATTTGCGGATCGCCCGGCGCCGCTTCCCCCGATTTCTGCGCTTCGATAATCAGCGGCGGGAGCTCGTTGTAAAAGGCCAGGTGTTGAAAGATATGTTCCATAAGCCCGGGAATGCTTTTTCCCTGGGTTGTGGCTTGCACCATGATGAGGGAATAAAGGGAAGATTCATCGGTAAATGCGATCTTTGCCACGTTTTCGGAAAGTTTTTCAATCTTCTCCCAGGCGGTTCCCGGTGAGTCCAGAGCTTCCTTCCAGGTGTTTCTCGAGATCTCAAGCGCCTTATCTACGAGATGGAAAAAAATTTTCTCCTTGGACGGAAAGTAATGATAAACAAGCCCTTTGCTCAATCCTGAAGCCTTCATGATCTGTTCCATAGTGGCGCCGTGGTAACCATACTCCGCAAAAACCTCCAAAGCCGCCTTGGTAATTTTGGCCTTGGCATCGGAACGCATTTGCTCATTCAATTTTTTCCCGCGTGGAGACATGGGAACTCCTTATATTCATTGGTTGTACGGTTGGTCAATGATAATAACTCATTTTGTAAGGGTGTCAAGGTGTCTTTCTATCTCTCTTTGGCCGACCTGGAGCCTTTTCCCGGGAACGCATCACCCTCTATTCCATTAGGCGAAAAACAGGGTATGAAAAGAGGCCCGGGCTCCACTCCCGGCGAACCGTCCTCTTCCCCGAGCGTACATTGGATTAACGCATATACTCGGAGCGCCGGACGAAGTCCAAGCCAACCATAGTGAGGAGAATCCGATGGGAATCCTTCGGCAAATATTCGGCCCCAGCAAAGAAGAGATGTGGTCCCAGCTCAGCCGGGAGATCGGAGCGGATTTCCAGAAAGGCGGTTTTTTCAAAGAGGGCAAGGTGGTGCTTGCGCATCGCGAGTGGGAGATCACCCTCGACACGTACACTGTCAGCACCGGGAAATCCCACGTCACCTATACCCGGATCCGCGCGCCGTTCGTGAACCCGGACGGCTTCCGGTTCAGCATCTACCGGAAGAATATCTTCAGCGGGATCGCCAAACTGCTCGGCACACAGGATATCGAGATCGGGGATTCGTATTTCGACGACGAATTCATCATCCAATCCTCCTCGCAGGATCTCGTGTACCGGCTGCTGTCGAATCTCGAGATCCGCCAGCTGATCCAGAACCAGCCGGACATCCATTTTTCCGTGAAAGACGATGAAGGCTTATTCCGCAAGGCGTTTCCGGAGGGCGTGGACGAGCTGTATTTCCAGACGCATGGGGTGATCACGGATGTGGAGCGGCTGAAAGCGCTCTTCGATCTATTCGTCGCCGTGCTGGACCAGCTTTGCCGGTTTGGCGCCGGTTATGAGAAGAATCCCGGCACGGATTTATCCTAAGGATTTGGATTTCGGAAACCCGGCCGCGCGAAGGCGCAAAGGCGCGAAGGCACCAAGGTTATTTTTTACTCTTCTTGCGTCCTTGCGTCTCTGCGCCCCGGCGACTTTGGGTTTTTGGAAGTTCGTAATTCATAACCTAAAGGCGCGAAGGCGCCAAGGTTATTTTTTACTCTTCTTGCATCCTTGCGTCTCTGCGCCCCGGCGACTTTGCGTTTTTGGGAGTTCGAAATCCATAACGCAAAGACGCGAAGGCGCGAAGGCGCCAAGAAATAATTTTACTTTTCTTGCGTCCTTACGTCTCTGCGCCCCGGCGACTTTGGGTTTTTGGGAGTTCGAAATCCATCACGCAAAGACGCGAAGGCGCCAGGAATATTCTTTCTCTTCTTGCGTCCTTGCGTCTCTGCGCCCCGGCGACTTTGCGTTTTTGAAAGTTCGTAATCCATAACGCAAAGACGCAAAGGCACGAAGGCGCCAAGGTTATTTTTACTCTTCTTGCGTTCTTGCGTCTCTGCGCCCCGGCGACTTTGCGTTTTTGGAAATTCGAAATCCATAACGCGAAGGCGCGAAGGCGCGAAGATTAATTTTTACTCTTCTTGTGTCCTTGCGTCTCTTCGCCCCGGCGACTTTGCGTTTTGGGGAGTTCGAAATCCATAACGCAAAGACGCGAAGGCGCCAGGAATATTTCTTGCTCTTTTTGCGTCCTTGC
>JAFGCU010000069.1 GCA_016932475.1 Anaerolineales bacterium
CGCCTTCTGGAACCTCGCCGTTCGGTAACATCCATTTTGAGCGGACGAATACCTCTTCGGTAACCGTTATTTATGAGCGAATATGGATGATTTTCTGTCCTAACCCCCGCTCCCCCGTCCCCTCTCCCCCTTCCCCTTACGGGGAAGGGGGAGAGCCTGTCCTCGAGCGAAGCGAGTGGAGGGTGCCTGAGCCCCGTGTTCTTCGGGGCGAAGGCGGGGAGAGGAGGTTAGGACAGTACTCAGATTTCAAAATCCTCCCCGGTCCAGACGCCGTGATCCAGGGTTCGAGCGTGAGTCGGATGGGCATGGCCGTTGACCCGTCCCTCGAGCTGGTTGACCCGTTCCATCAGCTCCTGCAGCGTTTCGCCGATCACGTCCGGCATCTGCGAGTGCTCGAGGTCGGGCTCATGCACGGCCGGGTGCGGCCGCGAGCGCATGACGATCTCGCCCGGCACGCCGACCACGACCGAATCCGGCGGGACCGAGCGCACCACGACGGCGTTGGCCCCCACCCGGCTGGATTCCCCGACCGTGATCGCCCCGAGGATCTTGGCCCCCGTCCCGACCACCACGCAATCCTCGAGCGTCGGATGGCGTTTGCCCTTGATGTTGCTGGTGCCGCCGAGCGTGACGCCGTGATACAGCGTGACGTCCTCGCCGATCTCGGAGGTCTCGCCGATCACCACTTCCATGCCGTGGTCGATGAACAGGCCCGGCCCGATCGTCGCGCCGGGATGAATCTCGATCCCGGTGCAGCCGCGCACGCCCTGCGAGATGAGCCTGCCGGCAAGCTTGAACCCATGGATCCAGAACCAATGCGCGATCCGGTACCCCCACACGGCATGCAGGCCGGGGTAGCAAGTCAGCACTTCCAGCAGGCTGCGCGCGGCCGGGTCGCGGGTGAAGACGGAGTGGATGTCGCGGCGGATAGTTGCAAACATGATTTCTCCAAGATTTTGAAATAATCGGAGCAAGGATCTGACCACGGACCATCGACAATCGACCATCGAAAAACCAAAACCTGCGGTTGCGCAAAAGGAGTCACGCACCATTTATCGACGATGGTCGATGGTCTATCGTCTATGGTCGGCTTTATTTCTCCGCCAGATCCGCGAACAGCGGCGTGCTCAGGTAGCGTTCGCCGAAGGACGGGATGATCACCACGATCAGCTTACCGGCGCTTTCGGTGCGGTTGGCAACCTGCACGGCGGCCCACAACGCCGCCCCGGAGGAGATCCCGACCAGCAAGCCTTCTTCGCGCGCGGCCCGGCGCGCGGTGGCGAAGGCATCTTCCCCCGTCACGCGGATGACCTCGTCGTAGATTTTCGTATTCAGCACCTTCGGCACGAAACCGGCGCCGAGGCCCTGCAGCGGATGAGGCCCCTTGGCGCCGCCGGAGAGAACGGGCGAGGCATCGGGTTCGACCGCCACAATCCGCACCGAAGGCTTGCGCTCCCGGAGCGCCTCGCCCACGCCGGTGATCGTCCCGCCGGTGCCGACCCCCGCGATGAAAACATCCACCTTGCCGTCGGTGTCGCGCCAGATTTCCTCGGCCGTCGTCCGTCGGTGAATCTCGGGATTGGCGGGGTTTTCAAACTGCTGCGGGATGAAGTAGCGCGGATCGGACGCCGCCAGTTCCTCGGCCTTGCGGATCGCGCCGGGCATCCCTTCGGCGCCGGGAGTGAGGACGAGCTCGGCGCCGTAGGCGCGCAGGAGCATCCGCCGTTCGCGGCTCATCGTTTCCGGCATGGTCAGCATGCATGTATAGCCGCGCGCGGCGCACACCATCGCCAGCGCGATCCCGGTGTTGCCGCTGGTCGGCTCGACAAAGACCGTGTCGGGCTTGATCCGCCCGGCTTTCTCGGCGGCTTCGATCATGGATAGGCCGATCCGGTCCTTCACCGAGTGCGCCGGATTGTAGAATTCGAGCTTGGCAGCCACCTCCGCCTTTGCGCCCGCCGTCAGGCGGTTGATCCGCACCAGCGGGGTGTTGCCGATCAACTCGGTAACGGAATTTGCGATTTTCATGATTTCCCTCTCTTCACGCTACTCCCCCTCACCCCCAGCCCCTCTCCCAGCGTAAGCTGGGAGAGGGGAGGCCGGTGTTCTTCCGGCGGGGTGAGGGAGGGGGTAAGAAAAAAAAAACCGCCTCTGATTGATCCAGGAGACGGTTGCCTTCGCCCATTAAGCCTTATCCGGTTCGATGCGTGAAAAGCCTAAGCGAGAGACCTCCGTCCCTGGCCAAGACAGATACACATGCAGACGACCGAACCGGTGATGTGTTTCATCGTGTGATCCTTCTCCATTCTAAAGGAAGCACTCGTAATGTCAAGGGCGGCCGTCCGGCCCCCTCCTCCGTCCTCCCCCATTAGCCATGAACCAAAAACGGCTGACGGTGGAGGATTCTGGATTGGCCTCATCATCCCGCGATCTCGATGTTCACCTGGACCGCGCGCGGGCTGTTGAGAACCGAAGAAAGCATCGCCACGCCTTGTTCCGTAAAAGCATAGGGCAGGTATTTTGGGTACTTCCCCCTGCCTATTTCTAAGCTCACAAAATGTGATCTTAGAGATCCCCATTCGTCCGCCGAGAGCTGGATCATGAAATCCGGCGGGAATCGCCCACGATTTCTCTGGACCGCCTGAATCAATGCCCTTGGTTCCACGCCGTACATTTCAGCCAGGTGAAAGCTTAAGATGACTTTCTGGCCGCGCAGAAAAATAATGCGGTTTTCTATTGTTTCGCTGAGTATGATGGCTGCTTTCGTCATGAATTGCCTCCCCCTGCTGTTCATCACCGTGATTATACCGGTCTTAAAAAGTCATCACAATCCAATAATAATTCATATCCATTCCAGCACATAGTGATCCTGATCTGAAAAGCGCTTGTGCGCTACATCGCGCTGCGCCCTTCGAGCGCCTTGGCCAGGGTGGTCTCATCCGTGTATTCGAGGTCGCCGCCGACCGGCAGCCCGCGCGCGAGCCGCGTGACACGCACGCCCTGCCCCTGCAGCGCGCGGTGGATGTACATCGCCGTGGCTTCGCCTTCCATCGAGGGGTTGGTCGCCAGGATCACCTCCTGCACGCCGCCTTTGCGGACTCGTTCGACCAGTTCGCCGATCTTTAGGTTTTCCGGACCGATCCCCTCCACCGGCGAGATCGCGCCGTGCAAAACATGGTAGCGCCCGTGAAAGCCCTGCGCCCTTTCGACCGCCTGCACGTCCAGCGGCGCCTCGACCACGCACAGGAGCGAGCCGTCGCGCTTGTCGTCGCGGCAGACCGCGCACGGGTCGGTGGAAACGTCGGTGATGTTGAAGCAAACCGAGCAGAAGCGGGTCTGCGCGTGGAGGTCGAGCAGCGCTTCCCCCAGGTTGCGCGCCTGCTCCTCCGGAACGCGCAGGAGGTGGTACACCAGGCGCGAGGCCGTCTTGGGGCCCACGCCGGGCAGACGCTGGAACTGCTCGATCAAACGGGAGACGGGTTTGGGCAGGGTCACGGCATGAGCGGCCCAAGCTTCTGCTGGGCGAGATCCTTCGAGGCTTTCACCGCCTGGTTGAAGGCGGCCGTCAACATATCCCCCAAGAGATCGGGGTCGGCCTGCTGCAGCACCTCGGGGGAAATCTTCACCGAGCGGACCTGCTGGCCGCCGGTTATCACGATCGTGATCGCCCCGCCGCCGGAGGTCGCGGTCACCGTTTCCTCCTCCAACTCGCGCTGCGCGCGCTGCATTTCTTCCTGCAACCGCGCCAGCTGCGCCATCATGCCGGGGGATCCGGCGCCGGGGATATTCGGCCTGTGTTGTTTGCCCATGTGGGAGAAAACCTCCGATTTAAAGTCATCCCCCCGGATTGACCCACGCCGGGGCCGGTTCGCGCAGCGCTGGATCGGCTGGTTGAGAAAGGAACAGATCGGATGGATCCCGGGTTGATCATGCCTACGGCAGATCGATCACCTGCGCCCCGAATTCACGCGAGGCGGTATCCACCATTCCGCCATCGGGGTATTTCGCCTGGCCCTCGGCGATGGACTGGGTCTTCCCGATCGCGAACCGGATCCGCAGCGGCGAACCGAGCACTTCGGCCAGCACGCCCTGCAGCAGAAGCAGCGTCTCCGGGCGCGAGCATTTCTGGCGGACAAGGTCGGAATCCACGTAGACCGAGAGCAGATCCCCCTCGTAGGATCCCGGCTGGGCGCGGGCGAACAGGGTATAGCTGCGGGAATCCCGTTCGCGGATTGTGCCGATCACCCGGCTCCAGGATTCGCGGATCCGGGCGAGGGTCATCCCGGAAGCGTGTCCGGAATCCGGCGGGGCAACGGCATACGCCTGCGGCGGTTTTTCGGCGAGTTTCACGGCGGGTTTGGGGGCGGGTGCGGCCGGAGCCGGGCGTTGCGGGACGGGGCGGGAGGAACCTCCCGCGCCGGAGCTTCCGGACGCGGTCGGCGCACCGGCCGCCGGATTGGGCGAGCCCGGATCCAAAATCGAATCGATCAGCGCCAGTTCCAGCGGCAGCTGCGGACGCCAGCCGGAACGCAAATCGGCGGCGGCGTGCGAGAACGAGCGGATCGCGCGGTACAGCACGGAAGGATCGATCTTCTGCGAAAGGTCCTTCATCGCGGCGCGGATTTCCGGCGTGGCTTCCACCAGGTCGGTGTTGCCCGAGGCGGCCATCATCACACCGCGCAGGTAATCCACCACTTGGCGGGCGAACTGGCGCGCGTCGGCGCCGCTGTCCGTTGCCTGGTGGATGATCTGAAGCCCCCCGGCGGAATCGCCGCGGGCGATGCACATCACCAGCTGCTGGACCGTTTCGCCGCCGGTCGAACCGAGCATCTCGAGCGTCCGCGCCAGCGTGATCGCCTCGCCCATCGAACCGAGCTGGTCCAGCAGGCTGATCGCATCGCGCATGCTGCCGGTCGCCTGCCGGGCGACCGCTTCCAGCGCTTCCTTATCCGCCTGGATGCCCTCGGCCTTCACCATCTCCATCAGTTGCGCCGTAGTCTCCTCGACTCCCAGGCGGCGGAATTCATGCCGCTGGCAGCGCGAAACGACGGTGGCGGGAATTTTGTGGGCTTCGGTTGTGGCCAAAATAAAGATGGCGTGCGCCGGCGGCTCCTCGAGCGTCTTGAGCAGCGCGTTGAACGCGGCGGTGGAAAGCATGTGGACTTCGTCGATGATGTAGACCTTGTAGCGGCCGTCGCCCGGCGCGAACGGAACCCGCTCGCGAAGGTCGCGCACATCCTCCACGCTGGTGTTGGAGGCGGCGTCGATCTCGATCAGGTCGAGGTAATTGCCCTCGTTCACCGCCAGGCAGCGCGCGCATTGGTTGCACGGCCGGGCGGCGATATCCTCGGCCGAGCAATTGGCCGCCTTGGCCAGGATCCGCGCCATGCTGGTCTTGCCCGTGCCGCGCGGGCCGGAGAAAAGGTAGGCGTGCGCGATCCGCCCCGTGGCCAGCGCGTTCTTCAGCGTATGCACGACGTGTTTCTGCCCGACGACATCTTCCCAGGTCTGCGGGCGCCACTTGCGGTACAGAACTTGATTCATCATCGACTCCGGTGCGGAAGTGTAGCAGAGGGGTGCGGATCGGTCCAGACCCCCGCGTATCCTCCCCCGTTTGCCGCGTCTCTTTTTGTGTGAAATTTTTCCCGCGGCAGACGGGGGAGGAGAGAGGAGGGGGCGGTGAGGATCACGGCATTACATACGCCGAACGCAGATTGCCGAGCGCATCCAGCAGCAGAATTTCATCGCCGGAATGCCAAAGCGTTTCCTTCAGGTTCCAATACAGATCGATCGAAGTATCGATCCCTTCGGCGGTGTGGACCAGGACCGCGCCTTGGGCGACAAGCGAAAACTCGCCGAAGACATACTCGGCCCCGGACGGGGCGCGCAACCGCCAGCCGGTCAGGTCGGCGTTGGCGCCGGGGTTGGTGATCCGCACGGCTTCGAGAAACATGTTCCCCGGCGAGACCACGGCTTCAATATACGGCCACGGAGCGGATTCCCCATCCTGCGGGGTGACGGTTGCGCGGCCGGAGACGGGCGCCCCCACCGCGGCGCGCGCGGGGATGATCAGCTGGATCCCCGGTTCGAGCCAGTCGGGGTCCTCGATGTTGTTTAACACCACCAGTTCGTCGATGCTGACGCCGAACTGCTCGGCGATCTTGCCGAGCGTATCGCCCGGTTTGACGGTGTACAGGAAGGGCGTGGCGGTGGTTTCGACGATGGGCAGCGCCGTCACATTCCCGTGCGGGAGCTGGAGGGTGGGCGTGGCGGCCGCGACCGTCGCGGCCTGCTGCGAACGATTCCAAAAATACAGGACCGCGAGCATCGCCGCCGCCGACACCAGAACGTTCAGCGCGAGGTAGAATATCCATCGCTTGGCCATCATCGCCTCCGCGTGCGGTATAGGTTTAGTGTAGCACCTCGCCCGCGCCGGATCAACATCCCTTCACCGCAGGATCGCACGGATGCCCTATCTGATCGACGGCCATAATTTGATCGGCGCCTTTCCGGGGCTGGCGCTTTCCGATCCGGATGATGAAAACCAGTTATTGCGGATACTCGAACAATTCGGGCATGCCACCCGGCGCAAGGTTATTGTGTTTTTCGACCGCGGCCAGCCGGAAATGGGGCCGCTCTCCCGCGCCGGAAGCCATGTGCGCGCGCATTTCGTCCCGCCTCCGCGGCGGGCGGACGACGCCATCCTCGAATTCCTGCGCGGCCGGAAAGATGCGCGCCATTACACCGTCGTCAGTTCGGATGCGGAAATCCGCGACCGTTCGCGGCGTGCGGGCGCGAAGGTCGTCTCCTCGCAGGATTTCGCCCGCGAAGTCCGTGACCGGATGCGGCAGGCCGGAAAAGAAAAACCTCCGGAGGCGCCGGAGGATTTCGATCTTTGGATGGACATCTTCAGGGAATGATGCAGAGTGGGCCCGGATGGGCTCGAACCATCAACCCACTCCTTATGAGGGAGCTGCTCTGCCATTGAGCTACGGGCCCAAGGAGCGGGCGACGGGATTCGGACCCGCGATGTCAGCTTGGAAGGCTGATGCCTTGCCACTTGGCGACGCC
>JAFGCU010000070.1 GCA_016932475.1 Anaerolineales bacterium
CAGGGAGGGGTAAGGAGCAAACACAATTTTTTCCCTCCCCACTCTGGGGAGGGTCAGGGAGGGGTAAGGAGCAAACACAATTTTTTCTCTCCCCACCCTGGGGAGGGTCAGGGAGGGGTAAGGAGCAAACACAATTTTTTCCCTCCCCACCCTGGGGAGGGTTAGGGAGGGGTGAGCCTGCTCTTGCCCGTCGCAACCCCGACCGGTTACAATTCCTCGTGTGGAAAAATTCTCCTATCAGCAGGCACTGGATTATCTGTACTCCTTCATCGATTACAGCCTCCAGCGCACATACCAATATTCCGCGCACACGCTCGATCTCGGGCGGATGCATGCCGTCCTCGGACACCTTGGCGATCCGCACAAGCAATATGCCGTCGTTCACGTCGCGGGAACCAAGGGCAAGGGCTCCGTCTCGGCGATGGTCGAATCCGCCCTGCGCGCGGCGGGCTGCCGCACCGGCCTATTTATTTCCCCCCACCTGATCGATTTTTGCGAGCGGATTCGCATGAACGGGGAACCGATCGCGCATGGGCGGCTGGCGGAACTGGTCGGTTCCATGCGCACGGCGGTCGCCAAGGTTCCGGAATTGACGACTTTCGAGATCACCACCGCTGCGGCCTTCCTCTACTTTAAGGAGGAGAAGGCGGATGTGGTGATCGCGGAAGTCGGGCTGGGCGGGCGGCTGGATGCAACCAACGTCGTCAGCCCGCAGGTCTCGGTGATCACGTCGCTCTCCTACGACCACACCCACCTGCTCGGGAACACGTTGGCCGAGATCACCCGCGAAAAGGCCGGGATCATCAAGCCGGGCATCCCGGTCGTCTCCTCCCCGCAGGAAGGGGAGGCGATGAAGGTCCTGCTCGAGATCAGCCGGGAACGGCACGCGCCGCTGATCCTGGTCGGCCGGGATTGGCATTTCGCGCCCGACGCGCATACGCTGGAAGGGCAATCCTTTCACCTGTGGCCCGCGGCGGATCAGGAAAGGGTGAATGCCACGCTTGCGCAGGGGGGCGACCTGCGGCAGATTGCGATGCGGTACGAAATACCCCTTCTGGGGTATCATCAAGTGATTAATGCCGCCACCGCCGTCGCCGTGCTGCGCACGCTGCGCGCCCGGGGTATGAGCGTTCCCGAGGAAACCATCCGCGAAGGCTTGCGGTCGGTGCGCTGGGAAGGGCGGTTCCAATTGCTGAACCGCGCGCCCTGGGTGGTGGTCGATTCCGCGCACAACGTGGATTCCGCCCGGCGGCTGCGGATCGCGCTCGACGATTATTTTCCGACCCGGCGGGTGGTGCTGCTGTTCGGCGCGTCCGATGACAAGGATATCGCCGGGATGCTGGATGCGCTGCTCCCGCGCGTTTCACGCCTTGTCGCCACGCGCTCGACTCATCCGCGCGCGGCGACGCCGGAGAAGATCGCCGCGCTCGCCCGCGAACGGGGCTGCCCGGCGGAGGTTTCGGGCGATCCGGCGCCGGCTCTGGCGCAGGCGCTGAGGCTGGTAGGATCGGGGGATGTTCTCCTCGCGGCGGGCAGCCTGTTTGTCGCCGGCGCGGTGCTTGAGGAATGGCCGAAAATCCGAGATAAATTTCTCTCCGGAAAGGCGGCGAAATCCGGAACTCCGGAGGCAGACTAGGAAATGATGGGTGGTATGAGCGGACAAGATTATCGCGAATGGCAGCTGCGGTCCGAATTCGCCGAGGTGCTCGGCAGCCGGACCGAAGAGCTGCAAAAAATACCGGACGCCACGCTCGACAAGGACGGCCTGATCACCTGCGCCGTCCTTCCGCTGCGCGACCTGGTGGTGTTCCCGCGCATGGTCACCCCGCTGTTTGTCGGCCGGGAGAGTGCGCTTTCGGCGCTCGAATTCGCGCACGGCGCCGGGCAGACGGTGATCGCGGTCGCGCAGAAGAACGAGGACAAGGCCGAACCCTCAATAGCCGACCTCTTCACCGTCGGCTGCGAGACGGTCGTCGGACGGGTGCTGCATCTTCCGGAGGGCGAAACGACCGTCCTGGCGCAGGGGCGCCGCCGGGTGCAGATCGTCGAATACCTGCCGGGCGAATCCTTCCTGCGCGCGCGGGCGAGGCCGGTTTACGAAAGCACCGAACACAGCCGCGAAACCGAAGCGCTGATGCGCGCGGTCCTCGCGCTCTTTGAAAAGGTCGTCCAGCTCAACCGCAGCCTTCCGGACGATGCCTACGTCTTTGCCCTGAACGTCGAGGATCCCGGATGGCTGGCCGACCTGATCACCTCCGCGCTGGGGGTTCCCGTCCCGGACCGCCAGCGGATGCTCGAGACGTTCGACATCGAACTGCGGCTGCAGCGCCTGAGCGTGATGCTCGGCCGCGAGCTGGACGTGCTCGAATTGGAAAACCGCATCCACTCCAAAGTCCAGAGCGAGGTCGACCGGAGCCAGCGCGAGTATTACCTGCGCGAGCAGATGAAGGCCATCCAGACCGAACTCGGCGAGCAGGATGCCTGGTCGGAGGAACTGACCGAAGTAAAAGACGCCGTTCTCAAAGCCGGCATGCCGGAGGAGGTCCAGACCAAGGCGCTCAAGGAACTCGAGCGGATGGGGCAGATGCCCTCGATGGCGCCCGAAGTGGCGATCGTCCGCACCTACCTGGATTGGCTGATCGAGCTCCCGTGGCAGAAGCAGACCGAAGACAACCTCGACCTGAAGCGCGCGACCGGGGTGCTTAACCGCCAGCACTACGGCCTGCCAAAGGCCAAGGAGCGGATCCTCGAGTACCTCGCCGTGCGCAGCCTGGCGCCCAAAAAGCAGAAGCAGCCGATCCTGTGCTTCGTCGGGCCGCCCGGCACCGGGAAGACTTCCCTCGGCCGCTCGATCGCCGAAACGCTTGGCCGCAAGTTCGTGCGCGTTTCGCTCGGCGGGGTGCGCGATGAGGCCGAGATCCGCGGCCACCGGCGGACCTACATCGGCGCGCTGCCCGGCCGCGTCCTGCAGACGATGCGCCGCGCCGGAGTGATCAATCCGCTGTTCATGCTGGATGAGATCGACAAACTCGGGATGGATTTCCGCGGCGATCCGGCGGCCGCGCTGCTCGAGGTGCTCGACCCCGAACAGAATTACGCCTTCGACGACCATTACCTCGATGTGCCGTACGACCTTTCACGGGTGATGTTCATCACCACCGCCAACACGCTCGGGCCGATCCCGCCCGCGCTCCTGGACCGGATGGAAGTGATCGAATTCCCGGGCTACATCGAACAGGAAAAAATCGCCATCGCCAACCAGTTCCTCGTCCCGCGCCAGCTGGAGGAGAACGGTCTGAGCCGGTTCCCGATCGCTTTCGGCGAGGATGCCCTGCACCGGATGATCCGCGGGTACACCTGGGAAGCGGGCGTGCGGAATCTCGACCGCGAGATCGCGCGCGTCTGCCGCAAGGTGGCCCGCCGCAAAGCCGAGGGCAGGAAGATCCCGGACCGGATCGATGCGCCCGCCGTCGCGAAGTACCTCGGCCCGCAGCAATTCTTCCAGCTCGAGGCCGAAAAGCAGGATGAGATCGGCGTGGCCACCGCGCTGGCCTGGACCGAAAACGGCGGCGATACGATGCCGGTCGAAGTGGTGCTGCTCGAGGGCAAGGGCAACATCCAGATCACCGGGCAGATCGGCGAGGTGATGCAGGAGAGCGCCCAAGCGGCGATGTCGTACCTGAAATCCCGCGCCAAGCATTTCCTCCTCGAACCGCAGCGGTTCGAGAAGACCGACGTGCACATTCATATCCCGGAGGGCGCGATTCCCAAGGACGGGCCCAGCGCCGGGATCACCATGGCGACCGCGCTGGTCTCCGCCTTCACCAGCCGCAAGGCCCGCCGCGATGTGGCGATGACGGGAGAAATTACACTGCGCGGCCGCGTCCTCCCGGTCGGCGGAGTGCGGGATAAAATCCTCGCCGCGCACCGGGTGGGGCTCAAGAATGTGATCATCCCGAGGCATAACGAGAAGGACCTGATCGAGATTCCGAAAAACGTGCGCCAGGAATTGAAAATCATCCTGGTGGACCACATCGATGACGTCCTGCGCCGGGCGCTGCATAAGGAATCCTCCATCCCGCGGAAGGTGGGACGGAAAAAGCGCGCACCCAAAGCCGCGGCAGGCAAGAAATAAATATGACCGGAAAATTGATCCGCTTGCTTCCGACGGGGTTTTTCTTTTTCTGATCCCGGGATGCAATTTCGCCGCGCCCGTTCCCGCGGGAACTCCGGGCGGGGGGAGCCGGCGGATACCTCTCCGTCACGGCGCAGGTGGTGATCACTCCGACTGTGGAGGCGTCACCGCCGGCAGGGTGGGTGTACGCGGTCGTCCTTGTTCCGGAAGGCGGCGCATCGGAAGCGCACGCCGATTCCGGCTATGGCAGCCCGGTGGCCGGATCCGTGCCGTGGGATTTTGCACCGCTCATTTCGACCGGGATTATCGACCTTGTCGGGACGGAAACCTGGGTGGAAGCATACCTGCCCGGCGGCGGTACCGCGTGATTCGATCGAAAATTCCTGACGGCATATCATCCGCCGGAGGAATTTTGCGCACAGGTTCCGGCGGCGGAATTGTCCGGATCTTTGCATGAGGCGCTCCGGAACCACGACGGCCGCCTGTTAACCCCGATCGTCAGCCCGGTCCATGGATTGACCGTCACGTACAGTAATAACGGCGACCCCAAAGTGTATGATGCCGCGCAGTCCGGGATGGTATTCGGCAGCCCGGATATTGTGGATTGGGGATCGGGACCGGGAAGCGGGCTGCCGGTGGAAGGCTCCTTTGAAGACCTCGTCCGGCCGGATCTGCTGGCTGTGTTCGGCTCCGCCCACGAAACCCAATGCAATACCATCGCCCTCGGCGGCGCTTCCTACACGGTCGCCTGGCCCCCCTTATGGAAGAATATCAACTACCTATCGGTGTATAAACCCGGTACTCCCGGCACCGAATTGGATTGGATGACCTGGCTGGTCGGCGTGGAGGGCGCGGAAGGGGAGTTTTATCTGTTTTCGCTCTCGCGCTACAACTGGGAACCGTGACCTGCATTCTCCGCCAAGCTTGATGGGTCAAGAACCGAGCACGCGGAAAACGCGGAAAAATGACAAACCAAAGTCACCGAATGGTTTTTTACATTATTCGGTGTGTTCCGGCATTTTCTCCGCGCCATCCGTGTACGATTTTTCCTTCGATCTCCCGAAAAAATCCGGGATAGATGGTTTTCCGGGAATCAGAATAGCATAATCAGATCCATACACTAACGCATTGTCTCGGATGACATCAATTGAAAAACAAACCGTTGTATGCTATTCATCCTACAACCAATGAAAAACCAGTTTCATCGGCTCCTCATGACACTCAGAATGCAATCCATGCTTTATGGAAGGGAAAGCCCAAGCCAAAAGATAAGAGACGAAAAAAACGGAGATAATCGGGCTTATCCATTGACACCAATGCTCATCTGCATAATAATCGGGCTATTCCTTTGCGGAGGAAATTGCCCACGCCTACCCCGCTGGTTTTATGATCTGAAGAAGCCCGGATTGGACCGCCCGTATTTGTGCAATGGAATAAAGAGTTATCCTTGGGCGAAGCAATCGGAATCTTCAAATTCGACCAGCGCTATTGAAAGCCCAAAAGCCGTCTGCGGTAAACAAGCCCCGCATGCTGATAACGACGATCAGGGATATGCCAATCCCTTGAGCGGACAGTATTTTGGTTTGGTCCAAAGGATGGAGATGATTGGTCGGACCGCAATTTGCAGTTTCCTATGGATGGTCCTTGAAACATAATTCTTCCGGGGCATCCCTGAGCAACAATGGCGCGGTCTGCCCGGATCAGGGGGGATGGCTCGGTGCGCCACAATAGCCTCCATTGAGTTAGCTGGGTATATACCCACCGAAAGGAAAATCCGGCATGAAAAAAATTGAGGGGTTGGTGGCATTGGTCACAGGCGCATCATCGGGAATCGGGGAAGCCGCGGCGAGGTCGCTGGCCAAACGCGGAGCGCATGTCGTCCTGACCGCGCGCCGCAAGGACCGTCTGGAGGCGCTGGCCGGGGACATCCGCAGGTTGGCAAACGGAGCGGAGGCGCTGATTGTACCCGGAGACCTGACCGTTCACGGGGAGGCCGAGCGGATCGCGCGCGAAGCCCTCGCCTGGAAGGGCAGGGTGGATGTGCTGGTCAACAACGCCGGCGCCGGACGGATGCAGTTCCTGGAGGATATCGATCCGCAGGCCGACATCCGGCCCGTCCTGGAACTCGACCTGGCGGCTCCGATATTCCTTACGCGGACGCTGCTCCCGGCGATGATCGAGCGCAAGTCCGGGACGATCATCAACATCTCCTCCGTTTCCGCGCTGGTCGCCACGCCGACCTCGACGATCTATTGCGCGGCGAAGTACGGCCTGAACGGCTTCAGCGACGCGCTGCGCTACGAGGTGCGCGGGATGGGGATCGACGTCTGTCTGGTATGCCCGGGGCCGGTGCGGACCGAATTCGAACAGCACATCGATGGCCTCCCCGGAGCGATGGTTCCCTCCTCGATGCCGAACGCGATTCCCGCCAGTCGGGTCGGCGAGTGCATCGCCGATCTCGTCCGCCGGCCGAAACGCTGCGTCGTGATCCCGTGGCATTACACTCCGGCCGTGTGGCTGTGCGCCCTGTTCCCCGGCCCGACGGATTGGATGATGGAGCACGGGTATACTCGCCCCTTGCGGAAGAACAGGAAATCCAAACAACCATAAAGGGCACGGAAACATGAAAAAATTCGAGGGATATGTCGCGCTCATCACCGGCGCATCCTCCGGCATCGGGGAAGCGGCCGCCCGTTCGCTTGCCAAGCGGGGTGCGCACGTCGTCCTGACCGCGCGCCGCGCGGACCGGCTGAACGCCCTGGCCGGAGAGATCCGCGCGGCGGGCGGCGGCGCGGAAGCCTGCGTCATCCCCGGCGACCTGACCGCGCCCGGCGAGCCGGAACGGATCGCGCGCGAAGCCCTTGCCTGGAAGGGCAGGGTGGATGTGCTGGTCAACAATGCCGGCGCCGGAAAGATGCGGTTCCTCGAAGCGCTCGACCCGCAGGCGGATATCCTCCCCGTCCTGAACCTCGATCTGGCCGCGCCGATCCTGCTTACCCGGGCGCTGTTGCCGGCGATGCTTGCTCGCCGGGCGGGCTGCATCATCAACGTCGGCTCGACTTCCGGGCTGATGGCGATGCCGACCTCGGCCGTTTACTCGGCGGCCAAATTCGGCCTGCGCGGGTTCAACGACGCGCTGCGGCGCGAAGTGCGCGGTATGGGGATCGATGTCTGCCTTGTTTCCCCCGGCCCGGTGCGGACCGAGTTCGGGCTGCACAGCGGCCGGACGGCGGGCGCCGTCGAACCCTCCTCGATGCGGATCGCGCTTCCCGCTTCCGCGGTCGGCGATTGCATCGCCGATCTAGTCCGCAGGCCGAGGCGGCAGGTGGTGATCCCGTGGTTGTTCACCCCGGCGGTCTGGTGGATCCGCCTTTTCCCGGGGCTGGCGGATTGGATGATGGAGCAGGCTTACACCCGCCGTCTTCGCCGGGGGAGGAAAGAATAAACGC
>JAFGCU010000071.1 GCA_016932475.1 Anaerolineales bacterium
CCCCCCAGGGTTCCTCCGTTTCAGAGGATGGTTCTAATCCCCCCATCCCGAAGGGATGGGGGGAGCGATCTCGGGGGGAGGGGAACCAGGAAGGCTGCCCGGCAACGATAAAAAACCGGTAGGAGTGCACCTTCCAGGTGCGACGTTCTAAAGCATGCCCCGTCGTGATTGTAGACGGGGCCGCCGTCTTTGGCGGTGGTAATTTATTCCTTCGGCACCGGCAGGACGACGGTGAATTTGGTTTCTTTGCCGCTTTCGGAATCCACCCAGACCCGCCCGCCGTGGATCTCGGCGATGGATTTGACGATCGAGAGCCCCAGCCCGGTGCCGGCGGTGTTCTGGACGTTGGTCGCCCGGTAGAATTTATTGAATACGTAGGGGAGTTCCTGCGGGGGGATGCCGATCCCCGAATCGGAGACCCATAGAAACGCCTGGTCCGCTTCGAGCCTGGTGGCAAAGCCGACTGTTCCGCCTTCGGGGGTGTACTTGACCGCGTTATCCAGAAGATTGACGATCATCTGGCGCAGGCGGACCGGGTTGCCGTTGAGGGCGGGGATGGAATCATCGAGGGAAACGTCGAGGCGGAGTTGCTTGGCCTCCGCCCGGCCGCGCACGCCCTCGAGCGCGTTGCGCGCCAGCGCGTTAAGCTGGATCGGCTCCTTCTGGCTGTCTATCCCGGATTCGATCTTGCCCAGGTCCAACAGATCCGAGATCAGGGTGGTAATGGAGCCGACGCTGTTCTGGATGCGGCGGATGAAGGTTTTTTGCTGATCGGTGACCGGTCCGGCGCGTTCGATCAGATCCACGTAGCCGAGGATGGTGGTCAGCGGCGAGCGCAAGTCGTGCGAGACGGTGGAGACGAACTCGCTTTTAAGCCGGTCCAGTTCCTTGAGCTGGGTGATGTCGTTGAGCACGATCGCGTAACCGACTCCCTCGATCGGGGTGAGGTGGGCGCTCCAGACCCGTTCGTCGGCGAGGGTGATTTCGGTGCGGCGCTGCTTGGCCAGTTCCGACTGGCGCCGCGCGAAGAGAACATGCAATTCCAGGTTGGGGAACACGTCCCTGATCGGCCGCCCCAGGACGGAAGAGTCGCCGAGGCGGAACAGGCCGCGGATCGTGCGGTTGGCGATAAGGAGACGCCCCTCGGGATCGGTGATGATAACGCCGTCTTCGACCTGCTCGATGACGGTTTCGAGCTGGCGCATATGGGTTTGGGTGGCCTCGTGCAGGCGGGCGTTCTCCAGCGCGATGACGGCGTGCTCGGCCAGGGCTTGCATCAGCGAGAGATCGCTTTCGTGGAGCGGCCGGCGCGCGGCGCGGTTATCCACGCCCAGCAGGCCGATGGTTTTCTCCTGGCGAAGCAGGGGGACGAAGATCAGCGAGTGGACCAGGAATGAGGTTTTGATCTTCTTCGGGCTTTCGCCGTCGAGCAAAATGGGCATGCCCTTGCTGATCACCTCGCCGGCGAGCGAATCCTCGACCTTCATCCGGAAGGTGCGGACGAATTCCTCGTCGAAGTTTTTCGAAGCGCGCATATAGAGTTCGCCGGTGACCGGATCCACCAGCATCAGGCTGCCTTCCTCGGCGCCGGTCAGGCGGACGGCGGCATCCACAATGCTGGCGAGGGCCTGATCCAAATCCAGCTGGCTGTTGATGTTCTTGGCCAGCTGGACGAGCGCCTCCAGCTCGCGGACCCGGACGTGAATGGGGGAGGTGGTGCCGACGACCGAATGGCGGTTGAGGGCGGCGAGGACATCGCCGGGGTTGACCGGTTCGACGAACATTTCATCCGCCCGGACGCGGAGCACATCGGAAAAATTTTTCGCGACGTTTTTGGGCAGGAGCAGGATGATCGGCAGGCCGGGGCGGAAGGTGCGGATGCGGGTGGCGGCATCCAGCGCTTCGGCGCCGCCGGGCATGGCCAGAATCGCGGCGCGGGGAGCTACGGTTTCCAATGCTTTCAGGGCGTCGGGGATCGAGGCCGGAGTCAGGATCCGGTAACGGCGTTCCCGGGTGAGGATTTCCTCCATGGAAGGAAGAAAAACCCGGGCGGGATCCACAAAGAGGACCGGAGATTCGGGCATCGGGTTATCCGGCCCCCGGCCGCTTCGAGGCGGCGCGGTTTTCGAGTTCGCGGAAGAGGCGGGCGTTGATCATGGCGATCGAGGCGTAATCCGCGACGGCTTCCAACATGGCTTGTTCGCGTTCGGAAAACTCGCGGGCTTCCTTGTGGCCGACCGAGATCACCCCGAGGCATTCGGACTTGGCTTTGATCGGCACGACGATGACGGATTTGCACAGCTGGGCGATTTTAAACCGCCGCAAACCCTCGCCCGCCAGCCGCAGCCCTTCGCCGGAGGCGAGCACGAGCGGCGCGACGCCGTCATCCCACGGCTGGTTGAGCTTGGCGGCGACGGTCTGCGGCAGGCCGTGCTGGCTGCGCAGAAGCAGCTCGCGGCCGGAGTCGTCGCGCTGCAGCAGCCAGCCCATTTCGGTGCCGGTGGCGTAGCGCGCGCCTTCCATCAGGCGGTCGTAGAGCCGGTCCAGATGGTTGAGCGAGACGATCGCCTTGCCGATCCCGTAGAGCAGGGTGAGTTCCCTGACGCGGTGCTCGAGCTGTTCGTTGGCTTCCGACAGGCGGAGGGCGAGCGCTTCACGTTCCTTGCGCAGGCGGACTTCGGAGAGCGCCCGTTCCACGGACGAGACCACTTCGGCTTCGCGCAGGGGCTTGGAAAGATAATCCTTCGCGCCGAGGCGGAACGCCTGCAGGGCGGCTTTCTCCTGGCCTTCGGGCGCGGTCACGATCACGAGGCTTTCCAGTCCCCGGGCGCGCAACGCCACCAAAATTTCCTTGGCCGAGATCCCGAGCAGGGTGAGGCTTGCGATGACGATATCGGGATGAAATTCCATGATCCGTTGAATGGCCGCCGGCCCGTTGGAAGCGGTGGCCATCGAATACCCGAGCGGGCCCAATGATTGGCGCGCGACCAAGTCCAAGACGTCCGGATCTTCGTCCGCGATGAGGATTTTTTCCGAAGGTTTCGGCATAGGTAACGGCTTCTACCGGTTGCGCAATCCGAAAATCCGATCCATCCAAAAGAAAAACCGGGCAGGGTTATGATACTATAGCACAGCGATCCCGAAACGGGCAATCGGCGCATACGCATTGCGCCGGCGCACCCACTCACATGCCGATGCCGGCGCCAACGCGCGGACATAAATGCGATACACGCACACATATTGTTAGAGATTCGTAAGAAGGCCGCCGCGAACATTGACGCTCCCAAATCCCGGGCATAGAATGAGGAAACACTTTCCGGAACCCGTCCGGAAAACGCCCGCATCCGGAAAAATCCATGGAATATCGAGACTACTATCAGGCCCTCGGAGTCGCGCGGACCGCCAGCGAGGACGAGATAAAAAAGGCATACCGGAAGCTGGCGATGAAATATCATCCGGACCGCAACCGCGGCGGGAAGGACACCGGGGAAAAATTCAAAGAGATCAACGAAGCGTACGAAGTGCTCAGCGATCCGCAAAAGCGCGCGCGCTACGATAAGCTTGGCAGCGCGTACCAGAGCTGGCAGAGCTCCGGGACGCCCGGCGGTTTCGACTGGTCGCAATGGGCGGGCGGGGCACCGCGCGGCGGCACGCGCGTGGAATACGAGAACATAGGGGAAATCTTCGGCAATTTTTCCGACTTCTTTCAGTCGATCTTCGGCGACATCCCGGTCCAGCAGGGGGACGTCTTCACCCGCGGCGGACGGGTGCGGACAGGATCCGCCCGCCCCCCGGCGCGGGAACTGCCGGACGTGGATGTAACGATCTCGCTCGACGAAGCGTTCCGCGGGGCGACGCGAATCGTCCAAAAAGGAAACCGGCGGCTGGAGGTGAAGATACCTCCGGGAGCCCAGACCGGCACCCGGATCCGCCTGGCGGGCGAAGGCGCCACCGGCGGCGGGCGGGCGGGGGATTTGTACCTGGCGGTGGTCGTGGCCGCGGATCCGCACTGGGAGCGGAAAGGGGACGACCTTCATACGGAAATACCGGTGGACGTATACACGCTCCTGCTGGGCGGGGAAATCCGGGTGACGACGATCGATTCCAAATCCGTGATGCTCACCATTCCCGCGGAAACCCGGTCCGGACAGTCCTTCCGGCTGGCGGGCCTGGGGATGCCGCGGCTTGGGAACCCATCCGCGCGCGGAGATTTGTTCGTTAAAACGCAGGCCGACCTGCCCAGCGGCCTGAGCGGTGAAGAGAAAAAACTGCTCCGCGAACTGGCCGGACTGCGGAAGCGGCGGGGATGAGATGAAGCCGGCGGTCATCCAACAAGCTGCTGAAAAAAGCGCCTGACATCCTTGCGAGCAACCCCTTCGCCGTTCTGAGGGCAGGGTCCGGGAGCAAAAAAACCCTTTCCGGTGATGATCCGCCGATTGCTCCGCCTGCCCCGGTTGGCGCAGGCCGGGGTCGCTTCGCTCCCCCTCTTCGCAAGCAAAACCGCTCGTGGAGCAAAGGCGAGCCGTTTTGCTCCCCCGCCGGCGAAAGATTCGCATTGGAATTACTCCAATGTTCATCGCTCCGCGGGGAGGGCGCGGGGGCAGGCAAACAATGACACTCTGATCGTTTTTCAGCAACCGGGGCAAACCATACCCGCGGCTACCCGACCTCCCTCCCCATGGAGAATGTGATATGAAAAAAAACCTGCTCGTAATTTCGGCGCTGGGAGTCCTGGCGCTCGCCTGCACCACCTTCGGGATGCCCGCGGCACTGCCGGCGGCCAACCCCGCCCTTTCCGAAGCCGCCCCGCCGGCCATTTCGGCGGCGGCAGACGGCTCGCTGGCGGAGATCTACGCGCGGGTCAATCCGGGCGTGGTCGCCATTTTCGCTTACGGAGCGAGCGCGGAGGGGGATGCGCTCGGATCCGGATTCGTCGTGGACATGGACGGGCACATCGTGACCAATATGCACGTGGTGAGCGACGCGGAGATGATCGAAATCGACTTCCCCTCGGGCCTGATGCTGGAAGCCGAAGTGATCGCCGAGGACCCGGATTCGGATCTGGCCGTGCTGCGGGTGGACGCCGCGGCGGAGGAATTGCATCCGCTCACGCTCGGGGATTCCGCACTGCTGCGGATCGGCGATCCGGTGATCGCGATCGGCAACCCGTACGGGCTGTACAACACGCTGACAACGGGGATCGTCTCCGCCAAGGGACGGACCGGCGAATCCATGCGCGAGGCGGGTGAAAGCGGCTTCTACCTGCTGGGGGACATGATCCAGACCGACGCGGCGATCAACCCGGGGAATTCCGGCGGGCCGCTCCTGAACCTGAAGGGCGAAGTGGTGGGGGTCAACCGGTCGATCCTGACCGACGCCGTGACGCAAAGCGGGAACGTGGTGAATTCCGGGCTGGGATTCGCCGTCTCGAGCAACATCGTCCGGCGCGTGCTGCCGTCACTGATCGCCAAGGGGCGGTACGATTACCCTTACATCGGATTGGGCGCATTGAGCGAATTGCGTTTGCAGACCGTATGGGTGCTTGCTCTGCCGTACGGGTACGGGGTCTACATCACCTCGATCGCGGCGGGGAGCCCGGCGGCGGATGCCGGATTGCGGGCAGGGACGGAGGAAATCCCCGGGGTGGAAGGATTGTTCGGTGGCGGGGACCTGATCCTGGCGATCGACGGTCAGACGGTGCGCAACTTTGCGGAGATGATCTCCTGCATCGTGTTGAATGCTGCCCCGGGAGACAGCGTGCGCTTCACGGTCTACCGCGGCGGGGGGACCAGGGACATCCCGGTGGTGCTGGGGAGCCGGCCGTAGATACGGCGGCGGGCTGCACCGCAATCCGGAATCCGCCTGATTTCAATATCCTTTTTGCGGGATGGCGGACCGCGCGCGGAAAGCGGTATCATTGGCATCGCCGGGCGTAGCCGGCGGGTTGAAGGAACCGGGCGGCCATTGGGAATAAAAAACTCCGACGGCGAATTATGATGAAGAATATTCTTCCGCAGATAAAAATCACATCCGGGACAACCGCGTGGATCCTGGCGCCGGTGCTGCTGATCGCCGCGCTGGCGGGGACGCCCGTCCGATCGCGCGCCGAAGCGGCCGAGAACGAAGGCGAATTGTGCACGGTGGAAATGCAGATGGAGAATCCGGACCAGTGCGCAGCGGATGGCCCGGCGCCGCAGCGCGTGGATTACTGGGAGCAGGGGCTGCTGCCGCAACGCGGGATACCGGCGCTGCCGCAGGATCCGGCGCTTGCGCTCCTGGACCGGGGGTACGGCCGCGCGGGGGGGGGCACCGAACTGGCGTTTTACGCCAACGTCGATGACGCCGCCGCCGGAAACAAGCACCATTCGCTGATCAGGGGTTTTGTGTACGTTTCAATCACGCAGGTGATCGTCCGGGACGACGGCACCTTCTACCGCACGGGCGACGGATGGATCGTCCGCGGAGACGAAGTGACGCCGATCCCCACCTCCAACCAGTTCAGCGGCCTTGTGCCGACCGAAAACCCCGAGCGGCCGTTCGGCTGGGTGATTCCGTACGAGGGGGTGTACCCGTCGCGGGCTCCGGGCGGGCCGATGGACCAGACCGCGCCCTATTACCGGCGCTACACGCCGGTGCAGATCTTCGACACGTACAAAACCGAGAAGGAAACCTGGTACATGATCGGGATCAACCAGTGGGTCCTTCAGACGAAACTCGGCGTGGTGTTCCCGGATGTGGCGCGCCCGGGGGAGATTCCCGCGGGCGTGAAGTGGATTAGCGTGAACCTGTTCGAGCAGACTCTTTCGGCGTTCGAAGGGGATAGGATGGTCCTTGCCACGCTGACCGCCTCGGGGACGCCGGGCTTCTGGACCCGCCCGGGCGTATTCCACATCAAGAAGAAGTATGAGATGCAGACGATGAGCGGCGCGTTCGAATCCGACAAATCGGATTACTACTACGTCGGGGACGTGCCGTGGGTGATGTACTACGACCGGGACCGCGCGATCCACGGCGAGTACTGGCACAACAACCTGGGCGCGCGGCACTCGCACGGATGCGTGAACGTCCCGGTGGCGGACGGCCACTGGTTGTACGACTGGGCGCCGGAAGGGACCTGGGTGTACGTGTTCGACCCGTCGGGGAAAACCCCGGAAGACGACGAGCATTACCCGTTCGAGTAGAGGGTGGCCTGAGGAATTTCCCCTGTTGATTCCCGCGCCGTATCGCCTGCGGCGGATCCGCAATTCTCACGCTAATTGGCAGCGGCCCTTTTTACGGGCCGTTTTCCGCATATAGGTTTTGTGTAGGTTTTCGCAAAACCCCTTCCGCCCGATCCATGCTACTGTAATACCCGGAGGGAGGCGGTGCGCGGTTCTTCATTCCTGTTTTCATCCTCCACAACAAGACGCAGCCGTCCCCGGAACCGGAGGTGTGATATGGGCGGGAAACGGACAGCGTCTCATTTGCTTTGGCACAGGGCCGCGGTTTTCGACGGGGCATGCCTAGTAGTGTTCCTCGCGGCTTGCAATTTCCCATCGGCGGCGGGAAATGCGCCGGTACTTTCCACCACTCATACGGTGACAGCCGGCCGCGTGGAGCCGGAGCTTCGGACGCAGGCGGCGGCAACGGACGAGGGGGGATCGGGTTTCATCCCGACGATGAGGGAAACCATCGTCCATCAACGGATTCCCGGCGAGCCGGGGTCAGCCCTGTACTACGTGGGCGATTATTCCTCGAAAGCCTCCGCTGTTTACAAAGCCGCATCCGGAGGGGATTACTACCTCACCAACCTCTTCGAGCGGCCGTTCACCGCGGAGGCGATGGACTATCTTCCGGAGATCGACATCCTGCGGGCCGACATCGCCAAGGACGGGACCTGGCTCTACGCGACCATCCGGTTGGAAGAGGCGCCGGCGGCCGGCGCCGAGGCGTGGTACGGGGTGGAAGTGGATACGGATCTGGACGGGCGGGGGGATTACCTGATCCGAACGGCCGCGCCGGCTGGCATGGAATGGACGACGGACAGTGTGCAGATCTGGGAGGACGGGAACGGGGACGTGGGGGGTACGAAGCCGCTGCGGACGGAAACAGGTTGGGAGGGGGACGGGTACGAGAAACTGGCGTTCGACGGTGGGCGTGGAGCGGACCCGGATTCGGCATGGGCGCGGACGGCGCCGGGGAATCCAAAATACGTGCAGCTGGCATTTCTACAGTCGGCCGTGGAAAACGATATGGCGTTCCTGTGGTCGGCCTGGGCGGAGAAAGGGGAAGGGGATACGGGCGGGTTCGACTACAACGACCTGCATACGCCGGCGGAAGCCGGCTCGTCGATGAAGGGCCATGCGGAGTATCCGCTTAAGGCTCTGGCGGAGGTGGACAACACTTGCCGGATGTCGGTGGGGTTCGACCTGACCGGAAGCGAACCGGGGGCCTGCCCGGTGGAACAGCCGACGCCCACGCCGACCCTGACCGCGACGGCAACGAGGACGAAGACACCGACGCGAACACAGAATCCGCTGCATATCCAGAGTTTTACGATCGCGTGGACTCCGCCGACAATATCCGGGCAATGCCCATACCATGCGAATCTGCAGTTCACCATCACGGCGACCGGGACCGGCTATGTGTATTGGGATTTGTTCTACTCCATCAACGGCGGTACGTTCGATTTTGTAACGGATGGCGGCGAAGGGTTTACAAACGGTGGAACCGCAAGCTTCTATTATGGGAAGATCATTGAATTCACACAGACCATCCGGGCGAGGGCGCATATTACCGACCCAATCGGCTTGTGGGCCAATGAAGCGACTCTGACGGCGACCTGTACGTGACGGAGGAATCCCGGCGCCATCCTCGGAAGGCCGCCAATCCGGCCCGCTTGCATCCATTCTGAAGCGGGGAGAGGGTACCATGGGCGATGGTCCACGGCCGTTGGTCGTATTGGACGATATGCGTGCGAGAGATACGGGCGCCCCCAATGGGCGCCCGTACGATATACCGGGCGGGGCGCACACCCTGCTTGCGGCCGTTTCGCATCGGGCACCTGCTGATGCTCATCGCCAGGGAGAGGGGAAGCCCAGGTGACGCTCCGGGCTCAGCGGCTTGACAGTTGCGGAGAATCCATACTAGTGATATATTCCGCGCTACCAAATCCGGGCCAAGGCCCGAAAAAACCCAAGGGGGATATATGCCAGCACTAAACCGTATTCAATTGATCGGCAATCTGGGGAAGGATCCGGAATTGCGGACGCTTCCCTCCGGGAACAAGGTTTGCTCGTTCTCCATGGCGGTTAACCACCGGTGGAAGAACGGAGCCGGAGAACCGAAAGAGGAAACCGAGTGGTTCGCCGTCGAATCCTGGGGGAAGCTGGGAGAGATCTGCCACCAGTACCTTTCCAAGGGCAAGCTGGTGTACGTGGAAGGCCGCATGCGGACCGACCACTGGCAGGACGACAAGGGCGAGCCGCATTCGCGGCCCAAGGTCGTCGGCCTGGCGATGCAGATCCTGGACCGCAAGCCGGAGGAGCCGGACGTGGCCGCGGTTCCCGGCGAAGAAGCCGAGGGTTAACGAAAAACGCCTCTCCAAAAGGAGAGGCGTTTTCTTTCGCCGTAAACTACTGCTGAGTCTGGCGCAGCTTTAGCTTCTCGGTGATCGCGCGGTAGCGATCCGGATCGGTCTTGCCGAGGTAGGCCAAATGGCGGCGCCGTTGGCCGACCAGGCGCAACAACCCGCGCCGCGAGGACTCGTCGTGCTTATTCTTCTTGAGGTGCTCGGTCAGCTGGGTGATGCGCGCGGTGATCAGCGCGATCTGCACCTCGGGCGAGCCGGTGTCGCCTTCCTGGCGGCGGAACTGGCTCATAACTTTTTGTTTCTCTTGCGCTGGGAGTGGCATGACTCTGCTTCCTTTTCTTCCTGCAGGTCGCCTTACCGGTAGCTTTGGGCCTCCGGAGGGTCTAGTCAGGTGGCGGGATTATACCAAAGGTCAATGGGGGGACGAGCCCCCGCTCCGAAAACGCGCAGGTTCAAAGGACAAGACCAAACCTGCCCTCTCCGCGAGGGCAGGTATAATCCGCCGGATGAATGCCCGACAGGAAGCATTTCCCGCAGGAATAGCGGGAATCGCGGTCGCCGCGCTTGACCTGGCGGGGCCGCACCGCCCGCAGCTTACCCGGCTTCCGGCGGATTGGCCGGAAACGCAGGGGATAAGCGTTTCGGTGCGTCCATCCGGCGTGAACGCTCCTGGCGGCGGTCCTGGGAGAAGGCGGGGAGCCGCTGCGGATCGAGATCAACGCTGATGCGAGGTGGTGCTTACAAGAGACCCGGCGACACTGGAAAAGGAGAAGCAACATTGGAGTTCCGTCCACGGAGACTGGGCGCACAGCGGACAAACCCGCTGAGGACATTTGCGGGATTGGCGTTCTTCGCGCTGCTGGCGGCGTTGGCGGCGGGCGGGTACCTTGCCTACCGATGGTGGCGGGGCGACGGGCGGCGGCATGCGATGGTGTGGGAATACATCGGAGATCCGCAGGCCCATGCGGACTGGGTGACGCGCGCGCATTCGCGCTGCGAAGGCGCGCCGTTCGCGTTTCCCACCAGCGGGTATGTGGGTTATCTCTACGGCGACTCCTTCCGGCCGGGTCACCGGCATACGGGGATCGACGTGTTCGGCGACAAACCGGCGGGGAAGACGCCGGTATACGCCGCGGCGGACGGGTTCCTCACGCGGCTGGCGGATTGGAAGAGCGCGGTCATCATCCGCGTGCCCGACGATCCGCTCTCGCCCGGCCGGGAGATCTGGCTGTATTACGCGCACATGGCGGATGAGGAGGGCGACTCGTTCATCGACGCCGCATTCCCGCCCGGGACGATGGAGAAACCGGTGGTGATGGGGCAGGAGCTGGGGTTCCAGGGAAATTATTCGGGTGACCCGGCGAATCCCTCGGGATTGCACCTGCACTTTTCGATCGTGCTGGGGGACGGGAAGGGCGGCTTCCGGAACGAGACCGACATCGACAACACGCTGGACCCATCGCCGTATTTCGGGATGAAGCTTAACGCCGCGAGCGGGGAGTACGGGCCGCCGGTGTGCGACACCACGAAGTAGACCCCCTCCTCTGTCCTCCCCCGCTAACCAGAAAACAAATGCGGTTAGCGGGGGAGGATTTTTCCACACCCCCTCCTCCCGGCCAAGAACACGCCGGGACAGGCTGCCGCGCCAATCCACACCCCCTCCTCCCGGCCAAGAACACGCCGGGACAGGCTGCCGCGCCGATCCACACCCCCTCCTCCCGGCCAAGAACACGCCGGGACAGGCTGCCGCGCCAATCCACACCCCCTCCCTTCCCTCCCCCGTTTACCAAGAACAAGATCGGTAAACGGGGGAGGGTTTGCGATTCGTCATATAATTTCCGCCTTGGAGTGCGAGGCGTAGATGGCAAGTACAAGAGACCCCAACTTGCATTTTGTGATCGCGGCTGCCTTCGTGCTGCTGGCAGGCTGTTCGCCGGCGGCAACGACCCAAGCGGAGGCGCCCACGTCAACGGCGGATGCATACCGGGCGACCCCGGAGGGGGATTTCCCCGCGGCGGGGATCTGCGCTTCTTATAATGAAGAGACGATCCGGGTCGAGATCCGGGAATGGCCGGGGAACGTCCCGGATCCGCGGTGCATCCAGGTCCGGGCGGAACAGAACCTGATCATCCGGAATTCCGCTCCGGAAGCGATCACATTCATGCTGGGGATGTTCCGCGCCACGATCGAACCGGGGAATTCCCATGCGATCAAAACCGTATTCGGGGAATACCTGCTGCCGGGGGCGCATTCGCTTCACGTCGAACCGTACGGGGGGCCGGAGATATATTTCGAAAAAATATGACAGCGCCGTTTTTTTACCAAGATATTAAAAAAGCTGTCAAGCGGCTTGCTTTTTTATGGGCGTATCTCCGGCCTCACCCGACCAGTGCGGGCGAGGCCGTTTTTTGGGGGGGGCAACCGCCCCGGCGCGGGAAGGTCTAGGCAGGCGAAGCAACCCCTTTGTTTTTACAGCGGATAGCCCCGGTAAATCGTCGGGCGGATGAAGCAACGATCCGGAAAAAATTTTTTAGGGACCGGCAAAAACCGCCATCGTCCGCACAACGACTTATCCCAATTCGTCATCGTATCCCTTCGGCCGCGCCATGCGCGAAAAAAAAATTTTCATCCGATACTCCCCGCCTCCCGTTTGACTGCCATAAGGGCGTCGACCGCGGCGCGGCTCCGGCCGCGATTTCCCCGGACGCGCCGAACGCATCGCCAAGTGAAATTCCTTCAAGGCGATGAACCAAAAAATCCATAAAAAAAGGCTTCTGCCCCGATTATTCCTGCTACAATAAATCCGATACCGTCAACACGGCATGGGGGTGGAATCCACGCAATCGGAGCATGATCCCGGCATTGGGCAGGACGCACATCCGCCCCGCTTCCGATCGGCGCGCATCCGGCCGAAAAAAACCAAATAGCCAGGCACAAGATCCGACCGATTGGTCCGCGCCGTACCCGGGCCTGGATGCCTGTATCTTCCACAACCGTTCGCATTCCCGGGAGGCAAGATGTTTTGTCCAAGATGCGGCAAAGAGCAGCCCGACGCCGCCATATTTTGCGGATCTTGCGGAAACCGATTGCCGCAAAGCGGGGCGGGCCAAGCCGCCCCACCGGCAGAGTCCGCTGAAGGGTCGGCCCCGTCAGACGTTCGACCGGAGAAACGCAAACCCGCCGGAAAGGTGCGGCCGCGGGTTTGGATCGCGGGCGGGATCCTCGGGGCAGCGGCGATAGCGATCCTGATCGTGAGGCTGGCGGTTCCCGCGGCGGGTTCGATGCGGATTTCCAAGGCGGACGGGATGGCGATGGTGTATGTGCCGGCGGGCGAGTTCACGATGGGCATGACGGAGATCCGGGCGACCAACCGGCCGGAGCACACCGTCGTGCTGGACGCCTATTGGATCGACCGGACCGAAGTGACAAACGCCATGTACGGCTTATGCGTGGACGCGGGGACGTGCGCGGCGCCGAAAGACACCGCCGCCTTCGACGACCCGGATTTACAGGATCATCCGGCGGTGTTCGTCGACTGGCGGATGGCCGACTCCTATTGCGCGTGGGCGGGCCGCCGGCTGCCGACGGAAGCCGAATGGGAAAAAGCGGCCCGGGGAAGCGACGGCCGCCGATATCCGTGGGGGAATGCCGCGCCTGAAAGCGGGCTTCTGAATTTCGGCCGGCACATCGGCGCCACCAGCCCCGTCGGCAGCCACCCGGCCGGCGACAGCCCGTATGGAGCGCTGGACATGGCCGGCAACGTCTATGAATGGGTCGACGATTGGTTCGGCGAAAATTACTACCGCACGGGCCCCGGGAGCAATCCAACCGGGCCCGATTCGGGCACGCTGCGGCTGGTGCGCGGCGGATCGTGGTCCGACACACAGGATAACGTGAACTCGATTTTCCGCCATTCCAACGACCCGGCAAACGCGGGCGACAACCTGGGCTTTCGCTGCGCCCTTTCGGCTTGACCGCCATGCCGGCCGATATCCCGCGCCGGAGCATCCGGCCGGAAACTGGAGGATAGGATGAAATGTCCGCGATGCGGAACCGACAACGCCGGTGAGAACGCCTATTGCGGCCGATGCGGAGGGAAACTCGACTCCACGGTGTACTGCCCGGCCTGCGGAGGGGCGAACCAGGCGGACTTTTCGTTTTGCATGAAATGCGGAAAGGCGCTGGCGGCGGCCGGCGGAGCCGGCCAGCCCGCGGCGCCCGCGCCGGCCCCAACCATTATCATTCAGCAGGAACAGAAGAAGCGGCCGGCGTGGGGCTGGATTCTGCTGGTGGCCGGCCTGCTGTCTACGTTGTTATGCCTTCTGCTCGTTAAGTCCGGCCTCGTGGACCTGCCGGGAAAAACCGGCATGACAGCAGACGTTCCGGCGCCCGCGGACCATCCCGATACCAAGCCCTATCTGAAATGCGAGCCTTTTGAAAAGATATTCTATATCATAGGCGATCCGGTGTTTGAAGCCGACGCTCCACATCTGGACGAGGGGTTGCCGGTGGACGGTGAAGTTGTTATTACCCTTCCAGATAAATTCTATTATTTCCTCGATGAGGATGAACAAGGTGAGGCGATATACTTCGGCCGTGAAGGTGTGGTTGTTGATGCTGCGCGGGTATTTGTCCAATCCGAAGATGATCCTGAGGCGGAATTGGAAAATGGCGAGTGCATGGTTGATTTACCGACAATCCGTTGCACGTTGCCCTACGTCGAAGGGAAAATCCGATATCAATATGATATCGATCTACTAAAGCAAATCGACGCGTGTGAACTGATGGGACAGGAGCTTGTCAACGACATCTTAGTGATTGATAATCCGCCGCTTGAACCGGCGGAAGAGGTGTGCTACTCGGACGAGCCGTATTCGTTCGACAACGCGAAAATCAACTACTGGTTCACGCAGGTTCCGACGACCGACCTGCATTTGAGCATCATCAACGATGTGCCGTTCCTGCATTCCGGGTACACGGTCTGGCTGGCGCAGCCGCCGGCGGCGCCGATCATCTCCGCCGAGTGCAAAGTGCCGGCCGCCGATCCAAATCGGGTGGACTGCACCTTCCCGAAATTCGCCGGCCCAAGCGCGACATGGACGGTGATGATGGAGCACAACTCCTGCGTGTTCTATGAGAAAGCGGTGTGGGTCGCGATGCCGCTGTGCCCGGCGGGGGAAACCCATCACGCGGAGTGGCCGTACAACAACGGATGCTGCACGGACGGCTGCTGGTGCGAGGCCCCCGGCTATGGCTGGGGCTGCTGGGAAACCTGCGCGGCGCACTGCGCGGGATAACCGCGGACGGGCGGGGGAAAATTCGCGAGGCCATGGAACGCCTGGCGGCCGGAAATCCCCGTGGCGCTCGATCGTGAGCCCCATGATGGAATTCCAGGAGACGGCCGACCGCGAACACAACGGCGGGCAACCGGCGGCGCTGCGGTACGGACGCAGGGATGTGATTCTGGAACGGGTGGCGATCGATGCGCCGTTTCACATGAGGAAATGATTGCGTCCACGGAGGCCCCCTCCTCCCGGCCAAGAACACGCCGGGACGGGCTGCCGCGGTAATCCACACCCCTCCCTCCCGGCTAAAAACACGCCGGGACAGGCTGCCGCGCTAATCCACACCCCCTCCTTATTCCTCCCCCGCTAACCAAAGAGAAAGGACGGTTAGCGGGGGAGGATTTTTTCCGCAACCCCTTCTGCCTCCCTTCCCGGCTAAGAACACGGCGGGACGGGCTGCCGCGCCAATCCACACCCCCTCCTTATTCCTCCCCCGCTAACCAAAGAGAAAGGGCGGTTAGCGGGGGAGGATTTTTTCCGCAACCCCTTCTGCCTCCCTTCCCGGCTAAGAACACGGCGGGACGGGCTGCCGCG
>JAFGCU010000072.1 GCA_016932475.1 Anaerolineales bacterium
ATCATGGCGATGCAGGCGTTGGCGCCGATCAGGACCAGCAGGATGATGATCCCGCCGAGTATCTTCTCAAGCGTTCCTTCGGGGTGCTGCGGAACGGCGTTCGCAAGTTCAACCGTCAGCGCGGCGGCGAGTGCGGCGAACCCGATGATGAAGATCATGTCCACCAGGAAGGCCGCCATCCGGCGTCCGAACCCGGCATAGACCATCGGGACCTCCTTCATGAACTCGGCCGCCACCTCGCGCGGATCGCCCATGCGTTCGACAAGCGTTTTCATATCCTCCCCGCCGGCGATCCCCTCGCGCAGATGCGCTTCCAGGTCGGCCTGAATCCGCGCCCGGTCAGTCTCCGGGGCGTAGATCAACTCCATCACCTTTCGGATGTACTGCTCTGCGATGTTGGACGGTACCCGTGTCATTGGATTTTCTCCTTTCCCATCAGCCGCTCTACGGCGGCAATGAATTCCTTCCATTCGGCGATCCGCGCCTCCAGGAATTTCGCGCCGGATTTGGTCAGCCGGTAGTACTTGCGGGGAACCCCGCGTTCCAGCGTTTCCCAGCGCGCCTCGATATGCCCGGCCGTTTCCATGCGGTAGAGGACCGGGTAGAGAGTCCCCTCCTTTATCCGGAAGAGGCTGCCGCCGCGCTTTTCCAGCGCCGCAGCCAGTTCGTACCCGTACATCTGGCGTTCGGATATCAACCGCAGAAGGATCATCTCCAGCGTCCCCCGTTTCAGTTCCTTGTCGAAGGTTGTTGTATCTCCCATAGCATTTAGCCTCTCTAGGTATTATATGTTCCTATACGTTTTTGTCAAGAGGGTAAACAAGGGTAAAAAGGAACCTCTGATAAGGGCACCCTGAATGATCCGAAGGACCTAGGAGCAGATGCTGCACTAGTCCCGCTCTGCGAGGGTGGGCGATCAGCATGACTATTTTCGGAATTATTAAGAAGGAATAAATTCAGGGGATTTGCAGGAAAGAGGCTTTTTTAGAGACTTTATATCCGGAACCATGATATATTTTCCTGCAGGCTATTTGCGGCTTATCCCAATCCACCTTCAGGAAACTATGCCCCCCTTAAAAGAAATCCGCGGCGAAGAAATCGAATTAATGGAAAAATCCACTCCCCAGGAAATTCTGAAGTGGGCCTGTGAAAAATACCGGTGCCTGTGCGTGGCCGCCTCGTTCGGCAAAGACAGCATCGTCCTGCTGCATATGCTCCGCTCCATCCGCCCCGACCTCGATGTGATCTACCTCAACACCGGGTACGATTTCCCCGAGACCGTCGAGTTCATCCGGAAGCTGGAGAAGGAATGGAAGCTCAAACTGATTGAATTCACTCCGCGCATCAGCGTGGAGGAGCAGGAACGCACGCTCGGGGCGGATCTGTACCACACCGATCCGAGCCGTTGCTGCGGAATCCGCAAAGTGGAGCCGATGGCCCGCGCGCTGCGCAACTACGACGCATGGATCACCGGCCTGCGGCGAGACGAAACCGAGCACCGCAAAGGCATCCGCGTGGTTGAGGTCGCGGACGAACTGGTCAAGATCAATCCCTTGGCGGCCTGGACCGCCGACGACGTCTGGGGCTACATCCGCAGCAATAACGTTCCTTACAATCCGCTGTACGACAAGGGCTACGTCAGCCTCGGGTGCCGGCCGTGCACGCTGGCCGGGACCTGGGGGCGGTTCGAGCGCGCCGGGCGCTGGGCCGGCACCACCAAGGTCGGCGGCGAATGCGGGATCCACATCACCTCCACCATGGCGGAATACGGGGAAGCCTCCGCCGAGACCGCGCCCAAGAGAGCGCCGGAGAAATGACCGGAGAGTTCATCCGTATCGCGGGGGCGCGGGAGCACAACCTCAAGAACCTGACGGTTTCGATTCCGAAAAACAAACTGGTGGTCGTGACCGGGCTATCCGGCTCCGGCAAATCCTCGCTGGCCTTCGATACGCTCTTCGCCGAAGGCCAGCGCCGTTATGTGGAAAGCCTCTCGGCCTACGCGCGCCAGTTCCTCGGCCAGCTACGCCGCCCCGACGTGGACCTGATCGACGGCCTCTCCCCGGCGGTCGCGATCGACCAGCGCGGGCTGAGCAACAATCCGCGCTCGACCGTTGGCACGATCACCGAAATATACGATTACCTGCGCCTCCTGTACGCGCGCGCCGGAACGCCCCACTGCCCCGTGTGCGGGCGGCCGGTCCGGAAGCAATCCGCGCAGGAGATCGCCGCGGCGATCTCCGCATTCCCCGCCGGAACCCGCCTAGCGCTGCTCGCGCCGGTGGTGCGCGCGCGCAAAGGCGCGCACGAGGCCGCGATTGAGGAGATGCGCCGCGCGGGATTTGTCCGCATGCGCATCGACGGCCGGCTGTACGAAACTGACGCCGAGCCGGAGCTCGATCCGCACACCGCCCACGACCTGGAAGCGGTCGTCGACCGGCTGGTCATAACCGCCGCGGCCACGGGGGAATTTCTCTCCCGCCTGACCGATTCGGTCGAGACGGCCCTGCGCACCGGCGGCGGATTCCTCATCGTCCAGAACCTCTCCGCCGATCCACCCGCCGATATCCTCTATTCGGAACGCTTCGCCTGCCCGGTCGACGGGATCAGCCTGCCGGATATCCAGCCCCACTCCTTTTCCTTTAACTCGCCGCACGGCGCCTGTCCCGTCTGCCAGGGATTGGGGTCTCGGTTTGAAATCGACCCGGCGAGGATTTTCCCGGACCCGTCCCAGCCGCTCAACGAGGCGGTGCTCTCGCTGTTCGGCTTCGAACGCGAGGAAGGCCAGCGTTCGCAGTCGTTGTGGCTCGAAAGCCTGGCCGCGCAGCTTGGGTTCGACCCGGAACTTCCCGTCGGGCAGATTCCTCCCGACCGCCTTCGGCCCATTCTGCACGGGACCGGCGCGCAAAAGATCCGCGTGGAGTTCCCCGCGCGCGACGGAAAACGCACCTTCTTCGAATCTCCTTACGAGGGATTGATCCCGTATCTCCGCCGCCGATACGAGGAAAGCACCAGCGAGGTTTTCCGCGGCCGTGTGGAAAGCCTGATGAACGAACGCGCCTGCGAATCGTGCCAAGGGACCCGCCTGCGCAGGGAATCGCTCGCCGTCACCGTGGCGGAGAGGAACATCATCGAGATCTGCGGATGGACGGTGGCGCGCTTGCTGGAGTGGATCGGGGAAGTCCGGCGGGATCCATCGCTCAACCGCGCGGTGACCGGACCGATCCTGGCCGAGGTCGGTCACCGGCTGGAATATCTGGAAGAGGTCGGAGTCGGGTATGTCGCCCTCTCGCGCCCGGCGGCGAGTCTGTCCGGCGGGGAAGGCCAGCGCATCCGGATGGCGACTCAGATCGGATCGCGCCTGAGCGGCGTGCTGTACGTGCTCGATGAACCGTCGGTCGGCCTCCACCCGCACGATACCAAGCGCCTGCTGGCCAGCCTCCTGCGCCTGCGCGACCTGGACAACACCGTCCTGGTGGTCGAACACGATGAGGAGATCGTCCGCACGGCGGATTGGATCATCGAACTCGGCCCAGGCGCCGGTCCGTTGGGCGGAAACCTGACGGCCGAGGGAACGCCGGAAGCGTTGCGCGCGGACGCGGCTTCGCTTACGGGGCGGTTCCTGGCCGGCGAATACCGTTACCGGCCGCCCGCGCATCGCCGGGGCGGAAACGGAAAAGCCCTGACGGTTAAGGGAGCATGCGCCAATAATCTGCAGCATGTCACAGCGCGCATCCCGCTCGGGATGCTGGTGTGCATCACCGGCGTTTCCGGTTCGGGCAAATCATCGCTGTTGTTCGATGTGGTCCTCCGGGCGCTGCATGGGGACGCGTCGGAGGAAGGCCCCTGGGAAGCCGTTGAAGGGCGGGAACATATCGACAAGGTGATTTCGATCGATCCGACCCCGATCGGCCGCACGCCGCGCTCCAATCCCGCCTCGTACGTGGGGTGTTATGCCGAACTGCGCGAGCTCTACGCCGCGCTGCCGGAATCCAAGGTGCGCGGATACAAACCCGGCCGGTTCTCCTTCAACGCACGCGGCGGCCGCTGCGAAGCCTGCCAGGGCCAGGGCCAGGTGGAAATCTCAATGCAGTTCCTGCCGGACGTATTCATCCCCTGCGATGTATGCGGCGGGGCGCGCTTCAACCGTGAGACTCTGCAGGTCCGCTTCAAGGACCGCACCATCGCCGACGTGCTGGATTCAACCGTCGACGAAGCCCGCGAGTTGTTCGGCGCCTTCCCGGCGATCCTCCGCAAGCTGGATACCCTCCACGACGTCGGACTCGGGTACATCCGGATCGGCCAGAGTGCCACGACGCTGTCCGGCGGCGAGGCCCAGCGCATCAAGCTGGCCCGCGAACTTTCCCGCCGCTCGGTCGGGCACACGTTCTATCTCCTGGATGAACCCTCCGTCGGGCTGCACGCCGCGGACGTGCGCGTCCTGATCGGCGTCCTCGAGCGGCTCCTCGGCGAAGGCCATACGGTCTGCGTGATCGAACACCATCCGGATATCCTCATGGCGGCCGACTATCTGATCGACCTTGGTCCCGGCGGAGGAGACGCCGGCGGGCGGATCGTCGCCGAAGGCGCTCCGGAATCGGTTGCTCGGGTTGAAAACTCGCTTACCGGCCGATTCCTGCGGACTCTCTTCGAGAGGTCCCTGCGCGATTCAACCCCAATCCCGAAGATCGCACGAAAGCGCGCCCCTTCCACCAGGAAGAATCGATAGCCCTCCTTTCGGATTAACCGATGGATACACTTTTCGAAAAAACCGGAAGCAAAAACACATATGGGATTGTCCCGCCAGGGCCGGGGAGATATCCCGCAGCACCCGGCGGGCATTCGGATTCGCATAAAGCCGGATGAATGCCTGCCGCCTTTTTTCGGTATGTGTTTTGGTTTGCCTCGCATCCTGCGCGGCGGGCGAGAAGATTGGAATATCCTCCGCCGGAACGGTTCCCTCGCCCAAGCCCGGCCAGACTTCCAGCCCCACTCCGTTTCAACCCGCCGCCCCCTCCGTTACGCGCTCGCCCGGCGCCACCGCCGTTCCCTCGCAGACACCGACCCCTTCCCGGACGGCCTACCAAACCCCCGCAGGCGGCGAGACCCTTCGCTCCGTGGCGGATGCCCTCGGTTTTGGAATCGGCACACCGTATCAGAATTTGGAAGCCCGGGGTCCATCCTTCCAATCTCTTTTCACCGCCGAATTCAATACCGTCATGATGACCACGTTCATGAAAAAGACGCAGCCGGAGCGGGATCGGTTCGATTGGAGTCTGGCGGATTCGGTGTTACAGCTGGCGCAGGCAAGCGGGATGACAATCGTCGGCGGGCCTCTTGTGTATGACAACCTCACTGCCCCGGCGTGGCTGGGGTTCGACACGGAGGATTGCGGCAGCTGGAGCGCGGATGAGTTGGAGGAGATATTAAAAGGGTTTATCCAGACTGCCGTATCCCGCTACGGGAAGAAGGTCTCCACTTGGGAGGTGGTCAACGAACCGCTCACCAGCGGCGATAATTGCTGGCGTACGATCCTCGGTGATCAGTACATCGATCGGGCGTATCGATACGCCCATGAAAGCAACCCGGAGGCCGCGCTGATGCTTAATGAAGCATTCGGCCGGGAGGGCGTGGACAGGAACTTAACCGACCGGTTCATGGGTCTCGTGCGAAGGCTGAAGGAATCCGGGATACCCGTGAATACGGTCGGCATCCAAATGCATTTAAGCGCGGAACTGCTGCGTCCGGGCTATCCGGAGGAATTCCGGTATTTTCTGGAACAGGCGCAACGGCATGGGGTCGGCGTAATGATCACGGAGATGGACGTCTTTCAGGGACCGCCGGGATTTTTCACCAACCCCGATGACGTTCAGAAGAAAATCTTCCAGACGATCGCGCAGGTGTGTCTGGAAACATCCCGTTGCACGCACTTGATTTTATGGGGGGTATCCGACCGTTATACCTGGCTCTCCCGCATCGAGGGCGGCGGATTTGAAAATCCGCGACCCCTGTTGTTTGACGACAACTTTCTCCGCAAGCCGGCGTATTTCGGGGTTCTGGATGCGCTGCGGGAAGCGCTGATGGATCGGGAACGATGACCATCCTTCGATTCCCCCACCCGCTCCTGCTCTCCGGACAGTTATTCCGCAACACCCGGCTGCGGCGCTGCCGGCTTTCGGAATGCCGCGGCGCCTGCTGCCTGCATGGGGTCTGGATGGATCCGCTGGAAATGGAAGACATCCTCGCCAACGCCGACCTAATCCATCCCCATCTGGCGAAAGGCCGGAAGGATCCGGCGGGCTGGTTTACGGATGAGCGCGAGGAGGATGCGTTTTTCCCGTCCGGCTGCCTCATTCAGACCGCTACGCTTCCGAATCCCGCGCATTACGGCGGAACCGAGTGCGTGTTTCTTAAGCCGGATGCGCGCTGTTCCCTCCAGACGGCGGCCGTGGCCGCAGGGGAGCATCCCTGGCGCTGGAAACCCTTTCACTGCATCATCCATCCGATCACATACGAGGATGGCTCGTTCACCATCGCCTCCGATGAAGAGCTGCTGGCGGAGGAAGCCAGTTGTTTCCGCGCCGGAACGGCGGAAACCCGCATGTATGAAAGCCTGACGGAGGAACTGGATTTTCTGCTATCCGCCGGAAGCGCGAATGGGGATGATCCAAAAGCGGAATAAACCAGCCGGCCCGCAAACGCCGTTGGAGCGCGGATTACACTCGCCGCCGGATTTTCGTATAGTCTTTACGGCAATGGAATCCCATCCTGCTGCGATTTTCAAACTTGGATTGCATTCGTCGGGGGTGAAACCGCTGATTCGCAGCGCCAGGAGGCGAAATGGGATCGCTTGAGAGCAAATCGATCTTTGTAACCGGTGCCGCGTCCGGGATCGGCAAAGCCGCGGCCCTGGCCATGGTCCGGGAGGGCGCCGCGGTGACGCTGGCGGATATCCAGGATGCCGACGGGAAAGCGTTGGCGGAACACGTGCAGAAAGAGGGCGGCCGGGCGCTCTATGTGCATTGCGATGTGACGCAATCCGATCAGGTGGAAGCGGCGGTTGCCGCGGCCGTGGATCGGTTCGGCCGGCTCGACGCGGCCTTCAACAACGCCGGCCTGGAGGGCAAGATCGCGCCGACCGCCGAGTGCGAAGAGGAGAACTGGGACAAGATCCTGGCGGTCAACTTGAAGGGCGTATGGTTGTGCATGCGCGCCGAAATCCGGCAGTATCTCGCGCAGAAGAGCGGCGGGGCGATCGTGAGCACCGCCTCGGTGGCCGGGATGGTCGCCGAGCGCGGCTTTCCGGCTTACGCCGCCGCCAAGGGCGGAGTAATCCAGCTCTCGCGGACGGCGGCGGTCGAATACGCCTCCCACAACATCCGCATCAACGTGATCTGCCCCGGGTTGGTCGATACGCCCATGGCGGCGCGCACGCTCAGGCGGATGTCGATCGGCGCGATGGTTCCGGACCCCGCCCGCCCGCATTGGCTGGAGAGCGGGATCGATGGGCTGATGCGCTGGGAACCGGCCGGCAAGCTCTTTTCGCGGCTGATGCAGCCGCTCGGCCGTCCGGGCCGTCCGGAGGAAATCGCCGCCGCGGCGATATGGCTGTGCTCGGATGCCAGTTCCTTCGTCACCGGTCAGGCGCTGGTTGTCGACGGCGGGATGACGGCGGCATAGATCGAATAGAAGGTGGTCGAGCTGCAGGTAGAAAATGGATGTACGGCATTGCGGGATCACGCCTGCCGTTCGCTTGATCGTCATTCCCGCGTGGTTTTAGCGGGAATCCAGGGTTTTTCAAGAATGGATGCCCGCCAAGAACACCCCCGCTGCGAAAAGGCAGGCGCGGGCATGACGAACATGAATATTCCCTTTCCCTTGCGATCATGCCTGGATGAAATAACGCCATCTTCCTTCTTGAACTAGCCGAGCTCCTCTGGTACAATGCCGCCCGCTCTACCGTAAGCTTGCCCCCATCGTCTAGTGGACCAGGACGCGGCCCTTTCAAGGCCTAAACCGGAGTCCGAATCTCCGTGGGGGCACAGACACCCAGAGGCGGAAGACCGAAATGCAGGATGGTCTTCCGCTTTTGCATAAGCCCACTCGCACCCCCCACTGCAGGGGCGCAGCGACGCTGCGCCCCTGCAGTGGGGTGCGAATGGGGTCGGGAGTATACTTATTCTTCGATCCTGAAGTAATCCTCGCGACGGATGTAGAGGATAAGCAATGCTCCCCGCCCCGGTTTTTTTCGGAGCAATGGAGGAACAGTATGGCCAAAGTGGAAAAACGAAAACTAGGCGTGCTTACCAGCGGGGGCGATGCCCCCGGGATGAATGCCGCGATCCGGGCGGTGGTGCGCACCGCGCTCGATCATGGATTGGACGTCTACGCCGTCACCGAGGGCTACCAGGGCATGGTGGACGGCGGGAATGCGATCAAGCCGATGGCTTGGGATTCGGTCGGCGGCATCCTGCAGCGCGGCGGCACGGTGATCGGCACCGCCCGCTGCGCGGATTTCCGCACGCGCGAAGGCCGGCTCAAGGCGGCATTCAACCTGGTCGCCCACGGGATTGACGCGCTGGTTGTGATCGGCGGCGACGGCAGCCTGACCGGCGCCAACCTCTTCCGCCAGGAATGGGTTTCCCTGCTCGAAGACCTGGTTAAAGAGGGGAAGATCGGCAAGGAAACCGCCAGGCAGCATCCATACCTCACCATCACCGGCCTGGTCGGGTCGATCGACAACGATTTTTTCGGCACCGATATGACGATCGGCGCCGACACCGCCCTGCACCGCATCGTCGAAGCGGTCGATGCAATCTCCTCGACCGCCACCAGCCACCAGCGCACGTTCGTCGTCGAGGTGATGGGCCGCCACTGCGGGTACCTGGCGCTGATGAGCGCGCTCGCCTGCGGCGCGGACTGGGTGCTGATCCCGGAAAGTCCGCCGGATGTGGAGAATTGGGAAGACGTGATGTGCGAGGTGCTCAAGGCGGGCCGCGCGGCCGGCCGGCGCGATACCACGGTGATCGTCGCCGAAGGCGCGACCGATCGCAACGGAAAACCGATCGGCAGCGCCTATGTCAAGCAGGTGCTGGAGGAGAAGCTCGGCGAGGATTGCCGCGTCACCATTCTCGGCCACGTCCAGCGCGGCGGCTCGCCGAGCGCGTTCGACCGGAATCTCGGCACCCTGATGGGGCATGCGGCCGTCGAGCAGATCGAAAAAAGCAAAGCCCAATCCGAACCGATGGTCGTCGGATGGCGCGATAACCGGGTGGCCTACACCCCGCTGATGGAGTGCGTGGAGAAGACACAGAAGGTGGCGAAGGTCGTGGGCGAAAAGGATTATGAGCAGGCGATGGCCCTGCGCGGAGACTCCTTCAAAGATACCTTCCGCACCCTGCGCACGATGGTCCGTTCGCTGCCGCACACCCCCAAGCCCGGCCTGCGCCGGATGCGGATCGCCGTCTTGAACGCGGGCGCGCCCGCCCCGGGCATGAACACCGCCGTCCGCTCCGCGGTCCGGCTCGGCATTGATAAGGGCCACACGCTCCTGGGCGTGCGCGGCGGCCTGCAGGGGCTTATCGACGGCGACATCCAGGAGATGAACTGGATGAGCGTCAACGGGTGGGCGCCGCGCGGCGGATCCGAGCTCGGCACCGGGCGCAAGATTCCCGCCGGGAAGGAACTGTACGCCATCGCGCGCAACATCGAGGAGCTCGATATTCAAAGCCTGCTGATCATCGGCGGCTGGTCCGGCTACGAAGCCGCCCACCGGCTGTGGAAGGAGCGCGAAAACTTCCCGGCCTTTAATATTCCAATCCTCTGCCTGCCCGCGACGATCAACAACAACATGCCCGGCTCGGAACTCTCGATCGGCGCGGACACCGCGGTCAACAACGTCGTAGAAGCGGTCGATAAAATCAAGCAATCCAGTGGCTCGCTGCACCGCTGCTTCGTGGTCGAGGTGATGGGGCGCTACTGCGGGTACCTGGCGCTGATGAGTGGGCTGGCCACCGGCGCCGAACGGGTCTACATGCACGAAGAGGGCGTCACGCTGCTGGACCTACAATCCGATCTGCAGAATCTCATCCGCGGCTTCGAAGGCGGGAAGCGGATCAGCCTGATGATCCGAAACGAAAATGCCAACCCGCTCTACACCACCGCATTTATGTACGCCCTGTTTGAGGAGGAGGGAAAATCCTTGTTCGACGTGCGCCAGGCGATTCTCGGCCACCTCCAGCAGGGCGGCAATCCCTCGCCGTTCGACCGGATCCAGGCCACGCGGCTGGCCGAGCGCTGCATCGAGCACTTCTCGGAACTGCCGGAGAGCGAGAATCCGCCGGTCATGTTCATCGGGTTGCAGGGCGGTGAAATGAAGTTTTTTGAAATCGACGACATCCGGCGCATGGCGGATATGACCCTCTCGCGTCCGAAGGAACAGTGGTGGATGGATATGCGCGACGTCGCCAAGGTGCTCTCGAAGCCGGGGCCGAAGAAGTTGTAGCCGTTGGGCGGGATGATCACCCCGATCCTATCCGCCATGGAAAATAAAGCCTTCAGACAATAACAATCGTCAAGAAGGAATATGCGAAGAATATACCAATAACAGCCAGCAGCAACCCGAAGAATACCAACAGGATCATAAATCTCAAAGAGAAATGATCGTTATGATCCTTGTCATATGCTTTCATTGTTTGAATAATTCTTTCCAGAACGGATCGTGCTGTTGGGGGATCAATTTTCAACGCGGCGTAACCCACTACACTCCATAGAGTGGTATAGACCATCGCATCCAAATCCGTTAGTTTAATGTACTCGTGTATTTCCTGATAAGCGATCCCTTCCTTTTCCATTGCTTGGCTCAATAAATCCAGTACTTTCCCATTGATTCCCAGGATCAACACAGTGGACGTCGATCTCGATCTCCATAAACGCGGCAACACACCCAACAGGAAGGCAGCCAAAGCGGATAAAAGAATTACGACGAGAATAGATTCGAAGCGGATTATTTCATTATCGATTTGAATGATACGAATACCATAGGAAGCCAAAAACAATGTCCAGCATACAAAGAAAATAATATAATATCCTCGAAACCAACCTTGATGGATGATATACAATGGTCGCCGCTTTTGCATCCAAAGAAAACCAACGATAGAGGCTGCCAAGCCGATAATCACCATAATGATCAACAATAAAATGTAGAAATAAAGGTGATATCGCGGCATAATTCCTCCCGTGTGACATAATTTGTGATTTATTCGTTTTTTGATATTCCTCCCATTCCGGATTCAGATATTGCTCCGTCTTCTCCACAGTCATTGATCGATAGTATCTCTCGTGGCTTCGTAAATATTCTACAAAGGTAGCCAACTTCGGAATCCTCGGTTGGGCTTGTTCGACGAATTTTTCTTTCCGATGCCCAAACCAATCGGAAGTCCCCTTCTCAAATTCCGATTTCAACGTGAGATATTCGTCCGTAAGTTTTGTGAGGAAGCCATGAATACCATCAGCTATGGAATCGGCTTCTGGAGGGTGTATCGTTACTTTTCTTATGAAATACTTTTCAGGTGGCATACATATTTCCCCCGTATATAATTGTTGACATTCATTATAATTATGGTAATATGAAAGTCAAGGGGATTTTTATTTTAAGTAGCAATTAATTGGAAAAAGCGGGGGAAAATGGGCGCTTCAAACAAGATCAAGGTCGATACGGAACAGCTCAGAATACTAGCCAAAGTGTATATTGCTCGTTCTGGCGTGGTCAATGATACCTGGAACTCGACCAAACTCACGCTCGATGGCATTGTGAGGCGAATGCCTGCGTATGATGGAAGGCTACAAAAAGCGGCGAATCAAGACGTGCTGGATTTTACTTTGCGAAGTCGAGATTTTTTTACTTTTTTTCAGGACGACTCGGCTTCTTTGATAAAAATTTCGGAAGATTTTGAAATTATTGATGGGCAGACGGTCCAGATACTTCAAGATGCTCAAATAACCACAAGAGCCAGCCTGATTGACTCGGAGTACGATCTTGGGTTAAGCACACAAATAACTGAGACGAAAGTTGTCAATCCGGATGGCTCGATTTCGACAATCACAGTCGTTCGAACAATAAATGCGGATGGTTCTGTTACATACCGAACGACAATTGCCACGGTTTTGGTACTGGATGCCGAGACGGCGAAACGATGGAATGACGAAAAGTCAGCAGGGGAGTTGGTCTTAGGAATTGTCGTAATGGGAGCATTGGGATTGGCATCTGGTGGTCTTGCAGCAGAGATTGGTTTTGCAGCCGGTGCTTCCCCCGCGGCCATTTCTCTCGCCAACAAAGGGGCTGGATTGTTGATACCCGGAGCCGCCAAATTAATAGTTGGTTTAGATGGTATATATTCTCCAGATCGAGGGTGGCAAGCCGGGGATACAATTACTAGTACGACTACAATTGTTACAACTGAACCCATTGATACTCCTGATACTCCAATCCCAGAGACATCACCTTTAGGGCCTGATATTACGACTACCAAAGTCGTTACAGATAAAAATGGCATAGTTATATCAGAAGATACAACTGGCATCGATCCATCCGGGGCTTTGAAATAAACGCTTTCGACAAACGATGCCTAATGCTTAACCTGGTTATCAGAAGGTGCCAATTGGATAATCTGCCAAAAGCAAATCCATATCAATATTCTATCGGTGAATTGTTTTTTCTTTTTGGTATCGAATTTATTATTTTTGAAGTCCCTTCTATTTTGTTTATATATATCTTTTATTTACAGAATTCCGAAATTGTTCAATTTCTTGTAATCGCTACTCTTCTTTTTATTCCTGTTTTTATATTAATGGCAATAATGCTTTCTTCCTGGCAGCAATCCGCAATAATTTATTCGCAAATCTCATTAATTTATGGCGGGGTTTGTGGATTGCTTTTTTGCGGGGTTTATCACTTTAGGAACCTCGACCAATCCTAATACTATCGGAGTAAATATAATTTTCCTGTTACTTGGCGGTGCTACAGGGCTACTCTCGGAGAGAATTCTTTATTTCATTATCTCAGGAATAAGAAAATAAATTCTTTCCGAGGCATTTCGATTCTCAAATGAAAATGTCTTTATTCAACCGAATTGTAGGTTCTGCAATAACCCCACAGCGCGGTTTTGTTCAGGTTGGCAAATCCTTTATTTATTTTCCCTTTATCGGGTTTCCTCCCCCGTTCTTCCCACACAGACCGGCCGCGGGAGGTAGAAAAATAAATTCCGAGCCGGGTTTGCCATGATTCGAAGGCTTACGGCCAAAAAACCGCCGCAGCCAAGCGATCTATGTTAAAATCCCGCCGTAATGGGCAAGCTGTATCTCGTCGCCACGCCGATCGGGAACCTCGAGGATATCTCCGCCCGCGCGCTGCGCATCCTGCGCGAGGCGGCGGTCATCGCCGCCGAGGATACCCGCACGACCGGCAAGCTGCTCGCACATTACGGGATCCGCACACCGATGATCGCGTATCATGAGCACAATAAGCTCACCCGAATCGAGGCAGTCCTGGAACGGCTCGCCGCCGGTGATGTGGCCCTGGTGAGCGATGCCGGAACGCCCGGTTTGAATGACCCGGGCTATGAGCTGGTTCGGGCGGCGCTCGCGGCCGGGTACGAGGTAAGCCCGATCCCCGGCCCGTGTGCGCCGGTCGCGGCCCTCACCGCCTCGGGCCTGCCGACCGATTCCTTCATCTACCTCGGCTATCTGCCGCGCCGGTCGGCGCAGCGCAAGACGCTCCTGGAGGAGATGGCGCGCGAGCGCCGGACGCTGATCGCGCTGGAAACGCCGCACCGGCTGGTGGAATCTCTCGAGGATATCCTCGCCACGCTCGGCGACCGCCCGCTTGCCGTCGGGCGCGAGCTGACCAAACTGCACGAGGAGTTCGTGCGTGGAAGCGTGAACAGCGCGGTGAAGCATTTCCACAACCATCCGCCGCTCGGGGAAATCACGCTCGTCATCGGCGGCGCGGCGGATGACGAAAAATGGAGCGAGGAACAGGTGTTTTCCGCATTGAAGCGCGAAGCCAAACGCGGCCGGCCGGCGTCCGAACTCGCCGAGGAAATCGCCGCCGAAAGCGGGTGGAACAAGCGGGATGTGTATAAACTGATACATACCTAATGCATCTTATTGTAGGGGCGGCCCAGCGGGTCGCCCCTACGATAAGATGCATGGTCAGAAAAAATCCAATTTTGCGAGGACTTATGAATCTGGATGATCTGCAAGCCATAAAAAAGGTCGACACGCAGGACATGCTCGGCTGCATTGACCGGCTCCCGGACCAGCTTGAGGAAGCCTGGAAGGCCGGGCAATCCTTCCCGCTTCCCGATTCGCTGCGCAAAACCAAGCGGATCGTGATCGCCGGGATGGGCGGTTCCGCGATCGGCGGATCAATGCTCGCGGCCTACGCCTCCCCGCTTTCCGAGGCGCCGATCGTCGTCTGGCGCGATTACGGGCTGCCCGCCTGGGCCAAGGGTCCGGAAACGCTGGTGATCGCCTCCTCCTATTCCGGGAACACCGAGGAGACCCTGTCCGCATATCAAGCCGCGCTGGAAAATAAGTGCTCGGTTCTGGCGATGACGACTGGCGGGAAACTCGCCGCCGCCGCCGGGAAGGACGGTGTTCCCGCATGGAAATTCACCTACCGCGGCCAGCCGCGCAGCGCGGTCGGGTATACCTTCGCCCTTCCCTGCGCCGTGGCTGCCCGCCTGGGCCTGCTTCCCGATCCGGCCGGGGATGTGGCCGCCGCCGCCGCCGCGATGCGGAAACAGATGAAAGACATCGGCGCCAATAAGCCCGCCGCCAAGAACGCTTCCAAAAGCCTGGCGGTAAAGGAAGTCGGGAAGTCGGTGATCATCTTCGGCGCCGATTACATGGCGCCGGTAGCGCGCCGCTGGAAGGGACAGGTTTCGGAAATCGCCAAGGCCTGGGCTCAGTTCGAGGAACTCCCCGAGCTGGATCACAACACCATCGCCGGCACGGTCCAGCCCAGGGAAGTCATCGACCGCGCGCTGGTCGTCCTGCTGCGCTCCAGGTTCAGCCATGCCCGCAACGACCGCCGGATCGACATCACCCGCGAACTGTTCGCGCGCCAGGGATGGCAGATGGAGGAAGTCGCCGGGATCGGCGACGGGCCGCTCGCGCAGATGTACACCTGCCTGCACTTCGGTGATTACACCGCGTTTTACCTGGCCATTCTCTATAACACCGACCCGAGCCCCGTGGCGGTGATCGAGGATCTCAAGAAGATGCTGGTGAAGTAACCGACCCCTCCCCTGCCCCTCCCCATAATGGGGAGGGGTTAGGGGAGGGGTTTGTTTGGTATAATCCCCGCGCGCCGGAAAAAGCATCCGGCGCGCATCCTGGAGAGGTTGCATAGTCCGGTCTAATGCGCGCGCTTGGAGAGCGCGTGAGCCGCAAGGCTCCGTGGGTTCAAATCCCACCCTCTCCGCCTGAGGCACCGCCGTTCGCGGTGCTTTTTCCTTCCCGGGAGGCGACGTTGCCCGCACCGCTCGTCGAATGCGTCCCGAACTTTTCCGAAGGCTGCAACGGGGGAACGATCGGCGCGATCCTGTCGGCCATCCGCGCCGTGCCGGGCGTCCGTTTGCTCGATTCCTCCGGCGACCGCGACCACAACCGGACTGTCGTCACGATCGCCGGCAGCCCCGAGGTCGTGGCTCAGGCCGCTTTTGCCGCGATCGCACGCGCCGCCGACCGGATCGACCTGCGTCTCCATAAAGGCGTCCACCCGCGCATCGGCGCAACCGACGTCGTCCCGTTCGTCCCCATCCGGGAAGTAACCATTGAAGACTGCATCGCACTCGCCCGCGCGCTTGGACGGCGGGTCGGCGGGGAACTCGGGCTGCCGGTATACCTCTACGGGGAAGCCGCCGCCCGGCCCGATCGAAAAATCCTCTCCGCCATCCGCAGGGGTGAATACGAGGGGCTGGTTGCGGCGATCGGGACCGACCCCGCCCGCGCCCCGGATTTCGGCCCCGCCCGTCTCGGGTCGGCGGGCGCCACGGCGATCGGCGCGCGCAACCCACTGATCGCTTTCAACATTTACCTTAAAACCGACAACCTCGGAACCTCCCGAGAGATCGCGCGGCGGATCCGCGCCTCCTCCGGCGGCCTCCCGGCGCTCCAGGCGATGGGTGTTATGGCCGGGGGACGCGCGCAGGTTTCGATGAACATGCTGGATTTCACGCGCACCCCGGTCCCGCGGGCATACGGCGCGGTGCGCGCGGAAGCCGCCTCGCTCGGCACGGAGATCGACTGCTCGGAATTGATCGGCCTGATCCCGCGGGCCGCCTGCCGCGATTGGAGCGCGGCGGATGTGCGCCTGGAGAATTTTTCCGAAAGCAGGATCCTGGAGGTACGGCTGAGGCAGGTCGGGTTGATCGAGGATTAATCCCGTGATGCGGGTGGGCGGTTCCTTCAAACGCGGATTACGCGGATTTTGCCGATTTCTATATTACTATATACAAATCAGGCAACTGCTCAGCCGGCGATCGTCATGCCGGCGCCTGCCCCGCGCCTGCCCTCCGAGCGATGAGCGCCGGCGGTTTTCCGGTGCGAAGTTCTCGCGAGCGGGGGACGCATCCCGGCTCGCTTCGGGTTCATGAGCCGGGATGAATGCAAAGCGGGGGTGGACTTGTCCGGCATCCATTGAATCGCAGAAAAACACTGGACCCCGGCTTCGAGGACACCGGGGTGACGAACAACACCAAGAACGCCTGTGACGCTACGTTGAAAATAACCGTGAAAAAACGGCCTGAGCAAATACCAAATCAGAATGATCCGCGAAATCCGCGTACAATAAATTCATCTTAGCATGTCTCATAAAGCGAAATCGACTCCGGATAAGAAACCTTCATCCGCGCGCCCCGGCCGGCACCCCGCCCTCTCGAAGAAACCGCTCGGCCTTCCCACGCGCGGGAAAACCGCGCCCAACCGCCTGCGGCCCACGGATACCTTCCTCGCGCTGTGCCACGCGGAATTCGTCCGCGCCCTTCCCGGCCTGTATGTGGATTTGGGTTACGGGGAGACTCCCCAGACGACGCTCGAATCCGCCGCACGCCTGCGCCGGTTGAATCCGGGCCTGCAGTTCCTTGGCGTGGAGATCGAACCGGCGCGGGTGGCGGTCGCGCAATACGCAGCCGGGCCGCAAATGGAATTCCGCCTTGGCGGATTCAACCTCCCGCTGCGTGCGGGCGAGCGTGCGGCTGTCATCCGCGCGATGAATGTGCTGCGCCAGTATCCGGAGGGCGAATACCGCCCCTCGATCGATATCCTGGCTCGTTACCTTGGCGAAGAAGGGCTGCTGCTGGAAGGGACGAGCGATCCGCCGGGGCGATGGATGGCGTTTAATGTCTACCGCCGCAGGCGGGCGGAATTGGCGTACGACGGGTTGACGTTTTTCGCGAGGTTGCGCCACCCGTTTTCTCCGCGCGAACTGCAGGCTGTGCTTCCGAAGAACCTCATCCATCACGCCGAGCCGGGCAGTCCGCTCGACCGCTTCTTCGGGGATTGGGAAAGGTGCTGGCGGCGAGCTTTTCGCCGCGCCCCGGAAGATCCGCGCCACTGCTTTCTCCTGGCGGCCCGGGATCTGGCCGCGGATTTCGGATACCCGGTCGACCGCCGTTCCATTCTCCTGGCGCGCGGATTTCTCCGCCTGACATCGATCCCCGGAAATACTGCAGATCAACCTTCCCTGTTCCGGACGCCGCCTGAAAAGGTGTAGATCGGCGAACCTTTCGCAATCCTTAGGGTTGGGGGAACCTTTCGCAACCCTTAGGGTCGGGAGGGTCGGGGGAACCTTTCCGAACCTTTCGGAACCCTTAGGGTTGTCTTAAAACAAAAGCGGCTCATCGAGCCGCTTTTGTTCATTCCGCAGATCTTCCGATTTACCGCTTCTTTCCCCGCGCAGCTTTGATCTTGCGCTCGCGGGCCATTTCCTTTTCCATTTTCTTCCGGAATTTTACCGCGGTTTCGATCGCCGCCTTTTTCGAGGGGAACAGGTGGATGTAGAACCGTTTGTTATGCACCTTCCCCTTTAGTTTGTAATACACGCTGACCACCGGCATCACCGTCCGGCCTTTGTTGCCCTTGGTGTATGTGACGCTGACGCCGTTGTACCCGGTCCGGTTGTTGCGCTGGGGACGGGCGCGGTATGGTGCGCGATTACGGCGCGGCGTGGCTGTTTTTTTGGTAGTCATCATTCACCTCATTGGTTGAATCCATTTTTTCTTTCCGAGAATCCCTTCCCGCACCACTAACCTGGTGAAGTGAGCGCCATGCCGAATTGCCCCTCTGCACCTCAATTCTGCGGCCGGAATAAAGCGAAAGCCGGGGTTTCCCCCGGCTTTTTGTTATTCCGCTACCGTATCGGCCGCGGCCGGTTCTTCGGCCGCTTCCTCTTCCGGCCGGTACCCCGTCCCGGCCGGGATGAGCTTTCCGATGATCACGTTTTCCTTCAATCCCAGGAGCGGATCATTCTTGCCTTCAATCGCCGCTCCGGCCAGCACCTTGATCGTGTGCTGGAAGGAAGAGGCGGACAGGAATGAGTCGGTCGAGAGCGAGGCCTTGGTCACGCCGAGGAGGACCGGCGCCGCCGTGGCCGGCTGCTTGCTCTCCGACAGCAGTTTTTCGTTGATATCCTGCAAGCGGAACCGTTCGACCAGTTCGCCCGGCAGGAAGTCCGTATCGCCGGGCCGGACCACCTGAACCTTGGCCAGCATTTTGCGCAGAACCACTTCGAAGTGTTTGTCGTTGATGTTCTGCCCTTGGGCGCGGTATACCTTCTGAATTTCGGTCAGCAGGTAGAGCTGGCAGGCTTCGCGCCCCGAGATGCGCAGGATCCGGTGCGGATTGAGGGAGCCTTCGGTCAGGTTTTGGCCGGCTTCCACCCGCGATCCCTCGGCGATGATCAGGCGCGCGCCGCTCGGGATCTCGTATTCGGCTTCCTCGCGGTGCTCGTAGGTGATGACCGCCTTGTGCTCGCGCACGCGCAGCTTGCCCGCGTGCTCGGCGACGATTTCCGCGTCGCCGCGGGTGGCCAGGACCGTCCCGGCTTCCACGGTGGTGTTGTCGTCGACCTTAAGGGACCAGTTGCCCGGAACCTGGTACTCGTCGCGCAGGATGTCGCTCGAAACGATCTTGACCGTGCGGTGGCCGGTTTCGGAGCGGTGGACTTCGACGATCCCGCCGATCTCGGTCACGATCGCCTCGCCCTTCGGCTTCTTGCGGGCTTCGAAGAGCTCTTCCACGCGCGGAAGGCCGGAGGTGATGTCGCCGCCGGCCGCAACGCCGCCGGTATGGAAGGTCCGCAGGGTAAGCTGGGTGCCCGGCTCGCCGATGGATTGCGCGGCGACGATGCCGACCGCGACGCCCATATCCACCATGGCGCCGCGCCCCAGATCCACCCCGTAGCACTTCTGGCACAAGCCGTGGCGCAGGGTGCAGGTGAGGGCGGACCGGACGACCACTTCCTCCAGACCGGAAGCAGAAATTTGTCTGGCTTGTTCCTGGCTGATGATGTCGTTGCGGCTGACGATCAGCTCGCCGGTGTGCGGATCCACCACTTTTTGCGCGGTGATCCGTCCGAACAGCCGCGAATCAAAGGTCTGACCCGCGACATCGTCCTTGCGCCGGATGTGGATGCCGTCTTCCGTGCCGCAATCCACGTTCATGATGATCAGATCCTGCGCCACATCCACCAGCCGCCGGGTGAGGTAACCGGCGTCGGCCGTGCGCAGCGCGGTATCCGCCAGGCCCTTGCGGGCGCCGTGGGTCGAGATGAAGTACTCCAGCGCGGTCAGCCCGTCGCGGAAATTGGAACGAATGGGCAACGGGATGATCCGCCCGGCCGGATCCGCCATCAGGCCGCGCATGCCGGCCAGCTGGGAGATCGGGCCGAAACCGCCCTTGGTCGCCCCCGACAGCGCCATGGTGCTCAGGTTGCCGGTCGGGTTCATGTGCCGGCGGACCGCGTCGGTGACGTCGATCAGCGCCTTCTGCCAGAGGTCGATGATGCGCTCGTTTTGTTCCTGTTCCGTCAGGAGGCCGCGGCGGAAATCCTTTTCCAAATCCGTCTGTTCGTCCAGCGTTCGGTTGACGATCTCCGCCTTCTCCGGCGGAACGGTGATGTCGGATACCGCGATCGTCGTGCCGGAGCGCGTGGCGTAATGGAACCCGATTTCCTTAATCCGGTCCACCACCTCGATCGTCGGTTCGGATCCCAGCACCTGGTAGCACTGCGCGACCAGTTTTTGCAGCGAGCCCTTGTCCAGCATCTGGTTCACAAAGCGCATGTTTTCCGGCAGGATCATGTTGAACAGAACCCGGCCGGCCGTCGTCGGGGTCATCCGTTTCTGCGCGCGCGCGTAGCGCTCGCCCTTTTCGCTGAACCAGGTCGCGGTCAGCAGGGAGATCGGCGTGTGCAGGCTGAGTTTCCCCAGACGGTAGGCCAGCTCCACCTCTTCCATGCTGCTGAATTGCTGGCGCGTTTCCCCGAACTGGGCTTCGAGCCGCGGATCGGTCAGGGTCAGGTAATACACGCCCAGGACCATGTCCTTGGTCGGGCCGACGATCGGTTCGCCGTCGGCCGGCTTGAGCAAATTCTTCGTGGAGAGCATGAGCGACCGCGCTTCCGAAACCGCTCTTTCGGAAAGCGGCACATGGACGGCCATCTGGTCGCCGTCGAAGTCCGCGTTGAACGCGGCGCACACCAGCGGATGAATGTGGATGGCCTTGCCTTCCACCAGCACCGGTTCGAAGGCCTGGATGCCGAGGCGGTGCAGCGTGGGCGCGCGGTTGAGGAGCACGGGCCGGTCGCGGATCACTTCCTCCAGGACCTCCCACACCTCGGGCCGTTCGCGTTCGATGAACCGGCGCGCGCCCTTGACGTTGTTGGCGTAGCCGTAGGCCACGAGCTTGGCGATGACGAACGGCCGGTACAGCTCGAGCGCCATGACCTTCGGCAGCCCGCATTGGTAGAGTTTAAGTTTGGGGCCGACCACGATCACCGAACGCCCGGAGTAATCCACGCGTTTGCCCAGCAGGTTGCGGCGGAAGCGTCCCTTCTTCCCCTTGAGCATGTCGGAAAGCGATTTCAGCTCGCGCCGCCCGCGGCGGGAAAGCGCCTTGCCGCGCTGCGAGTTGTCGATCAGGCTGTCCACCGCTTCCTGGAGCATGCGTTTCTCGTTGCGCACGATCACATCCGGCGCGCCGAGTTCGATCAGGCGCTTGAGGCGGTTGTTGCGGTTGATCACCCGCCGGTAGAGGTCGTTGAGGTCGGAGGTGGCGAACCGGCCGCCGTCGAGTTGGACCATCGGCCGCAGTTCGGGCGGGATAACCGGAAGCACGGTGAGGATCATCCATTCCGGCCGGTTATGGGACCGGCGGAACGCCTCGACCACCTTCAGCCTTTTCGAGGCCTTCTTCTTGCGCTGCTTGCTCTTGGTGGTGCGGACGTCCTTCCAGAGCGTTTCGGATTCCTTGTCGAGCTCGAGGTTGCGCAGGATTTCGTAGAACGCCTCGGCGCCCATTTCCGCCTTGAACACCTGGCCCCAGCGCGTCTTCAATTCGCGGTAGCGGCTTTCGCCGACGAAGGAAAGCTTCTTGATCTCCATCAGCTCATCGCGCTGCTGTAGAAGCGAATCGCGCGCTTCCTGGGTCTGATCTTCCATCAGGCCGCGCAGCTCCGTGAGCGCCTCGTCGGCTTCGGCCTTGGTCTTTTCCTTGTCGAGCTTGATCTTCTCGATCGCCTTGTCGCGTTTTTCCTTCAGCTCGCTCTCGATCTCCTCCAGGCGGGTCTTGACCGCCTTCTGCAGGACCGAAAGATGCTTGGAGGTGATCGTCTCGCCCTTGTCGGCGATCATCGTCGAAGTGGCCGAGAACTCGATCGGGACCCGGATGGTCGAGCCCTGCTTTTCCTTCAGCGACTGCTCCATCCGCTGGCCTTCCTTGATCAGCGGGTCGAGCCGTTCGCTGACGTCTTCGTCGAACTTTTCCTTCGCGGTCTTGATCTTTTCATCCAGGTCGGCGGTGCGCTTCTCGAGCTGCACCTTCACCTGTTTGATCTTCTGGTTGATCTCCGCCCCCTGCTTGTCTTCCGCCTTGGCGAGTTCTTCGTCCAGCCGCTTGAGCGCCTTCTGGCGGGCGTCCTCGTCTACGTGAGTGATGACGTACTGCGCAAAGTAGAGGACCCGGTCCAGGTTCCGGCGGCTGATGTCCAGCAGCAGCCCCAAATAGGAGGGCACGCGGCGGGTGTACCATACGTGCGCCACCGGCGCGGCGAGCTCGATGTGGCCCATCCGTTCGCGGCGGACAGAAGAGCGCGTCACTTCCACCCCGCATTTGTCGCACACCACGCCGCGATGGCGCACATTCTTGTATTTGCCGCAGTAGCATTGCCAGTCACGCGTCGGCCCGAAGATCGCCTCGCAGAACAAACCGTCCTTCTCCGGGCGCAGGCGTCGGTAGTTGATCGTCTCCGGCCGGGTTACTTCGCCGTAAGACCAGGAGCGGATTGTGTCGGGCGAGGCAAGGGTCACCTTGAGGGACGTAATACCTTTTGCTTCCACTATTCACTCTCCGGGATATATAATCCGAGGATTGGTCCGAGAAGACCCCCTACCGGGTTAACGCAGGCAAAACAAGCGCATGGGGCACCGCCCACGCGCTTTAATTTGGACTTTTATCTTGGTGGCGGAATTATATCCTTCGGATAGGAATTGGTCAAGGATAGGCCAAAATCCATCCAAAATGTCCCTTTTCACTTGGATTCTATCGATTTTCCAGCGTTTTCCATGACGGCGGCTCCAACCCTCCCAAAACCGCGCCGTCGCGGCAGGATTTCCGCCGATCCCCGGATTGAAATCTTCTTACTATACTCATTTTTAAAACCAAAGCGCTCCACCCATCCCGCAGTCAAGGAGACGCCATGAAAAACAGAATCAATCCGCGCTGGTTCATCGTCCTGGTGATGTTCCTCTTCATGCTCCTGCACCAAACCGACATGCTGATGATCAACTCAATGCTTTCCCCGATCATGGATGAATTCGGAATCACCGAGAGGGAGATGGGATTCGTCATGAGCGGTTCGCTGCTGGTCGCGGCGGTGCTCTATCCGCTGTGGGGCTTCCTCTACGACCGGTTCAGCCGCGCCAAACTGCTCGGGATCGCCTCCTTCGTGTGGGGATCCACCACCTGGCTGAGCGCGATCGCGCCGACCTACCCGGCTTTCATGAGCGCGCGGGCCGCCTCGGGGATCGACAATTCCTCCTACCCCGGCCTGTACAGCCTGATCGCCGATTACTTCATCCCCACCATGCGCAGTAAGATCTACGGCATCCTGCAGCTGGCCCAGCCGCTCGGGTACCTGCTGGGGATGATCCTCGCGCTTACCCTCGGCGGGGTGATCGGTTGGCGTAACCTGTTCTTCGCAACCGGCGCGCTGGGAATTCTCCTCGCGTTCGTGATCTTCTTCGGGGTGAAGGAAGCCCCGCGCGGAAAGAGCGAACCGGAAATGGAAGGGCTGGAAAACGTCGGCATCTTCCGCTTCGATAAAAAATTCGCCCTCGGTTTGTTCCGCAAGCGCGGCCTTCTCCTGCTCTTCGCGCAGGGGTTCGTGGGCGTCTTCCCCTGGAATGTGATCACCACCTGGTTCCTTTATTACCTCGAGACCGAACGCAATTACACCGAGACCGAACGGCTGCTGACCATGGCGCCGGCGATCCTGATCCTCGCGGGCGGGTATTTCCTCGGCGGCGTACTCGGCGACGCGATGTTCAAGCGCACCCCGCGCGGCCGGGTGATCATCTGCCTGATCGGCGTGCTGAGCGGAGCGGTGTTCCTTTGGTTGACCATGTTGGTCCCGGCGGAGAACAAGCTGCTCTTCTTCGTCCTTCTATGCCTGACGGCGCTGGTGATCCCGTTCTCCTCGCCCAATGTCGTATCGACCGTCTACGATGTGACCGTACCCGAGGTGCGCAGCACCGCGCTGGCGGTCCAGTATCTGATCGAAAACGCCGGCGCCGCCACCGCCCCGGCGCTGGCCGGCGTCATCGCGGCAAGCTACAGCATGCACACATCGATCCTGGTCATCTGCACGGTGGCCTGGGTGTTGTGCACAATCCTGCTGGTCGGGACGGTCTTCCTGATCCCGAAGGACATTCAAACCCTGCGGCAGGTGATGCGCGGGCGCGCGCAATCCTTGGGCGGCGGCGCAGCCCAGGGCGGCACGGCCGCCTGATCCCTGCTCCCCAGGCGGGAACACTCCCGCGGCGCGCGGCGTCCTACTGGATATCCATTACCCATCCAGGAGGTGACAATGTCCGCGCGCCGCGTTATTCCCATATTCTTGGTATCCCTTTGCATCCTGATCCTTTGCGGCTGTGCCGCTCAAAGTCCCGCGCTTGGCGATCCCAAAAGGGGTTTCTCCGCCGAGCAAGCCGTCTCGATGCCCGATGCCGCCGCCGGAGAACTCTTGAAAGCCGGGGGCGGATTGCCGCCGCTTCCGACCTCCGCCGCGCCCGCCGCCGGACAGGCCGCGCAGGACGGCCAAACCCCGTGGATCATCAAACAGGCGCAGGTCCGCCTGCAGGTGAAGAACACCGATCAGGCGATCGACCGTCTGACCCAGATCGTCTCCGATACGGGCGGGTACATCCTTTCGAACCGGATCTGGTTCGAAGAGACGGATGGGGAAAGTTACAAGTACGCGACCTACACCATCGGCGTTCCGGTCGACGCCTTCGAGACCGCCCTGCGCCGCCTGCGGACCATGGCGCTGAAGGTCGTCGACGAAACGGCCAGCGGCCAGGATGTCAGCGAGGAATACGTGGATCTCGAATCCCGGTTGCGCAACCTCGAAGCCACCCGCGACCGGATCCGCGGCTTCCTGGACCAGGCTCAGACGGTCGAGGAATCCCTGCGGATCAACAACGAGCTGGCCGCGATCGACGATCAGATCGAACAAGTCCGGGGGCGGATGCGCTTCCTTTCCAGCCGGGCTGCTTTCTCCACCATTACCATCCAACTGGACCCCGAGCTCCCCGCTCCGCCGGCGCCCACCCCGACGCCCGAACCCGTCCCCTACCAGTGGGATCCCGGCGCGACATTCCAGGACGCAAGCGCGATGGCGATCAAACTCGGGCAGTTGCTGGTCGACGCGTTCATCTACCTCGTGGTCTGGGTGCCGTTCGCGATCCCGATCCTGCTCGTCTGGATCGCGTATAAATTCGTGACCCACAAACGAAAACCCGCGCAACCGTAAAACCATTTCACTGCGAAGCCCGCCCCGGTTGGGGTGGACCGGGGACGCAAAGGGCGCAAAGAAAATCCTTGTATTCTTTGCGCTCCTAGCGTCTTTCCATTTATTTCTGGTTTATAATCCTATAGAAGTATTTTTCCCCCGGAATCAAGTTCTTCTATGGAAAAACCATGACGGATATTCCCGCCCGGTCCAAATCCATCACCCGGATCATCCTAACGGGTTTGACCGTGCTTGCGCTCCTGGCCGCCCTCGGATACTTGATCGTTTACCTTTATATAGCCGCGCGGCGGATGGGGTATCCGTACGAGCTGGAATGGATCGAAAGCGGGTTTGTCGGCCAGGTCGGGCGCATCCTCTCAGGCCAAAATGTGTACCAAGCGCCGAGCATCGAGTTCACCCCCTTCCTTTACACGCCGTTGTATTTCTATCTCTCCGCTGCGGCCGCCAAAATCACCGGCGCCGGCTTTCTGCCGTTGCGCCTTGTTTCGGTGATATCCTCGCTGGTCGCGATCGTCGGGATCTTCGCGCTCGTCTTTCGGCGCAGCCGCAATTTCGCGGCATCGCTCCTCGCCGCGGGGCTCTTCGCCGCGTCCTACCGGATCACCGGCGCCTGGCTGGACGTGGCCCGGGTGGATTCGCTGGCGATCGCGCTGTTGGTGCTTTTTTGCCTCGCGCTGCCTCCTGCTCCAAACCGGATACGCTGGCTGACGGCGGGGGTGCTCGCCGGCCTGATGGTGCTGACCAAACAGACGATGGTCCTCGCCGTGGCGCCGCTCTTCGCGGTTCATCTGGTCCGGCACCGCGCGCGCGCAATGTGGGTCGCATCCGGGTTCCTGCTTGCGCTGGTCCCGGCCATGCTTTACCTTAACATCACCACCGAAGGCTGGTTCTCCTTCTATGCGCTCGAGCTGCTCGGACAGCAGGCCGAATGGCTGGGGCGGGACGTCATCGTCGAATTTTGGAAGACCGACATCCTGCGTCATTATTTTGTATCGCTGGGGATTGCGGCGGCGGGGTTGTTCCTGATCCTGCGCGAGCGGCAGCGGGAATTCTGGGAATGGCTGGCGCTGCTGGCCGGAGCGCTGCTGTGCGCATTCCTGGCGCGCATCAAAGCCGGCGGGTACGACAACGTCCTGCTGCCGGCGGCGGCCATGATCGCGATCCTCTTCGGCATCGGCTGGGCGCGGATCACCGGCAGCCTGCTGAAGAATCCAAACGTCTTCCGGGATGCGGCGGGGATCGCGCTGGCCGTGGCCGCGTTGTACCAGTTCTACCACCTCCGGTATAACCCGGCCGATCAGCTCCCGACCGCCCGGCACTACGCGACGGGCGAGGCGTTCGTGGAATATCTTGCCGAATATCCGGGAGACGTGTACGTCCCGTATCATACGCAGTATGCCGTCATGGCGGGCAAGCCGGCCTACGCGCACCAGGCCGCGCTGTGGGACGTCCTGCGCGGCGAGTCGGACAACCGCGGGAAGCAGATTCTTGCCCGCGAAATCGAGGAAAGCCTGCGCGCCAGGCGGTTCGACGCGGTTATCCTCGACGGGGACGGTCAGTGGAATTTCCTCTCCGGCCTGGAGGAGTATTATGCGATTCAAGCGGAGGCGCTTCCCGCGGATTATGGACCGACTCCCCTGACCGGGTGGCTGATCAGCCCACGGCTGATCTTCCTGCCGAAGGATAATCCTCCGCTTGCGATGGTATCACCGGGAAACGGGCTTGAATATTTGGATAATATTTTATTTTGGGGGAAAATGTTCCCATACCTCAACACATCCCGCAGGTTTGTCTAGCCCGCGCCCTTCCCGCTTCCGGCCTCCGGCCACCCCCATCGCCTGACCGTTTCGCCGGTCGATCGCCGGCTCCACAAGCTCAGGGGCCCGGCCTTCTCCCAGCGCTTCGTTTTGGAAACATTCTTCCAGCTCGAGTCTATTTTATTAAATGAGGCGAGCGCCGGGAGAACGAGTCCCGGAGCGCAGCGACGGTAGGCGGAGATGAGGGACGGCCGTCATTCCCGCGCCTGCCCTCGCGGAGCATTCCCACCCGCATTTGGTTTTCGAGCGGGACAGGTTGCGAAGCGAGGGTGTTTTCAACGGGAATCCGGGATGGGACTTTTAATATTTCCGTATCGCCTGCCCTGGATCCCCGATACGATCTCTCGGGGATGATCCCTCGCTTCGCTCGGGACAGGCTCATTCGCTTTTCTGAGGATTGTCGGACGGGGCACAAAAACCGGCGCGGACTTTTCAGCCGCGCCGGGGTCTGTTTTTCCATCGTCCATGATCCATCGTCCGGTTCATCGATCGTCGACGCCTGCTCCCGAGCGATCTTGTCGGGGGGGGCTCTAACATAAAAAGTAAATCCTGTCCAAAATCCTGAAATCCTGTCTATTTCCCCGTCACCCCTCCGCCTTCTCCTCTTCCTGCCCCACCAGCTTCTTCCACTCGCCGTGGATGCCGTCTTCGCTGACGCCGAAATAGAAGCGCGCTCCCTTCGGCGTGCGCTGGATCAAATCATAGCTGGATTCACCGCGCCGGGAACGCTTCCGGAGAAGCGCCAGATCGCCCTGCCACGTGAGCGTCTCCGGAGCCGGAAGCTTGGCGTGCTCGCTGATTGCATAATGCCACAACCGGCGCGAGGAGGACAGGGTTACGTTTTTGACCATGTTCCCGTTGCGCAGATCGCGGACGGTGTAATAGCGGTCTCCGTCGCGTTCTTCGAACGAGACGACTTCCACGCCGGTGCGCGGCGCCGCGACGCCCTGATCGGCCGCCGCAACCGGAGCCGCCGCCTCGGCCGGAGCCGGCGCGGCGGGCGGCCCGGACGGCGCCTGCATCTTCCGGCCGACGAGCGTGACGATTTCATCGCGCACGGCCAGCCCGGTTTCATCCTCGTCCCGGGTGTAAATCTTGCTGTCTTCGACGGCGTACGGCGGGTCGTCACCGCGCGGAACCATTACGCGGATGACCTGCTTGCCGCGCGTTTCCTGGATGTCGACCGCCACCGGGAGTGCCGGGGAGAGCTTGCGGCCTATCTCGCGTTCGAGGAAGGTGACCGCTTTGGCGGCATCGGGCACACCGACCGGCGGAGTCTTCGGATCCGGCCCGACTCCGATGAACACCGCGCCGCCGTTGGTATTGGCGAAGGCGCACACATCGGCGATGACATCGTACAGCCTCCCGCCTTTTTCCGCCATGCTCTCGTGAAAGGCCTGGACAATGCTCGGGCCTTCCTCGCGCGCGCTCTGGATGAAGTCGAACGCCTCCACTTCCTGCTGTGTCACCCGGTGCGTGCGCGTCCGCGAAAAATCGTTCCCCGCGAACAGTTCGCGCAGCGCGGCGAAGGAGATTTCCGAAACCAGCATCTCCGTGGCGCGGTCTCCCACGCCAAGGTTTTTGCGGTTGGAAGGATCGGCCCGCAGCCGGTGGGCGTCTGAACCCTGGATGCAGTGCATCCGCCGCGGATACTCCGGTTTGACTCCGGTGAAGAAGGCCGAGGTGGAATGCCGCCCGCGCTGGTCCAGATCGGTCACCTCCAGCGCATGCAGGTGCGGGTCCTGGGTGTAGGCGATCTTGGTCTGGCCGCCGAAATCGAATCCGCGCAGGGCCACGCCGTTGGTCGAGTTGGCGTGCGCCGCGATCGCGAGGCCTCCCGCTTCGTCGATCTTGCGGTATGCGGTGAGCACATCCGCGCTCGCGCCGACGATCGAGGAACCCTGATCGATCTGGCTGTCGGGGATGTTCAGGTCGAGCAGGATGTGCTCTATCTCGCGGACGCTTTTTTCCGGTGGAAATATCCCGAGGATGTGGAACCCCAGCGTGGCGGTGAATTCGAAACCCGGAAAGACGACCAGCTTCCCAAGCAGTCGGCGGTATTCCTCCAGCCGCGGGCGTTCTTCGCCCGTCAGCCGCCCGCCCTTTTCCAGCGCTTCCAGAAAGGCGATCTCTTCGCGCATGCGGCGGTACCCGCCGACGGTGTTATGGTCGGTAAAGGCGATCGCCGAGAGGCCGCGCGCTTCGGCGCGGCGCAGAATATCCAGCATCGTCACCCCCGCCTCCTGGTAATCCGCGGAGGCGGGCGTATGGATGTGCAGATCGAAGGAATACCACTGTCGGTTTTTTCGGCTCATGGCGGCCTACAGGAATTTTTGAAAGGATGCGGAGGCGGAGGGTTTAGCCCCTTCCTCACGATGAATCTGATCCGCCGGAGCGGCCAGAACCTTGGAAAGCAAATGCAGCAGATTTTCCGGCATGTACGGCTTGACGAGGAAGGCGTTGGCGCCGGCCGCCAGGCATTCGTCCGTCAGGTTGATCCCGGAGGTCATGACCACGCGCATGCCCTCCAGCGCCGGATTGGCCTTCATCTCGCGCAGAATTTGGATGCCGTCCTTGCCCCCGAGGTGCACGTCCAAAAATACCAGGTCCGGTTTGTCCTCCTCCGCCTGCGCCGCGGCGGGCCGCTTGGAATCATACGACCGGACCGTATACCCCTCGATCTCCAGCAGAGTGGTCAGCAGCATGGTCATGTCTCGGTCATCTTCCAAGAGCAAAATCTTCGGCATGCCTCTCCTCCCATGCATTCTCAGGATCATCACGCCCGGTTTCCCGCCGGCGGGCGGGCGTCAACGGGCGCGTTTTTTCCTCTCGGCGGTTTTTTTGGGCGCCTTCTTCCCGGGCTTCGGCTTCGCCTTTCCGGGCGCGCGCTTCCGGCCGTTGCCGGCGGGCGGCGTCAGCGCATGGCCCAGCACCTCATCGACCGTGTCCACCAGAACGAACTTCAGATCGTCACGCACATCCTCCGGGATCCCCTCCATATCCCGGTCGTTGCGGCGCGGGAGGATCACCGTCTTCAGTCCGGCGCGGTGCGCGGCGAGGACTTTCTCCTTCACCCCGCCGACCGGGAGCACCTTCCCGCGCAGGGTGATCTCGCCGGTCATGGCCAAATCCGAGCGGACCGGCCGACCGGAGATCAGCGAGACCAGCGCGGTCGCTATCGTGATTCCCGCCGAAGGGCCGTCTTTGGGCTGGGCTCCGCCGGGGATGTGCAGATGGATATCGTGGGTCTCAAAGTAGTTCGACGGCAGGCGCATCGCCTCGGCTTTGGAGCGCACATACGAAAGCGCCGCGTGCGCGGATTCCTGCATCACCTGGCCGAGCGAACCGGTCAGCTGGAACCCCCGCCGGCCGGGCATCTGCGTCGCTTCAATAAAAAGCAGGTCTCCGCCGATCGGGGTCCAGGCCAGCGCCGTCGCCACGCCGGGAACCGAGGTGCGTTCCTGCACCTCCTCGGTGGAGAGAAACCGGTTCGGACCGAGGTATTCGATCACTTTTTCGGGGGTGATCTTTTCCTGCATCGCCTTGCCTTCGGCGATGGCAGTGGCCACTTTGCGGCAGATGGACCCGATCTCGCGTTCCAGGCTGCGCACCCCCGCCTCGTGCGTGTAATTGCGGATCAGCATCCGCAGCGCGTCGTCGCCGAACTCCACTTCCCCGCTGTGCACGCTGTTCTCCCGCAACTGGCGCGGAATGAGGTAGTTCTTGGCGATCTCGATCTTCTCCCGCTCGGTGTACGACATGATCGCGATGACTTCCATCCGGTCCAGGAGCGGCCCCGGGATCGGTTCGAGCTGGTTGGCGGTTGTGATGAACAGCACCTGGGAGAGGTCGAAGGCCACCTCGAGGTAGTTGTCGCGGAATTCACGGTTCTGCTCCGAATCGAGGACTTCGAGGAGCGCCGCGGCCGGGTCTCCCCGGAAATCCGCGCTTAATTTGTCGACCTCGTCGAGCATGAACACGGGATTGCGGCTCTCCACCCGCCGGAGCGCCTGCAGGATCCGCCCCGGCATCGAACCGATGTACGTCCGCCGGTGGCCCCGGATCTCGGCCTCGTCGTGCACCCCGCCGAGGGAGATGCGGATGAACTTGCGGCCCATGGCGCGCGCGATCGACCGGCCGAGCGAGGTTTTGCCAACGCCCGGAGGCCCGATGAAACACATGATCGCACCCTCGCGCTCGCCGCGGATCGCGTCGCCCGGCCGCAGCCCCGGCGTTTGCTCCCCTTTGCGCTCCACCCGCAGTTTGCGCACCGCGAGATATTCCAGGATCCGTTTCTTGACGTCATCGAGGGCGTGATGATCCTCGTCCAGCACGCGGCGGGCGTCCCGGATATCCAGATGATCCTCGGTGACCTTGCTCCACGGAAGATCGATCAGCCAGTCCAGATAAGCGCGGATGACGCCGTATTCGGCCATCGCCGTCGGCAATTTCGCCAGACGCTCGAGTTCGCGCTTGGCCTGTTCGGCCGCCTCCTCGGACATCCCCGCAGCTTCGATCTTCTTGCGCAATTCCTCGACCTCGGCCGCCTGCTCGTCGGTCTCCCCGAGTTCCTTTTGGATCGCCTTCATCTGCTCGCGCAGGAAATACTGCCGCTGGACCTTCTCGATCTCGGAGCGGGCTTCCTCCTGGATCTTCGCCCCCAGCTGCAGGACATCCAGTTCCTTGGCCAGCAGGCCGACGAGCAGCTTTAATTTCGCGGCGGCGGAATCCAGCTCCAGGATTTCCTGCCCCTGTTCGAGGTCCATGCGCTGATAATTGGAAATGGTGTACGCCACCTGGAGCGGATCCTCCAGGCTGATGATCGTCGTCACCAGCTCGCGCGGCACCGACGGGATCAGTTCGGCGATCTTGGAGAACTGGTCGCGGACGTTGCGCGAGAGCGCCTCGACCTCGAGCCCCGTCTCGACGGTCTCGGACGCCGCCTCCACCCTCGCCTTCAGGTACGGTTCTTCCTCGGTATACTCGAGGACCCGGATGCGCGACAGCCCCTGGACAACAATCCGGATCGTGCCGTCCGGCGCGCGGAACAGACGATGCACGATCGCCGCCGTCCCGATCGTAAACAGGTCCGCCGGACCGGGCGTGGCCAGGTCCGGATCTTTGGAGGTGACCAGCCCGATCATGCGCTCCCCGACCGTGGCGTCGTCCACCAGGCGGATCGAGCGCGGCTGGCCGACCGTCAACGGAACGACGGTCTGGGGATACACCACCACGCCCCGCAACGGAAGGATCGGCAGAGTGTCGGGGATGCGGAATTCGGCATCCTGGGCGCCGGTTTTGGGCGCCGGCTCGGGGGAGGTCTCTTCCTTCACCTGGGCGACGATCGAGGACAGGGCGTCCTCAACCGGCTCCTCCGACCGTTCCCCGAAAAGGGCGGGGTCGGCAAGCAGGTCGACAAGTTCTTCCGCGGAATTAATCCATCGGGATGCCGGCATCAATCATTTCCTTGGAGATGCAGCCGATCAAATGGAGCCCGGAGTTTCCTGGATTTTGCGCAGATCCACCAGCAGGAATCCGTCGTGATAACGGGCGCGGATGTAATCGGATTCCACCGCCACCGGGAGTTCGATTTCAGTCAGGAATTCCCCGGTGTGAATTTCCATCTGGTGGTACACCCTGCGCTCCTGGTGATCTTTGCGGTTCCCGGTGATGCGGAGGATCTTGCCCTCGATCGTGACGGCGATATCCGCATGTTCCATGCCCGCCACTTCCACCTGGACCCGGATGGCCTGCCCGGTTTCATAGACGTCGGTCGGCGGACGCCACACGTGGGTGTTTTGGATCCAGACATATCGGGTTGTGATGTATTCGTGCTTGTGAAGCGGGCCGGTGTTGCGATCGCTGGATTCGCACCGGAAATCCTGAAGGTCGACCGATAAAGGATTGTCCATAACCGCCGCCTTTCTTGGACCGTGACTATTGTATCACCGCCTCACCCCCATCCCCCCGTAGGGGCGCGGCGGCACCGCGCCCCTACGGGGGGATGGGGGTGAGGCGGTGATGTTCGCAACGATGAATGGGTGCCCAATCGTTGTCTGCCATGGTCCATCGTCCATGGTCCGTCATCCGACTTCTACCAATCTATTTCCATTTTATCCGCTGCGAGGGAGACCTCCCCGTGGAAAACCGCCCGGGCTTCCGCCAGCAGGGCATCGCCGTCCGCGTAGGGATTGGTGTGGATCAGGAGCAGCCGGCGCACGCCGGCGTCGCGGGCGGCAGCCGCCGCCTGGGCCGCGCTCGAGTGCCCCGGCCCTTCGCCTGTGGCTTCATGGATAAGCAGATCGGCATCCCTGGCCAGCGCCACCAGGTTGGCCGAAGGCTCGGTATCGGACGAGTACACGAAGCTTTTTCCGACCGTCAGGATATCCACCCGCAACCCCAGAGCCGGCACGACATGCCGGACCGGCGTGGAGAACGCGCGGAATTCGGCGTTGGCAAGGACCGGCGTGCGCTTGCCGCGTTTCACGGTCCGGTACCCGACCGGGAACTGGCCCGGCATTTTCTTCCAGCCGTACATCTGCATGACCTTCCGGATCCGGCGGATGCTCTCCGCGCCCGAATGCACGCGCACGGGCGCCGACCGGCCGCGCAGGCACAGCTCCATCAGGAACAGGGTCAGGCCGGCCGCGTGATCCGGGTGAAAATGGGTGATGAACACATCTCCAATCCGGTTGGGGTCCGCGCCCAGCGCCTCGAGCCGGCCGCGCGGCGAGACGCCGCAATCGATCAGCAGGCCGTGCTCCTCGCCCAGGCAGGCCAGATGGGTCGGCCGCCGCGTTTCGGTGGCAAGCAGGTTGGACGCGCCCAGGACGATCAGCCTCACCATCCAAGCACCTTGGCGGCCGCGAGGGGCGTCACCCAGGTTTCGAGGATCGCGGCCAGCAGGAACATCGGAAGCACCACGCCCAGCATCACGCACAGCCAGTCGGCCAGCGCCTGCAGCCAGATCTGTCCGAGCGAGCGGCCTTCCGGCTTGGACAGCAGACAGTTGCCGACGCGCAGGATCGCCGCTCCGGAGATCAGCATCGCCGGGATCTCCACGATCCCGTGCGGAAGGACAAAGCCGAGGACGAACAACCAGGCCGGGGTGCCGGCGCGCGCCATGGTCACGGTGGCGAAGGAGATCACGCCGATCGGGAGCATCAGCACCACCAGCCCCATGATCCCGAGCGAGATCGCCCCCAGCACGAACGCCAGAAAGATCGCCTGAGCATTGTGGGAAAAGATCATCCAGGCGCCGCCCGGGGTGAAGAAGCCGAGCGCCTGAAGCGAGTCGAGAAATTCCTGCTTGTATTCCCGGGTCCTCAGCATCGACACGGGCAGCGGGAAGCGGTCGGCCAATACGACCCCGATCACCACCCCGAGGAAGAGTGCGATCGCCGTCCAAGGGACGGCCGTCAGAATGCGGCGGAAGGCGGGCGCGACCGCCAGGCGGTACCATGCCAGGGGAGTCCGCGCGCCGCCGCTGAAACAGCGCCAGAAGTAAGACCCCATCCGATCAAAACGCAGTTCCTCGACCTCGCGCGACAGCAGTTCCTCGCGCCGGAACTGGCGCAACCCGATCCGGATGAAGATCACCGCCAACAGGCTCACGCCGCCGATGACCCACCACAACTCGTTGTACATCCGGTAGAACATGATCATGCTCTCGCCCTGCATCAGCAGCGCAAAGGGGACGATCACGAACGACGCCAGCAGATTGGCGGCGCGCACCGAATTGGTCTGGGCCGAGATCACCACCGCGGCCGATACCATGCAGACCGCGTGGGCGACGGTGAGGATGAGGATCTGCACCAGGAGTTCGAGCGGCGGGAACCATCCGGCGGAGAAAAACATCCCGGCCAGGTAGGCCGAGATTCCCAGTGCGGCGGCGCACAGGGGCGTGATCACCGACGCGAGGACCTTTCCGAGAAAGAGCTCGACGTCGGAAAGCGGCGTGGCGAGCAGCGGCTCCAGGCTGTAGCGTTCCTTTTCGCCGACAAAGCTCTCCAGCGCGATCACCAGCCCGACCGAGGTGGGGAAGAAACCCACGATCATCAGGAGGAAGGGGAAGACCGCCTCGGCGATGACCTGGCCCCCGTACTGGTTCACATAGTTGATGACCACCCGCGCGGCGAAATTCATCAGGATCGGGAAGAACAGGGTCAGGATGACCATCGGGATCACCACCCGCCAATCGCGGAGTTGATCCCGCATCTCGCGTTTGACCAGTGCCCCGAGGCGTGAAACGCGGATGCGCAGCGGAAGGGCGTTCACGGCGGCGCTCATTTCGCCTCCCCGGCGGGCGGCGGCGCGCCTTCTTCGGCCACCGCCTGGAGATACACAGACTCAAGCGTCGGGGTGACCTCGCGCAATTCCACCACCTTCCCTCCGCGTTCCATCACCCGGCGGAGGATTTCCGGATTCGCCGAACCCGGGTCGGCCGCGCGGTAGCGGATACGCGCGGGGGTGCGGTCGACGACTTCGGCCAATCCCTCGAGCGCGGTCAGCAGGTCTTCGTGTTCACGCGCCAGACGCAGTTCGAACACGGCCGGCCCGAGCATGCGCATCCGCAGCTCGGCGGCGGTTCCTTCGGCGATCAGCCGTCCGCGCCGGATGATGGCGATCCGGTCGGCCAATTCCTCGGCTTCGGAGAGGTTATGGGTGCACACCATGATCGTGCAGCCTTCCGCCCGCATCGCGCGGAGCAGATCGCGCACCACCCGGGCGGATTCCGGATCCAGCGCGGAGGTTGGCTCGTCCAGCAGCAGCACGCCGGGCGAGTGCATCAGCGCGCGGACGAGCGCCAGCCGCTGGCGCATGCCCTTGGAGAATTCGGCCAGCCAGGCGTCGGAATCCACCTCGAGCTTCAGGGCGCTCAGCAGGTTTTGGGCGCGCGCCCGGCGCTGCACGGGGGTCAGGCCGTAGAGCGCGCCGAAAAAATCCAGGTATTCGCCGCAGCGCATCCGCGAATAAAGCCCGTGCTGTTCGGTCAGCACGCCCACCGCGGCGCGGACCATTTCCGTTTCGGTGAGGATGTCGAACCCCGCCACGCGCGCGCCGCCCGCATTCGGGCGCAGAATACCCGCCAGCATCCGGGTGGTGGTGGTCTTGCCCGCGCCGTTGGGGCCGAGCAGCGCGAGAATTTCCCCCCGCCCGACCCGCAGCGTCAGGTCATCCACGGCGGTCACCCGTTCGTAGTGTTTTGTCAAACCGTGGGCTTCGATCATTCAGCCTTCCATGGTTCGCTGTGGTCCCGTGAAATTTCCCTGCTACCCCGGTCCGTTTATTGTAGTACGGGTGGTTTCGTAAATGCCACCTCCGTCCCCTGTAGGGGCGACCCAATGGGTCGCCCCTACAGGGGGAGGTGGAAGTGGGAGAAAAAAAGGAGAGACGCTTCTTTCCGTCTCTCCGTCATCGTTCAGATGGTGGTGGGTTCCTTTGCCGGCCGGTGCGCCCGGATCCAGTCTCCAAGTCCGTGACGCCAGAAAAGCGCTGCCACCGATGCGATGACCGCGACGGCCGCGGTTATTTGATTGACATTGAGCGTGGTGCTCCCCAGCGGCGAAGGATCCAGCCGGATGAACTCCAGGAAGAACCGGATCACTCCGTAATTAATGAAGTAGATCAGCATCAGATCGCCGTCCTTCAGTTTCTGGCTGTGTTTCTGCCCGAGGAAGATCAGGATGGCGAAGTTGACCAGGTTGAGCAGCGCTTCATAGAGAAAGAGCGGATGGTAGCGGTCTACGTCCGCGAATTCCGTCAGGCGGTATTCGGGCGGGATGTAGATCCCCCAGGGAAGGTTTCCGGAGGGCGCTCCGTAGACTTCATGGTTGACCCAGTTCCCCAGCCTGCCGAAGGCGTGGCCGAGGGCGACGCCCGGAACGGCGAGATCTGCCCACACCAGGAACGAGAGCTTGTTGCGCCGGACATAAAGCCACATCGCCAAGGCGCCGCCGACGATCCCGCCGGGCAGGCCGAGCCCGCCTTTGGTCAGGTTGACGGCATCGAACGGATGGGTGAGATAGTAGCCGGTATCCATCCCCATGGCGACCATGCTTTCGGGCGGGGTGAGGATGTGCCAGATGCGGGCTCCGACGACCGCGCCCACAACCACCCACAGGAACATATCCCACACGATTTCCGGATCGAATTTCCGGCGGCGGGCAAGCACCTCGGCCGTCCAGGCGATGAGAAGCGCGGCGGACATGAGGATGATGCCGTAATAGCGGATGTACAAGACGCCGATGTGAATTCCCAGTGAGTCAAAACTCATAGCGTACCTCTCCCAACGAGATTTTTTCCTTTAAGCGCCGTCGCGGGCCAGGCGGTAGACATGCCCGATCCGCTGCAACGCGGTAAAGTTCGCCAGAACCGCCACAGCCGCCGCCGCCAGGAACGGCAGATTCAGGATCAGCAGCGGGCAAAGCACCATGTAGCGTTCCATCCGGGTCAGCAACCCGACCTTGCATTCGAAGCCCAGCGCTTCGGCGCGCGCCTTGGTGTAGGAAACCATCACCGAGCCGATCGCCGCCGCGAATGCGACCGCCACCCCGAGGACGTCCGAGGCGAACCCGAAATACACCGCCAAGCCGCCGAAGATGAACAGCTCCGAGTAGCGGTCCATGGTGGAATCCAGAAACGCCCCGAAACGGGTGGGCTTGCCGCGCAGGCGCGCCATCGTTCCATCCAGCGCGTCCGTCAGGCCGCTCAGGAGGATCACAATCCCGCCCGGCGGGACGGCGCCGAGCGCCAGAAGGACCGCGCCCACGGTCGAGCCCATCAGTCCGAGCAGGGTCATCGCGTCGGGTGTCACCCCCGCCCGGATGAAAAAACGGGCGGCGGCTTCGACCACGCCTTTGCTTTGCGCCCGCATCCGGTCTGTAAAAGTCACCAGCCCGGCCGCCGGGGGGTTATCACTAGGCATTTCTCTCCCTTTCCGGTTTTTTTTACCGGTGTGATGCTACCGGCGGGTGTGCGTTCTGTCAACCCCGCCGCCCCCCGCCTGGTCGAATATCGCGTCTCTTCTTTTAATCAACCTGAGCCCTTGCTCCTCGACCGGCCCAGGACCATATTGTACGCGGATTTCGCGGAGAATACGGATTTCGCGGATTCATTTCTTGGTTTTTAATTTTCCAGGAATTATTTCGCGAAATCGTAAAAATCCGTGTAGTCCGCATGCAGGGGTTGGAATTAACCGGACGATTCGTCCCCATTTTCATCCTCGTCCTCATCCGCGCCCCGGCGCAGCACTTCCCGCGTCCGGCCGCCCGCCTGCTCGCGGCCGATGATGCCGCGTTTGTGCAGCTCGTCCATCAACCGCGCCGCCTTGGGGTAGCCCAGGCGCATCTTGCGCTGCAGGAGCGACGCGCTCGCCCGGCCGTATTCCCGGATAATGCGGGTGGCTTCTTCGACCTCCGCGTCCTCGGCTTCGTCGTCGCCTTCGCCCAATCCCTTGACCATATCCTCCCAGGGCGCCGGGAAGGACCCGGCCGCGGGGGGCGGTTCGGCGCTTTTGGCGGCCGCTTTCACTTCCCGCTTCTCCTCCGGTTTCGCCTCTTCGGCTTCCTCGGCGGGCGCCTGCTCCTTCCAATAATCGATCAGGCGGGTGATCTCGCGATCCGTGACGAAGCAGCCCTGCAGGCGGACCGGGGCGCCGGCTTCCGGCGAGAGGTAGAGCATGTCCCCCCGCCCGAGAAGGCTTTCGGCCCCGGGGGTATCGAGGATGACGCGGCTTTCGATCGACGACGGCACGGCGAACGCGATCCGCGCCGGAAAATTCGCCTTGATCAATCCGGTCACCACGTCGGTGCTCGGCCGTTGGGTGGCCACCACCAGGTGGATCCCGACGGCGCGCGCCATCTGCGCCAGCCGGATCAGGTGGCGCTCGGTTTCATCGGGCGCGGTCATCATCAGGTCCGCCATTTCATCCAGCAGCACGACCATGCGCGGAAGCGTTTCCCCGTCGCCGCGGGCGGAGATCTTGCGGTTGTAATCGTCGATGTGCCGCGCGCGCATCTCCTCGAGCAGCTTGTAGCGGCGGTCCATCTCGCGCGTGCACCAGCGCAGCACGGTGACGATCCGCTCGAGTTCGGTTTCCACCTGGCCGAGGATGTGCGGCAGGCCGTTGAAACGCACCAGCTCGACCATCTTCGGGTCGATCAGAACCAGCCGCAGGCGCGAGGGCGGATTGTTGGCCACCAGGCAGGCGGTGAGCGCAGTGATGCACACCGATTTGCCCGAGCCGGTCGTCCCGCCGATCAGGAGATGCGGCATGGAGGCCAGGTCGGCGCAATTCGGCGCCCCGGCCACGTCCAGCCCGAGCGCCACCGCGAGCGGTGAACGGATCTTTTGGAAGGCCGCGGATTGCATCACCATCTTCAAGCGGACAACCGACGTGCGCCGGTGGGGAACTTCAATCCCGACGTAAGATTGCCCGGGTACGGGGGCTTCGATGCGCAACGTGGGGGCGGCGAGGGCGAGGGCCAGATCGTTGGATAGCGAGGAGATCTGCGAGACGCGCACCTTCGCCTTGCGCATCTCCCCGTCCGGGCCGGGTTTCTCCACAAATCCGGGTTCCACGCCGTACTGGGTGACCGTCGGGCCGGTGCGGAATGAAATCACCCGCGCGGGGACGCTGAACTCGGCGAGCGTTTTTTCGATCGTCCCGGCGATCTGGTTGATCTCGCGGATCGAAGGCGCGGTAAGCTCGCCGCCTTCGAAAATATCGATCGACGGCAACCCCTTTTCGCGTTTGGCGCGCACGGGCTGCTGTTTTTCGGCGAGCACGGGACCGGGTTTGAGATTTTTGCGGAATGCTTCCGGAAGGGGCGCGGCCGGCTTCGGCCTGGACTTCGGCTCGGGGGAGGCGGCGGATTTTTCCGCCGCGGATTTCGTCCGCAGCCCGCCCGCCGGACCGGCATCCGGAGGTATGAGGGCGCGGGAGGTTTGACGGGATCCCGCCGTCGGGGACGGGCTCGCCTCCCCCGCCCGGTCCGCCTCGGAACCGCGCAGAAATTTTTCGAGCGTAAGGCCCAATCCATATGCGGTGAGGAGCAGGACGGCGCCCGTCAGGAGCAACCCCTGGGCAACGGGGCTCATCAGCGCGCTGAGGAGAAAATGGATCCCCCACCCGATCAATCCGCCGCCGCGGCCGGCTTCGGATTCGACCAGCGTGGCGGCGCCAATCAGCGAGGCCAACCCCAACCCCGCCAGCGCGGCGAGTTCCAGCGCAATCACCCGCAGCCAGGATATATTCTGTTCCCATCCCAGACGGGCGAGGAGCAGCCGGCCGGCGATCCATAAAAGCGCAAGCGGGAGCAGAATCGCCCCCCATCCCATCCAGCGCCTGAGCGTTCCGCCGAGCGCATCCATCAGCGAGCCGTGCGCCAGCCCCAGAAGCGCGAACAGGCAAAGGATCGCGGTCAGGCTCAGAAGGACAATGGAGACATCTTCCGCGTACGGGCGGACAAGGACAAGAAACTTGCCAAACCGCTCCCATCCGGAAGGAAGCCGGGGGGAAGGACGGCCGGAGGGAACCGTTTTCATCCCTCGCCGGCCGTCCCGGGTGTTGCGGGAGCGTCCGAGGCGTTCTCCACGGGTTGGTCCTCCGCCCCGGGTTCAGCGGGAACGTCCGAGGCGTTCTCCACGGGTTGGTCCTCCG
>JAFGCU010000073.1 GCA_016932475.1 Anaerolineales bacterium
AACCTGGAGTTCACCGATTACCTGCCGCTGCCGATCTTCTTCGTCGCCGATCCGGATGCGAACGACTACCCGGCGCATGGCAACGGACCGGCCTGGGCATTCGACGCGGTCGGACAAAGCGGACAGCCGTCCGTCACGCCCGATCCCGGTCACGCCAACTTCGGCCCGTCGGACACTTTCTATAGTTATTCGGGGATCGTCCCCACCGTGAATACGAATGTTGCCAACAACCTGCTGGGCTTTTTCTACGGCGATTTCGACGATCCGGCCAGCGATTCCACAACCGTCGATCTGCTCTTCACCGTCGTGGTGGCAACCGAGCCGTTCGCCGACCAGATGTACCTGACCAACCAGGCACACGCGATCGAGGGCTCGACCAACGCCGGGGAGGTCCCTTCGGATGCGATTGTCCAGCTGATCCTGACCGAGCCTGTGCTTTCTTCGACCAAGGGCGTGGTCTGGACCAGCAACCCGTCCAATATATTCAATCCGGTCAACCGCGGTCCGGCGGGTGTGACCTTCCTTGCGCCCGGATCGGCGCCGCGCTGGACGGGCACGGTCAGCTCCGCCGGTCTGAGGACCCGTCCGGTCAACAGCAACGTGCGCGACGTGGACGCCGGCGACACGGTCACCTTCGCGATCACGGTCGAAAACACCGGCACCAGCCTGAAGGGCGCCTTCGATTTGCAGATCCGCGACCTCCTGCAGGCCCAATACCAGATTCCCGCCACGGGGTTAAATCTGCAGGTCTATTACGGCAACGGCACCGGGCCGATCTCTTACCGCGGGCTGACCAGCAGCTGCATCGCCGCCGGGAACAACGATTCCTGCGGCGAGGAAATCTTCCAGGACGGAATCGAGCTGATCGATCCGGTCGGAGCGGGCGTTTGCTCGGCCCACGACCCCAATCTGGGGAATAACGTCATCCTGATCACCTACGATCTGGAGATCCGCACCGGCGTGGCGCCCGGGAACATCATCAACACCGAAACGCTGATCCGCTACGCCGGCGAGGAGGACGGGCCGAACCATGTCCCGACGCCCTCGCCGGAAACCGACCAGGCCACCGCCACGATCAGCGGCGCGCCGGTGAAATACATCGTCGGTACATCGGAACCGCACACCGTCTTTTCGACCGTGGAGCAAGTGGCGGTCGGCGAGGTCATCCGCTACCGGATCGTCGCCCGGATTCCGGAGAGCACCAGCGTCAACTTCCAGTTCCGCGACCTCTTACCCGGCGGCCTGGAGTTCATTGAAGACGACACGGCGCAGGTCGCCTTCGTCTCGAACGGAGGGATCACCTCGGCCGGCCGGGACAGCATTCCCGCCATCCCGGCCGGGTGCAACCTGGTCGGCACCACGGCGAACGCGACCATCCCGGAGGAGCTGCCCTGCGCGCTCGATGACTGGAATATCGGGAGCTCAAACAGCACCACTGTCGATCCGGATGTTTACGGAAACAGTGCCGATATTTATTTCAAACTGGGCGATCTGACCAATTCCGACCTGGACGACGACGGCGAGTTCGTGGTGGTCGAGTTCAACGCCCTGGTGCACAACCGGATAGCCGATCAAAATGATTCGGGCGACAACCGCGACAACCGCGTGCGCGCCTATGCCGGGGTCCCCCCGGTCCAGGTCGGCAGCGATTCGGCCGCACTGCGCGTCCGCATTGCCGAGCCGTTCCTGACGCTTGATAAAACGCACTCCGCGCTGACTACCGTGGATGCGGGCGACACGGTCACCTATACCGCCACGATCACCAATAGCGGCAGCGCGCCGACTTCGAGCACCGCCACCGCCTTCGACGTGGACTTCACGGATACGCCTCCGGCGGCATATTTGACCCTGAACCTGGCCTCGGTCTCCATCTCCACCAGCGGTGGCGTGACGGGTGCGGTGAATGTTTCTGCCGGCAACACCGTCCACTTCACCATCGGCTCCATGCCGGTGGGCAGCCAGGTGGTCATTACATATGAGGTGACCGTTAGGACCGGTGTAAATCCCGGCCAGGCGGTCGACAACGACGCCGAGGTGATCTGGACTTCTCTGCCCGGCCTGCGCGGCACCGGTAACGCGACCCCCGGGCTACCCGGGACCGACACCGGGGAGCGCGACGGCTCGAATGGCCCGGCGGGAAACCCCAACGATCACGACCGGGTGGACATCGCCACGCTCGACATCACCGATCCGTTTTTTAGCAAATCGGTGGAAAGCACCTCCGCCGTCCACACAGCGGGGAACGACCTGGCGATCGGGGAGGTCGCCACCTTCGGGCTGCTGGTCACGCTGCCGGAAGGCACCACGCCTGCGCTCCAGGTCGTGGACGATCTGCCGGCCGGGCTCGCCTATATCGACGGTTCGATGCAAATCATCACCCAAACCAATCCGCCGGCGACCTGCGGCAGTTTGGTTGCAGACTTCAACGGCACACTTCCGGCTCCGACGCTTACGATCACGCCCGCGGGCGGCGGAAGCGGCGCCAACCTGACCTTCGACTTCAGCGCGGTGACGGTTCTCGACGACAACATCGCCGGCAACAACTCCTTCCTGATCTGTTTCCAGGCGGTTCTCCTGAACGAAACCGGCAACCAGGCTTCCCCGCCGCCGCTGACCAATACCGGAGATCTCTTTATCGGCCTGGATACCTTCACCGACAGCGAGGACCTCGCCGTCGTCGAACCAACCCTGCAAATCGTAAAAACGGTCGACGATTCGGATCCCGCGCCCGGGCAGGTGGTCACCTTCACCGTCGTGGTGGATCACGCCTCCGCCAGCGGCGCCACTGCCTTCGATGTTGAAATCTCCGATACCCTGCCGGTAGATCTGACGCTGGACCTGGCGTCGGTCTCCTATGCCGCATCCGGCGGATTGACGGGCGTATACAATGGCTCGATCGGCAGCCTGATGTTCTTCTCGGTGACGGAGTTCCCCGCCGGGGGAAGCCTGACGATCACATATCAGGCGACGGTGACCGCGCCCTTCGGCACGACAATCAACAATACCGCCAACACAACCTGGAGCTCACTGCCCGGGCTGAATGCCAATGAACGGACCGGCGGCGACGGCCCCGGCGGCGCGCTCAACGACTACGCCGCGACCAGCAGCGCGCCGCTCCACACGGACCGCGACCTGGTCAAATCGCTTGTCGCCGACAGCCACCCGTCCCCGGTTACTGCGCTCCCGGATGTCACCATCGGCGAGATCCTGACCTATCAGCTGGTCCTCACCATACCGCCGTCTTCCACCGACACATATACCGTCATCGATACGCTCGATACCGGGCTGGCGTTCGTGGATTGCGAAGACATCACCGGCAGTGCCGATCTGACCAGCTCGGCCATCGCCTTGAACACTGCCGGGAACTGTTCGCCCGGAACGGGGGGCGGAAGCAATCCGATCATCACCAATTCGGGCGGAACTGTGGCGTTCGATTTTGGTACGATCACCAACACACACGCGACCAACCCCGAGAGCATCACCATCCGCTACCGCGTGGTCGTCCTGGATACCATCGCCAATATCCGCGAAGTCACCCTGGCCAACGAGGCCTTGATGCAATGGACGAGCGGAAGCATCCGCCGCCAGACGGCTCCGGTGCGGATCATAGAATCCGATCTGGGGCTGGAAAAAACCGTCGACCGTCCCTCGGCCACCCCGTGGATGGTGCTGACCTACCAAATCCGGATCTTCCATACCGGGGTCAGCCAGCTGGCGGCATACGACGCCGTCATCAACGATATCCTGCCGGACGACCTGACCTATGTGCCCGGATCGCTGAGCTTCGTTTCCGGGAGCGGTGTGGCGCCGACGTTTCTGGACGATACCGCCATCGATCCAGGCACCGGTAATCTTGTCATGCGCGCCGAATGGGATGCGCTTCCGCTCGGTCAGGAAGCCACGATCCAGTTCCAAGTCACCTTCGGTCCGATCCCGGCCGGCTCCAGCGTGGTCAACACGGCCAGCGCGGAATGGACCAGCCTGCCCCTGGATGTGCCCGCGCCGCCCGCCACATACCTTTCGGCTTTCAACCAGCCCTATTCGCACGAGCGCCGGTACGACCCGCTTAATCCGGCGGACGTGTACCGGGTTAGCTCGGACGTATCCGTCGGCCTGCTGTCCCTTCCGGAAACGGGCTTCGCGCCGGATATTGTGAAGGACCTTCCATCTCAGCCGGCCGAAAAAGAATACGCCAAACTCGGCGACCTGAGGATCCAGATACCGCGCTTGAATAAGAACCTTCTGGTGGTGGGGATCCCGATCACCGCGGACGGCTGGGATCTGACCTGGTTGTGGGACCAGGCCGGATATCTTGAGGGGACCGCCTTCCCCGGAACGGCGGGGAACTCCGTCATCACGGCGCACGTGTACCTGCCGAACGGATTGCCCGGCCCGTTCGCGAACCTTAACACCCTGCGCTGGGGGGACCAAATCTATTTATCGTTCAACGGGCAACGCTATATCTACGAAGTGCGCACCAACACCAGCGTCGCGCCGGCCGACACCTCGTCCTTCCGTCACGAAGAGCTCCCCTGGCTGACCCTGGTCACGTGCCTTGGATACGATCCGCACCTCGACACCTACCGCTACCGCCAGGTCGCACGGGCGGTGCTGATCGAGGTGCGCTGATCATTCTTTTCTTCGGCCATCCCTTCAGGTCCCAATAACCTTTTTCCACGGAGTGCACGGAGATACACGGAGAATAATTTTCCGTGACCCTCCGGGCTCTCCGTGGATTTTATTTTGGTAAACGCTCAGGCCGGGAAAAGCGATCATGGATTGCCGCGTTCGCATAAACAACTCACGCGGCTATCTGCGTACAAACAAGGAAATCCGGCCGAGTAGTTGCTTTTTAATTATTTTCCAACCTGGGGAAGGCGTGGGAATTAATGACTGCATCCAACGGGCGTGAATCGCGAGCAATACTTACTTGTCACCGCCCGTGGCGATCGATCTCCACACCGCATCCAGCGCTTGCAGAGTGAGCAGGTTCCTCACCGTCATCCCATGCAGCAAATATCGCGGTTCGAAGACCGCCGGTTCGAGCCAGGAAAGGTGCACGCCGTCCGGCGAAAGCCCCTTCTGCGGGAGAGAGGCGAGCGCGGAGGAAAGGTCGATCAGGGGCAACTCCCATTGAGACGCCAAATTCCGGATCACGGTATTGTACGAACCCACGTCCCGGTCGCGCAGATCGGGCAGGGTGGTGAGGATTGGGATGGTGCCGCGGTTCAGGGAATGGACAACGATCCGCCGCATGCTTTCCTGGAAGCGGCCGGTCGGCGCCATGGCGTCGTTCGTGCCAAGCAAGATCACCGCCACGGCGGGCCGGACGACGCGGAATTCGCAGGCCAGGGGGGATTCCCCCGCTTCGCAGGAGGATCGGGCTTTCAACGGATCCAGCACATCCTCCGCGCGCCAGCTCGTTTTTGCGGAAAACGAATCGTGAACGAACGAATTTCCCTCGTAGGCATCTTCCCGCAGATAAAAATCGATGACCTCCTGGAGATAACCGTACTCGCCGAGTGCGTAATCCCCCGTCCCGAAGGGAACCAGGAAGTATCCGTTGGCGGTGATGCTGTCGCCCACTTTGGAAAAAACCCCGTTGCGCATTCCGCCCCTTTCCCCTTTCCGGAAAATCTCGCGCAGCCGGTCGCTTCCCGGCAGGATGATGTACGGGTATTCCGGTACCGGAACCGTGGGGGAGGGCGTGCGTGTGCGTGTGAGTGTGATGGCGGCGGCCGGCGTCCCGGTCGGTTTGAGAGTCCGGCCGGGCGAGAGTACGGGTGCGATGCTCGGGACGGCGGACGGCGGTGTGACCGGTGCGCAAGCCGATCCGAGTATCACCGCAAGGAGGAGACATGCCGGAACGGTAATTCGCATGACGATCCGCAGTATCCGGATGGTTGAGAAAACATTCCCTTCGGATTATCCGGCAATATTCCGGAAACTGCAACAAGGCATGGGGTTTCCAAGGTTTTTGGAATTAACGCCGTAAAGCGCGGCCGCCAGGGGCACAGAAGTCTCAGATCAATCTGCGCCGTTTGCGCTTTTTGCGGCTGAAGATTCGCGTTGGAAGAAAAGATGGTAAAAATGGATCATAATCCATGCGAAGAATTCCATCCGGCCATAGCGGGAGGGCTTTTCATGAGCGTGCAAACCTATCCCATCCGACTGTCCACCAACGGGCAAACCGAAGTCCGCGATATCACTGCGGCGGTCCAGGAAGTGATCGATCGCAGCCAGCTGGCGGCGGGCACGGCGACCGTATTCTGCCCGTCCTCGACCAGCGGGTTGACGACGATCGAATACGAACCGGGCTGCGTGGCGGACCTGCGGCGGATGTTTGCGGAGCTTCTCCCTTCCACGCGGGAGTACGCCCATAACGCCGCGTGGGACGACGGCAACGGGCATTCTCATTTGCGCGCCGCGCTGCTTGGCCCCTCCCTGACGGTCCCCTTCACCGGCGGCCGGATGACGCTCGGGACGTGGCAGCAGATCATCTATGTGGATTTTGACATCCGCCCGCGCCAGCGGGAGTTGATCGTCCAGGTAATGGGGGAATAAATCCACTTTCCATACTTCTCCTTCCCAGGAATTTTCCAGGAGGGGGGAAGGGGTTAGGGGTCCGGGGACGGGAATAAAAAAAACGCCCGCGCTTCTCCGGGCGTTTTTTTTATAGACCGGCTGATACCGCTTACGGCAGCGGCGTGATAAAGATGAAGTAATTCCCCGCCCAGCAGCCGATATCCGCGCCCTGGAAATCCGGCTTTCTTTCGGTCAGGACGATCTCGATCAGCGAGTTGCTGCATTTAAGCTGGTCGGACGAAGTTTCGACCACGTCGACGCCCGCCGAGGTGTATGCGCCGGGAACGCCATCCGGGTAATACCAGGCGAACACGGTGTAGGTTCCCATCGGCAGGCCGGATATCGTATAGGCTGTTGCGTCGACGGGGATCTCCGTTCCAAACACCTTGGCGGTGGTTTTCTGGCGCGCGTAAATTCGGATGGATGTGGCGGGCTGCTGGACCGGCGGCGGCTTAATGGTCCCGGAAATCGATCCGAGCGGACCGGTGGGGGTGTCGGTGGAAACCACGATTTCCGGCGTGTCCGTGGACACGATTTGCGTATCCGACTGCACTGCGGCCGTCGGCGTGATCGGAGTGGGTTGCGCGCTGCAGGAAGCGGCCGCCAGCGCGAGCATGGCAAGGATCGGGAATGCGGCAGATCTCATGGAGTTCTCCTTCAATGAGATTAAACAAAGTGGATCGGCTGCCGTAGATTGATCGAGGCAACCGGCGCTTATTCTATCATTCCCGGCGGCAGGCTCCGCCGGGATGCCTTAATTCCGGATGAAAGAATGAGAATTTCGGAGAAAAGTGCCGTCTTCGCGGATCCGGCCTGAATTTAGACAATGTAAATCGGATTGGAAAAAATCCAGCCGCGCATCCGGCCGCGGAATCGCCGGCGGGCTTCCAGCCGGTAGGCGCCCGGCCCGCGCGGGTCATAGGATGCTTTCGTCCCCGATCCGTTTGCGACGACTCCTTCACCGGCGCGGAGGATCCGCCACTCGGCGGGATGCGGCATCTCCGCGCGGAGGGTGAGGCCGGGAGCGAAGGGTACCGCTCCTCCCGAGCCGATGCTCGCATCCCCCGCTTCCGCCCGGTACCGGAATCCCCTGGTGGATTTGGACAGGTCGTATGCCACCCATCCGCTGCCCGTTTTCAACGCTTCGGCGATCGACCGGCCGTCGGTTGGCGGATCCCCGGTGAGCTTCTCGATGAGGATGTGCAGGGTCACGGCGCGGAACAGGTATTCGTAGGGGAAGATCACCTTGTGCAGAGGGCCAAGCGAATAGGAATGGCCGTGCGCATCGGGTCCGCCGACCGCGGACACCCGCCGCCCCTCCGCGAGGTACCGGTCCCACAGTGCAAGAGTCTGAACGTCCGGACCGAGAATGCCGGCCGAGGGGAAGAACGCATAAAAGATCATCTCGAAACGGTTATGAAAGAGCGATTTAAACTCGCTCATGTAGTTCCAAATTTCCAGTCCGGAAAATCCCCGCACATCCAGAGTATCCCACCCCAGCGCCTCCTCGTGCACCAGAGGCGACGCGGGATCGTACGGATGCGCCAGAAACGCCGCGCCTCCGGCTTCCCGAACGGCGTCGATCAGTTTCTGGGGATCAGGCGCGAACCGGCTGAGGTCGGTGCCCGCCCCGACGGCGAGCAAATGGTTCTTTTGGGGGACGCGGTCCTGGTGGTGGATCTCCTCCCCGGCCAGGACCAGCACCCGCCGGCCGCCGGGGAATTCCATCCAGCGGTCGACGCCGTCGACGTAGACGTTATGGTCGGTGGTGATGATAAAATCCAGCCCTGCCTTCGCCGCGGCGGCGGCCAGGTCCGCGTGATACAATTCTCCGTCGGAATATCCCGTGTGGTTGTGAAGGCTGCCTGTTAATTCGATCATCGGTTTCATCCCGGGGAAAGGATAGCACAGCCTCCGGTGATCCGCAATTCACACCTTATGGACACGATTCCAACCCGGCCGGCAAGAGAAAAGAAACCCGAACCGTCCTCCAGCGCACCGGCTTCCGCTTCTCCGGAGCCGGCCGGCGGATTGCGCGCGTCGCTCGCCTGGTGGGTGTGGCCGTTGGGCGCGGGGATCGGACTGGCCGCGGTGATCGCCATCTGGGTCCTGCTGTTTGCCGCGCCGCTGCCCAGCGTGCCCGCGCAGGTGATCCCCCCGTATTTCACGGTTTTCCCGCCCCCAACTTACACTCCCATCCCGCCCACCCTGACCATCACGCCGTTTTACACGGCCACCCCCGCGCTGCCCACGGTAATGCCCGGCACGATCGGCGTGGGAGCGATGGTCGAGGTGACCGAGGACGGCTTGCGGCTGCGGGATGCGCCGTCGCTGACGGGCAAGATTCTCAGCCAGGCCACTTCGCATGAATTATTTACCGTCATCGAGGGACCGCGCCAGGCCGACGGATACACCTGGTGGCTGTTGCAGGGGGTGTACGATAAATCGCGGCAGGGGTGGGCGGTGGAGAATTACCTGAGGCCGTCGTGAGCGGGGCTCCGGCCGGGCGGTAAATCGGTTTTCTGCGAACGGCGCAACGCAAATCGGCATTTGCGTCGCGGACCGGATATCCGGCTCTCCAACCTTGCCGCCGGCAGCAGGCTGTCCGGGCGATGAAGAATTTCATGACAAATGGTTTCTCCCCGCGGTTTTTCGGCAACGGATGGCGCCGGTCAATCGGGAAAACGCAAACAATTCCTCCGCGGTGGGGTGGTTGCCTCCTGCAGCTCAATGCGATTATCATTAACCGTAATCCTGCAACGCCCCACTTCGAAGGATGGGCGAAGGGAGGAGGAGAATCACGATGAAAAACAATACGGGTCTTGGAAAAATATTCGGCATTCCGATCCGACTCCATTGGACCTGGTTTCTGATCTTCGGGCTGGTGACCCTCTCGCTGGCGCTGGGTTACTTCCCCGTGGAACAACCGGGTCTGCCGGTGCCTGCCTACTGGATCCTGGGCGCGGTCACCAGCCTGCTCTTTTTCAGCTCGGTCCTGCTCCATGAACTGGGGCATTCGCTGGTCGCGTTGCGCAACCAGATCCCCGTGCGGGATATCACGCTGTTCATTTTCGGCGGAATGGCGCAGATCGAACGGGAACCGAAATCCCCCGGCGCGGAGTTCCGGATCGCCGTCGCCGGGCCGCTGACCAGCCTGGGGCTGGCCGCCTTGTTCGGGATCCTGTGGCAATTGGACCGGACGGTTCCGTACCTGGCCGCTCCCAGCATCTGGCTGATGCGGATAAACCTGGCGCTGGGATTGTTCAACCTGATCCCGGGCTTTCCGCTCGATGGGGGGCGGGTCCTGCGGGCGGTGGTGTGGAAAATAAGCGGAGATTTTCACCGCGCCACCCAGGTGGCCTCCGCCAGCGGCCAGCTGATCGCATTCGGATTCATCGGTCTGGGGTTCCTGACGATGCTGACCGGCGGTTTCTTCAACGGACTGTGGCTGGCGGCGATCGGCTGGTTCCTGCAGAATGCGGCGGCCGCCAGCAGCGCGCAGGCGAACCTGCAGCATTTGCTGCGCGGCGTGACCGTGGGCCAGGTCATGAATCGCGAATGCCTGTTCATTCCCGGGCGGACTTCCCTGCGCCAACTGGTCGATGAGCAGGTCCTTTCCGGGGGGCGGCGGTGTTTTTTCGTCGGCGAAGACCGCCGGATGCTGGGACTCCTGACTCTGGCCGATGTTGCCCGAATACCGAGAACGGATTGGGAAAAAACCACCGCCAGCCAGGCGATGGTGACGCTCGAGCGCACCGTCCGCGTCCGGGCGGAGGATATGCTGCTGGCGGCGCTGAAGGTTATGGACGACGCCAATGTCAACCAGGTGCCGGTGATGGAAGGCGACGAGCTGGCCGGATTTCTTTCCCGCGAGCACGTCCTGCATTATGTCCGGACGCGGGCTGAACTGGGAGTTTGACCGCGCTAAACATTCGGGCGGATACCCGGGATCCCCGCTGGAAAAAACCCTCGCCGGACATCCATCCCGGCGCACGAACCAAACGCGAGCCGGGATGGTTCCCCCTCTCGCGAATTCTTCGCATCCAAACCCTCGTTCCGCAACCTTCACCGCTCAGGTTTCAAAGACGGGTGGCGAAACTCCGCGCAACAGGACGGGGCCGGCGGGGCAGGCATCCGCGAATTTTTCGACCCATTTTTGCGAAGGTAGACCTGGATTCCTGCCAAGTACGCCCCCGCTTCGCCGGCATGTTGCCATCCAAGTAAAAAACCGATGGCAACATGCTCCGCGAGGGCAGGCGCGGGAATCACGAACAAGCTCCAAGTTGGTTTTTCCCCCTACCAAATCCCTGGAACGAGGCGGTACGCCGCCGCTTTGGCGTAATCCTTTTATCCGGCCAATTCGTGTTGCAGCATCCGGTCCTCGAATGCGGTCCGGATGATCATGCATACAACACCCGCGGCGGCGGGGATTAACGCCCAGAGGGAACCGAGCAGGATCGACATTCCCGGAGCCTGCAGGATCGCGCCGATATAGCCCGGATGGCGGACGAAGCGATACAGGCCCGTCCGGCAGACCGTCTGGCCGCGGTCGCTCTGGATGCGCGCGGTGGTCGAGAAAAATGCATTCGTGATCATCGCCCAGCTGAAAAACGCCATCCCGGCTATGAACAAAACACTGCCCGCGATATTCCATGCCGTCCCCAGCCCGCGGGTCCAGCCGAAGCGCGCATCCAAGCCGGCCGCCAGCGGGATGGCGATGTAATGCATTACGCCCCACAAGCCGCCGACCACCTTGTCCCAGGTCTTGAATTCCCTGGGGCGTCCCCGTTCGGCGATGATTTCGGGCTTTTTCCGCAAAAAAATCCATTGATGAGGATGACCGCAAGGTTGATGCCGAGGAAAACCCAGCCCCAGATCCAATCGATGCGCCCCGCGGCGCAGAATAGGATCGCGCCCTGCAGGGCGAGCATGAAGAAGATTTTGGCCACCCGGGAGGCGATTCCCGCGGCGAGGTTGGCCCGAGCCGCGGCCGGTATGACGTTCGCGGGTTTCATAAAGGCACATCTATCATGCGCGGCGAGTTTGTTTGTTCATGCGCAGGAAACCGGATCCGGGTTTTAGGAGAGTGCCGGAAGCCGCGTTCGAATATCCTCAACGGGTAAAAACCGCTATTCCTCTTCCCGGATGTGGTTGACGCCCTGCCAGAAGAGGGTCAGGATATGCGGATCGTCGACGCGGTAATACACTTCCCGCCCCGCTTTTCGCGTGGAAACTAGGCGCAGGTGGCGCAGTTGGCGCATATGGTGGGATACGGCGGATTCGGAGATGCCCACCGATTTGGCAAGCGCGCCGACATTTTGCTCGCCCATCGAGAGGCAGGAGAGGATTCGCACGCGGCTGGTATCGCCGAACGCGGTAAACAGCTCGGCAATGTGGGCGGAGGTATGCTCGTCGAGAATTTCCATTTGCCCGTGAACGCTGCGTTTGGCCATGATCCCTCTCTACGGCGCGGATGAAGAGATGGATATATGAATAATTGTTCCGCCGAAAAAGATGATATGCTCGCGCGGAGTTCCTGTCAATCCCCGCGGGGTGCGGATGTACAATGGGAGAACTGCCGGGAGGAAGTATGAAGCGCATTGCCATATTGGGCCTGGGGATAATCGGAGGAGGGATCGCCCGGAACCTGCTGCGCAAGGGGCATCCGGTCGCGGTGTGGAATCGGACCCCGGCGCGGGCGGAGCCTCTCCGGGCGCTGGGAGCGGAGGCGGCGCCCAGCCCGGCCGCCGCCGCGCGCGGGGCGGCTGTGGTGATCGACGCGGTGACCGACGTGGACGCATCGCGCACGGTCTGGACCGGGGAGCAGGGGGCACTGGCCGCGATGGCGCCCGGGGCCGCCGCCGTGGAATGCGCCACATTGACGGTAAACTGGATCCGCGAACTGCACGGACTGGCTGCGGCGCGGGGCATCGCCTTCGTCGACTGCCCGGTGACCGGGGGAAGGGAGGGGGCGGAAAAAGGCACCCTGACGCTCCTGATTGGCGCCGAGGAGGATGCGCTGGCGGCGGTCCGTCCGGTCCTCGAGGCGTTCTCCGCGCGCATCTTCCGCTTCGGCCCGCCGGGAATGGGCACGGCTTACAAACTTATCAACAATCTGATCCTGGCCGCCCAGATTCTGGTGACCGGGGAGGGAATCGCCTTCGCGGAACGGAGCGGGCTGGAGCTTTCCCTCGTGGCGGAGGCGGTCCAGGCCGGAGCGATGGCCAGCCCGATCGTCCAAGCGAAGCTTCCGTTCATCCTGAAACGGGATTTTTCCGACACGAATTTCGCCCTGCGCTGGATGCTCAAGGACCTCCGCTACGGGCTGGAGTACGCGTCTGAGATCGGCCTTCGCCTCCCGGCCGCGGAACGGATTTGCGAACTGTTCGCGGAAGCAGAGGCGCGGGGGTGGGGCGGCCAGGATTATGCCGTCGTCGCGGAACTGGCCCGGCCGTCGGCCGGGGAGAGGCAGGATCAGGGTTGAAATCCAATCCATGAAGCTGCGCCGTTTCCTCCCGGCCGAATACCGATTCCGCTGGATCAATTTCCTGTCGGCCGTGTGCGCCGTGGCGGTCACCACCGCGGTGCTGTCTCTTTTCCGAAATTTTCTTTCCAGCCAGGTGGTCGCCCTGCTGTATCTGCTCCCGGTGATGCTGGCGGCGACGCGCTGGGGGCTCTTGCCGGCGCTGGCGGCCTCCCTGCTTTCCTTCTTCGCGTTTAATTTTTTCTTCCTCTTCCCGACTTTCACCTTCGCCGTCGGGAATACGGATGAACTGCTGGCGCTGATGATTTTTCTGATTGTCGCGGTCATCATCAGCCAGGCGGTCACCTCCGCCAATATGCACGCGATTCAGGCCGAAGCCCGGGAGCGTGAAGCCACGACACTGTACGCGCTTTCGCGCGCGCTTGGAGAGCAGGCCGGGCTGGATGAAACCCTCGCCACCGTCACCAGGATGATCACCGAGGCGTTCTCCATAGCCGGATGCGAAGTGCTTGTGGGAACCGAAAACGTCATGCTGCAATCCAGGGCAAGCTTCCTGGCCGCCTTTCCCTTGCCGGCGGATCCATTGCCTGCGGAGAAACACGCTCCCGGCGGGAAACAGATGGGCATCCGCGGGGAAGCGGCGCGGTTGGGTCCGATTCGGAATTTGGATATTCCATTGGCGGCGCGCCAAGCAGCCGTGGGTGTGCTCCGGCTTTATCTTCGGGAGGACGACGCTTCGCCGGACGCGACCAGCATGCGCCTGTTGACGACCTTTGCGGCGCAGGCCGGGTTGTATCTCGAACGATCCAAACTGGCCAGGGAGGCCAGCCGCGCGCAACTCCTCGAGGAAAGCGACCGGCTGAAATCAGCTTTGCTGTCATCGGTCTCGCACGATTTGCGCACACCGCTGGCCGCGATCAAGGCGTCCGCGACCGTCCTTTTGCAGGAGGATGCCGCGCTGGACGCGGTCACCCGCACCGATTTGCTATCGGCCATCAACGAGGAAACCGACCGGCTCAACCGCCTGGTGGGCGACCTGCTGGATCAATCGCGGATCGAGGCTGGCGCGCTTCGATTAACCCTGGACTGGTGCGATATGGACGAGTTGATCCGCGCCGTCGTCCGGCGGCTGGCTTCCCTTCTGGCGGTTTTCCTGGTGCGGTTGCAACTGCCCGCCGACCTTCCCCTGATCCTGGCCGATTATGTCCAAGTCGACCGCGTGATCAGTAATCTTCTCGAAAACGCGATCCGGTTTGCCCCTCCCGGAACGGCCATCGATATCGCAGCCCGCGCCGGAGCGGGGGAACTGACGGTCGCCGTGACCAACCAGGGTCCGGCCATCCCGGCTCGTCTGCATCCTTACCTGTTCGACAAGTTCTACCGGATCTCGGAGGATCGGTCGCCGAACATGGGGACGGGGCTTGGCCTGTCCATATGCAAGGGCATCGTCGACGCGCACGGCGGACGGATCTGGGTCGAGAGCCCGGTAACGGGAGATTCCGGAACGCGATTCGCATTCACGCTCCCGCTGCCGGATGCCTCCGGGCGGGAAAAGGACCTGGATGATGAAAAAAACCAAGATACTCATCGTGGATGACGAGCCCCAGATCCTGCGTGCCCTGCGGGCGGGGTTGATCGCCCAGGGGTACGAGGTGGTCAGCGCGGCCGACGGGGAGGAAGCGCTCGATAAGGCGTCGGCGGAATTGCCGGACGCGATTTTCCTCGACCTCAATCTTCCGAAAAAAAGCGGATTGGAAGTCTGCCGGGAACTGCGGAAATGGTCGGCGGCGCCGATCATCGTCCTTTCGGTTCGGGATTCGGAACGGGACAAGGTGACCGCCCTGGACTTGGGGGCGGACGATTACCTGACCAAACCGTTCGGCACCGATGAACTCTTGGCGCGGTTGCGGGTGGCGCTTCGGCACGCCGCGGCGGGGGAGGGCACGGGCGAACCGGTCCTGCGCGCAGGCAACATCACGATCGACCTCGCCCGGCATGTCGTCGAGCGGGGCGGGGAAGAGGTCCATCTGACAGCGACGGAATACAACCTTCTGGCGTATCTGGCCACCAACGCCGGACGCGTGCTGACCCATACCCAGATCATGGGGCATGTCTGGGGAGCCGGGTACGAAAGCGAGACGCAGAACTTGCGCGTATACATCAGCCAGCTGCGCCGGAAATTGGATCCGGATTCCCTCCAGCCGCAGATGATCACCACCGAACCGGGGATCGGATACCGGTTTTTAATCGACGAATAAGCCCCTTTTCCAACATTTACCTTTTCCATATACCGGACCCGCCAATCCTAACAATTTCCTTACACGCCTGCCCGAGAATATTCCTGGAAAGGGCAGGCATGGGTCCCATGGATCCGATCGTTCAACCCAACCGGTTGCTTCTCTGGCAGGGGATTGAGCCGACCGCGGACGTCCCGGCCGACCCTTCCCTTCTTCAATTGGAGGAAGAGCGGCGGCTTGAGGACTCTCTCTTCCGCCATCAATCCGAAGGGGCGCAGGAGTTCCTGAGAGGCCAGGCGGAATCGATCGCCTCGGCGCTGTTGGGATCCAGGACCCGCCTGGAATTCAGCCTTCCGGAAATTATCAACCTGCCGATGGACGGCGAAGAAAGATTCCTCCCGGCGGAAATCCCGGCGGATTTTCGGAAGCAAAGCGTCGGCGGATTTCTGAGCCGGTTTCCGTTGAAAGACATCCGCTCCGCGTTCCGGCAGCGGCTTTCCCAGCTGGAAGATTCGATGTACCCGGCGGTGGCGGTCGGAGTCCGGCTGCTGCGTTACGCGGTGGTGCGGCACATCGTCCACGACCGGATTTCCATGGAAGCGGAAACCGCCGTAGGAGGAGCGGAGGAATCCCTCGCGACGGTCGAAGGGAAATTCGCCGGGTACCGCCGTCTGGTGGATACGCTCTACCAGGCGCTCTCGCTTGCCCCGTACATCTTCACCGAGCAGGAATACCAGGCCAAACGGATGGCCGTCCTGGGCCGGCTGGTGCCGCTCGGCAACCGGCTGGGACAGCTCGAGCTGGAAGACATCATTTGGAAGATAAACCGGCGGGCGGAAGCGAACGATCTGAACCGCGGGCTGTGGCTGAGCCTGCCGTATTTCGATGACCGGGCGCTGGAGATGAAACTGCACGAATTCGAGGTCATACCCCCGGGGCGGACGTTGTTCGCGCCGGCGTTTGTGGTGCTGGCCGCCCGGCGGGAGCAGAAGGCGGCCGAGCAGAACGAAGCCCTGAGCCCGTCCACCCGCATGCATCTTCTGGCCGAACTGATACGTTTGGAAAATGCGTTCGACGGTCGGCCGGATTCATTTAGCCGTAAAGGATTTTAAGAATGTTCTCGATTTTGCTTTTGATCGTCTTCTTCATTTTGGCCTGGAAGCTTGCCCCGCGCGAGAACAAGGAACATACCGCGGTGCACGGCGCCGGCCAGATCGGCCTGCTGGCCGCGGTGGCGCTGTTCGGGGTGGATTATTTCACGTCTTTTTATTACGCCACCGGCGAGATGATGAGCGCCCTGCATCCGTACGGATTGCAGGAGTATGCCTACGCCGCCGTGGCGTTTGTCGCTTTCGCGAACATCGTCTTCGGTTTTCTGTACATGTATTCCCTCGGCGTGTTCAACGAGGGCGGCGGATCGTACACGGCCTCGATGCGCTACCTGGTCCCCGGGCTGAGCCTGATCGTGGCCGTCGTGCTGATCCAGGATTACATTTTCACCATCGTCGTTTCCCAGCTTTCCGGCGTCGACCAGCTGCTTTCCGTGCTCCAGGCGACGAACATCCATTGGATCTTCCATGTCCTGATCGCCGCCGCCACGACCACCGTGATGTGGTACCTGACCATCCGCGGGCGCGGTGAATCCGCCGCCGTCACGTTCGGGATGATCGCCGTCTTCCTGATGCTGACCGTCGTGATGTCCATCGGGTTGTATCTGGCGGCGGTGAAGGGGGTTCCGCCGGTCGCCTCGGCCGAGGAGGTCAAATCCGTTCCGCTGGGAACGGCGCTGTACCATATGCTGACCGCTTCGATGAAAGGGCTGGTCGCCCTCACCGGCTTGGAGGCGATGTCGAACGGTCTGCAATTCGTCGTCAATGAGGATTTCGCCCTGGTCCGCTGGGGGAAAAAGGCCCTTCCGCGCCTGAAGGGACTCTGGAATTTCTACAGCGGGAAATCCGGCATCGGGCGCGTGGTGCAGACCTCCTTCCTGTTCTACGGCGGATTAACGACCCTGCTCCTGACGTTTTTTTCCATCCGTTTCAATGTCTTCGACAACACCAACCGGATGAGCCTGGTCGGCAACCTTGCGCACATCGGGTTCGCCCAGATACCCGGTTTCACCATCGAGATTCCCGGAATCGGCGGGGGGGCGCTGCTCTTCTGGGTGTATCAATTCGTGGCGGTCATCCTGCTGGCCATGGCGTCGATGACCGCATTCCAGGACCTGCAAGCCACCGCCTGGCGCGACGTCGCGATCGGGGAGATTCCGGAAGTGGTTGTATTCCGCAACAAACAGGGAACCTTCACCCGGTCCGTCACGGCGGGGTTCATCCTTTCCTTGATTCTCATGTTTATCGTGCAGGGGCGGGTCTCCGCGGCCATCCCGTACTACGGCATCGGCGTGTTCATGCCGATCATGGTAATGGGGCTGGCGGTCGGACGGCACGTCTGGAAAACGTATTCCGGCAGGAAACGCACCTGGGGCGCCGCAGGCGCCTATTTCGCCGCCGGTCTTTCAGCCGTGGTGTTCGTCGGGCAGATCATCGGCAAATGGGAAGAGGGCGGTTGGGTGGTGCTGATCTCGTTCAGCGCCCTGATCTTGGCCGCCAACTTGCTGCTGATCTCACCGATCGGGCGCCGCGAGCCGGAGCAGATTCACCGGATCGTGCGGGAGAAGGCCCGCGTGCAGGGCGCGATGGGGTCGATCGTGGAATGGCAGTCGCTGCGCATGCAGGAATACCGGTATTCCATCCTGACCGGAATTGCGAAATTCTTCGAACTGTTTGGAGTGCACAGGCCGGTGCGGCATGCCGCGCCCCCGCCCGCGGGGGAATACGACGAAGCAGTCCATGTGGATCATCCGGAGGCGCACTCGTTCCTCGACCAGTATCTGGAATCCCTGCCCGTTCCCGAGCCGCGGCTGGGGGGGCCGCCCAAACAGACGGCGGAGCCGAAACTGCCCTGACGGCTTGAATGTTGGGAGTCCGCGTTCCATCATCCCGGTGCCGCAACCGTTTTCGCCCCGGCGCCCGCCCTCGCGAAGCGCGCAGGTTAGGATTGTTTTTTGACCCCGTACGATTCCGGACCGACGGAAGTTTCCCGGCTCGCTTATGGTTCATGAACCGGGATGAAATCGGAGCGGGGGTGATCTTCACCGGGAGCCATTCACGCCCCCTTCACCAATAATGGTCGCCGGTTGAGTACTCCCCCGTGTCGCTGTAATTGGCGCAGGGCGGGCGCACCCGTCCCCGCTCATCCGCCGGGATTGAATGGGGATGCTCCTCCCGCCCGCGAATTCTTCGCGTCGGATCATTTCCGATGTTTGTCTCTCCCCCGCTCCGCAGCCGAAACTGCGCAAGGCGCAAATGCGGGCAGCTTTGCTTCGCGAAGGACAGGCGCCGGCAGAGCGGTTATTCCTTTTGCCATCGGGCCAATGTGGCGGTATGCGATTTCCCGTATGGCGAAGGTGATATGATATTGACGGTGCGCAAATCCGCGGCCGGCATCATCCCGGCCGAAGAATGTCCGCGGCAGCCCAAGGAGAAAATTCCATATGCTGGCCAATCCCGATCGCATGTTCGATCCCGGTGCGCGCGGCGGATGGTTGATCCCGCTGACCGTGGGGGTGGCGTACGCTGCCGGATTTGTCGCCCTCGGGCCGGAACTCGGGCTTGCCACCTGGGGGGTCCTGATAGTACTTGGCGTTATCCACCTGGGTTTGGCGATATCGGCTGACCGTCTCCTGTTTAACCCTCCCACTTCGGCAAAGGTGGCTTTCTACTTCCTCCTGCAAACCGCCATCTGCGCGGTGATCAATTATCTTGGACAAGGAGTGTTTTGGCTGATCCTGATGCCGCTGGCCAGCACGGCAGCGGTTATTTTATCCCGCTGGGCGACGGGAATATTCTTTGGGATTTTATTGCTCACCTTTCTGTTTCCTTTCAATTGGTCGAGGCCTGAAAATGCCATTCAGAACGGATTGATATTCGTATGCGCGCTCGTGTTTGTGTGGATCTTCACCGAGGTATCGGTGCGCGACCAGCAGATCCGCAGGGACGTGGAACGGCTGGCGCGGGAGCTCGAGGAAGCCAACGCGCGCCTGAGGGAATCGGCCGCCCAGGCCGAGGAACTGACCCGCTCGCGCGAACGCAATCGCTTGGCGCGCGAGATCCATGACAGCCTCGGCCATTACCTCACGGTGGTGAACGTTCAGCTCGAGGCGGCCCGGGCGCTGGTGGAGAACAAAGGCTGGAAGGAAGCGGCGCCGGATCTGTACGCCGCGCTCGAAAAGGCCCAAACCCTCACGCGCAGCGGCCTGACCGACGTGCGCCGCTCCGTGGCGGCGCTGCGGGCAGACCCTTTGGGGGAAAAGCCGTTCCTCGAAGCCGTAAAAGCGTTGATGGCCGACAATCAGGAAGCCGGATTGATCGTCTCGCTGCGGCAGGAAGGCCATGCGCAGGCGACCGCTCCGCAAACGGAACTGGCTTTGTACCGGATCCTGCAGGAAGCGTTGACCAACGTGCGCAAGCACGCCCGCGCCTCGCGCGCGGATCTGATCCTGGAATACCTGGGAAAATCGATCCGGTTGACGGTTACGGATAACGGAGTCGGATTTTCCGAAGCGGAAAATGACGATGAAAAATTCGGCCTGCGGGGGATCCGCGAACGGGTTGAGCTTCTCCAGGGAAGGATGGAGGTCGGGGCGAGCCCGGGCGGCGGGGTGAGGCTGATAGTGGAATTGCCGCTGGAAAAGGTTTCGTGACCGATGTGGTCGGAGAGGCGATCCATCGGCTCGCCTGTCCGGCCGCATCGGTCTGACTTTCCATTCTGATCGCCGTTTGTGTACGGAACATATAATTTGAATCGAATCGCCCCGGCCATCGGCCGGGGCGGTTTTTTATTCCGCACTATGCCGCCGCGTGATTATGGTGTTATGGAGATACTTTGGATCAGCGCGTCCAGCAGGGTGATGCTGGGCAGGAAGGAGGCTTCCGGCTGTGCGTTTAATTGGCCGGTGATATCGGCGATGTACGCGGCGAAATTGTTCGCGAATGCCTCGTCGGTCACCCCGCCCGGCAAGGGGAGAGGATTCGCGGGCAGGATTGGATTCGAAATCCGCAGAATGGCGGATATGTAGTACTGTTCGTCGCTGGTCAGCCCCTGGAAGATCAGGAACATATCGTGATTGTTGATCGGTGCGTAATACTGTGCGTACTGGCTGATAAACCGGATCCCGCTTCCACCCGCGAAGGCAACCACCCTGTACTGGGCGTGGAATTCCTGCGCGGCGCCAAGCAGATCCATCACGGGAAGCGCATCCACGCCGGGCGCGCCGCCCGCGATCAGCGTCTTCAGTTCGTCTACGCCGGTGGATGCCTGGGGCCGCAATGCCAGAAACTCCGCCAATCGGTAAACATGGATGCGCCGAAAATACGATTCGCCGGGGAGAACATACCCCTCCAGCGTTACGCTCGTGTATTGGGGGAATTGAAAGGGATCGTTCTCGATGGTTTCGGGAACCGTCTCGCAGGTGTAAGAGGATGCCGCGGCGGGATCCAGGTAGAACGACAATTCGTTGCACTGGACGTTGCTGGGCTGGACCGTGGGCGTGACGAGTTCGACCGTGGGTGTTGCTGGAACGGCGACCGTATCCGTCGCGCCCGGCGGCGGCTCGCCGGTTACGGGAGCGGGCGTTTCCGGGCTCGGAAAATTGCACGCGACCATCAGGGCGGCGAGAAGCAGCACAAAAGGGGAAAGTCGTTTCATGGTTCCTCCAGTCCGCGGTCCATTATAAATGAAACCAATTTCTTCTCCGGCCGCCATGCTTGTGCCGGAGAGGGGGGCATGACAGCCGGGAGACCGCCGTCATGCCGGCGGGGATCCGGGGCGGATGCGTTTCAGAATCCGCTTTCAGGATCCCGGCTGCCCGCTTCGGCCGCGCGGGCAAGGCGGTTCCTTGTTCCGCGAGGATATCTTTCCGATTGAATGTTATGATAATTGCCGGATCCCGCTCGTTCTACTATTGCTCTTGTGAAGGTAATCCGATGGCACGCATCCGGATCTTGATTGTCGACGACCAGGCCCTGTTCCGGGAGGGATTGCGTACATTGCTTTCCGTTCAGGCAGGGCTGGAGATCGTGGGCGAAGCCGGGAACGGCGAGGAAGCGCTGCGCCAGGCGGAAGCGCTCAAGCCGGATGTGATCCTGATGGACCTGCAGATGCCGGTGATGGACGGCGCGGCCGCGACGCGCCGCTTGAAAAAGCAAGTGCCCTCCGCCAAGGTGATCGTTCTCACCACCTTCGACGACGATGAAAATGTATTCGAAGGGTTGCGGGCCGGGGCGGTGGGGTACCTGCTGAAGGATACGCCGTCGGCCAGGCTGGTCGAGGCGATCCGGCTGGCGGCGCGCGGGGAATCCTTCCTCGAGCCGTCGGTGGCGGCCAAGGTCGTGTCGGAATTCGCGCGCCTCAGTCCGCGTCCCACCGATGCGCTGGCCGAGCCGCTTTCCGAGCGCGAGATCGAAGTCTTGCGGCTGGTGGCGCGCGGGGCCAGCAACAGGGAGATCGCCGCGGAATTGGTGATCGCGGAAGGCACGGTCAAGAATCACCTCACCAACATCCTCGCCAAGCTCGAAGTGACCGACCGCACCGAGGCGGCGGTGAAGGCGCGGGAGCTGGGGGTGATATAGGAGATCGACGATAGACGATGGACGATCGACCATGGCCGTTGTGTTAATGGGGACCTAATCACATCGACCAGAAGAATTTCCCAGCCCGATCCTAATCCTCCGCTCCTATCCCCCCCCTTCCGGAATTCGCGACCCTGTCCTAACCCCCTGTCCCAACCTCTCCCCTTTCCGGAATTCGCGACCCTGTCCTAACCCCCTGTCCCGACATCTCTCCCTTCCGGAATTCGCGACCCTGTCCTAACCCCCTCTCCTAACCTCTCCCCCTTCCCCTTACGGGGAAGGGGGAGAGGGAATCTGAAAAGATATGGATTATCTTCCGTCATCGACACAATCGATCATTCGTCGCACATTTTTGAAATTTCCAGTATCACATTTTCGATTGAGGAGGCAATTCTTTCATTGGTAACTCGAAAAACTCGAATACCATGGGATATCAGGATTTCATCGCGTATAAAATCCTGTTTGGATTGGTAATGGTGAATTCCGCCATCGACTTCAATGGCAAATTTTATCTTCATGCAATAGAAATCGACGATAAAGCCACAAAGCACATGCTGGCGCCTGAAGTGTAATCCGTTTATCTGGTTTCTTCTCAAACGTGCCCATAACAACCGTTCCGAATCGGTCATTTCCCGGCGCAGCCGCCGGGCCTCCCGATACTTTCCGTCTGAAATTTCCTGCAGAGAATGAATGTGGCGTTTCATAAAATCCCCCTTTGGATTGATGATCTGGGAATTTTATTGCATTCTGTCCTAGCCTCCTCCCCCCGCCTTCGCCCCGTAAGTTCACCGGGGCTTCGGCACCCTCCCCTCGCTTTGCTCGAGGACAGGCTCTCCCCCTTCCCCGTAAGGGGAAGGGGGAGAGGGGCCGGGGGTGAGTGGGTTAGGACAGACCCGGTCACACTGCCTGATGTGACCCGCTCCCATCCCAAGATGTGACCCCCAATAGCTCCATCCACCGATGCGTATTCCGCGCGCGGGACGTATATTGAGGTAAGTCCAACATTGGGAGGTCGTATGGCTCTTATTCTGGAAGTCCAGGATCTTGTCAAACAGTATCCCGGCGCGGCCGAACCCGCCGTCAACGGCGTCTCCTTCGGCATCCGGCGCGGCGAGGTGTTCAGCCTGCTCGGGCCGAACGGCGCCGGAAAAACAACGACGATCGGGATGCTCTCCTGCCTGCTCAAACCGACCGGCGGCGACGCAATCGTCGACGGCCATTCGGTCCGCACCGATCCCGAAGCGGTCAAACGCCTGATCGGGATCGTCCCGCAGGACATCGCACTGTATCCGAGCCTTTCGGCGCGGGAGAATCTCCGTTTTTGGGGCTGGATGTACGGTCTGGGCGGGAAGGACCTTGCCCGCCGGATCGACGCGATCCTGGAGACCGTCGGCCTCACGGACCGCGGAAACGACCGCGTGGATTCTTATTCCGGCGGGATGAAACGCCGGATCAACATCGCCGCCGGGCTGCTGCACGAACCCAAGCTGGTGTTTCTCGACGAACCGACCGTCGGGATCGATCCGCAAAGCCGGCGCAACATCCTCGAGATGGTCAAGGCGCTTAACGCACAGGGGATGACCGTTCTCTACACCACCCACTACATGGAAGAAGCCCAGGAACTCAGCCAGCGGATCGGGATCATCGACAACGGCAAGCTGATCGCGCTCGGAACGCTCGATGAACTCACCCGGCTGGTCGGCCGGCAGGACGAAATCGAACTTAAGATCGCCTCCGAACACGCCGGTCCGGAACTGGCCGAAGCGCTCGGCAAGGTGAAAGGCGTGCGCAGCGCCCGCTCCGAGGATCATACCGTCCGCCTTGTGGCCGACGACGCCAACGCTTCGCTGCCGGAAGTGATCGGTGTGGCCAATGCGCGGGGCATAAAAGTGATCGGAATCGATGTCCGGGAACCCAACCTCGAAGCGGTGTTCCTGCACCTCACCGGCCGCGCGCTGCGGGATTAGGAGACGGCCATGAAAGCACTGCAGATAGCCTTTAAGGATTTGACCGTCCTGTTTCGCGACCGGACGGCGCTGCTCCTGATGCTCGGCGCTCCGCTGATTTTAACGGTGGGCTTGGCGCTGATCAGCGGCCGGATGAGCGGCTCTTCGGGTCCCGCCTTTCAGAATCTCCCCGTGGTGATCGTGAATCTGGATCAAGGCGTAGTCGGCGGACAACTCGCCGATGCGTTCTCCTCGGACGAACTGGATGATTTGCTTAATCCGCAAACGGCGGAGGATGCCGCCGCGGCCCGCGCCCTGGTGAACGACGACAAGGTGGTGGCGGCGGTGATCATCCCGGCCGGGTTCACCGACGCCGTCACCGGCGCCAAGGAATCCGGCGCGGCCGACCGGATTGAAATCTACGCCAACCCCAACCGGGAAATTTCCTCGCAAATCGTCACCGCCGTGGTGGAAAGCTTCGTCCAGCAGGTGGAGCTGGCGCGCGTCAGCGGCCAGGTGGCCGTCGAGCAGTTGCTGGCCGCCGGGTTAATTAATCCACAGGAAGCAGCCGCTGTCGGAATGCGGGTGGCTGAGCGCTCCGTGTCGGCGCAGAACTCCGGCGCGGCGATTCGGCTGGTCTCTGCGGAGAAATCGACTGAGCCGGAACAGGATTTCGACATGATGGGCTACTTCGCCCCGTCCATGGCGATCCTGTTTCTGATGTACACCGTGGCGCTCGGGGGCCGGAATTTGCTGGCCGAAAAGGAAACTGGAACGCTCGGCCGTCTGGTCAGCGCGCCCATATCGGAAACGGCGATCCTCGGGGGCAAGCTGCTGGGCATCTTCCTGGTTGCGACGGCGCAGATGTCGATCCTGATTCTGGCCAACGCGCTCCTGTTTGGGGTGAAGTTCGGCGACCCGCTCGGGGTGGCCGTGCTGATCCTCGCGCTCGCGGCGGCGGCCTCGGGCTGGGGAATCCTGGTGGCGGCAATTGCGCGCACGCCGGGGCAGGTTTCCACGATCGGGATGGCGCTGATGCTCACCTTCGGCGTGCTCGGCGGAAGCTTTATCCCGATCAACAACATGCCGGCTTGGTTCAACCTTGTTTCAAAGATCACGCCCAACGCCTGGGGGATCGAGGGTTTTATCGCGCTCGGATACGGCGACACCCTGCCGCAGTTGGCGGGGACGGTTGCCGGCTTGTTTGGAATGGCGGCCGTCCTCTTTATCGTGTCGGTCACGCTGCTCCGCCGAAAAAATTTAATGCAGGGATAACCCGCTCCGCTTCCCCCTCCCCTTTTGTAAAAAGGCAGGGGAGAGGGGATGGGGGGTGCGGGATTGGGTTGGAAAAAAGGACTTTCATCATGAATAAAATTCTTGCGATCGCATTCAAAGACAACTTCGTCCGCTTCTCCTCGCCGGGCGAGTGGCTTTTCTTTCTCGTGTTGCCGGTCATCTTCTCGGTTGTGATCGGCCTCGCGACCGGCGCCCAGACCGATTCGCGGATCGCCCTGCTGGTGGTGGACCAGGACGGCGGCGAACTGGCGCGCGATCTGATCGATGTATTGCAGGATTCCAAAACCGTCGCGGTGAGGGAATACCTCCTTTCGGAAGCCGAAGAGAAATTCCGCGAGCGGCAGGCGCCGGCGATGCTGGTGATCCCGGCCGGGTTGGCGGAAGCGCAGGCCGGCGGGGAGGAAGTGGAACTGCAATTCACGGAGGCGGCCGGGAATGTGGATGCCGTCGCCGCCCGGCAGGCGGTTCAGGCGGCGCTGGGATCCCTGGGCAGGGCGCTGCAGGCGGCCGGGGTCAGCCTGACGGCGGCTGCGGAAATCCGTCCGTTTGCGGATCAGGCGGCCCGGGATGCCTTCTTCCAGGATGGCAAAGACAAGGCGGCGGCCCTCTTCGCCGATCAGCCGGAGCGAATCCTCGTCACCGGACCCGCGCAAAAGGCCGAGGAGGATTTCTGGAGGCCCAACACCCAGGCTTCCGCGGGCACGATCGTCACTTGGGTCTTCATCCCGCTCCTGGCGATATCCGAATTCTTCGCGCTCGAACGGCAGCTGGGAACGCTGCGCCGGATGCTCAGCGCGCCCGTCTCGAAGGCGGTCTACCTGCTGGGAACGATCACCGGCCAGCTCGGCACGGCGCTGCTGCAGATGCTGATCCTGGCCGGGTTCGGCACGCTGCTCCTGGGCGTTTCCTGGTGGCACGATCTCGCGGCGACCCTGACCATCTTCCTGGCCTTCGGTCTGGCATCGGTCGCGTTTGGCACGATGCTGGGGACGTTCGTCAAGACGCAGGGCCAGGCGTCCGGGCTCTCGCTCGCGCTTGGGATGTCGATGGCGCTGCTGGGCGGATGCTGGTATCCGCTTGAGCTGTTCCCGGAGTTTGTCCAGAAGGCTGTTCTCGTCCTGCCGACGACCTGGGCGATGATGGGGATGAACGACATCGTCCTGCGCGGGCAGGGGCTCGCGGCGGTGCTGCCGGAAGCGGGCGCGCTGCTGGGATTTGCGGTGGTGTTCTTCACCGTGGGCGTCCTGCGGTTCCGCTACGAGTGATCCCGGAGAAGGAATCTAAATCAGAATCAGGCAATCCATTGCAACAATTCTTTGGAGGAAGAGCATATGAAAACACTAAGCCGAGTCGTTGTGTTTTATGGAGCCGCCTTTGTTTTCACAATTATTCTGGCGATCCTTCAGCAAGTCCTGGGCATTGATCCCGAAAAGATTTCGATGCCCCAATTCGGGCCGGGGCTCGCCGCTCTTGTTATGTTATTGGCGTTTCGGCGTGACGATCTGAAACTCACCGTTGCCTTCAAAGGAGTGCCCCTTTGGAAATATCTCGCTGCGGCCGGCATCCCCATTGGGATTTCGATGATCCTTTTCCTGATCTACGGCCGGTTCGTCAATTCCGTAAGCATCCCGCCCGTCGATGCTCCTTCGATTGCGATAATGCTTGGCGGCATGTTGCTGGGCGCGTTTGGCGAGGAATTGGGATGGCGGGGCTATCTGCAAAAATGGCTTGGTTCGCGCCTGAACGGACTGATTGCCTTTCCGATCGTCGGCATTCTCTGGGGCTTGTGGCATGTCGGCAATTATTCGAATGGCCCGGCTTATGTGTTGTTCTTTGTGCTTTCCACGATCGGGTATTCCGCGGTGATGGCCTGGCTGATCCAGGGTGACCACTATAATGTGGTTCCGGCCTGTTTGTTCCATTTCGCCGTGAATGCGGGTTTCTTCATTCTCAAGGATGCACTTGCGGATGTGCGATTGATGGCGCTGAATGGATTTGTTTGGCTGGGCGCGGCTGTGGTCATTGTGTTGCTCAACAGGAAGGAATTTCTGGGGCGCCACAAGGAAAGTATGGAAGGTGGGCAGTAGTTTTATTGGATGAGGGCTACACGTCAAGCGTTCCTCCCCTCCCCTCTGGGTTCCTTCAATCTATGCGAGCCGTTCCAATCCCCCTATCCCGAAAGGATGGGGGGATATGCAATTGGGGATGGGAGAAAGATTGAATCATCATTCCCGCGCGTACGTACCGGGAATCCGGAAAATGCTCTTTGGGTACAGTCTGGAAGAAATTGGGTGCCCGATAAGGACACCCTCGCTCCGCTTTCATCCCAGCTCATGAGCCAGATGCGAGCTGGAATGCGCCGCAAGGGCAGGCTCTGGCATGACGATCACTTATCGGGCGAGGGCTGGCGCGGGTATGACGATCAAACCTCAATTGGATTTCCACTGCTGGCAAAGGCGTTTTTGACCGCGGCCCTGTCGGTGGTTGTGGTTTTGGACTTCGTCTGAGGTAGCGCAAGTTGGATTCATGAGCAATTGAATAATCCCATGCGGCCGGGAAGGTCGATCCCGGCTGCCGGTATATAGGAGAAACGAAATGGAAACCAAAAGAAACCTTCGGGCGCGAATGCCTTCAGCGGCCCTCTGGATGGCGTTGGCCTTGGCGGGAATCCTGTTGCTCGCCGGCTGCGGACCTGCTCCGGTGAAATTCGACGCGGACCGTGCCACGGCGGAGCTCGATGCGCTGCTGGAATCCAGCGTCCGGGACGGCAGCGGCATCGTCAACCGGCATACGGTGCTGTACATCGAGGCGCCGGCGGTCCCGTTCACCTACTCGGGTGCGGCCGGAATCGCCCGGGTGGATTCGGGCGAGCCCATGACGGCGGACCGGCCGTTTTTCATCGCCAGCGTCGCGAAGGCCATGACGGCGACGGTGATCCATCAGCTGGCGGAGGAGGGCGCCTTTGGTCCAAAGGGAATCGACGCCACCCTTCCGGATTTGGACGTCTTGCCTGCGGACGTCCTGCCGGAACTCCACAAACAGAACGGCAAATCGTATGCGCACGAAATCACCCTCCGGCACCTCCTCAATCAGACGGCCGGGCTGCGCGATCTGTTTTTCGACGACCCTGTTGCGCCCGTGTCGCTGATGCCCGGGACGGCCGAGGGCGCCGCGCCCGATTCCCTGATCGGTGTGCTGGCCTTCGACAGCCAATTCGGCCTCGCGCCGCTTGTGCGCTGCACGCTGGAGAACATCCCGGCGGGATGTAATCCTGACGATTACTTGTTTCGGCGCCGATGGTCCGCGTGGAATGAGGCGGCCTGGCGGAACGATCCCGCCGACCGGATGGCCGGCCTGCTGAATTTCTACCTGGCGGGAATGAACGAACACGCCCTGTGGATGCCCGGGAAGGGTTTCCATTACAGCGACACGAATTATCTCCTGCTGGGGCTGGTCATCGAGCGGAAGACCGGGCGCAGCCTGGCGGAGGCGCTCCGGGAACGCATCTTCGACCCGGCGGGGATGCGGGACACCTACCTGATCGGCGACCCCGCCCATCCGGACGGAGACGACGCCGGAAAGATCGCGGATGTCTGGGCGTGGAATGAGCCCGCCATGAGCGGCGGCGTGGATTTCTCTTTCGACTGGGGCGGGGGAGGCGTGATTTCCACCATCGCGGACCTGCGGATGTTTCTCGGGCGGCTGAAGGACGGCGATCTTTTCCAAAAGCCGGAAACGCTCAATCGGATGCTGGAAGTGCCGCAGGGGATCCAGGGGTTGTACTATGCGTCCGGCATGATCGTCTTCCCGACCGCGGACGGACCGGTTTGGTACATGATGGGATCCAACGGCACGTGGGCTGAGTATTTCCCTGCGCAGGACCTGTTTGCGATCGGGACAACGGATGACCTAAGCGATATGCCCAAGCAATTCATGCTGCATATGGACGCTTTCCAAATCCTCGCGGCGTGCGGCCTGCCCACGCCGATGGCCGCCACCGCCAACCCGGCGATGCTTGGTCTGGCGGTCTGCATTTTGCTGCTTTTGGTCCTTCCGGTTATCTGGCTGGCGCGCGCGCTTTGGAGGCGGTTTGGAAAAAGCTCCGGAGTCGCGACGAACAAACCCATTCACATCCTGGTCGGCGCGCTCTGGCTTGCGAATCTGCTGACGCTGGTAATTACCGGGATCGTGTTCGGCGAGAATATATTCCAAATGTTGTTCGGATTTTCGCCGGATGTCCGTTTGGTCCTGGGTGCGGCCGCGGTCCTTATGGCAATCCTTGCGCTGGGCATGGGTTCGGCGGCTGTCTTGCTCTGGAGGCAAAAGGAGGAAAGCCACGGCGACCGGTGGCTGGCCGCTGTCCTCTTTATCATCACGCTGTCCTATGTCTTGAGTCTGGCCATGCTGTTGTGATTCGGGTATTCTTGGATGGAGGTTTATGGAAGCGGCCGCGATCATGCATCGCGGCCGCTTGCCGTGCGCTCCACGCCCTCCCCCCTCCCCCCTGGGATTGTACATTTTATGTGTACCGTTCTAATCCCCCCATCCCTCAGGGATGGGGGGAAGTGATTTTGGGGGTAGGGGGAAGGCGGAAACCTCAAATTAAAAATAGCGGCTGATGGATGCCGGCTGAGAACACGCCGGCATGACGATCATCTCGACGGCG
>JAFGCU010000074.1 GCA_016932475.1 Anaerolineales bacterium
GCGACGACGATGTTGATCAGCAGGCTCGCCCGGTCGCGCATGATTTCACTCGCCACCCAACCGATCACGGCCGCTACAATCAGGTAAATGATGATGTTGGTGATGTTCATGTCTCTCTCCTTTTGGGGTATTTTGGAATTGCGCGAATTGTGGTCCTTTTTTAGGTCCTTACGCCTTCAAACTTTTGGTGTTGGATCCTCCTCATATTCCAGAATGGCCGGGCCAATCTGTGAAGCCGGTTTTTTTACTGTTCTTCCGACCGGCCCGGTTGCTTCATTTAATTAAAACGCCGGCGGCTACCGTCCTAAGGCGTTCGGCCACCCGCTCGGGCGTCTCGCCTTTGCTGATAAAGGCGTCGGCTCCGGCGGAGAGTGCGGCCTGCTGACGGGCGTCCATATGGCTGATGAGGACGATAACCAGCGCGGCCGGGCAGGCCTTGCGGAGTTCTTCCAGCGCCGCATGCGGGGAACGGGGTAGCAAATTCCAATCCACCAGCAGCATATCGGCGCGGCGGCCCGGTGCCTGCACAATGGTCGTCGCCCAATCGGCCGATTCGCCGATCACCTCCATCTTGAGGTCCTGGAGGAGAAGACGCAGGGCGGAACGTTCTTCGTGGTTGCCATCGGCCAGATATACGCGGGTCATAAATCCATCCTAAAGCAAACACTCCCCGGCCGCATCCAACGACCGGGGAGTGTTTTTCTCCGCCACTTGGGGGAGACCGAAAAAGTGAGGCCCGCCCCGTTTCTTATCCGGCGATAAACGGCGCCGTGGTGTCAGGATCCTCCCGCGGATCCGGCATTCTCCGTTATTTCTCTGGAAATCCCCGGAGATTGGATTCCCGGTTTGTCAATTCGACCCGATCGCGCCCTTCCCGCTTGGCGCGGTACAGCGCACGATCGGCGGCCCGCAAGACTCCCGCGCCGGTGGTGCCATCCTGGGGGAAGACCGCGATTCCCAGCGAGAAGGTGATATGTGCGAGCGTTCTCCCCTCTACCTGGATGTTGCAGCGGCGCGCACTCTCGCGGAGGCCCTCCGCCCGTTCCCGCAGGACGTCCCGCGAGGCGTCGGGCAGGATGATGATGAATTCGTCGCCGCCGTAGCGGGATGGAATATCCTCCCCCCGGACCTGTTCGAGCAGCAAGCCGCCCAATCGGTGCAGGATGGCATCCCCCGCGGCATGGCCGTAGGTGTCGTTGAACTGCTTGAAATCATCCACATCCAGCATGATGACGCCGAGCGGCAGTTCGCGGCGGGAGGCCCGCATCAGTTCCCGTTCAAGGGTCTCTTCCATATAGCGGCGGTTGAACAAACCGGTCAGGTGATCGCGGACGGACTGCTCGCGCAGATGCGCTTCGCTCTTGAGCAGGGCGTCGTGCGCCTGTTTGCGCTCGGTGATGTCGCGGATATTGCACTGGATGACCTTTTTGCCGCCCGCCCAATACACATTGCTTACGAATTCCACCGCAATGAGCTTTCCGCTCTTCGCCCGAAGCGGCAAATCCTTGTAGCGGATGTATTTGGCTTTCTGCAGCGCCAGGAAGGCGTCCTTGCTGGCCTTGATATTCTGGAATGCGCCCACTTCCCATAATTTCTTCCGGACGCATTCCTGGCGCGTGTAACCCAGCATATGGATCAGGAAGGGATTGACATCCGTAATCGCTCCGGTTCCGGCATCGAGGATTAATATCCCGTCCTGAGCCGCCTCAAACAGGCGGCGGTATCGGAGCTCCGAATCCTGGAGCTTCTGACCGGCCGCCTCCTTTTTTTTCCCGTCGCCGTCCTTCTTCATGTGCGAATCCCCTTCCGGAATTAATCCGCCAAACCCTGTGTTCGCGCGAAGATAACCCCCTATCCCTCCACCCTATACCAAAAACTCCCCGGACGCATCCAACAACCGGGGAGTTTTTTTCTCCGTCACTTGGGGGAGAATCCCCCGCAGCACCTTCTTGGAGAAATTTCAGTCAGTCTTTAAGAATGAAGGTGATCTTCAGCTGGACCCGGTATTCCGTGATCTGCCCTTCATCGTTTAATAGGACCTGCTGGTTCTCCACCCACGCGGATTTGAGGTTCGTGAGTGTTTTATGGGCGCGCGCAACGCCCAACCGGATGGCATCGTCAAAGCTCTTGGGGGACGACGCTATGATTTCAGATATTTTCGCGATTGACATGGGGGTCTCCTATTGGAAAATTTTGGATGCGGCTTCGGGTTGATTTCTGACCGGAGAATTTGGTAGGCTCCCACAGCTTGGGAAGGCGGGAGCAGCATGGACAAGTTCGGGAAGCACCCGCCTTTGGATTTACCGGTCCCGGCGGGAATTTTGCTTCGATGCTTGTGCCCGGAAACGAGCCGGCTGCCGGGCGTCCCTCCCCGACCCTGTTTTTGAACGCTGTTTTTCCTGGATTGCGGCTCCTTTTGGGATTTGCGGGCCGCCGATTTTTCGGGCATAGCCGCCCCGATTCCCGGACTGGCTTCATTATAGGACCCGCCTTCCCCGGCCGCATCCACCGACCGCCGGATGTTTCCATCCGTCTGTTGGGGGAGAAAAAGAGCAGGTCAGGAAACCAGGTTGTTCCGCAACGCCAGGGTCACGGCTTCGGTGCGGCTGGATACACCCAGCTTGGCAAGGATATTGCTGACGTGGGATTTGATGGTGGATGGGCTGACGCTGAGGTTTGCGGCGATTTGCGTGTTATTCAAGCCTTCGACCATTAAAACCAGGACCGCGCGCTCGCGCTCCGTCAGGTCGAGGCCGGGCTTGGGCGGCTGGCCGGCGGCATGCACCATGACCTCGGCCACGTCGGGTGAAAGGGTGGTGCGCCCGGCGGCAGCGGCCCGGATGGCCTGGGCCAGCTCATCGGCAGACACATCCTTCAAGAGGTACCCGATCGCCCCGGCCTTCAGCGCGTTTTGCACGATGGCCTCCTCCTTGAAACTCGTCAGCGCGACCACCTGGATCGAGGTGGATTTTCCGCGGATGAGGCGCGTTGCCGTCGCCCCATCCATCTCCGGCATGACCATATCCATAAGCACGACATCCGGCCGGAGCCGGTCACATAATAGAATCGCCTCCTGCCCGCCGGCAGCCTCCCCCGCCAGCTCCAGATCATCAAAGACCTTCAGGAAAGTCGCCAGGCCGCGGCGAACCATCGCATGATCGTCCACGATCAGGACGCGGATACGCGCTGCGGGAGACTCGGTCATATGGCCTCCGGATACGGTGTTTGCCGCCAGCGCAGGGTGATTTCCGTGCCGGCACCCGGCCGGCTGGCAACGGCATACTCGGCCTTCACCGCTTCGGCGCGCTCACGCATCATCCCCAGCCCGTAATGACCGGAAGGCGCCGGTTCATCCGCCGCAAACCCGCGGCCGTTGTCGCGGATGCGCAATTCCAGCCCTTCCGGATCGCGGGAAAGGCCGATCTCCACTCGGGTGGCGCCGGCGTGTTTGGCGATATTGTTCAACGCTTCCTGGCAGATGCGGTAAAAAGCCACCTGCGGCTCGGCCGGCAGGCTGCCTTCCCCGCTCAGGCTCAAGACCACCGGAATGTTGGTCCGGCCGGTGAAGGCGTTGCTCAGCAGGCTCAGCAGGTCTCCCAGTTCCGCGTCGGTCAGTGTGCTCGGGCGCAGTTCGGCCAGCAGCGCGCGCATCTCGGCCAGCGCGCCGCGCGTCAGCCGCCGCAGGTCTTCCAGGGATCGGCGCGCCTCGTCCGGATCGCGCTCCCACAGGCGCGGCAGCACTTCGGCGATCAGCCCGGCGGAAAAAAGGGATTGGTTGACGGCGTCATGCAGGTTCTGCGCCAGTCGCTGGCGTTCTTCGAGCGTGGCAAGCTCCCGGGCATGTTCATACAGATCCGCGATGACCATGGTGGTGGCCGCCTGGTTGGCTACGGTCAGCGCCAGCGTGGCATGGTGCGCCGTGAAAAAATCCGGCCTTTCGTGCGCGACGCCCACCATGGCGATGACGCGGCTCTTCACGGCGACGGGGACCCACATCCACGATTGCACACCCGCCAGCAGCAGGTCGGCCTGATCTCCAAGCAACGACCGCAGAGTTATCGCCGCCGGATCGGCGCCCGATATCTCGGCAATCCGGATCGGCCGGAGTTCGTTGAACAGGAGCGTCAGCGTCTCCGGATCCTGGATCCGGATCCGGCCGGGAACCGCCTGCGTGAACGGTTGGGGCCCGCACACCGCCCTGACCACCAAATCCGGGTCCTCCGGCTCAAACAGCGCCGCTCGGGTATATTCGACAACCTTTCGCAGTTCTTCGAGGGCTAATTCCGGGGGGAGTTCCAAAGCGGAGGCCAGAGTCCGCGAGATCTCCAGCAGCATGGATTGCTCGCGCGCGTGGGCTTCCACCCGCTGATGCAGAAGCGTCTCCGCCTGAACCCGCCGGCTGACATCCCGAACAATGCTCAGCAGGGCAGGCCGGTCCTCATATATGAGCGTCGTCCGGCGCACCTCGGCGTGGAACGGGGATCCATCCCGGCGGACGTGGATCGCGAGCGCTTCAACCATCCTGCCCGGCCGGGCGGCCTCGGCATCCGCGGTGAACCGCCCCTGGCAATCGGGATGGATATAGGCTGCCGGAAGCAACCCGATAAACTCCTCCCGCGCAAACCCGTGCATCTCCGCCGCGGCGGGATTGGCCTCGACCACCCGTCCCGTCTCCAAATCATTGATGATCAATCCGTCACCGGCGGATTCGAAGATATCCCGATACACTTCGGATGGAGGAGCCATACTGCTAGTATAGCAAAATTCCGGAAAATATTATTGGGATTGCAGGGAACGATCCCTCCAATCCCGGAAGCCGTATGCTCACGCATGGAGCCGCACCCCGGGAAAACCGGCTTAATTTTTTCTCGGCTCAGCTGTACCGGCGGTCCAGCCGATGAATCATTGCCCGCCTCGACCGCTTTTGGCCGCGCGCCGGAGGGTCTTGGCGCTGGAATTCGAGGGAGTGTCGCATCCGGAAGGGTGGAAAACGCAGTTGCATGGAAGCGGGATGGAGAGATGGAACCCGGGGTCCGAGACGGGAATTTCGATTTATCGGTGCTTCGTGGTAGTGGCCGCTTTGGCTGGTCCCTTGCGATATCGAGCCATGCCGCAAGTCCCCCGGCGATGAATTGCTCCGCACCCGGTTTTACGCCCCCTTCTCCATAAGGAATTGCGTGATATCCGCGACGGTTTCCGGCTTGTCGATAATTGACATATGGCTGCAACGGTGGATTTTTCGGACGCTCGCATCCGGAATCAGGCGGCCGATTTCCAGAATATGCTCCTCCTGGATCAAATCATTTTCCGCATACAGGATCCGGAGGCTGGTCCGGATGCTTCGCAAATCATCCGCCGTGAGGCCGATGTCGGTCAACATCAGGTTGATCCGCATTCCGGCTTTCCTCGTCGGGAATCCAAGCCTCCCGAGGAACGCCAGCAGCCGCGCCGCCGCCTGGAACAGCCGCAGGGCTCCTTCCGTCGTTCCGCTGACAAGGTAGTTCGGAGAAATGGCGGCCAATTTGGGGAATAATTCCGGAGCCTTCTTGGCAAGGTGCAGAGCGATATTGCCGCCGTCGCTGTAGCCGATCACATACGCCCTGGCGAAGCCTTTGACCCTGCACAGCGCGATTACGTCATCGGCGTATTGGCCGATGGAGTAGGCATCATCCCGGGATTCCGTTTCCCCATGGCCGCGGCTGTCGACGGCCACCGTATGGAACATTGGGAAGTAGTCGGTCTGATACCTGGAAAACATCGATTTGCTCCCCGAGTTGCCATGCAGGAGGAGCAGCGGCGGACCGGCGCCATACTGCCGGTAGGCGATCCTTGCGTCTGTCAGAACCGCATATTCGGTCACCCACTTAACCACGCTCGAATTCCCTGCCTCTCCATCCGGTCCGCCCAACCATGCCGTCGCTGGTTGCCGCGCCGTCCGTCCCGGCCGGTCGCCCAACTGGGCGGGGATGCGAATTGGCGGAGCCCGCGTCCGACGGCAGGCGATCCGCCCGCGGATTAATCTTCCGATTTGAAGACATACCGGTGGATTAAAGCGCCGATGATCGCGCCGGCGATCGGCGCCACCCAGAACAGCCAGAGCTGGCCGATCGCCCAATCTCCGGTGAACAAAGCCACGCCCGTGCTGCGCGCGGGGTTGACGGAGGTGTTGGTCACCGGAATGCTGATCAGATGGATGAGGGTCAGCCCCAGGCCGATGGCGATCGGCGCAAAACCCTGCGGCGCGCGCTTGTCGGTCGCGCCGAGGATGATCAGCAGGAACATCATCGTCATCACCACCTCGGTGATCAGCGCGGCCGTCAGCGAGTACCCGCCGGGGGAGTGGGCGTCGTAGCCGTTCGCGGCGAATCCGGCGGAAACATCAAAGCCGGCCTTCCCGCTGGCGATCAAATACAGCGCGCCTCCGGCGGCGACCGCCCCCAATACCTGTGCGAGGATGTACTGCAGAAGCTGGTTGGCCGGGAAGCGTTTCCCGGCCCACAGCCCGATCGACACGGCCGGATTGAGGTGACAGCCGGAAATGTGCCCGACCGCATAAGCCATCGTCACCACCGTGAGGCCGAAGGCCAGCGCCACCCCCAGCAGGCCGATGCCCACATCCGGAAAGGCGGCGGTCAGGACCGCGCTTCCACATCCCCCCAGGACCAGCCAGAAGGTTCCAACAAATTCCGCGGCATACGCTTTCATATCATCCTCCTCTCAACAGACGAGCCGGACATGCTTCCCGGTGCCGGAAATCCGGGTTCATCGGCGGGTTCGACTTCCGTAAAACGCCGTGTCGCAGGCGGTGCTTTCCGGGAACAGCCGGCGCCTACCGGCCGCCCGCCAAGTCCATAACACTCCAGATGGCCAGAATCAAAAGGCTTAAGAACGATAGGATGAAACCCTGCACGCCCGGCGAGATAAGGAAAAGGCCGGGCTGGCGCGCGTATTTCGATTGATAAAAGGCGCGGGTTGCGTCGATTCTCGCCTGCTGGCCGGAGCCGATCAGCGGCCGCCACCCCCTGTCCAGAAAAACCCGGAGCCTTTTTTCATGACTGTCCATGATTTCCTGGAAATCCTTCGAGGGGACGTTCTTCACGGAAACCGGTTCGGTTTCCACCTCCCTGCCATAGGGATGGTTCCGCGTGAACACCATTCCCCCGTTTGTCAGGGGTGTAAAGAAATATAAACTTGCCGGGCGGTCCGCCGGATCGAGGACGATCGAAGCATACGCTTCCGCCGCGCGGGAGACGAGCGCCGCCTCCCGGTAGGTCCGCCCCCACAACGGCAGCCGCTCCGCCTTGATCCCCAGCATGGAGAAACCCATCTCCCGAAGCCGGGTTATCCACACCCGAAGTTCGGCCGAACGGGAGATCCGCTCTTGTTCCGCAACCGGGTCATCAAACGAATACCGCATGGAATCCGGGTTCAAGACGAAGAGGATGGTGGGAATGGCGGAGATGCCGGTGATGACAATAAGGATCAGGAGTCCGGCGATCAATGCCGTCGCAAGCAGATCCATCGATTCATCCTTTCCGTCGCGGAAAGCCGCCGACCTTCCCGACCACCGGCATATTCTCAACCCCATTGGAATCAAACCTGCGCAATCCGATGCGGTGTATACCCGCCGCCATTGTATACCCGGGCTTCGATTGCCGCAAAGAAAACAAGCCTGCCCATGGAAAAAACAGGCCGCCGGATGATCCCGGCGGTCTGCTGGAATATATTGTTCCTGAAGAAGATAGGATTTTCCCTAATCCGTTTCCCCCTTCTCCCGTCCGAGCTGCAGCAGCCTCCTGCCGACCAGCGGGAACCACACAAGGTAGAGCGGACCCGCGATCGCCATGACCGCGAACGCCGCACCCGGAGAAAAGAAACCGATCAGCATGCGGATCAGGTCCAGACTGTTGGTCAGGATCCCTGCAATCGAGGTCCATTTTCCAAAAATCTTTCGGCGCAGCAGGGCGGCCGAGATCAGCACTCCAGCGCACGGGATGAATAGCCCTCCCACAAGGGCTCCGGTTCCATGCCACATATCCGCTGCGATGACCGATTCGCCCGCCGCCAGGTACAGGGTTTTCTGGGATTCGGTCGCCGCGGCGTAGCGGTCGCCCAGATAGACCATCGAAGCGGCCGAAGGCGTCGCGAGGAGAAGCGTCACTCCAATGAACGCCAGTGCCGCCGCAAGGCCGGCACGATGCCGGTCGGCCTCCCAAAGCGCGGCGGACATTCCGGCATACAGGGGATAGTACATAATCATCCCTGCCACGGTTAGAATATCCAACCGCAGGAGACCGATGAGTTTATTATTTTGCAGAAGGGTGAACGCCTCTTCGGCGCTCTTCGGCTGTCCGCCAAAAACCACCATGCAGATCATGGTGATGATCGAGTAAACGATCAACCCAAGCGCTGCCACACCGCCGAGCCGGAAAATCTGTGATAAACCCGGGTTGCCGTTTTCAGATCTTTGCTTGTTCATTTTCATGCTCCGGAATAATCCAATCGATACCGCTCAGGCGATTCCCCGGGCAGAGGAAGCCATGCGCGCCAGCTGGAAGAACCGCCTGGCGATCTGGATATCCCAAATGACCAGGCCCGCCAGCGAGAGAAAGGCGAGGGGCAGGCCGATCACGGGTATGAACATTCCGAAGGCGACGGCGTTGGTGACGATGCCCACCCAGGCGGTTGCCTTGCGGAAGATTTTTCCTTCTAGCATGAGGAAGGCATAGATCAGCAGGGAAAGAGTCCCGAGGAAGTAACTCACGTAATACGAAGTCCCGGTGAAGAGGGCGAGCAGCGGCTCCCCGGCCGCCAGAAGGATATTCCGCTCTGCTTCCGTCGCGGCGACTCCATACCGGTCCGCGAACGCCGTCACCTCGACGATCGGCCGCGCCGCGAGCAGCAGGAGCAGGGCCATCACGCCGGTCACCATGGCGATGAGCGCATACGATTCATTGACCTTGTGGAGCGCGACATACATGGCCAGGACGAGCGGGATGGCCGTCAGGTTGCCGATCATATAGAGCAGGTCCATGCCCATCAGCGCGCCGATCCTGTCCGCGAGAACCTGTGCATACACGTCCGCCGTGGAGACCGCATTCGGGGAATACGGCCAGAGGATGTACGCGACAACCCCCAGGACGATCAGGGCGACGCTCGCCGCGGCGGCCATACCGCCCAGCCGGTACATATCCTTCCAGCGCGGGTCAACGGGAGAATCCTTCTGAACAATGGTATTGGCCATTTTTCCTCCTATAATAATTTTTTTGAACCCCGCCCCGGCGAAGCCGGTGCGGGCAGGACCGCCTGCCTGATAGGACGGGTCTCGATATGCCCCGCGCGTTTTTTTCACGCGGGATCACCCGACCAGCCTATTTTCCGTGGGTATCCAACAGGGGACGCAGTTCCTTCGCCCAGGTTTGGATCTTTTCCCAATCCCGTTGATCTCCCTGCGGGAAGATTCCCAGGATAACCGGGATGCTCATCTTCGCACGGTCGCCGGGCGGCAGCTTGTCCAGGTCAAGCCATCCGGCGAACAAGCCTTCCCTGACCGTCGGAACCAGCGCGCGCACAGGCGCCAGTTTTTTCCCCAATACCGCGCGGTAGTTTTCCCCGCCGCGCATCGCCAGCGTGATGCACACCATGAACGCCGCGAACGGTTTGCGCGCGAGCTCGGCCTGATGCGCGCGCACGAACGCGAGCGCCTCCGGCAGCCATTCGCCCTGGACGGCGCTGCCCGCGACCACGGCGGTGTACGGCGTGACGTCGTGGATCTCCTGCATCGGGCGCACGTCCACCCGCGCGCCGCTCTCCGCCAGGACGCGGCCGATCGCATCGGCCACTCCCGCGGTCGAGCCGGCCCGGCTGGCGTACGCCACTAATAACCGTGTTTCCATGTCTTCATCTCCATATGTGTTGGCGGAAAAAACAACTGATGTCCGGAGCGGAGCCGGAAGCAGCATGCCCGCGCCGCAGACCGTCACTCCCGACGCCGCCGCGGTCAGGCATCCGGCTTTTAAAAAACCCCGCCGTGAAATTTTCAATCTTGGCGCATTATTCGTGGCCATCATTCCTCCCGCCGAACCGAAATAAGTATCATCCCCCGCCCGTGCAGGTGCCGCAGCAGGCCGATCAAGCCGGATTGATCCGTCCATACTTCGAATACGGTCGAACCCTCATCCGCCCTCAGCAGATTGACCTGCCGAGGGCCTGATTCATTCAAGCCATTCACATCCACCCGACCCTGGGCCTCGATCCGGTACCCGCTCAAGCCGTCCATGCCGCTGGCCTCCGCCGGTGGATATCTTCCGCCGACTGTCATCCTACCCGGACGCCCAAAGGCGCGCATCACATGAAGATGTGATCCGCGCCGGAATGGAATGTGATTTAGGGTTTTTATACACGGATTTCACGGATAAAACCGGGATTACACGGAGATTATCGAGGAAGTAAACAAGCTCCTGAAAAACGTACCTGCCGGCATTGTGAGCGGCCGAAGGAAGCGAAGCAATCCCACTTTTCAAGGGATAACCGGCAGAATGCTTCGCTCCGCCCGTTTCGCAATCAAAACTGCTCAAGGAGCTAAGGCGGGCAGTCTTGCTCCGCGGAGGCAGGCTCGCAATGAGACTCTGATCGTTTTTCAGCAGTTTGTGAGGGGTTTTTCCGTGAAATCCGCTGCTTTCCGCGCAATCCGCGGATTCAGGATGATGTGCAGAATATTTTCCAACCGCTCAGCCCAAATTCAATTCGTGGCACACCGAAACACGGAAAATTCCAATTGAACCTCCGGGCTCAGTATGGCGCCCTTTTTCAGAGTCACTATTTATTGTATCCGTATCATCGGACCTTTTCGGTGTACACCGTACACTCTTTTTCCGGCCTGAGCGGTTCCGAATTTTATTCTTTACAGAACATTCATGCGCTGGGCGAGCTCAATCGCCCGGGTGCGGTTGTCGACGCCCAGTTTCCCATAAATCGTTTTCACGTGCGTTCGCACCGTATTCAGGGAGATGACCAGCCGCTCGGCCACCTCCTCGTAGCGCAAGCCCTCCGCCATCAGCCGCAGCACCTCGAGTTCCCGGGCTGTCAGTTGCGCGATCCTCCTGGCGGTTTCGGCCGAACGGGATTCCGGCGTCACCGAAAATCCGGCCAGGATCTTCCTGAGATAATCCGGCGAGATCCCGCCCGGCGCGTTTTCCCGCAGCAACCCGGCCAGCGCAGCGCCGATCCCCTCGCCCTCTTCGATAAAAACGGTGATATACCCTTCGGCTTCCCCGAGCGCCAGCGCGGCAAGCAGATCCTCCCGGGCGGAGCGTTCATCCTTATCCGCGATATGCAGCTGGGCGCGCAGGAGCAGCAATTCCATCTGATAAAACACAAGGCCGCGCCGGGCCGCCTCATCCACCAACCGGTCCGCCAATCCGAGACCGGCTTTTACGCCGTTCGCCGCATCGCCGGATCCGGCCCGGTGCAGCAGGATTCGCAGGGAAGCCGTAAACAGCACGCTGGATGTGCGGCCGGGCAGGGAATCCGGCGTGGAAAATTCGCCCGCGAAGGAGAAGCCCTCGGCCTGCATCAGGCGTTCCGCTTCCGCAGGCCGCTTCCTCGCAAGCTCCACCCGCACCTGCTGGGCGATTACTTCCTCGCGCACGACGACCGGCGCATCGACCCGCATCCGGTCGGCGGATCTCCGGATCTCCTTTTCGGCAGCGGGAAGGTTTCCCTCGATTAAATGAAGGCGCGAGAGGATAACGCTGTGAAATAATTCCGCATCGCTGAAGTCGGCCAGCATTCCGACCTGGATCGCGCGCCGGAAATGGCGGTGCGCCTCATCCAGTTGATGCCATTGGTAACAGACAGTGCCAAGCTCCCCGAACACCGCGGTGGCGACGGGAGGCAGAGAGCCCGATCCCTCCATCCGCCGGATCCCCTCGGCGGCGAGGTCGTAGGCGAAATGCAGCCTTCCGTGTTTGATCGCGCTGAGAGCCAGCCCGGATATTCCCAGCAGCTCGTACACCGAATTTCCGCCTTCGCGCCCGTGGCGGATGATTTCCGAAAATGCGGCCTCCATCCCCGGCGTGTCGTCGAGCTGCCCGCAGGAACCCGCGATCGCCAGGTGAACGATGCAGCGCACGGGGCTGTCCGTTTCCGGAGCAAGCCTGAGCGCTTTGCGGCCGAGCGCCAGCCCTTCCGCCGCCATACCCCGGGCGTTGAGCATCATGGCCTGGATCGCAAGCCACTTGGCACTCAAGGAAGGATCCTCAAATTCAGCGTGCTGTGATTCCGCAAACAGGGCCTGCAGCCGCTCAAGATGCGGCGCCGCCTTGAGATGCTCCCCCCGGATCATATGGATCCAGGCGAAGGCGAGATTGGCGCGGATGCTCTGGGCGCTCCACCCGGCCGGGATCGCCCGCATCCATCCATCGACCGTCTTGACATGCCATTGCATCAGCATGTCCATCGCGTGGGTTTCGATCTGTATAACCGCCGCCGCGTAATCCTCCGCCGCCAGCGCGTGCCGGATCGCCTCGCCCGCCATTCCCTCGCCCGCGTACCAAACAGACGCGCGCCGGTGCAGCCCGGTGTTCAGTTCCGCCGGGAGCGCCCGGCGCCGGTCCTCCAGCATCTCGGCAAACAGCTGGTGATACCGGTACCACCGGCCCTCGTCATCGAGCGGCACCAGGAATAAATTCGCGCGGTAAAGACGATCGAGCGTCCCGCGCCCGTCCGACCGGCCGGTGACCGCGTCGCACAATCCGCCGCACAGACGTTGGAGCAGAGACGTATGCAGCAGGAACTCCTGATCCGCAGGAGCCTGCCGGGTAAAGACCTCTTCGGTGAGATATGCAAGGATATGCCGGTGGCCGCCGCTGAGGGTCTGAATGAAACCGGACGGATCCGCCCGTTCACGCATGGAAAGCCCGGCGAGGTGCAGCCCGGCCGCCCATCCCTCGGTCCGTTCGTCAAGCAGCGCGGCATCCTCCGCTGAAATATTCAAACCAAGCGTTCCCCGCAGCAGGCTGCCGGCCTCTTCGGTTGAGAAGCGCAAATCCGCCGCGCGGATTTCCGACAATCGGTCGTTCGCCCGCAACCGCGCCAGCGGCAAAGGCGGATCCTCCCGGGAAAGGATCACCCAATGGAGCGGCGGAGGGGGATTGAGCACCAGCCGTTCCACGACCTGGAGGATTGTGGAATCCTGGATTACCTGGAAATCGTCCAGCGCCAGGATAAAGGGCCGATCCGCTTCCAGAATATCGTTGCTGAGCGTGGTGTGAATGATGCCGGCGGAGGGAAGCGATCCGGCGCGGAGAATTCCATCGATCTCGCGGCCGATCACCGGGTTGATCTTCTGGAGCGCGGCAACAAGGTACAAAAAGAACCGCCCCGGGTCGTCATCCGCATCCTCCAGGGAAAGCCACGTTGCCGGCCGGTCCGAGGCATCCAGCCATTCTCCGGCGCAGGTGGTCTTGCCGAATCCCGCCGGTGCGGAAATTAGCGTCAGGGTGCGCCCCGCCAGCAAGCCCTCGTTCAGGCGGCGGACGAGCCGCGGACGCGGTATCCGGCCGGAAGGGACGGCGGGGCGGTGCAGTTTGGTCGCGAGGAGGTCGGATGTCACCGCTTCTCCCGAGGGAGCACTCGCGCGAAAAGAATCGCGCGCGCGGAGGAATTATATCCTCTCTCGCGAGGATACCCTCCGCCATCCGGTTTGAATTTCCGTGAAATCCTGATTATTATCCGTGGAATCCATGGTCCCTATTTCACATCGATCTCGCACTTATCTTCCAGTTTCTCGTTCTCCGTACCGGGGCCGTAATAATCAAATCCGTCGAAGAGCTTCTCGCGGAAAGCCAGCAGGTAAGTGATCGTATGGACGCCCGGATCGACAACGCCGACCGCCGCCATCCAAACGGCTTTGTACAATTTGGCGTTTTCATCATACGGAATGCCCCCGCTTTGCACACCCTCAACCTCGTTGCCGTCGAACGTAACAACGACCATCCGGACCCGGATGTAATCCCTGACCTGTTCTTCGGTCGCGGCCGACCAGCCCCAAACCAGGATCACCGGCTTGCCGGCGGGAACGTCGGAACGGACCGGACGCCCCATCAATGTACACAGGGCCGGGACGTACACCGGCGGAAGCCCGGTTTCGGTCGGTATGGGCGCCGAAACCTCGGATGGGTGTGTGGACGTAAATTCGGCGGTTTCCGCTTCGGTTGGACGCGCGGTCGGGATTGCCGTCACCGCCGGTTGGCAGGCGGCGGTGGCAAGCAGAAACAGAAGCCAAGCAAGTCTTTTCATGAGAGTTCCCTTATTCGACGGATCCTTTCTGGATCCCGGTTGGTTTTCCTATTGTATACGAACCCGCTTTCTCGGACACCATAAATATAAACAAAAAAGCCCTCAGGGAGGGCTTGGTTGAGCCACGGGAGGGAATTGAACCCTCAACCTATCACTTACGAAGCGATTGCTCTGCCGATTGAGCTACCGTGGCGGCATTCCGGGCGGGATTATACCCGGCCGGGGAGGGTTCGGGAAGGAGCGGATTCTGATTTTGTTTCCTTGTCTGCCTTAGCCGCAAAAGGCACAAAAAACATAAAGAAAATAATTGATGCCTCATAAAGGGGGAGCATGCTGAGCGGCTGTTCTACGCTTTTTGCAGGGAAACGAAGCATCTGCTTCTGCCTTTCCGGATCCTTCGATGCGCTCAAGGTGACATTTTCAGAGGTTTCTGCTTGTGCCCTTTGTGCTTTTTGCGGCGTTTATTCTTTCCTCCCCCGGCGAAGACGGCGGGTGTAAGCCTGCTCCATCATCCAATCCGCCAGCCCCGGGAAAAGGCGGATCC
>JAFGCU010000075.1 GCA_016932475.1 Anaerolineales bacterium
CTAAGTGGGAAACTTGCCCCAAGATCAGATCCCTCACCGGTTTATCCGGGTAAGACCGCAGGTAGACCACCTGCTTAATAGGCGTCACGTGTAAAACTCGCAAGAGTTGAGCGAAGGCGTACTAATGGTCGAGGGCTTGACCGTGGTGCGGAGAACTTGGAATTTTTCCTCTATCGTATTCGGTAACAATGGTCTCTTGGTGATTTAAGCGGCGGGGGTACACCCGGTCCCATCCCGAACCCGGAAGTTAAGCCCGCCAGCGCCGATGCTACTTGGCCGGTAACGGCCCGGAAAAGTAGGTCATTGCCAAGGGGCCTTGTCATCATCCGCCCGGTTGAAAAACCGGGCGTTTTCTTTAAGGATCCGCGGTCGAGTTATTCTCGACCGCTTTTTTTTTGGAATCAAACCGTATTCTCATCACAACCACGCCGGAAGGCGTATGCGGGAGGTTTCTCTTGACTCATCGGCATGCATCGTCAACCGTTGCTTGGACCGGACCGTTCGCCGCCTTTTGGGTTTCCCAGGCGTTGTCCTTATCCGGAAGCCAGCTGGTTTCGTTCGCGCTGATCTGGCATCTCGCCCGGATGACGGATTCCGCGGCTGTCCTGGCGACGGCCGCTCTGGCGGGTCTGCTGCCGCAGGTGATCCTGGGGCCGGCGGCCGGCGCGATCGTGGACAGGGGAAACCGACGGCTCATCCTGATTGTCACGGATACGGGAATAGCGGCCGCGACTATGATATTGGCCGCGTTATTCCTCGCGGGGATCGCGCAACCCTGGCATATCTATACCTTGATGTTCCTCCGCGCCGTCGGCGGCGGATTCCATGGCCCGGCCATGCTGAGCTCCACTGCCCTGATGGTCCCCGATCGCCACCTCACTAGAATCCAGGGGTGGAACCAGGCGATGGAAGGTGCGTTGAACATCGCCGCCGCGCCGATCGCCGCCCTGCTCTTGGGTATGTTCCCGGTGGCGGGGATTTTGTGTATCGATATCCTTACCGCCGTTGCGGCCGTCGGAATCCTGCTCCGTGTGCGCATCCCCCGGCCAGAACGGACGGCGGCCGCGGCGCAATCGCCGTCTTTCCTCATGACGACGCTGAGAGACGTGTCGAAGGGGGCTGATTACGTTTGGCGATGGACCGGATTATGCGCCGTCTTGGCGATGGGCGTTTGTTTTAACGCACTGCTGCAGCCGGCCTTGATGATGCTCCCCATTCTCGTTCGGCGTTCGCTGGATGGAACGGCTCTTACGCTTGGCGGTATTCAGGCTGCGTTTGGAATAGGAATCGTGGCGGGCGGAGCATCACTCGGGGTTTGGGGGGGATCCCGACGCCGGATATGGACGGTCATCCTGGGATTGGCGGGGTTGGGGGCAAGCCTGCTGGGCGCCGGCCTGCATCCGGCCGGGAACGCGATTTGGATCGCCGTTTGTCTGTTTGGTTGCGGCGCCATGATGGCGGTCATCCATGGCGCCCTGTTCGCCATCATCCAATCGAGGGTTGTTGCGGACATGCAGGGGCGTGTGTTGGCGCTCACGATGAGCGCTGTGGGCGTGGCGGTGCCGCTCGGGCTTTCGATTGCCGGGCCCCTGGCGGACCGGTTGGGCCCCGAGATCTGGTTTGCGGCGGCCGGAATCGCCTGCCTGTCGATGGCGGCCGCGGCCGTTGCATCGCCCCTGGTGCGAAGGATGGAAGACACGGCGCTTTCGGTAAACCCATAGACAGGATGGAAAAGCTTTTCATTGGATTTCCAGGATCATCTTCGCTTGGAAATCCTCCAATCCTGATGCAATCCCGTCAATCCCGCCCATGAGTTTCTATGGTATTCTCCCGGAATGCGATTCTCCTCCCGCATCCAGACCGAACTTGCGCCGAACGAGTATTCCCGGATCGTAGAAGAAAAACGCGCGCGGAACTTGGCGATCTGGGATCTCTCGATTTCCAACCCCACCCTGGCCGGGCTGGATTATCCGCTTGAGGAAATCCGCGAGGCCATGGCGGATGGCGCCAAACACTTCTATCAGCCGGACCCGCGCGGATTGCTTGCCGCCCGCAGCGCCGTGGCCGGTTATTACCACGAGCGCGGGATCGGCCTCTCCCCTGATTCGATCGTGCTGACTTCCGGCACGAGCGAGGCGTACAGCTTCCTCTTTAAATTACTGTGCACCCCGGGGAAATCCATTTTGTATCCGAAGCCCAGCTATCCGCTGGTGCCCCTGATCGCCGAGCTGGAAGGTGTGACGGCGGCGCCCTATGCGCTTTCGAATGAGGATTGGCGCTGGGACCTGGCGGCGCTGTTCGGGGCGCGAACACCCGGTGCCCGCGTGGTGGTCGCCGTCTCACCCAACAATCCGACCGGCAGCATGCTCACCGCGGAGGACCTCCGCGAGCTGAGCGGATTTTGCGCCGCGCACCGGCTGGCACTGATCGTGGATGAGGTGTTCCTCGATTACCCCTCTCCGGCGCGCGCGAAAAGCGTCGTATCTTCGGCCGGCAACCCGGATTCGCTGACCTTCACCCTCGGCGGGTTATCCAAAGCCTGCGGCCTGCCGCAAATGAAGCTGGCCTGGATCGCCGTCAGCGGGCCGGAGCGCGATACACGGGAAGCGCTTGCCCGGCTGGAGTTCATCGCGGATGCCTTTCTTTCGGTCGGCACGCCGGTCCAGCGGGCCGCGCCAGTTCTCCTGGATCTCGGTGCGCAGGTCCGGGAACAGATCCGCCAACGGGTGGACGCGAACGAGGAAAACCTGAAGAAAATCCTGGGCGGTGTTCCGGGTGTCACGCTCTTCCCGCGCGACGGCGGGTGGTACTCGGTCGTCGAATTGCCCGCCGAAATGGATGACGAGGGGTTTGCCATCCGGCTGCTTATGGAACAAAGCGTCATCGTCCAGCCGGGGTATATGTTCGACATGGAAGATGCGCAGGCGGTGATTGTCAGCCTGCTCGCGCCGCCTGAAATGTTCCAGGAAGGGATTGCCCGGATCTCCGTGCTTCTCCGGGAGTAGAAAGCATGCGGCTTCCAGGCAGGTAATAAATTATGGTTGATTAGGCCGGGGCGGAAGAAGGGATACGAAGCAACAATTCACCGGCATTGAATTAATAAAGCAACAGGGCGGCCTATGGGCCGCCCTGTTGCGAATTCGGAAAACCACCAGTTCATCACAATTGGGAAATCCGCCGGCTCAGCAGATCGAATCCCCCCTGCCAGAATTCCGCCTGCTCGATGCGAATGCCTGCGCGTTTCAAGATTTTGGCCGGGCTGGCCGACCCGCCGGCGGAAAGGATGCGCGTGAAGCGCGGGAGGAAGGCGGAACCCTCCGCCTGATACTGGTGAAACAGCGCGAGCACGAGCAGCTGGCCGAAGGCATACGCATACACATAAAACGGCATTTCATAGAAGTGCGGAATGGCCGCCCATTCCCAACGGAATTCATCCGCCAAGTCCACCGAGTTTCCGAATTGGGCCTGCAGGTTCTCCCAATACTTCGCGCACAGATCCTCGACCGACGCCCCCTTGCCGACCGCGTCGTGCGCCTCGACCTCGAACAGCGCGAAGAACGCCTGGCGCATGATCGTGGCGTAGGCGTCGTCGACCTGGCGGAAGAGCAGATCGCGGCGGACGGCCTGATCGGTCTCTTCTTTTAACAGACTCTCCACCAGCAGCATTTCCGCGAAGGTGGACGCCGTTTCGGCCAGCGGCAGGCTGGCATCGTAGGTGAAGAGCGGCAGGTCCTCGGCCAGCAGGGCGTGCACGGCATGCCCCAGCTCGTGCGCCAAGGTCGCCAGGTCGTAGGCGCGGCCCTGATAGTTGGTGAGCACCCACGGCGTGAGCGACGGCAGCACGCTCATGCAGAATGCGCCGTCGCGCTTGCCGGGCCGGACTTCGGCATCCAGCCGGCGCTCGGCGACGACCCGTTCGGCGAGCGCGGCGAAGGCGGGGTCGAACTCCTCGAAACTCCGGCGCACCAGTTCCCATGCCCGGTCGAAGCCGTATTCTTTCTCCGCCGGGGCGATGGGCGCATAAATGTCGTAACGGCGCAGTTTGGGCAGGCCCAGCGTGCGCGCCTTAAGTTCGAAGTACTTTTGAAAAACCGGCGCATTCGCGCGGCATACCTCCAACAGGAGGCGGACCACCTTATCCGGCAGATCGTTGGCCAGGTTGCGCACCGCGACCGGCGAGGAGAATTTGCGCAGGCGGACATTCTCGTTCCGCCAATCCCGGACGAGCGCGGAATAGATCTGCCCCAGGATCGGGCCCTCGCGGCTGTAGATGCTGTACAGCGAGCGGTAGGCCGCCTCGCGGATGGACGCATCCGGGGAGCGGGTGAAGACGGTGAGTTCGGCCCGGCTGAACTGCTTGCGCGCCCCGTCGATTTCCAGATCGAACATATACCGGTTGGTGATCGCCTGGTAGAGCGTGGCAAGCGCCCGCGAGCCGGTGGCGTTCTTAAGGTTGACCACCTTCTCTTCCGGTTCGGAAAGCGTATGCGGCGCCATGCGGCGGATCTGCTCGAGGTAGTAGCGGTAGGGGCCGGAGACCGCGAGCAGGCGGCGGGCCGGTGCGGCGGGAAGCGCCTTCCACCAGGTTGAGAAGAACAGCAGGCGGTTCTCGATTTCCGCCATATGCTGTTCGGTGTTGGCGAGCTGTGTCTGCGCGGCTTGATCCTGGGTATTCTCGCAGAAGTGCAGCTCGGCGTACGCCGCTACCCGGCGGGCCAGCGAACGGATCTCTTCGAGCTGCCTGACCAGGCCGAGGAAAGCCGCCCCGGAGATCCGGGGGGAAAGCAGACGACGGCTTTTTTCGGCCCTGGCCACCTTTCGATCCAATTCGGCGAGCGCTTTTTTAATCTCCGGCCCGTCGGGGGAAGGGAAAAGAACATCCAAAGACCAGCGGGTGGGTTTATCGATTGTCATATTTTCTCCGTTGGTTCCAAGCCCTCCCCTCCGTCCCCTCCCGTTTCAAAAGGCAAAAACGAGACGGGAGGGGATGGGGGTCAGGCGGTTTTTTCTTTCTCGCGCAGCTCTACGCGTAATTGGTCGATGAGAACGCGTTTCCCGGTGCGGCGGTCCAGCGCCAGCCAGTGATCCCACCCGTTGCAGGGCCCGCCGCGCAGGATGCGCGCCAGCTGGTGGATCGATCCGCGCCCGCCTTTCCAGGAAAGCGAGCCGTCGGCGCACACGCGCGCCTTCTCGCCGCCGCGGGAATCGAACACCAGGGTGTCGCCGGCGGAGAGCAGGCCCGCTTCCAGCAGGCGTCCAAACGGGATCCGTTCGCGCTTGCGCGGATTTGGGGTGGACAGGTACTCCGTCCGGAGTTCCGACTCCGGAACCGCATCGATCCTCCGCTTCGCGGCCGCCGCATAGGCGGGATCCTTCTCGATGCCGATCCAGCGGCGGCCGAGGCGCTTGGCCACCGCGCCGGTCGTCCCCGAGCCGAAAAACGGATCCACCACCAGCGCGCCGGGATCGGTGCTGGATAGGATCACGCGGTAAAGGAGCGCCTCCGGTTTCTGGGTGGAGTGCACTTTTTCTCCACCCTCGCGCAGCCGTTCCCCGCCGGAACAAACCGGAAGCACCCAATCCGAGCGCATTTGCAGGTCCCCGTTGAGCGATTTCATCGCGTGGTGATGAAACGTGGAGCGCGCCCCGCGTTCGCGCGCCGCCCACAACAGGGTTTCGTGCGCGTTGGTGAACCGCACGCCGCGGAAATTCGGCATCGGATTGGATTTTATCCACACGATTTCATTAAGGATCCAGTACCCGAGATCCTGCAGGATCGCGCCGACGCGGTGGATGTTGTGATAGCTGCCGATCACCCACAGGCTGCCGGACGGTTTAAGCAGGGGCCGGCAGGCGGAAAGCCATTCGCGGGTGAAGCCGTCATATTCCTCGAAAGAGGAAAACCGGTCCCAGCTGTCGTCGACCGCGTCCACCCGCGAGCTGTCGGGACGGTAGAGTTCCTGCCGCAGCTGGAGATTGTACGGCGGATCGGCGAAAATCAGGTCTGCAGATTCATGCGGCAATTGCGGCAGGAGCTTGCGGCAATCTCCGAGCAGAATCCGATCATGTTGTATTTCCATGTTTGGTGTTTGGATTTCCATGGCGTATTCTACCCGAATTGGCGGCCGGGGCGGACGGCCGTCTATCGGCTGGATGGACGGTGCGGTAAAATACTGCTCCACGGATCGGACCATGGACCGTGGACGATAGACCATCGAAAACCGACCATGGTCCGTGGAAAGATAACAACCGATTGACCCGGAGCAGTAGACGGGAAATCCACGGCATCAAAAAAACCGGCCATGGTCGAGGGTCGATCGTCCACCGTCGGCAGACAAACTTGACAAGAAAATTGAAACAGGAGAATTTCCAAGTTGACGAATAAACCCATCTCCCCCGAGCTTGAGGCTCTCTCCATCAACACCCTGCGCTTCCTCGCCGCCGATATGGTCGAAGCGGCCAAATCCGGCCATCCCGGGCTGCCAATGGGCGCCGCGGCGATGGCCTACACGCTGTGGACCCAGGTCCTGCGGCACAATCCCGCCGACCCCAAATGGTTCGACCGCGACCGGTTCGTGCTCTCCGCCGGGCACGGCTCGGCGCTCCTGTACGCGTTGCTGCATTTGACGGGATACGACCTGCCGCTCGAGGAGATCAAGCGCTTCCGCCAATGGGAAAGCCGCACGCCGGGGCATCCGGAGACGGAGATCACGCCCGGGGTGGAAGCCACCACCGGCCCGCTGGGCCAGGGGATCTCGAATGCGGTCGGCATGGCGGTGGCCGAAGCGCACCTGGCGGCGCGTTTCAACCGCCCCGGCTTCCCGATTATTCAACATCACACCTACGTGATCGCCAGCGACGGCGACCTGATGGAAGGGGTCGCGTCGGAAGCGTGCTCGCTCGCCGGGCACCTCGGGCTGGGCCGGTTGATCGTTCTGTACGACGACAATAAAATTTCGCTCTCCGGCTCGACCAGGCTGTGTTTTTCGGAGGATGTCTCCGCACGCTTTGCGGCCTACGGCTGGAACGTACTTTCGGTCGAGAATGGAAACGATGTGAAGGCTGTCGCCAAGGCGCTGGCGGATGCCCGCGGGCAGAGCGCGAAGCCGACCCTGATCCGGGTGCGGACGCACATCGGATTCGGCGCGCCGAAGAAGCAGGATACGAGCGAAGCGCACGGCACCCCGCTTGGGGCCGAGGAACTGCGCGGCGCCAAGGAGAAGCTGGGCTGGCCGGTCGAGCCGATGTTCACCATTCCCGCCGAGGCACTGGCGGTATACCGCCTGAGCGTGGAGCGGGGCGCGCGGCTTGATGAGGAATGGGAGCAGCTCTTCGGGAAGTACGCGAAGCAGTTCCCGGAACAGGCCGCGGAACTCCGGCGCCGGATGAGCGGGGAGCTGCCGAAGGGCTGGGAAGAAAAGATCCCGGCTTTCGCCCCCGCAGACGGCAACATCGCCACGCGCAAGGCATCCGAGAAGATCCTTCAGCAACTGGCCGACGCGCTGCCGGAACTGTTCGGCGGATCGGCGGACCTCAACCCCTCCACCTTCACCTGGATGAAGAAGCATGGCAATTTCCAGAAAGGGGAAGCCCCGGAAGGGAAGGTCGAGGGCGCGGTGGAGGGCGGCTGGGATTACAGCGGGCGGAATTTGCATTTCGGCGTCCGCGAGCACGGGATGGGTTCGATCTGCAACGGCCTGGCGCTTCACGGCGGATTCATCCCCTTCGGCTCAACGTTCATGGTGTTTTACGATTACATGCGACCGCCGGTGCGGCTCAGCGCGATTTCGAAACTGCGCGTGCTGTGGATCTTCACCCACGACAGCGTTTGGCTCGGGGAAGACGGACCCACCCATCAGCCGATCGAGCATCTGGCGGCGATGCGGGCGACCCCCAACCTCGTCGTGCTGCGGCCGGCCGACGCTTCTGAAACCGCCGAAGCCTGGAAGATCGCGCTCCGGCGCGTTCGCGGGCCGACCGTGCTGGCCCTCACACGCCAGAACCTTCCGATCTTCGACCGTACGGAAATGCAAAGCGCGCAGGGGACCGAAAAGGGCGCCTACGTGCTGTGGGAATCCAAGGCTGGCGCGCCCGCGCTGATCCTGATGGCATCCGGATCGGAAGTACACCCGGTCCTCGCAGCCGCCCAAAAATTGGATCAGGAGGGGATCCCGGTGAGGGTGGTATCCTTCCCGTCCTGGGAGCTCTTCTCCGCGCAGGATGCCGCCTACCGCGAATCCATCCTGCCCGCGCAATGCGCGGCGCGCCTGGCTGTGGAAGCGGGAGTGGCCCAGGGTTGGGAGAAGTGGGTCGGCGGGCAGGGGGATGTCCTTTCGATCGACGACTTCGGCGCGTCGGCGCCGCTGGCGGTGCTGCAGGAGAAACTCGGTTTCACCGCAGACTCCGTCGTCGGGCGCGCGAAGCAACTGCTGAACCGTAAATAAATCCGCGGGATGCAACCCGCCATCCAAGTTTAGGAGGAGCGAATCATGCCATTCCGATTGGGAATTCCCGAACTGCTGATTATCCTGCTTGTCGTGGTGCTCATCTTCGGCGTGGGGCGGATCAAGGAGATCGGCACCGCCATCCGCGAATTCCGAAGGGCATTGAAGGACGACGACGATAAGGACAAGCCGAAGCCGGAAGAAGAAGAGAAATCCTGACCGTTTCTTTTTCGCCCGACACACGTTCGAGCACAACCAGATAGAATTTTTTTAAAGGAAATCGCATCGACCGAAGCGGCCGATGCGTTGTTTAATGGGTCCGCCGGCTCAAACCGATGAGGGTTAACCGGGGGACCTTTATTTTTCGGTCATGCTTATCCTGCTTGCACCCTCACACCCGCCAACAACCGGCGTATCCGCGGATGTATTCCGGCGCGGGGGAGATCAATTCGCAAACCGGATATTAAGGATATCGCCGTCCTTGACCGGGTACTCCTTGCCCTCCAGCCGCAGCTTGCCCTTGGCCTTCGCCTCTGCCAGTGAGCCGAGAGCGGTAAGCTCGTCATAGCGGATAACCTCGGCGCGGATGAACCCCTTTTGCAGGTCGGTGTGCACCACGCCGGCGGCCTCCGGCGCCAACGCGCCGCGCCGGACGGTCCAGGCGCGCACTTCGTCTTCACCGACGGTGAAGAAGGATTGCAAACCGAGCAGATCGTAGGAGAGGCGGATGACGCGGTTCAGCCCCGGTTCCTCGATGCTGAATTCCTTCAGGAAGGCCGCCGCCTCTTCGGGCGCCATCTGCGCGATTTCCATTTCAAGCTTGCCCTGGATGCCGGCGGTGGCATAGCGCCGGCCGGGCGCGGCCGAAGCGGGTTCCTTCTGCCCCTCACCGAGATTCCACAGGATCAGCATCGGTTTCTGAGTCAGGAGGCCCATCCCCGAAAGAGCGCGTTCCTCATCGGGAGTGAATTCCATTTCCCGCAGGGGCTTATCTTCCTGCAAATGGGCGTGCAATCTTTTAAAAAGCTCCACGTCCTTTTGAGCCAGGGCTTTGTCTTTCACGCCGCCTTTGCGCAGTTCCTCCTCCAGCCGCTCGAGCTTGCGCTCGACGGTGATCAGGTCGTTGATCAGCAGTTCCGAGTCCATCGCCGTGACGTCGCGGGCCGGGTCGACGCTCCCGAGCGGGTGCGGGACGGCCTCGTCCGCGAAGGCGCGCACCACATTGAGCAGCCCGTCCATCTGGCGCAGTTCGCCCAGCAGCGGCCCCTTCAGTTCGCCGCGCGCGCTGGGATTGCTTTCAATCCCCGCCACGTCGGCGTAGGTGACCTGGGCGTAAATCGTCTTGCGCGGTTGGAACATTGCGGAGAGCTGATCCACGCGCGGATCCGGGACCATCACCACCGCGGTGTGCACTTCGAACCGCCCGCCGCCGATCATCGAGCCGGTCGGGGCGTGGCCGCGGGTGAGCGCATTGAAGACGGTGGTTTTGCCGGATTGGGGAAGTCCGATGATGCCGAGGCGCATGAATTATTCCTGTTGGTGGAAGGTTGATGGGGATTATAGCATGATGGGAGAACAAAACCTCACCGCAGAGCCGCGGAGGACGCAGAGAATATTTATTATTACTTCATCCATGTATTCCAGGTCTTCTCCGGGTAACCCTTGTTCAAGATATTTCAGATTTACGCCAGATACTTTTCGTCGCCGTAAATCCGCAGAACCTGTCCGAAATACACCTGGTGATAATCACCGCCGGAGTAATTGGAATCGATCGCAGGATCCTGGAAACCGGCCGGATCGAATTTGCTTACATAGATTTTCCGGCACTCGAAAATGAGTTCGGCTTCGGCAAACGCCGGTGAGGAAATGAGTTTGGACGCCGCGGGCGTCAACCCGGCCGCCGAGATCTTGTCTCCGTCGCGCCCGGATTTGCTGCCGAAAATGTTCAACGCCTTCCGGTATTGCTCGGGGAAGGCGCACAACGTGAAGTTGTCGTACTCCTCCATAAGACCGTAGGTAAACCGGGTCGGGCGGACGACTGCTTGCGCGAAAGGCCGGCCCCACATGATCCCGAAGCTGCCCCACGAGACCGTCATGGAATTGAATTTTCCAGCCGCAAAATCGCCCGCGGTGAGCGCGAACCAGCCCTTGTCCCACTGGTGAAAAGGCCGCAAGGCGAGATCCATCGGGGGAATTTCGATTTTGGTCATTGAATTTGTCCTTTTCCAAATCCACAGAGGGCGCGGAGGCTCATGGAAAACCCAGCCGATATAATCTTTTCTCCGTTCGACTCCGTGTCCTCCGCGGATTGATTATTTTAACCCCAGCCGCTTGAATCGTCCGCCGACGTCCTGTGAGAAGCGGTGGATGTACCCGTGAACATATTCGGCTATGTCGAGTTGCGGATCCGCGATCAGCGGCGTGAGATCCATCCCGAAGGTGATCCCTGTCGCCGTGTCCACTCCGTGTGAGGCGAAGTAGGTGGCGTGGGCCCTGCGGCGGCCCATGCTCGCCAGGTCGTAGCGCTTGCCGCCGGTGATCTGCGAATCGTACACCCCCAGCAGCGACGCCTGCAGGTTCTCCATCGCTGAAACATCGAAGCCGATTTTATCGTCGTCCACCATCCAATCGAGGTCGCGCCAGACTTCGCAGCCGTAGGCCTTTTGCGGGCGGTCGGCGGCGGGCAGGGCGCGGGCGGCGGCGATCGTCTTGAGCGCCACGCCAACATGCGTATCATGCTTATCGGCCAGGTTGTGCGTGTAGAGGATTTGCGGCTTGCACGCCGAAAGCAGCGCAACGATGTCCTCGACGGGTTTGCGGTTGGATCCATCCTTGATACTCGAACTGGGATGATCCAAGAGGGACAGGGCTGCGAATTCGCCCACTATCGCCGCCTTCTTCTGCTCCTTGCGGCGGACTGCCCACATCTCCTCATCGGTGTATGCCGCGTAAAACCCGGCGCGCGGCGACCCGCGGCCGTCGGTGACCACCACGCCGGTGAACCATTTCTCCTTGTGCTGGAAACATTCGAGAATGGGCGCGGCGGCCATGATCTCGAGGTCGTCCTGATGGGCCGAGACGGCCAGATGGGTGGTGCGCTCGAGCGCGGCGGGAAGCGCGGCGCCGTCCGGGATAAAGAGCTCCGAGGCGGATTGATGGAATTTCATTTGGCCTCCTTGGGTTCGAGCGCGGGCAGGCTGGCGGCGGCGATTGACTGGCCCACCCGCCGGCTTTTCTCGTCCGGCAGCTGGATGTGAACCCCGGCGTGCTCCGGGAATTCGGACGCGAGCACCTTCCGAGCGCCCTCGAGCAGAATCGAGCCGCCGCGCCCGGAAGTGCAGCGGCCGAGGATCAACACATGACGCAGCGGATAGAAATCCGCGTAATGGGCGATGCCGTAGCCGAGGAATACACCCATGCTCTCCCAGATCCGCCGCGCGCCGGGATCCCCCTTTTCCAGTTTTTCCTGGACGAACTTAAGTTTGTCGGCGTCCGTCAGATCCTGCGGGATGGCGATCCCCGCCTTGGGCGCGAGGCGGAAGACGCACTGCTGCGAGAAATATTGCGAGCCGACCCCGCGGTCGCCCGACCACTCGTCGAGCGCGGCGCCCTCGCGGTAATCCACCGGCGCGAAGGCCAGCTCGTTGAGCCAGCCCATGATGTTGCCGTTCTCGTCGACGTACCCGGTGGCTTCGCTCGAGCCGAGCGCGACCCCGAGGATCGCGTTGTCGCCGAGCGACATCGCGCCGGCGAGGGCGGTGACATCCCCGTCGTTGATCACCTCGAGCGGCACCTTCCATTCCTCGCGCAGGCGCAGGAACATGCCGCGCACCTCGCCGAAGCGCCCGGCCGGAACCGCGCGGAAGAGCGAGGCGATCATCGGCCGGTTGTCGATGTAGATCCCGGCCGAGCTGCCGCCGATGGCATCCACGCGCGGTAGTTTGGCGGCGGCCGCGGCCAAAGCCGCCCGGATCTCGCGGTAGTGATACTCCGGATCGGCGTGCTTGCGCGGCTCCCAGACGACCTCCTCGCTGTACACCGGATTCCCGTCGATCACCGCCGAGACCTTGCGGTCCGAAGCGCCGAGGTCGAACCCGATCCGGCAGCCGTCGAGGTGCCGGCCGAGCGGCTGGCCGGTTTCGAGCGCGGGAGGCACGTCCTCCGGGCGGCACGTGATGACGGTAAACTCTTTTTCATACACATCCCTTCCCATGAAGGCAAAATCAAAGCGCCGCTCGCCTTCGGCCGAATATGTCCGGCGGATATATTCGCCGATCGATTGCGGACCGCCGACGGCCACCTTCCAGCCGCCCTTTTGCCAGAGCAGGAACTTCAGCAGCCGCTCGACGTAGCGGTTGTTTTCCGCCGCAAAGGGATGGCCTTCCGGCAGGACGCGGGCCTCGTACCGGAGGGACCGGCCGTGTTCGCGTTCCACGCCCAGGATCAGCGGGACGCCGGCGGATTGCGCCTGTTTGCGGAATGCGCGGTTGTACAACGCGGCGGGTACGAATTGTTCTTCCAGAGGAGGGAGATGCGCGGGTTTGACGGATGTTCGGAGATCGCTGCTCACGGATAAATCCTTTCCATTCGAAATAGAATGGTTCCCCCCGAATGCCGGGATGCGGAGAAAAATTATAGCATGCTAATTCAGAATATTTTGGCGGCGGGCGTGATTCTCCGCGCAAAATCGGGGTTGTGATCATCCTTCCCGTATGAACCCGGGGATTTTTATTTTCCGGGCGCAAATGTGGACGGTAACATCGTGTACAATACCTCCGGATGGAAAAAAATATGAAAACAAATAAACTTCCCGCAAATTCTACAACCGAATCAGGGTTCTTCGCAGAAACCGGATCGATCGGGGGTGGAAGCGTTTCCAAGCGGGGAGGGGTAGATCTCGAAGGCGGAAGATACATCCTCCTGGCGGCATTGGTAATCCTCTCCGCCGCCGGATGCGGAAACCTTGAGTTCGAAACGGCTCCCGCATCCACGCGCGCGGCAACGCCCGCCGCCGAAACCGGCGCCCCGGAACGTTCCGAGGTCCCCATGGATACCCCCTACCGGCTCGTCGGATATTACGCCTCCTGGAACGTGTACAACCGTTCCGTGTTCCTCTCGCAGCTTCAGGGGGAAAAACTCACCCACCTCAATTACGCCTTTTCCAACATCAGCCCCGAGGGTGAGTGCGTGAACGGGGATATCGACGCGGACACGATCCGGTTCTTCGGCGGCAACCGAAGCGTAAGCGCCCAAACCGATCCCATGGATGGCCTGCGCGGCAACTTCCGCCAGTTGGCCCTATTAAAGGAAAAGTACCCAGCGCTGAAGGTGCTCATCTCCGTCGGCGGCTGGACGTGGTCCGAGCATTTCTCGGATGTGGCGGCAACGGAATCTTCCCGGATGCGGTTCGCCAAATCCTGCATCGATCTCTATCTGGTTCAATACGGGGATGCGTTCGACGGGGTGGATCTGGATTGGGAATATCCGGTCGTCGGGGGGATGTATCCGGGTCGTCCCGAGGACATGGAAAATTACACCCTGCTGGTGGAGGAGTTCCGGGATCAAATGAACGCCCTGCAGAAAGCGACCGGCCGCGAGTTCCTGCTGACCATCGCCGGTCCCGCCGCGCCGTACACGATCAGCCATTTCGAGCTAGAAAAAATGGCGCGGTCTTTGGATTGGATCAACATAATGGCCTACGACTTCCACGTCGCATCCGAAGCGCGGACCGGGCTGCTGTCGCCATTGTACGGCTCTCCGCGGGACCCGGATCCGGGATCGCGCGAATTCTTCAATGCCGACGCTGCGGTCCGGGCATACCTTGCGGCCGGGGTTCCGGCGGATCAGATCGTATTGGGGATTCCATTTTACGGCCGTTCCTGGCGGGGGGCCGGCGGCAACGGACTCTTCCAGATTGCGGAAGGACCCGCGATGGGACAGGATGAACCGGGCTTTATGAGCTATTCGGATATCGCCCTGGGTCCGCTGAAAACCTACCAACGGTACTGGGAGGAGGATGCCAAAGTCCCCTGGCTCCACGATATGGAAACCGGCGTGTTCATTTCCTATGAGGATGCCGAATCCATCGGGTGGAAGGCGCGGTATATCCGCGAGAAGGGACTGGGCGGGGCGATGGTCTGGGAATTGGGATTGGACGGGGGAATGCTGCTCGGGCCGCTCGGGGACGGACTCTTTTCGGAATAGGAATATGGGAAACTGCTCGCCTCCTCAACCCTCCCCCCAAGCGCACATCCCCCATCTCTTTGGGATGGGGGGATCAGAACCAAACACAACCCATCCGGAGCCCAGGGGCGAGGGTTGCCGGAGTGAACAGCATTGATATGAGGGCTTGAGTAGATACGAATTCGAAATAAGTCGCATTTCTCAAGCATCGGTGATAATAGGAGCTCAAAGCACATCCATGGGGCTAAATGTTCAAACGTTCCGTAAGATTCGGCAGTCGCTGATTTTTCTGATCGGCACACTCCTTCTTTTTTCCTGCGGGAATGCAAATCCAAATGCCGGCGCGACATCAACCGCGCCGGTCACACCCAGCGCCACACCGGAGGCTCCTCCGACGATGAACAACATAATTCCCAAACCCCACTCCGTACAACCCGCGCCCGGAGGGTTCCTGCTCACCGCCGCAACGGGGATCCACGTTCCATCCGGCAATGAGGAAATCACCGCCATCGGCCGCTACCTGGCGGAGAAACTTCAACCCGCCACCGGTTTTAATTTGGAGGTGATTCCGGCCTCCGGCGCGCCCGGGGCGGGGAACATTTACATTACGTTGGAAGGCGGCGATCCGGCGCTCGGCGAGGAGGGCTATACCCTGGCCGTCACACCGGACCTGATCGCGCTGGTGGCCTACATGCCGGCCGGATTGTTCCACGGAATTCAAACGCTGCGTCAGCTGCTGCCGGCGCCGATCGAACAACCCACCGTCCAGCCCGGGCCGTGGGTCGTTCCGGCGGGGGTGATCCGGGATCAGCCGCGCTTCACCTGGCGCGGGGCGATGCTCGACGTGGCGCGCCACTTCTTCGGGGTGGCGGACGTGAAAGCCTTCCTCGATGAGATGGCATACTACAAGCTCAACCGGTTCCACCTGCACCTCTCGGACGACCAGGGCTGGCGGATCGAGATTAAATCCTGGCCGAACCTCACCGCCATCGGAGGTGCCACGTCGGTTGGCGGCGATCCGGGCGGCTTTTTCACGCAGGAACAGTACGCCGAGATCGTCGCTTACGCCGAGAGCCGCTACGTCACGGTTGTCCCGGAAATCGACATGCCGGGCCACACCAACGCCGCGCTGGCTTCCTACGCGGAGCTCAACTGCGACGGCGTGGCGCGCCCTCCGCACACCGGGATGGAGGTCGGTTTCAGCACGCTGTGCGTCGGAGCCGACATCACCTATAAATTCATCGACGACGTGATCCGCGAGCTGGCGGCGATCACCCCCGGCCCGTACCTGCACATCGGCGGGGACGAGGTCCAGACGCTCGGGACCGACGAATACAACGCCTTCGTGCAGAAGGCGCAATCGACCGTCCACAAGTACGGCAAGCGGATGATAGGCTGGGACGAGGTCGGCCGGATCGACCTGCTGCCGCTGACGATCGTACAGTATTGGAACGGCCCGCTGGCGGCCGAGGCGGCGCGCAAAGGCGCCAAGGTGATCATGTCGCCGGCCTCGCGGACCTACCTCGACCAAAAGTACACGCCGGCGACCGAACCCGGGTTGTATTGGGCCGGATACATCGAAGTCCAGGAATCCTACTCCTGGGATCCGGCGACGCAGTTGGAAGGGGTGAGCGAGGGGCAGGTCCTCGGGGTGGAGGCCCCGCTCTGGACGGAGACGATCCGCACTTTTTCGGATGTCCAATACATGGTTTTCCCGCGGCTGATCGGCCTGGCCGAAATCGGCTGGTCGACCGCGGCCGGACGCGAGTGGAGCGAGTACCGGCTGCGCCTGGCGGAGCATGGACCGCGGCTGGACGCGCGGAACCTCAACTATTACCGTTCGCCGCAGGTGCCGTGGGTATGAGCGCTCCGGAAATAATCCGCTTGCTGGAGGAGATCTCGCTGGACGCCTGGCCGGCTTTCGAGACGTCGCTGTACGACGGCTGGGTGATCCGCTTCGCGGACGGATTTTCGCGCCGGTCGAATTCGACCGTCCCCCTCTACCCTTCCCGCCTGGATGTCATGGAAAAGATCCGCCGCTGCGAGGCGATGTACCGCGAACGCGGCCAGCGGACGGTTTTCAAACTGACGGCGGAGAGCGAGCCACGCGAATTGGGCCTGATTCTTTCCGGCGACGGCTACCGGCCGGAGGCCGAGACGGGAATGTGGACGATGCCGCTCCGGAATGCCGGATCGGCGCCGGCTCCCGACGTTCAGCTTCAGGATGAGCTGACCGAGGAATGGATCTCGGCTCTATGCGCCTACAACGCCTACGATCCGCGCCATCACGAAACCGTCCGCGCGCTGACACGGCTCATCCGGCCGCCGCGGGTGTTCGCTTCCATCCGCCGCGATGGAAAAATCATCGGCTGCGGCTTGGGCGTGATCCGGCACGGGTACTTGGCCATCTTCGACATCGTCGTCGAGGCCGGAAGCCGGCGCCGGGGATTTGGAAAGCAGATCATGGCCGACATTCTGGATTGGGGCAGGCGCCAATCCGCGGAGACGGCCTTCCTGCAGGTGATGGCGGACAATCCGGCGGCGATGGCCATGTACGATGGGTTGGGGTTTTGCGAACAATACCGGTATGTGTACTGGGTGAAGGATTGAATCCACGAAGGTCACGAAGAAAAATCAGAAGGGAACCGAAGGATAATATTCCGTTGTTTGGAGACGCGTCCCGCTGAGACCATCCCCGCTTCGCAACCATGTTGCCATCCATAAAAAACCGTTGGCAACATTCTCCGCGGGGACAGGCGCGGGGATGACGACTGAGGCAGCATACAGGATGACTGACCGCCCCGGTTTACAGGCACTCCCCGTTATCACATAGATTATTCCCGTTCCTGTCCACATATCTCCGGCAGCGGCCGGGGTACGAGCATCCGTTGGGGCAGAGGATAATGCAGGCGGCCGCTGGCTCGTTGGTTGGGAGGGGTGCGGTTTGCGTCACGGCCGGAGCGGCGGATGATGATTCCGCGCCCGCAGGGATTGTTGGTGAAGTTGCCGTCGGCGGTTGTACCGGTTCGGTTGTTGGCCCATCCGCCACCGCGGATTGCGGCTGCGCCTCCGATGGATGGTCGAACAATCCATGGATAGTGACGGCGGACGCGATGCCAAGCACTCCCGAGACTTTCAGAAAATCCCGGCGGCTGACAGGGTTTGCCGCGCGCGCCGGCGCGCCAACGGTCCGCCCGAACACCGGTTCGAACGCATACCGCCGGACGGCGGACGAAATCCAACGCCAGTGGAGGATAAGCTTCAGAATCACCATCCCGAGGGTGAAAACGGAAACCATCAGGTGGATATGGGTCCAGGCGGCCATATCATACAGCGGCAGATCCAGCCAGGTGGAGATCAACAACCCGGTGATCAGGATCATGAGGAAACCAAGCATCACGCCCAGATCCGCCAGGTAGTAGATCCGGGCCTGGCCCGGGGCGCGCGAAAAGAACCGGAGGGTGACGGTTTCCACCCAGTTCCAATGCAATATCAGATGGATGGCAGCCAGCGCGATCGCCGCAAGCCCCAGCCACTCATGAAGCGCCAGGCTCGTGAGATCCGGGAAGAAGGAGATCCAGAAAAGCCCAAGAAGAGCCAGGTCGATCCACCAGTTGGATTTATTCTTTCCCATTGGGACACCCTTATCCGAATATCGGCCTCTCCGCAAGACTATAACCGGGGAGCATTTGGTTTTTATAAAGAAGGAATAGAGATGCTGTTTGGATCCGGGCCACTCGCGGTTTCACAATCCCTTTCACACCTGAAGACAGCGGGAAACCCGGGAATGCCGGCTTAATTCGGCCGGCGGCGGCGGTTCATATTGACCGGATTCGGCCGCTCGACTATACTCGGACCGGATTGCCGGAGTGGCGGAACTGGCATACGCGCACGACTCAAAATCGTGTCCCGCTCGGCGGGGTGAGGGTTCAATTCCCTCCTTCGGCACTGGATGGGAGTGCCTGTGATCCTTTTACCGTTCCGGGGCGTTGCAATCGGTATTCCATGTGCAGCGTCCCGGTTTGTCCCGCTTGCGCGGGATGAAGATTACCCCCGGAACTTTCTCAAGGCTCTTGAAAGTTGCCATATCCTTTCTGCCGCGCGGTTAGCTGCGCGGCAGTTCATTTTTCCTGAGGCGGCATGAAACGGTTTGCCCTGTTGCTGGCCGGCACGGTGATCGGCGTCCTCGCCGGGGCGTGGTACGGCTGGTCGGTCAGCCCGGTGACGTACAACGAGATTTCCCCGGACCAGCTGCGCGCCGAGTACCAGGCGGATTACGTGCTGATGGTGGCCGAGACCTACGCCGCCGATCATGATCTCGGCGAGGCGGCCGTCCGGCTTTCGCGGCTGGGGCAGGCGGATCTGACCGGGCTGGTGCGCCGGATCGCGGACGCCTACCAGGCGGCCGGCTACCCCGAAGAGGATTGCGCCCGCCTGTTCGATCTGGCCCGCGACCTGGAACGCTACTCCACGCTTCCCTCGGCGGCGCCGTGAAAAAATATTTGGAGTGGATCTGGCTTCCGATCGGATTGTTGCTCGGGCTGGCGCTCGGCGTGGGGTACGCGTGGGTGCTGCAGCCGGCGGATTTCCGCGGGGCGCAACCGGCCTCCCTGCAGCCGGTATACCGCGGCGAATACATCCTGCTGATCGCCACCGCGTATCAGGCCACCGGCGACCTGGAGCGGGCGCAGACGCGCCTGGAGCTGTTCCCCGAACTTAATCCCGCGGTGCTGAGTTCGCTGGCCCAGCAGGTGGTGGCCGCGCGCGGATCGGAGGATGCGGCCCGCGGGCTGGCGCGGCTTTCGGTCGCGCTGACGGAACAGACCCCGATGCCGTCGTACGCCTTCACCGTCACGTCCGCGAGCCCTTCGGCTTCCCGGGCGACGCGAACAGAGAACCCGACGTTGGCGCTGACCGTCCCCCCCCTGCCGACCGCCACGCTCAAGCCGGTCCAAATTTCCACCGCCACCGCGCCGGCGGGATTCGTCCTCGTATCGCGCGAACAGGTCTGCAACCAGATGATCCAAAAACCGCTCGTCCAGGTCCTCGTCCGCACGCCCGGCGGCAAGGGCGTGGCGGGTGTGACGATCCGGATTCTCTGGGAGGGGGGAGGTTCGGCATTTGTAACCGGGATGAAGCCGGAACTGAGTCCGGGGTACGCCGATTACGAGATTGAACCGGGGAAGGTGTATCAGATTGCGCTCGGCGACGGATTGACCGTGGTGCGCGACGTTTCCGTGCCGACCTGCCCGGGCGCCACGGCGGTCGCGGGGGGAGGAACCAACGTGGCGTTTGACGGTTCGTGGAGGCTGGTATTCGAGATGCGGTAGGTCGGTTTGTTCGCAACAGGCGGGGAAGAATGGACGGGATTTACAAGATGCAAAGGATTATTTTCACCGATTTTCCTTTCCCTGCTTTTTTTTATCACATCAGAGATAGGCTTCACATGCCGTCCCGGAATTACCGGCATGACGACGTGTTTGGCAGGGAGGAAAGGTCGAAAGGAGCGTCCGGTGCCTAATCCGATTAAAGCGATAAATCCAGGCAATCGAATTCTCAGGGCTTCGATTATGGGCTTCCTGTTTCTATGGATCATGGGCTGTTCGTTTGCTTCGCTTTCCGCTCCTGCCTCGACACCATCCTCCGCCGAAACGCCGGTCACGATATACAACGCGCCCGGAAAATACTCCTTCACCGATAAATGCTATTTCACTCTCGACATGACCATGGAGAGCGGGAGCGCGCTTAACCCGGTCCCGGAATTCCGGATGGCCGAGTTATTGGTGTGCGTGAGCGGAGTTCTCGTAAATGAGGATCTCTCCATGCAGTTTGAGATCGAATACACGCTTACGCCGACGGAACCCGAGGCCGGGCCGGTCTGGAGAGACACCGAAAGAGATAACCGGAATGTATTTCTGACGGACGATAAAAGCGGGCGGTACGAATTCATCGCCGTGGGCGGGTGCGCCGCAAAGGAAATGCGGACCAATAAAGAATCCCTGAAATGCAAGGGATGGTTCCTCTTCCCGCCCGCCCAGTCCGGAGCGACGTCGTTTGAATTCCATTATTCGACCTCGGACACAATGGAGAGCACGGATGATCACGGCATCCCGGATATCGTTTTAGCTAATCCCGAATAGACGGGCCGGAACGATACCCGACCCCGAAGTGCGCAGGCCGACTGCGAACCCGACAAGCCGGCCCGCAAGCGTTGCGGGCGACCATCACCGGAGACGGAAAGCATGGGAATCATAATCCAATCCGGGAATTATTTTTACATCATGTTGGTCTGATCGGCGATGCCCGTATTTCTCCCGATGTTATTGCTCGGCTTCTCCTGCAACCTGGCCAGCGCCTTTACGAGTGTGTATTCCAAAAAGTGGGGCGATCGGAAAGGGATGCTCGTGACGGTTCTGTTGCGCGACGTGTTTGGCATACCGGTGTGGGGTTTGGGTTTCGTCCTGGCGGCACTGACCGGTTCCGTGATGCTTTTCCAGCCGACGGTATTTTCGGCGATCGCCGGTTGGCTGCTGATCGCCGCCGGGGCGGCGGTGATCGTGATCGCACTGGCGACGATCCGCCGGCGCGCCGCGGCGCCGACCGCCCGCGACGCCCTGGCCGAAACCGGGATCTACGCCCGCATCCGACACCCGATCCACTCCGGAACGGTCCTCGAGTTCCTCGGCATCCTGCTCGTCCGGCCGAGCGCCGCTTTGGCGCTGGCGTGCGGACTGGGGCTGGTGTGGGTGCTCCTGCAGACCCGGTTCGAAGAATGGGATCTTGTGCGGCGCATCCCCGGTTACCGCGAGTATATGGATCGCGTTCCGCGGTTCATCCCGCGAGGATACCAACCCTAAGGGTTCCCCGTCCTTTTTCTGCAATGGAGGATTAAATCCGGAACCCATGGGGACATGTCCATAACTTGCATCGGCTGGATTGCGGTATCATTCCCAAAGCTCGGTCCCATGATCCGGGAGTATCAACACCTTATGCGTTTACGAATGTACCGCGTGGATGCGTTCACCGATACGGTCTTCTGCGGCAATCCGGCGGCGGTTGTTCCCCTCAAGCGCTGGCTCGACGACGGCGTGATGCAGAATATCGCGGCGGAAAACAACCTCTCGGAGACGGCTTTCTTCGTCCCGGACGGGTCCGCATACCGTCTGCGCTGGTTCACGCCGTCCGCGGAAGTGCCGTTGTGCGGGCACGCCACCCTGGCGACGGCGTATGTTATTTCGCGCATCCTGCAGCCTGCCAAGAAGACCGTCCGCTTTCACACTCGGAGCGGAGAGCTGACGGTGGCGCGCAAGGGGGAGCTGCTGATGATGGATTTCCCGCGCTACAAACCGCAGCGCTGCGATCCGCCGGTGGGGCTGGAGCAGGCGCTGGGCGCCCGTCCGGCGGAGGTCTGGAACACGCGCGAGGATCCGCATTATTACGCGATCTTCGAATCGGCCGGCGTGATCCGTTCGATGGCTCCCGATATGGCAAGAGTGGCGGCCCTGCACCCGTACCAGGTGTCGGTCAGCGCGCCGGGAGATGGGGAGGATTTCGTCTCGCGCTTTTTTGCGCCGGGCATAGGCATTCCGGAGGATCCGGTGACGGGTTCGGCTCATTGCGCGCTGATCCCATATTGGGCCGAGCGCCTCGGGAAGACGAACTTGCTGGCCCGCCAGGTTTCCAGGCGCGGCGGCGAGCTGATCTGCGAGGATATGCCCGGCACGGGCCGGGTGCGGATTTCGGGCCGGGCGGTGCTTTCATTGACAGGTTACCTGAACGTCTGATCGCTCATCTGCTTGGGGCGGAAGGCATACGAGGAAAAAACACGGCAGTTGAAAAATGCGGGGCGGATGGTGGTTGATGAATTTTCATCTTGCGGGGCGGGTTGAAGCATAGGCGATTATGGGTATATGTTCCATTTTCCCATGCTTCAACCTGCCCTAAAAAATCCACCACCGGCATGAGCGCGGCGGCCGGAGTTGGGATAGAATTTGCCATCCGGGTGCCTGCGGACGGGGGGGGCACCCCGGGGAACATCGGAGCCAAAAAACCATGGCAGATCATTTCGAAGTTGTGGATACTGTTTTCGGCCGGCAGGAAGCGGAGATTATCCGGAGCTTTCTGCGGGCACAGGATATCTCCTGCGAGATCTCGCAGGAGGCCGCCGGGTACGTGATCGGCATGACGGTCGACGGGATGGGAGCGGTTCAAATCCTCGTCCCATCCGGACAGCGGGAAAAAGCCATGGACGCCCTCCAGCACTATCGAGGCCGGCAGGCTTCGAAAGCCCTGCAACCGAAGCGGCCGAAAAAAGCGAGCCGCGCGAAGAAATGAATCCACCCGTTTGCATTCCGTACTTTTCCGGATGGGCTGAATGACGCAGGCACCGGAATTGCCCAAGGGCTTCTACCGGCGGCATGGGAAGCGGCTGCTGGACCTGTTCCTTTCGATCCTGGCGCTCATCCTCCTCGCGCCTTTTTTTCTGATCGTGTCTGTCGCCATCCGGTTGGAATCCCCCGGACCGATCCTGTACATTCAAGACCGGCTTGGATTGCACGGGAAAATCTTCCGCGCTTTCAAATTTCGGACGATGACCCACGCGCCCCGGACGCCGGATCATGAGATTCATCCCGGCGATCCGGAACTGACCCGCGTCGGCGCCTTCCTGCGGCGGTACAAACTGGATGAGTTGGTGCAGGTCTTCAACGTCCTGGCCGGGCAGATGTCGTGGGTCGGTCCGCGGCCGGCACTGCCCCGCCAGCTGACGGAATACGACGCCAACGGGCGGAAGCGGCTGCTGGTTAAGCCCGGGATGTCCGGGCTGGCCCAGGTGCACGGCAACATTTACCTCTCCTGGCCGGAACGCTGGGTGTACGACGCCCGGTATGTGGAGGAATGCTCGCTCCGGCTTGATTTGTGGATCATCTGGCGTACAATCGCGGTGATGCTCGTCGGGGAAGAAAAATTCCTCAAGGATCCGGAAAGTAAAAAGGCATAATCCTCTCCCATGCCGGAAACCCAGGAACCGGTGATTGTTCTCGCCGGAAGCGTCCATAGTTCCCACCTTACGCTGCAGGCGCTCATCCGCCATCGCATGCGCGTGACGGGGGTGCTCGGCCTCGCCGCGGCGCAGTCGGCCGACGTCAGCGGCTACACCCGGATGGACGCGCTTGCGAGGGAAGCCGGGATCCCATACGCGGAATTCGACGATTTAAACGCCCCCGCGATTGTGGCGCAGGTCCGCCTCTGGGCGCCCGATGTCTTTTTCATCGTCGGCCTCTCGCAAATGGTAAAAAAGGAACTGCTTTTGATCCCCCGCCTGGGGTGCGTCGGATTTCATCCCACCCGCCTGCCCGAAGGGCGCGGGAGGGCGCCGGTGGCCTGGATGGCGCTCGAAGGACGCAGCGGCGCGTCGACGTTCTTTCAAATGAACGAACGCGCCGACGCCGGGCCGATCCTGGTCCAGGAACCGTTCCCGGTGACGGACGCGGATTATTCCGCGGACGTGGAACGAAAACTCGAGGCGGCGCTGACGGCCGCGTTGGACCGCTGGCTTCCGCGGTTGAAAAACGGCGAATGGGAGGCGGTTGCGCAGGATGAGTCCAAAGCCACCTATTACGGAAAGCGCAACCCGGAGGACGGACTGATTTGCTGGGACTGGCCGGCCGTTAAAATCCAAGCGCTCGTGCGGGCCGCATCGCATCCGTACCCGGGCGCGTTCACATTTGCCGAAGGCCGCAAACTGATCGTCTGGCGCGCGGACGTGGAGCCGAACCTGCCCTTCCGGGGCGTGACCGGCCGCATCGTGCATCACGACAAATCCAAAGGCCCTCTGGTGCAGACCGGCGGCGGCCTGCTGTGGCTGACGGAAACGGAATTTGAAAACGTCGCAGGCGGCGAACCCCCGAAGGTGCGGATCGGGTCGCAACTGGGTAACGCGCACGAAACCGAGCTGTCGCTTCTCCACGACCGCATCCAGGCGCTGGAGGCGCGAATCGCCGGACTCGAAAAATCCCTCCCCCGGAAAAATCCATGAAGATACTAATCGTTGCCACCCATCCGGATGACGAGGTTCTTGGCTGCGGCGGGGTTATCGCGCGTCACGCCTCCCGCGGAGACCGGGTGGACGTCGTGGTCGTCACCCGCGGCGCGCCGGAACTGTACGACGAGAATCAGGTAAAGACTCTGCGCAGGGAATTGGAAGCCGCGCACGAACTGCTCGGGGTGTCGGCGGTGCATTTTCTGGATTTTCCGGCTCCGAAACTCGATCTAGTCCCGGCCCACGAACTGGCGGACGCCCTATCCGGCTTGTTCGATTCGCTTCAGCCGGCAGCGGCGTATATCCCCCACCGCGGGGATCTGCATTCGGACCACCGTGCGGTGTTCGGTGCGGCTCTAGTCGCGGCGCGCCCGATTGGAAAATCGCCCATTCACAAAGTCCTAAGTTATGAGACGCTCTCCGAAACGGAATGGTCCGCGCCGGTGGCGGAGGATGCTTTTCTGCCTTCGGTGTTCATCGAGATCTCTCCATTCCTCGAACAAAAGAAGCTGGCCATGGCGGCTTACCGCAGCCAGCTGAGGGAGTTCCCACACCCCCGCTCGCTTCTGGCGGTGGAATCCCTGGCGCGCCTGCGCGGAAGCACCGTGGGTGTGCAGGCGGCGGAAGCATTCCAATTAATCCGTGAAATCGAAACGTAACAAATCAAAAGCATAAATGCCAAGGTGCAGAGGCGCCAGGGCGCAAGGAAAACCTATTTGCTGCGAATGGTTTTCGTTGCGTCTTTGCGTCCTTGCGCCCTTGCGCTAAGATTTTATTCGGAAAATATCGGTTCGCGGGCGGGGTTGCCGGACCGGTGCCAGGAGACGGCTAAAGCAGGGC
>JAFGCU010000076.1 GCA_016932475.1 Anaerolineales bacterium
GCTGCGCGGCCTGCTGATTCGCGTAGGTCAGTACGATCCGCCCCTCCCCGGCGATCTCCCCCGCCAACCAGGCGTCCAGCGCCTGCTTTTCGCCGGCCGCGGGCACGACGATCAGGGAGAGTCCGGATTGACGGTACGGCCCGACGAACTCAAGCGACATGAAGGAGAACCAAGTATCTTCCGCGATCGTTTCATCCGGCGCGAAAATCCCCGAGACGACGATTGGAACGGGCAGCGCGGGCGCGCCGGGGTACACCGGGTTTTCGGGATCGCCGATGACATCCCCCACTTGGATACCCCGGTTCTTGGCCACCGCCCAGGAGATTACCACCTCGTTGGTGCCCGGCTGAGGCAAACGCCCCTCCGCCAATTCGAGATGGTAGAGCCCGACCAGGAAGCCCATATCCTCCTCGTTGACGCACAGGGTTTCCACCGGCTTGTTGGGGAACATCGGCGGGATGGAGATTTTCACCGGGGAGAAAGCGTACGCCTCGATCGTGCGCTCCACCAGCGGATTCGAAGCGATCCGGTCGGCCAGCTCTGCGTCGAGCTCGCCCTGGTTGGGCGAGACCGCGCTCATCCGGCTCAGGATGTTCAACCCCGGCTGCATCGCATCCGCGCCGGCGGCGAAGAGGAAGAACAACAATCCGGTTCCCAGGATCAGCAGGATCGTGGAGCCGATCAGCACACCCGCCTGCCGGCTATGGCGGCGGTTGTAGGTCATCGGAGCCAAGGGTCGGGGCAGGCTGTAGGGGAGCGGGCGCCCCGCGGTTTTGGATCCCTCCGCTTCCATCGTCTGCTGCCCGCGATCGACGACAGCGACCGGATCCAGGCGGCCAAGTGTTCGGTGAGCCCAGCGCAGCGCGGATCCGATCACCACGAGGGGGACGATCAGGATAAAGGGGATGGCCGTCCCGGAAACGGTGTGGATGTCGTATCCCCGCGGCGAGTAGACGTAGGCGTTGACCGCCGACATCCCGCACACCCCGAGGGCGATCCCGGCCAGCCAACCGGCAACCGCCGGCCCGGCCGTTTCCAGCGTCAGGCGCGCCGCCAGCCATTCCCGCCGGCGGCCAAGCGCGTGCAGTGCGCCGAATTCCGCCAGCCGCCGCGCGAAGGCCAGCTGGTTGACGGCGCCGACCACCAGCGTGATGGCCGCCGATATCAGCAGCGCGATCGGGAAGCCCAGGACATAGAGCAGTTTCTGATCCTTGGCCGTTTGCTCGGATACCGACCGGTAGGTGTATGTTTTCGTCGCGGGATTGCGGATGGAGTTCAGCAGGAAGGATTCCATCTCCGACTCGCGGCCCGTCTTGGCGATCACCAGCAGGCCCTCGGCCTTCAAGCTGCGGTAGCTTTCACTCTTCTCGAGAAATTCGTAAGACATGATCCCCAGGCGCACCTCGCCGCTGAGAATGCCGGCCAGCCGAAGCGGGCTGACGATGTTCGTGTACGCCTTTCCGTCCGTCGTCCGGTCGAAAGCATCCCCGAGTTCCAGCTTCAGCGCAGTAACGATCTCCTCCGACAGCGCGACCTCGTTGCTGCCCGGACGGGGCAGGTTTCCTTCCTTGAGCGACACACCCGCTTGCGCGAGAACCGTCCCGGCATCCCCCTCCCGCAGGCCGATCAGGCGGAACGAAAAATTCGCGCCACCGATATTCGTCACCTTGATTCGCAGGTCGTTTTGCGGAATAACCCGCGCCACATCCGGGGAGGCCAGGATCCTTGCAGCCGTGTCCGGAGCCAGCGCCGGGACCTCGTTGGGCTGCACCAAGCTGAACTTGGTGAGGTACCGGCTGATCATGAACGCGGGTTCTATGTACGTTTCCTGCGCCAATCCGATGAAGAGGTAAAGACCCGCAACCGTCATGGCCAAGACCGCTGTCAGCATCAGCGAAAGGCGTTTGTGCCGGAGGAAGTAAGTGATCGGGGACAGCGGATTCATAGCACGGCCTCCCCGCTCCGGCGCGTCACCCGGTCTTCCACGCTGACGATCTGCCCGTCGCGTAATTTCATGATCAGGTCGGCTTCGGCCAGAATCTCCGGGTTGTGGGTGACGGCGATGAGACTCCCCTGCTCGCGGTAACTGCGCAGGATCGCCATCACCTGCAATCCGGTCCGCCGGTCCAGCAAACCCGTCGGCTCGTCGGCAAAGATGATCCGCGGCCTGTGGATCATCGCCCGCGCGATCGCCACCCGCTGGCGTTCGCCGCCCGAGAGTTCGTACGGGAAGCGGTGCAGTTTGGTCCCCAGCCCGAGGTCCGCCAGCAGCGCCTTGGCCTGCTCGGCATGGGCCTTATCCTGCACGGGCGCCGAGACCATCACGTTTTCCAGCGCGGTCAGGTAGTTGATCAGGAAGTGCTGCTGGAATACGAATCCAAACTCGGTCCGGCGCAGCCCCACCCGCTCGTTTTCCGACATCCTGCTGTACGGGCGGTCGTCAAGATACACCTCACCCTTCGTAGGCTTGCGCAATCCGCTGAGCATGTAGAGCAGCGAGCTCTTGCCGCAGCCGGAGGGCCCGAGGATTCCGATGAACTGGTGGTCGTCGGCGCGGAACGAGATTTCGTGCAGCGCTTCCACCACCCCTTCGCCGTCCTTGTAATTCAGTGTGAGATTTTCTCCGTGAAGCATGCTCGTCTCCTTTTACGATCTCTTTACCGCAGAGGCGCAGAGAACGCAGAGAAAAAAAGAAATCCTCTGCGGCCCCTGCGTCTCTGCGGTGAAAAGGTTTTTGCATCACTATCTCATCCGCCCAGACACGGATCTTCCCCCGCTGATTTGGAGAGCCTGTCCCGCAGCAAAGCGACGGGAGGAAGAAGGGGCATCCTTCGAGCTCATTATCCAGTTTCCCTCTTCATATATCCATAGGCGCGCGTCATCAGCCGGCCGGGTGCCTGTCACGAACCCGGCATGACAGTGTCATGCCACGCCTCTGGTTGGATTCAAGCCTTTTTCTGGGTACAATTCCTAAGATCGGAAGGAGCTGTTTTTATGATCCGCGTCGCCATCGTCGACGATCATCCGCACGTCGCCATCGCGCTGCGAACCCTGCTCGAGCGCACGCCCGACATCCGCCTGGTGGACGAAACCCGGCGCGGCAGCGAGGCAATGAACATGGTGCGCCGTTCGGCGCCCGATGTGCTCCTCCTGGATCTCTTTCTCGAATCCGGATTCGACGCCCGGGCGGCGGTCCGCAGCCTGCGCGCGGACTTCCCCGCCCTGAAAATCTGCATCATCAGCGCCCACCTGGAACCCACTTGGATCCGCGAACTGCTCCAGGCGGGCGTGTACGGATATATTTTGAAGGACGACGACTACGTCTCGCGGATAGACGGGATCGTCCACGACCTGGCCGAGAGCAGGATCTACCTCAGCCCGCAGGCCCACGACGCGCTGGCGGAGGTCACCCGCGCCGGCGACCCGGAAAAAACCTTCTCCGAGCGCGAGGTCGAAATCCTGCGCCTGGCCCAGCGCGGGCTCCCCAATCCGCAGATCGCGGATTCTCTGCACATCTCCGCCGGGACGGTGCGCAATCATCTCAGTGCGATTTATTCCAAGCTCGGCGTCCACAGCCGCCACGAAGCATTGCAGGCGGCGGCGGAACGACGATTGATCTAGGAATTTCATGACCTCGAACGCGGTTCTGCTGTTGTCGGGCTTGCTGCTCGGGTGGCTGACGCTCGCGGTGTGTGTCTGGCTCGCCGTCAAAATCCGCCGGGAGTTGCGCCGGCGCCGGTACGGGGAACCGGCCGATCACGAGGAGCTGCTGGTGCGGTACGGCCGCCTGATGGCCGGCGCGCTCGAGGAGCAGGCGCTTGGACGTTTGTTGACGGTGGAAATCCCGCGCGAGTTCGGAACAACCCGCGCGGTGCTGCTTCTGCCGGAGGGTGCGCCTCCCCCCATTTGACGGACACTGAGTTAAGCCTGAACGGATAGGCGGCGCTCATATTCGTCCGGGGAAAGATACCCCAACGA
>JAFGCU010000077.1 GCA_016932475.1 Anaerolineales bacterium
AAACTGACGATGGTGAATACCGTGAATAATCCGGCGATGAAGAGCGCGTAGATGGCGGCAGTGACGGTGAGGAAGACCACGCCGATCAGCAGCACTTTGCGCCGCGATCCGGTATGTAGAGTCAGCGTGAGCAACATGGTTAATACCCAGAGCGAGCAGGGATTGAAACTGTCCACGAACGCGATCAGCGCCGTGCTGAGGACCAGCGATTTCCCGGTGAGTTCGACCGAGCCGATCAGCGGCAGGTGAATCGTATTCGGCGAAGTTCCGTCGGGATCCTCTGCCGGATCCGTGGCGGGGTCGGACGAGCGGGGGGTGTTGGTCGGTGCGGCGGTCGGCTGGGCGGTCGGCAGCGGGGCGACGATCCCTGCCCCGGCATCCGGGCACCCGTTTTTCAGGCAGGAGTTGACGACGGTTTGGATTTCCTGCGCGATCTGCTCGCCGTAGCCTTCCCAGTAACGTTTCCCGATGACGATCGTCGGCACATAGCGCGGTTCGAATCCCGCGGCCGCGCAGACCCGTTCGAAAACTTCGTGGTTTTCGGCGACGTAGTAAATTTCATAGGAGCGCAGAATAATGCGCGGATTCTTTTGGGCCAGCGATTCCAGGAACGGTTTGGCCTGCGCGCAGTGCGGGCAGCCCTCGCCCCAGAAAAAGTAAACGTAAACCGGATCGACCGATTGGATCTCCTCCGCCGTGCCGGGCGGCAGGAGTACGGACACCGCCGATGCTTTCTTGGATCCCGTCAGCAGCAGGAGGCCGACGGCGCAAACCGCGAGCCAGCGGATAAGGGCATGCCGTCCGGGACTCGCCCGGCGGATCCGGTCAAAAAGGTTTTCGAAAAAGTCACTCATATGTCGATCCCCAGAAATTCGCGGATAAGATACCCGATCAGGAATGAGAACCCGGCGACGGCCAGGCTCAGCCCGGCCATCTCGAGGAAGCGCGCCCGGAAGGATTCGCCCTTGGCCACCGAGATGTAGTAATTGAACGCCGCGATGACCAGCACCGCGCTGACGAGCGCGATCGCCAGGTCCAGAAAATAATTTTCGAAAAGCAGATACGGCGCGATCAGCAGCGCCACCGTCAGGATGTAGGCGATGCCGGTGTAGACCGCGGCGCGGACCGGATGCTTGGAGCTCTTCTCCGCGCGGGTGGACAGGTACTCCGAGGCCGCCATCGAAAGCGCCGCGGCGATCCCGGTGATCAGGCCGGTCAGCGCGATCAGCTTCGTGTTCTGCAGGGCGAGCGTGTACCCGGCCAGCGCGCCGGTCAGCTCCACCAGCGCGTCGTTCAGCCCCAAGACGACCGACCCGACGTAGTGCAGGCCTTCCTCGTCGAGCATCTCCAGCAATTTGTGCTCGTGGCTGTCTTCGTCGCGGATCCAGGCGTCGATCTCGGGCACCGCCGGACGGAGTTCCTCGTAATTCTTCTGCGCCTGTTCCTCGCCATTCTCCATCAGCTTGATCGCGAACGTGAACCCGAGCAGCCGGCTGATGAGCGTGAATTTCGCGACGGCGATTTGGTCCGGAACGGATTCCACGCCCGTGTATTTTTTCCAGTCCTCGGCGTGCCGCCGTTCGTCGTCGGCGATCTGTTCGAGGATGCGCCGGTTCTCCGGATTCCGCATCCTCCGGGCGATTTCCCGGTAGATGTGGTATTCGGTGATCTCCTGGCGCTGGAAGGCGAGGATTCTTTTTCGAATTTCCGGTGTCATGCTCATGGGATCGGCTCCATTAATTCTACCTTATATCTGCGTCCAACCCGGAAAGAGCGGTTTGGCCGGGATGCAGGCTCACCCAATACAGTGCCGCCATCAGGACGGCCGAAGCGAGGCACCACATGCAAGTGGCCCCGATGACGAACGGTTCGAGAAAGGTCAGGTAAATCGAAAACAGGAAACCGAACGCCGACATACCGAAGACGGACAGGTCGGCAAGTGCTTTCCGCCGGCCGGTGGATATTCTCCCCAGCGCCCACGCACCCAGGATTAAAACGTAACCGATCACGCCCAGCACACCGATCGGCAGTATGCCGAACAGGCGGGCATACGCGCTCTGCTGGACGGTGTTGCAGTCTCCGACCGGGCCGCACACGGCTTCCACCCGCCCGACTTCGACGTACGACAGGTAGGAGGCGACGCCCAGCCCGATCAGGCATAACCCGGGGGTGAGCCAGGCCGGAGTCCGCGCGGGCAGGCGGTCGGGGGATCGGAGCAGCAGGATCAAAGTCGCGGCCAGCGAAGCGAGCATCCCGGCCAGCACAAGCACGGATACGGCGTTGCCGCGCGGATCGCGGGCCAGGTTGGCGCGCAATTGTTCAAGGTATCCGGTTTCCGGCGGCTTTTCTTCCCCCGTTTCCAGGAATGCGCTCAAGCCGGGGACCGCCGGCCAATCCGCTCCTCCCTGCGCCAGCGCCTGTTCAATCAGCGAAGGCAGGTATTCCTCGATTTCATCCGACCCGAGCAGATACTGCCGTCCGATGATCAGGAACGGCACGCCGCCGCGGTCCATGGCGAAATACGTATGAGCGGATTGATACAGAGAGTGCCCCGCCTCGGTGTGGGTGTCCACCTCGGCCACTTCCAGCTTCTGTCCAAACCTCTCCCGGATCGGGGGCATGACCATGGTTTGCACGTAGCGGCAATGGCCGCATGTCGGAGAGAAAAAGAGCAGGACGCGCGCGACCGCTCCAGTTCCGCCGCCGTCCGCTCCCTGCGGGGAAGGAACGGGCGCGAAGGTGGGCGTCAGGAAGACGGCGGTGTTTGTGGGCCGGGGTGTGGCGCTGGCCTGGAGGGATTGCCGGTACTCATCCAAACCGGGGATGTCCGGCCAATCCAGTCCGCCCTGCGCCAGCGCGGATTCGACGAGTTCCGGGAGCTGTTGCGGGATGGCCTCGCCCTTTAACGCGATGCCGTCGATGAAGAGAACGGGAATGCCGCCGGTCACCTGGTAGGCTTCCAACGCCGCCTGGTATAACGCCATGCCTTCGGCGGTCTCCATATTGACAAGCAGAATGTCCAGCTGGCGGCCGAACCTTTCAATCCGCGGGGGCAATTCCGTCTCGATGATTTCCGCGCAGAATGTGCACATCGGCGAGTGGAACAGGACCGCGCGCACAACCGGCACGCCGTTCTGTGCCCGGGCGACCTGCGCAGGACGGATGGCACACAGGCAGAGGATCACGGCGGCCGGCCGCCACAGCGGAGCCGATCTCCGGAGAAGTGCTTTCATTCCCGCTTCCCGTCCTGTTCTTGGTTGTCCGCAGCCACGGCTGGCGCATCCAGGGCCGGCGGGAGAGTCGCCGCGCACGCGGCCTTTCGGCGCCGGCGGCTGATGGCGCGGGCGGCGAACAGGAGGGCGGCCAGCGGCAGCATGTGCAATATCAATGGTGTGCCGCATCCCGGGCAGGGGAGCGCTCCCGCGCCCAGGAACGCCGCCACGGCCGCCCAGTTTCCCGCGGGCAGCCGCTTCCTCTTGTGCGGGATTTGATCGGGCTTGTTTTCTTTCATGGACCTGTTTTCAGCTGTCTTTAAGATACCTGCTGCGGTCGCATCGCCGCCTGACGACGCCGACCGGAATGCCGGAAAATTTTACCAAGTTTATTCTACGATGAGAACACTGCCTGCGCCGGTCCGGAGGAAATCGTCGCCGTACTCGGCGGCAAACAGGGAGATCGCGCGTTCGCCCGTGCAATGCGAGGGCGCCACTTTCTGCACGCCCAGACGCCGGAAGTCGGCAAGAATGGCGGCCATCTGCGCGTCGCTCATGTCGCGCAGATGGAAGCCGCCCAGGACCAGATAGACCGGATCGCCGGTCAGTTCGACCGCCTTCTCTACGATCCGCACGATCCCGGGATGGGCGCAGCCGGTGATCACAACCAATCCTTTTCCGGTGCGGATCATCAGCGCCTGTTCGGGAATTTTCCCGCCCGCGTTCCCCGTGGTGCGGATGCCCGGCGCAATTTCCATGCCGGGAATTACTTCGACCGCCTCGGTGCGGTTCTTCACCGATTGAATGAACGAGGTTCCGAACTCCGAAAGCAGGTACACCGGCGGCCGCGCCGCGGCCTCCAGGAACGCGTTCAACCCCCCGGTGTGGTCGCTGTGAATATGAGACAGGACGACGTCGTGGATCCGCAGGGGATCCACTTCCATAGTCTGCATATTCCCCAGCAGGATCGCCCCGTTTCCTCCGGTGTCGAACAATAGAATCTCGCTTTGCCAATCCACCAGCGCGGCAAATCCCCAATCGGTCTGCAGGCGCGGGTCGGAGGCAATATTGTTGTAAAGGATGGTGATCTTGAGAGGGTTTTGCGGCAAAGGTGTCATGGGAATCTCCGAAGGGGCGGATGTGGAAATGGGTTCATCGGTTTCCGATGCGGAAGCGGCGCCCGCCGCGGCGATGGAGGAAATCGTCCTGGGAAGCGGCGGGCTGATCAACTTGCCGGCGGTCGCCGGGGTGAAAGCCGGCACGGAATCCGGGCCCGCCGCCGCGAGGCATCCGGCAGACGCCAGGAGGCAGACCGCTGCAGTCAGGAACTGGCCGGTCTTCACGAGCCCGTCCTCGACGGTTTTTCTCGATCGGCTGGGATCCTGCGGTTCCGGATCATCCGGAATAGGCCGAGCGGGATGTTGATCTGCGGCACGCGGCGCATATACTCGCGGTACGCATCGCCGAATTGTTCAATTCCCTCCCGGTCGGCTGCCTGGATTTCCAAGTACATCAAGATGGCGGATACGACGCCGGGCAGTAGGATCAGCCAGTGCTGCGCGATCAGCGCCAGGGAGGCCGCGAACAGGATGATGCCCAGATACTGGGGGTGCCGGACGACGGCATACAGGCTGGTATCCACCAGGCGGGTGGTCTCCACATAGCTTTTCCCCCGGGGCGGCCCGCCCTTAAGACGCAGTATGAAAATCGGCGCAATTCCGAATATCAGCGCGAGCACCCAAATTCCCCAGCCGATCCCTTGCAAGACCGGCCACCCCGGCAGCTTGTAAACGAAAAAGGCGAGGATGTATTGGATGAAGATGAGGATTCCGGAGACGACGATCCATCCGCTTGTTTTCCAATTTCGCATGATGTTCCCTTTGGGCCTTGGATGCCGATCGGGAGTATTGCTCTCCGAGATGTGCTTCCCTGGGCGCCGGCTTGCCGCGTCCCGAAAGTTGCGGGTATTCGTTAATTCGTTACCGGAAATACGACCGCCCGGTAAACGCGAAGGCATCCCGCGCCTTTGCGACGCAGCAGGGGAGAAGTGGGGGCAATTCATCTTCGGGCCCGAAAAAGGAACCGCCCACGATCTCGTCCATGTCCGGCCGGAGATCGCCTCCCATAACCCGGCATTCCAGGAAAATCACGATCGGCTGCACCTTGTCTCCGTTGGGATACGAGAAAATGTAGGCCGGGTCGGTATAGATGCCGATCAACTCCACCGGCTCGACCTTCAACCCGGTTTCCTCGAGCACTTCGCGCACGACCGCCCGCCCGGCCGACTCGCCCGGTTCGACGGCCCCGCCGGGGAAACTCCACAGGTTCTCGCCGTCGCTGCGGCGCAGCAGAAGGATGCGGCCCTGCGGATCGCGGATGCAGGCCGCGGCGGCGGGGCTCATCAGCAGGTCGTTCCCGACACAAGCCCGCAGGCGGCGCAGGTGATCAGGCATTGGCATGGCTGTCCTCCGTGGATCGGCCTCCGGATAAATTCGGCTTCCCTTCGGGGGTTCCGGAGGGATCCAATCCGTCCAGGCCTGGGGATGGATTGGCCGTGTGCTCTTTCTTCAGAAATTTCCCTTCCGCCCAGGCCAGGACCTCCCGGCCGTTGGATATCTCCGCGCGCAGGCGATACAGCGGAGGCGCGGAAGACAGGATCCAGGCGCGGACGTCATATTCCATTCCGCAGGGTAGCGGTTTTACATAACGCACGTGCAAGTCCGCGGTCATAGCCTTCACCGCAGAGTGAAACAGGCAATGGGTCATGGCCGCGTCCAGCACGCCGGCAACGGCGCCGCCGTGCAGGACCCCGGCATATCCCTGGAAGCCTGTATGCGGCCGGAAGCGGGCCCGTACGCCTTTTTCCGGATCGGCCTGGAACGAGAGGCCGAGGGAATACAGGTTCTTTCCACCGCAGAACAAACAGCGTTCATGGCCGAGGGGCGCGCCGTCGGATTCAGTGATCGCAGACATTTTCGCCCGATTGCAGCGAACCGTCGAGGTAAACCGCCACCAGTCTCTCCGGTGTATCGGCCGGGGCCCCCACGATGACCCGGATATTCTGCTGTTGGAAAAGATTCTGCGCGCGGCTGCCCATTCCGCCGGCGATGATCACCTGCACGCCGTGTTCCGCAAGCCACTGCGGTAAAAGGCCCGGCTCGTGCGGCGGCGCGTCGATATCCTCCCGTTTGAGGATCTTCTTTTCCGAGCAGTCCGCGTCGACCAGGGCGAAGGAGGCGCAATGTCCGAAATGCATGGTAAGTTTTCCGTCCGCCAAAGGTATTGCGAAACGCATGGGAGTATTCTCCTTGGATGATGTGGTTTTCAATTCGTGCTTGTCCCCGTTTTCCCGCCTCAATTCCAGGACCGGCCGGATTATCTCACGCATGATCATCGCCGTCGGTGAAGGGGCGTATTGGCGGAGGAAGGCGTGCCCGTTGTCGCAGGCTTCGGCGATCTTCGGATCCATGGGGATGGCGCCCAGGAAGGGAACGGACATATCCTCGGCGATGCGGCGGCCGCCGCCGGAGGGAAGGATCTGGGTCACCTCGCCGCACTTCGGGCAGGCGAACCCGCTCATGTTCTCCACCACGCCGATCACCGGGATGCGGAGCTGGCGGCAAAAGGTGATGGATTTCCGCACATCCACGGCGGCAACCTTCTGCGGGGTGGTGACGATCACCGCACCGTCCAGGCGCCCGGCCAGCTGGCAGACCGAGAGCGGCTCATCGCCGGTACCGGGCGGCGAATCGATGATCAAGTAGTCCAGATCGCCCCAGGCCACATCTTGGAAAAATTGCCGGATCGCACCCATTTTCGCCGGCCCGCGCCAGATTACCGCGTCGTCCGGATTGTCCAGCAGGAATCCGATCGACATGACTTTCAAGCCGTCCACCTCGGCGGGCAGCATCCCTCCCGCGCCGCCGCGGATCGTTTCCTTCTCCATTCCCAGCAGGGTCGGAATACTGGGGCCATGCAAATCCACGTCCAGCAAGCCCGTGCGGTATCCGGTCCGTGCCAGCTCGACGGCGAGGTTGACGGCGATCGTGCTTTTCCCGACGCCACCCTTGCCCGAGAGCACGATGATTTTGCGCTGGATGCGGGAAAGCCGGTCGTGAAGCGCACGCCGTTCGATAAAATCCTTTTCGCTTTCTCCTTCCAGCCGCATCGCGGCGACGGACTGCGATTCACCGCCGGATTCCCCCTTGCAATCATTTTCCCGAGGCGCCGCGCCGATCGATTGATCCCGCCGGGAAAGATAATCCTCGCAGGCTGCTTTCAGGGAATTGGCCGCCAGAAGTGCGCAGTGTTTGGATTCATCGGGAAAGGCTCCCAACGCCGCAAGAATATCGCGCTGTTGGACGGCCGCCGCGTCTTCCACGCGTTTCCCCTCGGCCAGGCACGCCGCCAGGCTCCCGCATGCCCGGGAGGACCCGCATCCGTCGGTGACAAACGAGATGTCGTGTATTTTTTCATGCCGCACGCTCAACCAGTATTCCATCGTATCGCCGCACGGGCCGGTGACGCGCGCATGCCCGTGGAACTCTTTCAGCCGCCCATGGTGGCGCGGATTCTCGGCGTGATCGCGCGCCGTCGGGGAAAATCCTTCCATATCCGGGCATCCCATATTCTGTTTACGCCTCCTGAAGGCCGAGTTGTTCCCATATGCGCCGGATGTCTTCGGCGCAGGGGGAGGGCGTTTCCACCACCGCCTTCTCCTGCATCTGGGCGGATGTGACGGACGCGTCGTAACGGATGCGTCCGGCGATGCGCGCGCCCGCTTCCGCGGCTTGCGTTTCGATCCGCTCTGTCATCGAGCGGTTCAGATCCCATTTGTTCACGCACACCGCCGCCGGAATCTTGAAGTGCCGCGCCAGGGCAAGCACCCGCTGCAAATCGTGTTCGCCGGAGACGGTCGGCTCGGTGACGATCAGCACCTGCGAGGCCCCGGTCACCGAGGCGATCACCGGGCAGCCGATCCCCGGCGGTCCGTCGACGAGAATGAGCGACCGATTTTCCTCGCCGGCGATCCGGCGGGCTTCCCGGCGCACCGTAGACACCAGTTTACCGGAGTTTTCCGCCGCGATATTCAGCCGGGCGTGCACCATCGGGCCGGCGCGCGTGTCCGAAATCATCCACTCGCCGCACAACCGTTCCGGAAAATCGATCGCCTGGGCCGGGCAGAACCGCACGCACACGCCGCATCCTTCGCAGGAAGCCGGGTCTATGCCATACACCGCTTTCCCGTCAGGTCCGTCCTTCTTCCGGACCGCATCGAACCGGCACAGGCGCAGGCATTCCCCGCAGCCGATGCAATCCTGTTCCCGAATGACCGCTTCGTTTCCGGATAGAAATTCCCGGCGCTCCCGGATCTGCGGGGAGAGGATCAGGTGCAGATCGGCGGCGTCCACGTCGCAGTCCACGATCACCGCATGACCGGCCAGCACGGCCAGCGACGCCGTCACGCTGGTTTTTCCGGTTCCGCCCTTGCCGCTGATCACCACCAACTCATGCATGCGCTTCCTCCTTGCCTTGCTTTGCATCCCGCTTCACGCCGGAGAGGATATACAACACCGAGCCCGCATCGGCGGGACCCGCGGACACCGTACTGCCTTCCACGCTCAGGTAATATTCGCCGCGGACCGCGAAACGCTCCTGCACCGCCGCCTCGATCGCTTTCAAGTCGGTGTGTTTGATTTTGGAGATGTACGAACCGGCGTCCCGCGATTTGATGCTGAAATACCCCGACTCGGGATTGAGCAATAGGATCAGGATCCTGCCGTTCGGACGCAACACCAGCGCCGATTTATCCAGCGCCGTTCGGTAGTGATCGATAAATTGCAGGGAAGCCACATAGATGACGGCATCAAACGATTCTTCCGGAAAAGGCATTTCTTCGGCGGGTGCCTCCACGGTTCTTATGCGATCCGGTGCGCAGTGCAAGGCTTCCCTCGATACATCCAGCCCTGTGACCCGGAACCCGCGCTCGGCCAATCCGCCTTCTATGACAGCCGGGCCGCAGCCGATGCTCAGGACCTCACGACAACCCCTCAGGTGATCCGCCAGATACGCCAGTTCCAAGCGGAAGACATTTTGCCAGAACTCCTTGCGGCAAGACTCGATGTACTGTGCCATCTCTTCCCCGGTGCCTTTCATGGCGTCTCCCCCCATGCGCGAATGCGGCGGAGGAAGGAGCTCGCCTGGCCGGCAGAGTGTGGAAAGTTATGCCCCGAACATTTTCCGGACATGATGTTTCGTCCTCTTAATGTACGTTGCCCAAGTGGAATGCCACGATCGTCGCGATCCCCAGGCCGATCAGCGGAAGTTCCCACAGCAGGCTGCGCAATCCGCCGCCGGACCGGCGCCCCGGGATGAGGTCCGCCAGGGCGATATAGATGAAGCTGGCTGCGGTGAGGGCAAGCAGGTATGGGGTCCAGGATTCGACTATCGGGAGCAGGAAGTACGTCAGCACGGCGCCCAGGAGCGCCGCCAGGCTGGATAGCCCGTTGAACAGGAGCGCGCGCGAACGGGAATACCCGCTTTCCAGCAGGATGGCGAAATCGCCGACTTCCTGGGGCAGCTCGTGCGCGATGACGGCTACGGACGTGGCAATCCCCAGCGGGACGGACGTGCCGAAGGCTGCGGCGATCGCCACGCCGTCGACGAAGTTGTGCAGGGCGTCGCCGATCAGGATCAGCGAGCCCGCCTGGGTGTGGATCTCGCACGGCTGGTTGTGGCAGTGCCGCCACAAGGCGAGCTTCTCGATCAGGTAAAAAAGGAGAATCCCCGCCAACACGGCGGGCAGGATCGCATCAGCCTCGGCCTCCTCCAGCGCGTGCGGGATCATTCCGAAAAACGCCGCCCCGAGCAGCGTGCCGATGGCGTACGGGATCAGCGCGGCGGAAAACACGGCCAGCCGTTTCCCCTTGAAAAGGAGCAGCGAAGCGGCCAGCAGGACCGAGCAGACCGATCCGAGCAGGGTGAAAAAAATGACCAGGATAAGGTTCATGTCGGGCTTTCTTTGTTCTTCCGGCGATGTAGATTGAACTTCCGCAAAAAGTATCTGTGTCCTTCGTATGCGCTTTCGACAAGGTCGCCCCGCGCTTTCAGCCGTTCCACCAGCGGCCATCCGGCCCCGGCCCGGGCGAGGAGATCCCGTACGGCTTCCTCCCGCATCGGGTGCACGGCGGTGATGCTCAGGAGATCCGCCTCGGTATCGCCGGTGAAGGCGAAGGCGTTGCCCTCATAGCCGATCAGGAATTCCGTGCTCTTCACTTTGCCGGTCAGGATTTGATACGCCCGGTTCAGCGTTTCCGCCTCCGGGATGTGCACCCGTTTTTCCGCCGGCGGCCGGGTGGGAATGCTCAGATAGGCAGTGTCCGGATTCAACCGGACCAGGAAATCGGCGATATCGCGCACGTCGTCCGCACCGTCGTTGTGCCCGGCCACCAGCATGGTTTCCGTGACCAGCTTCCCCGTATATCCCTTCGCAAAATCCAGCATGCCCGCCAAGATCGAATCCGGCCGAAGGGCTTTGTGCGGACGGTCGACGGCCCGCCAGACCGCTTCCCGGACGGAATCGATTTTCAGCGAAACCCAGTCCGCCTGAGCAAGTTCCTCGCGTACATCCTCCCGCCATACCAGTGACCCGTTGGTGATCACGCCGATCGGGATGCCCAGCGGTTTCAACAGGGAAATCATGCCGCCCAGATGGACATCCAGCGTGGGCTCCCCATCCGGCACGAAGGTCAGGTAATCGACCCGCTCTCCATTTGTTTTCGCTTGCTCCACCATTTCCCGGGCGTCGCGGAAAACCGCTTCCGGATCATAGAAGGAACGCCGGTCGACCCGCATCTCCGTGGTCCGGCCCACCTGGCAGTAAACGCAGGAGTAGGTGCAGGTCTTGGGAGGGATGTTGTTGATCCCGAGGCTTTTTCCCAGACGCCGCGATGGAACCGGCCCGAAGGCGTGCCGGGCCCCGCTCGCGGTCACGATTCGCCGCCGCACGACGGCTTCCCGCAGCGTTCTTCCCGCCCGCAGCACGTCCGGCCCGCCTGTTCCAGCGAGCAATCGCGCCCGCCTTGCCGGGAGGATGACTCTCCGGCGCCCTTGATCACGAAGGCTGTGCCGCTGCTAAGCAGACGGCGGACGCTTCCACGGCACTCGGGGCACTCGGAAACCGGATCGTCGCGGATTTTCTGTGATCGTTCAAACCGCAGACCGCAGGCGGCACACTCGTACTCGTAGGTCGGCATGGATCATGTCTCCTTCCGCAACCGTTGATCGGCGATCTCGGCCGCGTTCACGATGTGGTAGGCGATCGGGGAGGCGGTCAGGGCCGGGTGGGTCCCCAATTGGAAGGTGGCAATATCCTCCACCGTCATTTTCTTCTGGATGCAGGCGGCGATGATATTGGTCATCTCGCCGACGCTGTCGCCACCGCGGATCTGGCCGCCGATCAGCACGCCGGAGTTGGCTTCAAACACCAGCTTGAGCTTGGTGGGCGCGGCTCCCGGCATCCCCCCCGGATGGCGGTTGGGGCCTTCCACGCTGGAGCACACGACTTTATAGCCGAGTTTCCCGGCGGCGGTTTCCGTCAGGCCCGCGGTTCCCAGGGCCAGCGGTCCGACGGCGGTGCACCACACCCCGAGGGTGCCGGTGCTTTCGCGGCGGATGCCGTACAGGTTCGCCCCGGCGATCCGCGCTTCGAGTTCGGCGATCGAAGCCAGTTTCAGCAGGCAGGCATGCCCGCCGAAGAAGGAGATTTTTTCCGTGCAGTCGCCGCAGGCGAAGATGGAGGGATCCGACGTACGCATGTTCCGGTCCACCGCGACTCCCCCGGTGGCGCCGAGGTCGAGCCCGCTTGCTTTCGCCAGGTCCGCGTTCGATCGGGAGCCGATCCCGAGGATCACAAGGTCCGCGTCGATGGCGTTGCCGTCCTGCAGGCGTATGGATCGAACGGCGCCGTCGCCTTCCAGTGCCTTGACCTTGGTTGAGGTGCGGATCTCAATACCGCGGGAGACCAGCAGCTTTTCCATTTCCCCGCAGAATTCCGGATCGTACGCCAGGTTGAGGCAGTTGGCTTCCATTTCGATGACGGTTACATGCTTGCCGCCGATCTTGTGGATCTCGTCGGCGAATTCGATCCCGATAAACCCGCCGCCGATGATCACGATATGCTTCGCGGTTTCCAGCTTCTTCTGCAGCGTGCGCAGGTAATCCACATCCTTTTCCACCGTAAACACCCCGTCGAGATCGATCCCGGGAATGGGCGGGCGGGTGGGCAGCGACCCGGTCGCCAGGATCAACCGGTCGTATTCCACAATGCCCTTGCCGCTGGCGACGGTCTTCGCCTTCGGATCGATGGATTCGACGGCCGCCACCTGCCATTCGATCTTGTTCGCTTCGAGCAGGGTGTCCGGGATCAGATTCTTCTCCGGATCCCCCAGGGTGCCGTAAATATACGGGATGCCGCAGGGGATGGGGACTTTTGCTTCTTGGCGGATGATCAGCACTTTCTTGTCGGGATAGTGCCTGTGAACGGTGATCGCCGCCGTCACGCCGGCGGCGCTGCCGCCGACAACCACGACATCCCATTTTCCAAGTTTATTCGTGTTCATTTCTATCCGATCTCCTTTTCGAATGGATGACTTGGCGGCGCGAGCCGCCTAGCCTCGTAAGATCACGATCCCCGATCGTGTTTAGCCGGCAATATCCAATCCGCCTTCCCGGCTCTCGTTTCCGCCGGCCTGCGGCTTGGGGTGTTCTCCGGCATGGCCAAGCATTTTTCCCAATTCGTGTATGCGTCCCGCCAGACGTTTCGCCGATTCGACGGCTTCCAGGTCCTGCTCTATGTCTCCCGTCTGATAGGCAATTCCGCATACACCCCGGTTGGCCGGGATCATCTCGTGTTTGAGAAAAAAGGCCTGCATGGCCGTAAGCGCGCTTTCCGATCCGTATCTTCGTCCGACCACCATGGCGCCGCCGATTTTATTCTTCAGGTCCCCTTTCAGAAACCAAGTGCGGTCCATAAAGGTTTTCAACTGGGCGGATACGTTGTTGAAATACACCGGGCTTCCCAAAACGATCGCGTCGCTGGCGCGGAGCATGGGCGCGATGGTGCCGCTGAGCGCATCCTTAATCGCGCATTGGCCGGTGCGAAGACAGACCCAGCAGGACCGGCAGGGCGCAATCTCGTAATCCGCAAGCTTCAAGAACCGCCCGCCGGTTATGGATAAGGCGGTTCGTAGAAGGAAATCCGTATTGCTCTTCTTCCTTGGGCTTCCCGAGATGTACAAAATATCCATTTATGTTTTCCGATTCGTCAATGCTCCAAGCAGTCCGGCAAACAGAGCGCGGTACTCCGGCAGCGCTTCGACGATCAGCTCGCCCCGCGAATAGGCTTCCGCGATCCGCCGGTCGTCCGGGATTTCCAACAGGATGGGGATCGCTTCCGCGCGGCAATACCGGTGCACCCTGTCGTCGCCGATCCCGACCCGGTTGACCGCTACGCCGAAGGGAATATCAAGCGCCCGCATGGTTTCCACGGCGAGGGTCAGATCATGCAGGCCGAAGGGCGTCGGCTCGGTGATGAGCAGGACGAAGTCCGCGCCCCGCACCGCGGCGATGACCGGGCACGAGGTGCCCGGCGGGGCGTCGATGATCGCGGGTACGCCCGCGTGCCTGCGGTTCTTCACGGCCCGGATCAGCGGCGGCGACATCGCCCCGCCGACATCCAGCTTTCCCGTCACTAGGCGGATGTTGCCGGATTGCATCTCCTGGATCGCGCCGATCCGCCGCTCGACTTCGCGGATGGCCTTGCGCGGGCAGACGAGCGCGCATCCGCCGCAGGAATGGCACATCTCGGGGATCAACACCGGCGTGCTCAGGAACGCCAGGATGGCGTGGTAGGCGCAAAAGCGGCCGCACTCGCCGCACGAATCGCACAGCGCTTCGTCGAACTCCGGGACGGGCAGGGTGACGGTTTCCTCGGTGGGCTTGCTCCCGTGGAGGAAGAGGTGCGCGTTGGGCTCCTCGACGTCGCAATCCAGGAGTTGGACTTCTTCCCCGAAGGCACGCGCCAAGTTTACGGCTACGGTTGTTTTGCCGGTCCCGCCCTTGCCCGAGGCGATTGCAAGAATCATGTGGTGTCTCCATTTATCCCGCTTCGCGGGATGATGAAAACCCCGCGGCTTGCCGCGTTGTTCGTGGATTTTGTGCACCTTGATACCGCGCAGCTTGCTGCGCGGTCATTCATTTTTTGAACCGTACTGCGGCCTATCCGCCGGATGATGGCGGAGGATGAATCCCTCAATAAAAAATACTCGGCCTCGTCCCGTCTTTTCGCCGGGAGAAGGACGGGACGAGGGGGGCGCAAAACGGTTCCGGTCTACTCCATGCCCGTATCCGGCGGGATGGGGGCGGATTCCTATTTCATTTTCTTGATCTCTTCCTCGACTTCTTCCGATCCCTCGTCGTAGAACTTCTTTTCGTCGGGGGCTAGTTCGTGCAGCAGCCGCAGGAACTCGCCGGCGTGGACCCGTTCCTCGTCGGCGATGTCGGTCAGCACGTCGATGGCAAGCTTGTTGTCGGTCGATTCGGCGAGCTGCATGTAGAGCTGGATGGCTTCGTATTCCGCCGCCACCATAAAGCGGATGGCGCGGACCAATTCTTCCCCGGTCAGTTTTCTGGATTGCGCCGCCCCGGAAAAGGGGGATCCGAATTCTGGCATCGCATATCTCCTTTGGATTTGAATTGAACTAGCTTTTTAGCGTGATGAAATGCGTCCGCAAGAAATTCCCCGCGTATCCCCCGGCCCCGGCCGGTGATCTATCCGGCACGGCCGGGGATGGATCCTTCAGGTAACAGTGCCGGCGCCGCTTGCCGAAACCGCCGTTTCCGCGCAGGATCGCACGACGACATGCGTTCCGACCGGTCGGCCGGTCATCGCCGCCGTTACCGGGCACTTGACCCGGAAAAGAAAAAAGATATTGCCCGGTTCGCCCGCCAGGGATTCGTAATTTCCCTGTCCCTTCGCCAGGATCAGGTCTGCTTCGGCGAAGCGGCGCTGGAATTCCGGGCTGCAATCCCTAAGCAGCGTGCCCGGCGCATCGGAACCGTTGTCGATGACTTCGACAAGTTCATCCAGCCCGGCCGCGCGCGCATCTTCACGGGTCGCATCGTTGATCGCCGGCGCGCCGCGCACAGCCGCCGTTACGCGATCCCGGGGAAGCTGTTCGATCAGCAGGCGGTCGAAGACGATCTCACCCGCATTGTCGGTGAGGTACAGGATATGTCCGGCGTTCGCAACCGCAGCCCGCAGCGCATCCAGGTCTCCGGAAACCGGTTTGTGCGCGGCCCGCCCCAATTCCCACGGCACATCGGCCTCGTTCCACCCGGTTTTCGCGCCCATGTCGATCAGATTGGCCGCCACGGCCAGTTGCACCGCCAATGCCAGCGGATCCGATGCGGCCGCTATCGCGGTTCTGTACCGGGGAAGAAGGCTCAGCGCGGTCCGGTTTTGCCGGTCTTTGGCCTCCCGGTATGGATCCTCCACGCCCGTCACCTCGCGCAGCCGCCGGTGGATGCGCTGCGCAAGGACGGGGGGAGACGATCCCAGGTCCATATCGCTTATCCACCGCAGCACTTCGCGCATTACCCGCTCGTGAACGGAGGGGTCGGCCGATACCATCCGGGCCGCGTCCAACGCCTGTCGGACGAGGCAGGGGATGCATTCCAGATGCGTCTTCATGATCCGCCCGGGCGGCGGCTCCCGCGCGTTTGGATCTCTTCTTCATCGTTCAGGCCGTCCTGCCATCCGTTGCGCGTCCCCTCGATCCGGTCGAACCGCGCCGTATAGGGTTTGATGTCCAGAAGCGGCGTGCCGTCGAGGATGTCCACCCGGTCCAGGTGCAGCACATTTCCATCGCGGCGGACGAGTTCGACGATGCTCAACCCGATGGCGTTGGGGCGGCACGGCGCGCGCGTGGCGAACACGCCTTGCGCCTCATCCTGCAGGAACGGTTTCACCCGCAACTGCGGCGGCCCGGCCCGGTGCAGATGGTAGAGAAGATAGACGTGCGAAAACCCTTCCAAACCGTCCAGCCCTTCCGCGTACTCGGGCGATATCTCGGCGCGTCCTGCGCAGTCCTCGGCGAAAGCGGGCTGGATGGGGGTCTTCTCCGCCGCGGTGTGGCCGCTGCGGATAACGCCGATGGGGCGGTAATTCACGGAAGAATCCTTCACCAGTGCCCCTCGACGTCCGCGGATGCGGCCTCAACCAGCTTCCCTGCCTTGTACTGTTCGAGGGCTTCGGTCACCGTGGCAGCGTCCGTGCTGAGGATTTTTATTCCGGCTGCTCGTAACGCGCGGAACGCGTTCGGGCCGCAGTGACCGGTGACGATCGCTTTCGCTCCCGAGCGGACCACGGTTTCCGCCGATTGGATTCCCGCTCCCTGCGCGGCATTCAGGTTCTTCTCGTTGTCGATCACTTCAAAGGCGCCGCTCTCGAGGTCGAAGATAAGGAACTTGGGAGCGCGCCCGAAACGGCTGTCGAGCGGGGCATTTATACCATCCCCGGATGTGCTGAAAGCGATTTTCACTTTTTCGACTCCTTCCTCACGGATGGTCCATGCGGATCGGCCGCGCCGGTCTTGCCAAAGGCGCGGCCGATCCGCATGGCGCGTGCCGATTGTTACTTTGCGGGAGTTCCGCCGTCGATCTCGTCCAGACGCTGCTTGATCATATTCAATTGCGACTGCAGGGCTTCCGACTGATTTCGCAGAGCCTGTTTTTCCATCTCCGGATCGGGGGCCTGGTACGGCGCGGCGTACGGAACGGAGCGCATCCATCCCGGCTGGCCGGTGGCGTAGTACATATTCCGCCAACCGCGTCCACCGCCCATCCCGCGTCCCCTGCCGCCGCCCATCCCGAATCCGCGTCCCGGAGCCGGATTGGCGTATCCCGGCGCTCCCGAACCCGAGCAGTATCCAAGCCCGCGTCCGGTCATGGACCCCATTCCCATCGGTCCTGTTCGATCTCCTCGAGGCATGATGATTTTCTCCTTTTTATTTCGATTTTATTCTATGTCCCGCCATCACCCGGCGCATGCCGGGAGAATCTGTCCCGGAGCGGAGCAACGGGAGGCTGGGATGAAGGGGGTGCGCTTACTCCTTGATCATGCGCGTCCCGCAATTCGGACAGGCCTGGTCGGTGCAGCGCTGGCCGACAAGGTGCGGAATCTTCTTTCCGCACTGCGGACAGACGCAGCTGCCGCCCGGACCGGAGCCCGGCTTGTTGCCGCCGCCCCGGCCGCCGCCTCCCCCTCCGGAGCCGATACCCCTGCCGCGGCCGCCACCGCCGCCTTGCCCCGCGCCCCCGCGTCCGCGTGCTTGAATGGATCGATTGTTGCCGATTGGATCCGTCATATTGACCTCCTTGCAGCCCGCGGCGGTGCTTATCCGCGGACCGAATGCCGTGCCGGTTACGATTTCTTCAGCACGGTGCCCAGCACCGATTCCTTGGATATCTTTTTGGTGCAGAAGAACCAGTCGTAGCAATGCACGTCTTCCTTCTTGCTTTCCATGCGTTCCTTGGCCACGCCGCACGAGCCGGCCGTCGGGACGATGACGTCATCCCCGGGCTGCCAGTCGGCGGGCAGGGCGACCGAGAAGGCGTCCGCCGTCTGCAGGCCGATCACCACGCGGTAGAGCTCCTCGAAGTTGCGTCCCAGGCTCAGCGGGTAGTAGATGACGGTGCGGATGATCCCCTTGGGATCGATGAAGAACACGGCCCGCACGGCTTTGGTGTTGCTTTCACCCGGTTGCATCATGCCGTATTTATTGGCCACTTCCATCGTGATGTCTTCGATCAGCGGGAACTTGACCTCGACGTTCTTCATCCCCTTGTATTCGATTTTTTCCTTGATCGTCCGCAGCCAGGCG
>JAFGCU010000078.1 GCA_016932475.1 Anaerolineales bacterium
GGGCGCAAAGGCGCAAAGTATAGTGAAATAATTCTTGCGTCCTGGCGTCTTCGCGTGGAGCTTTTTATGATCCTCTTCCGGAAGCCCGTTCGCCACTCGCGAAGCAAACGCCGATGAATGATTCCCCTATGAGCATGCTGATTTAACCCACGGTTCCCCTTTCAAGATAATCGGAACAATCACAACGCTAAGGCGCAAAGTATAGAGAATATTTCTTGCCCTTAATCCCCTTCCCTGAATTCCCTACTCGTGATAGATTTATCCGTTCCAATTACTCACTGGAGACCGCTTATCATGATCGGCACGATCGCGCGCCTGGATAAAGTTTCCCAATATTTCGGCGCACAGGTGATAGTGGAAAACCTCAGCTGGGAGATCTACCACGACGCGCGGATCGGCCTGATCGGCCCGAACGGCGCCGGGAAATCCACCCTGCTGCGGATGCTTGCTCGCCTGCTGGATCCCGATTCCGGGGCGGTCCACATCGCCCGCGGCATTCGGATCGGATATCTGCCGCAGGAAGTGACCTTCGATCTAGACCGGACGGTCATCGAGGAAGCCCGTGATTCCTCGCCCACAATCGCCGGCCTGGAACTGGAGATGGACCGCGTCTCCGCCCAGATGGGCGACCCCGAATATTACGGTGATCCGAAAAAACTGGAACGTCTCTCCACCCGCCATGAAAAGCTGCTCGAGGAATTCGAGGAGAAAGGCGGTTTGAATTTCGAAAGCCGCGTGCGCTCCACACTCCGCGGGCTGGGGTTCGGGGAGGAGGATTTTCCGCTCCCGCTCCGGGCGCTTTCCGGCGGCCAGAAGAAACTGGTCGGCCTGGCCAAGCTGCTGCTGGAACAACCGGACCTGCTGCTCCTCGACGAGCCGGACAACCATCTGGATATGAACGGCAAGCGGTTCCTGGAGGAGCTCATTTCGGATTATCCGGGGGCGGTGCTGATCGTCTCCCACGACCGCTACCTCCTCGACATCGTAGCCGAGGAGATCGCCGAACTCGCGGACGCCCGGCTCTCCCACTACACCGGCAATTATTCGGAATATGCGTTCGAAAAACGCCAGAAATTTCTTTTACAGCAGCAGCAATACAGGATTCAACAGCGGGAAATCCGCCGGATGGAGTTCGCCATTCAACGCCTGATGGGCTGGGGAGCCGGTCAAAATGAGAAACTCGTCAAACGCGGCCGTTCGATGCAGAAGCGCCTCGACAAGATGGAAAAGGTGGATAAGCCGCTCGGCGACCGCAAGACGATCGGCCTGAACCTGACCGCCTCCCGCCGCGGGTCGAATCGCACGCTGGAAATACGCCGCGCGGAAAAATCCTTCGACGGCAACCATGTCCTGCGCCGTGTGGATTTCACGATCTGGAACGGGGAACGGGTCGGCATCATCGGCGCCAACGGGTCGGGCAAGACCTTGCTGCTGCGCTGCATCCTGGGCGAGGAAACGCTGACGTCCGGCGAGATCCTGATCGGACCTTCGAACACGCTCGGGTATTACGATCAGGAACATCAGTCGCTGGATCTGGATAACACCCTGGCGGATGAGATCACCCGGCATGCGGCACTCACCAACCGCGAGTTGTATGGATTACTCGGCCGGTTTCTATTTTCTTCGGATGATGCGGAGAAGAAGGTTCGCAACCTTTCCGGCGGCGAGAAAGCCCGGGTCCAGATGGCGCGCTTGATGCTTCAGGGAGCCAACTTCCTCCTCCTGGACGAACCCACCAATCACCTGGACCTGCAATCCGCCGAGCAGCTCGAAGAAGCGCTTGATGAGTTCGACGGAACACTTCTGATCGTCTCCCACGACCGGTATTTTCTGGATAACGCGGTCAACCGGATTTTCGAGCTGGAAAACGGTCGGATAACCGAATACGACGGTAATTACACTCAATATTTGCGGGAAAAAGCGGAAAAGGCGGAGAAAGATACCGTCAAGAACCCACCGCGCAGAATCTAATTTACCGCTCAAGAAAATCTTATCGTAATGACGCCAAGGCGTAAAAGCGCAGAGCAATATACTCTTTTTTTAATTGCGTCTTTGCGCCTCAGCGCCTTTGCAGTATTGCGCTTCTCCGTTTTTCAATTAACTTCGTTCCACCCGGATGTGCAATCCCGATTACGGTGAACCGGATTTTCGAATTGACGTACGGCCGGATAACGGAATTTGACGGTAATTACACCCAATATTTCGTCCCATCACGAAAAATTATAGGCTAAGAAAGAACAAGAACTCAACGCTAAGGCGCCAAGGCACAGAGCCGCAAATAAAACCTAATTATTCCTGCGCCTATGCGGTTCACTATCTATCTCCCCGCCTCTCAAGCCGAAAAACCCGTTTTTCCCCCTCTGGCACGTAATTTGCACATACCCCATCCAGTCTTTCTTGCCAGGAGGCGAATATGATCGTTCAATATGTCACCCAGCCCGATCTGCAAGTCGGCATCATCCTGATCCTTTTGGGTTCTGGTCTGGTCAGCCTGTTGGCCGGAATATTAATCCTGATCGGCCGCGGCTTCTCGAAAGAGATGCGGACTCTGGCCAGCACCTCCACCGAGTTGAGCAAGCGCGCCATCCATCATGACATGACGGCGCTTTCGGAAAGCGTCTCGGAAATCCTCACTCAGATCAATCAGATGATGAAAACCGCTGCCGGCACCGGCGCCTTTCTGATTCTGACCGGCGTGGTATTGATGGCCGGGGCGTATTGGCTGACTTCCGGATTGATCTGATCCCGCCGTTACTTTTCACCGCGAGGTGCCCGATGCTTACCGATATCCAGGTCTTCCAGGCTCTTGAAAACGCGCTGCCCACCGAGATCCGCCCGCTGGTCATCCGTCGCGTTCACCGCATGAACGCTCTCTGGTCGGCGTTGCACGAGGAAAGCTTTCTGAAGAAGGCAGTCTCGTTCGCCGGGGCCGATCCCGACCGCTGGCGTCCCGGTCTGCTTGGGCTGCTGCTGGCATCGGAGACCGATTACCTGCGGACACGGTTCGAGAAAACCGGATCCTCCTCAGGAAAGCTGCCGGAAGCCAGCCTGGTCCGGGCGCAAACCGCCCTGCGGGATTTCGACGGGAGTGCCGTGCAGGCATTGGATCAGGCTGCGCTGGCAGCTCTCGCCCTGAATGAGAGTCTCGCGGCCGCCGACGGCGCCTTTTCGGAAATCCCCGCTCCGGTTTGGAACTGCTTGTACTCGATCGGCGACGGTCTGAAAGCCATCGAGCGCCTGGCGGAGATGCTCCCCCAATCGGCGCCGGTTTTGCTTGAGGTCCTGCTGGAAAACGAATCCGTCGACAAGGCAGCCGAGTTGCTGGAACGCTACATCCCGGCGGTCGGATTATCGTCCGCCGCGGCGCTGTGCGACACCGCCGCCGCCGTCGGCGAACTGGAACTCGCCCGGCGCATCAGCGCTGCCGTCAGCGCGAAACACGGTTCCTCCGACGCGCGCGCCGGGAATCCAGACAAGCGGGTCATGCGGGCGCGAATGCTGCGTCTGGCCGGGGATCCTTCCGCCGCCCTGCCTGAAGCCGACGCCGCCCGCAAGGATGCCAAGCGGATGCTACTCGACACGCTGATGGAATCCGCGTATGCCGCCGAAGCCGAACACAATTACACCAGCGCACTTTCCTTCTGGCAGGAAGCCGGATCCCTTTCGCCCGCCACCGCCGGCATCCGCGCCGGAATGGCCCGCTCACTTTCCGGCCTCGGACGGGAGGAAGAAGCGCTCGCCGCGCTTCCGTCCTCAAGCGAGGACCCGGATGACCTACTGCTGATTGCGCGCATCCGCGCCAAGGCCGGCGCCAAGGAAAAAGCGATTGATGCGGCCCGGCAGGCGTTTGCGAAAAGCGCCGCCAATTCGAATCCGCAACGGAACCTTGCGTTGGCTGGGATCCTCGCAGATTGCGGCGACCTGCGCGGGTCGGCACAAATTCTGGCGGCCGTCAGCCGCTCCTGGCCGGATCACCCGGATGTATTCTCGCGGCTTGCGGATATCCACGCGCAGCTTGGCGACTGGCACAGCTGCGCATCCGCCGCCGCCTCGGCCTGGCATCTTCATCCGGAAGACAACCGTTCGCTCCGACTCTTGGCTCAGGCCGCGGAACATGAAAACCGGCCGAAGGACGCCGCGGATTATTACCGGTTGCTTTCGGAAAGGGAGACCGGCGATCCCGCCATTCTCCTCGCACTGGCCCAGGCCAGCTTCCGCGCCGGCGATTCGGACCAGGCGCAGCAGGCCGCCGAACAGACGCTCGCGCTGCAACCCGAATGCGGACAGGCGCACGCCGTGCTTGGCTTGGTCGAATTGAAAAAGGGCGAGGAAGAAAAAGCTTTTGCCTCCCTCCAGAAAGCCACGCGTCTGGCGCCAGCGACCGCCGCTCCCTGGAAGGCGCTGGCCGAGATGCATTCCGGCAAGGGCAACCGCGAAGCCGCCGCCACAACCTTGCGCGCCGGGATCGAATCGGCTTCCGACCCGGCCGAGCTGCTGCTCGCGCTCGGGCGGACGCTTTTCGAAGAAGGCCGTATGCGGGAGGCCGCGACAACGCTCCAACGCGCGCTGGATTTACGGCCCGAGGATACCGAGATTCTTTTCGCCTTGGCGGAGACCGCGCTGGGGATGCAGCAGCCCTCGCAGGCTGAAGGTTATCTGGAACGCGCGATCGCCATTTCCCCCGCCCTGTTCCATGCGGTGAAGGCTCTGGTGACCCTGCTGAAAAAGCAGGACCGCCTGTCTGAAGCGCGTTCGGCGCTGGAGCGAGCGCTTGCCGCCGACCCGCAATCTCCGGATCTTCTGATCGAACAAGGCGCCCTTCTTCTGGAAATGCACCGTCAATCGCCCGATACCGATCCGGCGTTCGCCGCGACGGCGCTGGCCTTCCTGCGCCAGGCCGAGGAGTTGCTCGGCGGCAAGGCGGATTTCCGGCTGCAGTCCCTGATCGGGTGGGCGCAGATTTACTCCGGCCAGCTTCCCGAAGCCGTCGCGCTCTTTGGTTCGCTCCTCCAATCGCTGGAAAATTTAGCGGCCGATCAGAAATCGGACGCGCACACAGGGTTGGCCGAAGCGATGCTGCGCTCCGGCGATTACCCGACCGCGATCCACAACCTGCAATCGGCGATTCAAATATCCAACACCGATACCGGCATCCGCCTGCGGCTGGGTGAGGCGTATGCGGCGGCCGGCCTGCATGAAGACGCGCAGGACGTCTTTCGCAAGATCCTCGCGGAAAAGATGGATCATTCCCCGGCGCTCTCCGGGCTGGCCGCTTCGTTGCTCGCCCTGAACCGGAGCGACGAAGCCGTCGCGTTGCTGCACCAGGCATCCGAACTCGAACCGGCCAATCCCGAATTTCCCATGCGGCTGGCCGAAATTCATCTCCAATCCGGAAACGGCAGTGGCGCCCGTTCGGAGATGGCGCGCGCCTTGCAGACCTCCGGCCCGGGGAATACCGGGATCGCACTGCGTGCCGGCCGTCTGCTCTCCGCGCTCAAGGAATACTCCGAAACCGCAACCGTCCTGGAGAATGCGCTGGAACACAATCCCTCGTCCGTTCCGCTTCTGACCGATCTCGGGAACGCACTCCGCCGCTCCGGAATGCACGCCCGGGCTTTCGAAATCTTCCGGCGGGCAAGCGAAGTGGAACCGGATCAATCCGGGCACTTGGCCGCCGCCGCGGAATCGCTTTGGGCGGATGGAAGAAAATCCGCCGCGCTGGCGTTCTTTAAAAAGGCCGTCCAGATCGACGCGAAAAATTCCTCCCTTCTCCGGCGCCTGGCATCCGGACTCGCGGTGATGGGATTGACCCGCGAAGCGCTTCCGCATTACGAGCAGGCGATCGCACTCGAACCCTCCGACGCCAACCTGGCGATCGAGGCCGCCAAGGCCGCTTTCCAGGCAGGGGATTATGAAAAGGCGGACCTGTGGAAGGACGCCGGGACATCGTCCGCCTCTCCGTCCGCCGAAAGTGCGATCCTCCAGGCGCGCATTGCGCTCGAAAAAAATGACTTGGCCGGGTCGATCGAAGCCTGCAACCACGCCGTGACATCCCACCCGGCGGACGCGCGCGGATGGGCTTTGCTGGCGCAATCGCTCGCGCTCCAATCCGGGGAAGATGCGCGCACCGGCCGGCCGGCGGAAGGGACGGATGGCGCCGCCGAATCCGCGCTGGCCAAAGCCGTCGAGCTTTGCTCGGAATCCACGGAAACGCTGGAGCTGACCGGACGCGCCGCTATCCTTATGGCAGAGTATCCCGAAGCGGTCCGCTGTCTGGAATCTCTATGCAGCTCCGCGCCGGACGATCCTGAGGCGCACACCCTGCTGGCGCAGGCGTTGATCCTGCAGGAAGAATCCAGGCAATTGAACCGGCTTGCCGGCTCCGGCGCGCCGCTCCCCGCGGACAGCGACGGCCAAGCCGCGCGCGCGTCGCTTGCGCGTGCCGCCGCGCTTGGGTCTGCGGAAAAGGATCTCCAATCTCTGTATGCCCGCGCCGCGCTTGCGGTTACACGGCCCGAACCGGAAGCGATCGAGAGCCTGGAGCGGCTGAACAACGATCCTGCCTCGCCCGAGGCAGCCGCGGCGGCCGCCCTGGCCTGGTTGCGCGCCGGCGACGCCGAACGCGCCCGCAAAGCCGCGGAGATTGCGGTGAACCTCCAACCCGAGAAGGAAACCACCCGCACGCTGTCGGGTATCTGCGAGTGGAAAGCCGGGCGCCCGGAATCCGCGCTGGCGTCGCTGCAACAGGCGTCCCGTTTCGCCCCGCGCCGCGCGCTCCCGCATGCCGTCTCGGCGGCGATCCTGGCCGGGCTCGGCCGGCGTCCGGAGGCCATGGATGCCATGCTCGAAGCGGTGCGGCTCGCTCCGGAGACGGCCGCCTGGCAGCACACACTCGGCACCTGGAACGAGGATGCCGGCAACCGCGCCGCGGCCCTGCCCTGCCTGCAGCGCGCCGCCGAACTCGAACCTATGAACGGGGAATACCACCGCCACTTCGCGCATGCGATCCTGCGCGACGGGGATCCGCAAACCGCGCTGGCGCACTTCCGCAAGGCGGCATCCCTTCTGCCGGATCCCGGCGGCGAATTGCAGGCCGAGATCGGCAAGGCGGCGATTGAATCCGGCCGGCACCAGGAAGCGTATGAAGCCTTTCGTCAGGCGCAGGAAAAAGCCGGGTCGGTCGGCCCCGCCGCCTGGCAGCTGGGCAAGGCGCGAGCGGCGCTGGCACTCGGCCGCCGGGACGAAGCCCGGACGATCGCCAAGAACATCCTCGGCGGCGAAGGGCATCCGCCGGAAGCACGGCTGGTTCTGGCCGAGGTGGAAGAAGCGGAAGGCAGGCTGCCGGAAGCCATTCGTCATCTCGATCACGCCGCCTCGGAAATGAGCGATCCTGTTCTGCCGGCGCTCCGCCTGGCCCGCCTATGGACGGCGACCGGCGCCGCGGTGCGTTCTTCCGCCGCGATGCAGGCGCTGCTCGAGGCGCATCCGGAAAATGATGAAGCCCACTACCTGCTGGCCGAGGCGCTCTCCGAATGCGGCCGGCTTGAGGACGCGTTGCGGACCTGCCAAAAGGCGGCCGAGCTCGCCCCGCGCAACGCCGGACATTGGATCCTGCTTGGCCGGATTTCCCGCAAGATGGGCCAGCTGGATCAATCGCTTTCCGCCCTCACCCGAGCCCGTGAAATCGCCCCCCGGGATTTCCGCACCGCGCTGGAATGCGGGCTGACCTACGAAGCCGAACAGCGCTGGGACCTGGCGTTGAATGCCTACCGTGCCGCGCTTGAACTCTCGCCGGAAAATGCCGAAGTGCATTACCGGATGGGCGTGGTGCATAAAAATCTCCGGTCCTATTCCGATGCGGCCAGCGCGCTGCGCAAGGCGGTGCAGATCGAACCTCAGAACCTTGCCGCGCACAAACTGCTTTCCGGCGTGATGGCCCTCAGCCTGGTGTACGGCATAACCCCACAATCCGCGGACGCGAGGTGACCTGTGGAGCGCTCACTCTTTCTAACCGCCGTTGATGCGGCACTTTCCCTGGCATCCGCATCCGAAAAGAATTCCTCGGGTCTGGATTACGCCCGGCGCGCATGTTTGGAATGGCTTGCGCGCTGGCCCGGGGATTTCCGTGTCCGCGCCCGGCTGGCCGATTCATACATCCTCTCGGGGGAATACGATTCCGCCTCGCCGCAACTGACGCTCGTCATCCAGGCCGATCCGGAAGCCGCGCGGCCGTACACGACCTTGTCTCTGATGCTTCGCCGCATCGGCCGGACCGCCGAAGCCTCCGCGGCGGACGGCTGCCTGCATGCGATGGACGCGACGACCGGGTCGACCGTCGGGCTCCCCGATTGGGCGGATCCTTTGCAGACGGCTATGCGGCTGCTGCGATCCGGCCGCTGGCAGGAAGCCCGGCTCGCCGCCGAAACCGTCCTGCGCGCCGCTTCGGATCAACCGCTGGCCGCGCTGGTCCATCTGCAATCCCTGTGGCGGCTGGCGGAGCATGCCGTCGTGCTTTCGGCCGGGCGCGAATACCGTTCCACCTGGCCGGGGTGCGCCGCGTTCCTGCTGCTGATGGCGCAATCCTCGTTTGCATCCGGCCGGAACGCAGAAGGCGTGGAATTCCTGCACGCGGTGTCGGTCACGGATCCGGCCGGCGAAGTGGCCGATCGTTATCTGGGGGCGCTTAATCCTTACCGTTCGCTGTGGCCCGCGAAGATGCGGGTCGAACTCACAACCGCGCTGCCGGCGGAGGTGGCCGCCGCCGCCGGATGGAACCGTCTGACCGCCCCGCCCGCGCTTCCGGAGGCGCCCAATCTTCCGGAGGATATTCCGGTCCTGAAATTCCAGGATTTCGACTCTCGCGATCCGTCCAGTTCGCCGATGGTCACCTCGAACGTGATTGCGCCGATCCCGGGCGAAGTATTCCCCGGCCCTTCCGATTCGTCCGACGATATTCCTTCCGCCCTCCCCCCGGACGGGCCCAAATCTCCCGCCGCCGCGCCGCGCCGCGAAACGGAACCGCAATCGGACCTGGAGGATCTGCGCCGCGAGTTGAGCCAAGTGGCCAAGCGGCTGCGGATGCGCAAATCCGTGGTGGAAAAAGACGTCCGCCGTCCGGCGTACATTCTGCTGACCAGCAGGAAAAAGTTGACGTCGATCTACGGCCCTGATGTTCTTCCGAAGCTCGATCAGTGCTTTCAGGAAATTCTCCGCGCCAAACGCGCCCTGAGCGGCTGGGCCGCGTATCTGGCGGATGTGGATAACGCCGAATCGATGAAGACTTTCGGCCTCGAACCGGCCGATCCCGCCAACGCCTGGCAGGTGAAGACGCTCGTGGCCGGGATCGATGCGGCGATCGGCAGGAAGGGCGAGATGATCGGCGCGCTTCAGATCGTGGGCGGCCATGAGGTAATACCCTTCCACCGGCTTCCGAACCCGACCGACGACGACGATCCGGACGTGCCTTCGGATAATCCGTATGCCTCGCGCGACGAGAATTACTTCGTCCCGGAATGGCCGGTCGGCCGTTTCCCCGCCCCATCCGATCCGCAGGCGGCTTTTCTGCTTGCGGTCCTGCGAAAAGCCGCGGAGCCGGCAGCGGCGGCAAGTTCCTCTATGGCTCAAACGCTGTTCGCGATCGTTCGCAGATTGCTTCGCCCGGCCTCGGCGCGTTTCCAGACCGGATCCGCCTGCACGGCCGCGGTGTGGAAGAAGGCATCGGTGGAAGTGTTCCGGCCGATCGCAACCTCGCGGTCGATGCTGGTCGCGCCGCCGGCGCACGACGGTTCTTTACCCGCGGAATTCCTGACCCTTCCCAAATATTCCTATTTCAACCTGCACGGACTGGAAAACGGTCCGCAATGGCTGGGCCAGCGGGAAGCCAGGTCCAAGGGTCCGGCGGACGTGGAGTTTCCGATCGTGCTCAACCCGGGCCGGGTCGCCAGCGCCGGGAAGGCGCCGGCCGTGGTGTTTTCCGAAGCCTGCTACGGCGCGAATATCCTCCAAAAAGGCTCGGGCGATGCCGTCTCGCTCGCTTTTCTCGCCTCCGGAACGCGCGCGCTGGCCGGATCCACCAAGATCAGCTACGGCGCGGCCACCGCACCGCTCATCGCCGCCGATCTGCTCGGCCGGTTGTTTCTCCAAAACTGCCAGTCGGGGATCCCGGCCGGCGAATCGCTGCGGTTGGCGAAACTCGCCTTCGCCGAGGAAATGAACCGCCGCCAGGGGTTCCTCGATCCGGAGGATCAAAAAACGCTGCTGTCCTTCATCCTCCTGGGCGATCCGTTATTCGTCTCGGAACCCGGGTCCGCAAAATTTTCCAAGCAGGGCATCCTGCGCTGGCGGAAACCGCCGGATCAGATCCGGACTCTCTTCGCGAAGGACGACATGATGGAGAACGGTTCGGCGCCGTCCGCCAAAGTGCAAAGTTCGTTGAAGCAGGCGATGGAACGTTACCTGCCCGGGATGAGCGAAAGCCGGATGCGCTACCTCCATCCGCGGGTCGCCGCCTTGCCGGATGATAAATCCGGCCGCGGGCAAAAGCCGCAGGCCGTGCCGCGCTCGCCGGCCTGGGTTGTGGCGCTCGACAGGAAATACGAAGCACACGGACAATCCATCACCCAGTATGCCAAGATCAGCCTGGATGCATCCGGACAGATCGTAAAGATCACGGTTTCAAGATAAAAAAAGGGCGCCCAAACCAGGGCGCCCTTTGTCTCTTCGGATTGGTTTTTGACTACAGGGGAAGGATGACGAAGTTGTCGAACAGGTAATCCGCGCCGCCGACGTCGAAATTCCCGACGGCCAGCCCGACCTCGCCGTTTTTGAAGGCCGAGTCGGTAGCGGTGAGGGCAAGTTCTCCGTTCACCCAGAGTTCAAGATTCTTCCCTTCGCACACGACGGCGATCCGGTTGAGCGCTTCCGAATTAACCTCTTTCACGCGTTCCATGCCATCCCCGGACAGGATCTCCAATTCTCCGTCGTCATATTTGAAGATGACCCCGCGCCTATCATCGGCAATCATGAAGACGTAGTAGTTGTCATTATCCTGGTAACGGGCGATGATTCCCATTTGGCTGTCTTCCGGGCCGTCGATCTTCGTGCCTTCCACTTCGATCCGTACGTCGCCGTAAGAATCTCCCGTCGGAATGAGAGACCAAACAAACAGACCCGGCTGTTTGTTCATCATCCTAAACCCGCCGTCGAAATATTCGGCCAGGACGTATTCGTCTTCCCACTCTTCCCAGTCGCTGTCCGGATCTTCGAAATCATCCATATACAGATATTCCGGCGTGGGGGTGAAGGTGGGCGTATTGGTCGGCGTGTCGGTCGGCGTGTGGGTGGGTGTGAACGTCGGCGTCGGGGTCCACATCGTCGCCGTCGCCGTTTCCATCACCGCGGTCTGTGTGGAGAGGTAGCTGGTGATGGGATTGGTGCAGGAAAGCGAAATCAGAACAAACAGCGCAATGACGAAAACAACCGGTCCTTTTCTTGCCATCGTGTCTCCTTTATCACAGGGTACCCGCACCGCGGTATAAAAAACTCCGCACGCCTCAGGTTTCAACGCTTAATCGCGGGCATCCGCGCGATCAGGATGCCCGCGATTATTTGGATCAACCGGATGGCCTGTGAAACCGTCCTAATCCTCGAACTGGAAGGAGCTCATGCTCTCGAGGACGACCTCATCCTGATCCTCGTCATTGTCGGGGGTCCGGAAGTACATCGCATACACCGCGGTGCCGTCCCCGTCGACGAAGAAGTACATGGTGATGAAGACTTTATAGCCCTGCAGGGATCCTGAGAAGGCAAACCAGGCGTTATCATCGCCGGATTCCAGATCCAGGACGCCGTCGCCTTCCTCCTGATAGTTGTCGAATATGTTCTCAAACTCGGACGCCATTTCATAGGCGGCATCCTCGGCTGAATCGTTCCATCTCATATCGAAGATACCGAGTTCGGTATCCCCCGGTCCGCTCCAACCGCGCATATCGGTCCCGTCAACGGTCAGTTTGCGCCAGCCGTCGGGAGGGATGTAGGAGAAATCCGCCCGGCCTTCGGTTTCAAAGTAGCGCCGCGGGTCCACTGTCGGCGTCATGGTTGCTGTCGGTGTGGAGGTGGAGGTCGGGGTCGGCGTTATCGTTGGTGTGTTGGTCGGGGTCGGCGTCCACATGGTGGCGGTGGCCGTCTCCATTACCGCCGTTTTCGTGGAAAAATAATTCGTGATGGGGTTGGAGCAGGCCAACGACGCAGCGAAAAGCACCAAGCCCGCCGCAAACACGGCTTTCTTCGAATTCATGTTAACCCTCCTTAAGGTAGGCGGCAGAATTTCCATGAGAGCTGAAAAAACAGAATCCCCCATAGATTTGTAAATAATAACCGCGATTTTCCGGCTTGTCAAAGGAAAAACGCCTTAATTTTCATATGCTCATCGTTGGAAATCCTGACCTCGGATTCGATTCCGGTTGTGTTCCAAGAGAGCATGACAAACGAAACAGCTGAACCGGATATCGGAAGGTATATCAAAAAGACTGTGTAAAACAACCATTGGCACGTTTGTTGCACCTGGATAGGCAGGATAAATACCATGACCGCCAGTAAATCGCCCTCCGGTTTGGGGATCCATTACTTTTCAGACGACCGGCATTTCCGGTCCAAGGATCTTGAGTTGTGGATTCCCGAATTGAAATCGATGGACCTTCGTTGGGTCGTTCTCCGCGGATCGCTTTCCCAAGCCATTCCCGAGAATTTTCTCCGGCAGTTGACTGAAGCGGGAATCGAACCGGTTTTGCTTCTCGACCGGGATCCGATCCGGCCGGTGACGAACGTGGTCCAGTCCATCTTCCGGGCTTACCGGCGTGCCGGCGTCCGGTTTATCGCCCCCTTCCCTGCTCCGAATCTGACCGTGTCCTGGGCGGACAATGATGGTCTGGGCACTTCGCCAGTGGACCGTTTTCTGGAGGTCTTTCCACCAGTGGCGGAAAGCATCCTCTCTGAAGGAATGATCCCGGTGTTTCCGATGCTCGATCCGGACGGGAATTACTGGAGCCTGGCATTCCTGGAGGGATTTTTTACCGGGATGGACCGGTGCGGCAAAGGCGACTTGGCCCGCAAGCTGGCTCTGGCCGTGGATTTTTCCGCGCGCAACCGCCCTTTAGATTGGGGCGCGGGCGGATCCGCCCGCTGGCCGGAAGCCCGCCCTTACCTCACGCCTCCCGGATCGCAGGATCATCACGGGTTCCAGGGTTACTCCTGGGTTGACGAAATCGTCCGCCGCAGCCTCGGAACAAGCCTGCCGATGATCGGGCTGCGGGCCGGGGTTACCGTCGGCGACTTGACCGACCCGGATTATCCGCCCGTCGATCCGATCCGGCATGACGAGGTTAACCTGCAGGTGGCGCAGATCGCCGCGGGGGCACGCTTCAGCGCACCGGTGTTATGCCTGTGCTTCCGGCTGCTGACGGCTGAAGACGGAACGCCCGAAGCCGGTGAAGCCTGGTTCCGCAACGATGGAACCACACTCCCGATAGTGGATTCGCTCAAACGCCGGGCGCTGGCAAAGAATTTGCACCCCTCCCCGGTGATGCGGAAATCCCTGCGCCACTACCTGCTGCTGCCGCAGGATCCGGGTTCGATATCCGCCCAGACCTGGGAATCGCTGCGGAATTATCTAATGGCTTTTCAACCCGTCTGCGGTTTTTCCATCGAGGAAGCCTTTCAGGCGGAAAAAGTAACCATTCTCGGCGGCACGCCTTCCACGGTCACAGCGCTTCGCCTGCGCGACAGCGGCTGCCACGTGGATTTCCTCGCCGCCGATCGCATGTGAGAGGAGACCGCCATGTTGTATTCCAACGAACCGGAAAACACCGAAACGCCGACCGCTTCCCAGCCGCGGACCCTTATCAAGGTCGTCGGATTGGGCGGAGGCGGATCCAACGCCGTCAACCGGATGATCGAACTCGGCGTGAGCGGCGTGGAATTCATCGCCTGCAACACAGATCATCAGGCGCTGCGCAGTTCGCTTTCCGAGCATCAGGTGGCTCTCGGCCCGCGCACAACGCGGGGCTTGGGCGCCGGCGGGGATCCGGCTGTGGGACGCGCCGCCGCCGAGGAAAGTTCACGGGAACTGGCGGAAGCAATGCAGCATGCGGATATGGTCTTCCTCACAGCCGGGATGGGCGGCGGCACCGGCACCGGCGCCATTCCGATCGCGGCGGAGATCGCCCGCTCGCAAGGGGCGATCGTCGTCGCCATCGTGACGCTGCCCTTCTCGTTCGAGGGCAAACGCCGGATGCAATCCGCGCAGGACGGCATCGAAGCCATGCGCCCGTACTGCAACACGCTGATCACCATCCCCAACGACCGTCTGCTGGAAGTGGCGCCCAAACAAACCACCTTCGATGTGGCGCTGCGCCTGGCGGACGACGTCCTGCGCCAGGGCGTGCAGGCGATCGCCGAGCTCATCACCCGGCCGGGGCTGGTCAACGTCGATTTCTCGCATGTGCGTTCGCTGATGCAGCTGGCCGGCGGGGCCTGCCTGGCCGTGGGTCACGGCACCGGGCCCGACAAGGCGATCCTGGCGGTCCGCTCCGCGCTGCACAATCCGATGATGGAGATCGGTTCGCTCGAGACGGCCGCCGGATTGCTGGTCCATTTCACCGGCGGAGAGGATATGGAGCTGTCCGAACTGAACCGCGCGATGCAGGAAGCGGCGGCCGACGCCGCCAACGCCGAAGTGTTCTTCGGCGCGGCGATCGACCCGGCGATGAAAGGCCGGGTCCAGGCGATCATCGTCGCCACCGGAGTCGGCGGGCAGCCGCTCAACAGTGTGATCTCCGGCGCGTCGCACATCCTGCTCCATCAGGCCCAACCGGAAACCCAGCCCGCGGCGGTCTCCGTCCCGGCGTCCCGCCTTCCCGCCGAACAACCCGCGCTCGCCGCGCGCCGGCCGATCGCACAGCTTCTGCAGCCGGTTCCCGCGCGGGCTCCGAATCCCTCGCGGCCGATCATTCCCGGCGCCGTCTCCGCATCCAGTGCGGATGCCGAGGGACCGATGTCCAGCACGATCGTCGAAGAAGCGGGCAATCCGGAAGCGGCATGTTCCGGCGAGGATCTGGAGATTCCGGCGTTCCTGCGCCAGCGGATCCGCCCGACCGAAGCGCAGCCCTCAGCCCGCGCATTCCACACGGCCGCGTAAAACCGTTCCGACCGGAGGTTGCGATGTCGATAGAAAATTCCGCCGTCGAAAAAATCAGCCAGCGCGTGTACCGTGAGTATCCGGAAATGCGCGGCACGCGCCCTTCCATCACTTCGGGCGACAAGCGCTGCACCCTGGTCTATAAAGCCCGGGTGCAAACGCCCGCCGGCACGATGTCGCGCGTGGTGCGCGTCGTGACGGACGAAAACGGACGTGTCGCGAAAATCAGCACATCCAAGTAGGAGGGATCCTCATGCACACCATCCGGAAACTCGGCCTTCTGACCGCGATTCGTTCGCTGCAAACAGCCGAATTTATGCTTGACGGATTGCTGCATACCCGGCCGTTCCTGCCCTTTGCCGCTTGCAGCCTCCTGTGCGGATTTGCGATCGGATTCGTCATGACCCGGTTTTAGCCCGCGCGGCACTTTCCGCCTTTGATGAAAAAAAGCCCGGCATAGCCGGGCTTTTTTCATCCATCTCTATGCCGACGCAGGCCGGTACGCGATAAAAAACAACAACCGGTCGAATGGGTATATAATCCGGCCGTCCCGCTGAAGAGGATACCCCGACCGGGATTCTTCCAGCACTTGAGTCCGGAATTCCTCACGTCTGGAATCGTCCGGAAGCCGCCCAAGATACGTCTTCATGACGGATTATTTTCAACATTACGTCACAGGCGTTCTTGGTCTTGTCCGTCACCCCGGCGTGCTCGAAGCCGGGGTCCATTGCTTTTCGGCGATTCAATGGATGCCGGATAAGTCCGCCTCCGCTTTGCATTCATCCCGGCTCATGAACCAGAAGTGAGCCGGGATGCGTCACCCGCTCGCGAGAACCTCGCGCCGGGAAACCGCCGGCGCTCATCGCTCGGAGGGCAGGCCCCGGCATGACGATCGCTGGCTGAGCAGTTGCAAAAATAAATCGCTTTTTATTGAGCTCCGTTCTTCCCGCTTGCCAGGATATAAACACAGGCCTGTTTTATCCTCTTCACGTTTTCCCCCGTTGACAGCTTTACCGCGTATATCGTCCTGCGTGCCAGATGCATGCAGGCATGGAGATATGTCTATTTTATAAACTGCTTCAGAGTCTTCCCCAGCCGTGCCATGCCCTCGCGGATGCCGTCGTCGGTGGCATTGGAGTAATTTAAACGCAGCGTGTTTTCGCCGCCGCCGGCGGGGAAGAACGGGGTTCCGGGGACGAAGGCGACCTTGTTCTCGACCGCAGCAGCGAGCATTTTCGTCGCATTCAGGGATTCCGGCAGTGTCACCCACAGGAACAGCCCGCCCTCGGGACGGGTCCAATGCACCCCTTCGGGAAAGGTGCTTTTCATCGAATCCAGCATGATATCGCGCCGCCGATGATACACGCTGCGGATGACGTCCAGGTGCCGGTCGAGGAATCCGTCGCAGGCAACCTGGTAGGCGACCATCTGCGTGAAGGTGGAAGTATGCAGGTCGGATCCCTGCTTGGCCTGCGCCATGCGGAAAATCACCTGCGGCGGCGCGACCACCCACGCCAGGCGCAGCCCGGGCGCGAGGATTTTGGAAAACGTGCTGAGGTAGATCACATTTCCGGTGTAGCATCCGGAGCACTGCCCGCGCATTTGCGCGTCCAGCGAGACCACCGACGTTATATGATCGCCCTCAAAGCGGAGCGCGCCGTACGGGTCGTCCTCGACGACCGGGACTCCGTATTTATCGGCCAGTTCGATCAGGCGCCTGCGGCGCGCGAGGGAGAGGGTCACGCCGGTCGGATTCTGAAAGTTGGGCAGGATGTAAATCAGCTTGGGGCCGGATCGCAGGGCGGCCTCCAACTCGTCTGTCTGCATCCCGTCTTCGTCGGCCGGGACCGCGATGTATTCCGCGCCGTACGCGCTCCAGGCCTGCAGTGCGCCGAGGTAGGTCGGCGATTCGACAAGGATTTTATCTCCCGGATTGATGAAAATTTTGCCGATCAGGTCCAGGGCCTGCTGCGAACCGGTGGTGATCATCACGTTGTCCGTCTCGACGGTCACGCCGTCGCGGGCGGTTTTGCGTGCGAGGAATTCTCGCAGCGGCAGATAACCTTCGGTGATCCCGTATTGCAGTGCTTCGGAAGGTTTTTCCTTCAGAACCGTATCGCAGGCTTCGGCGAATTCCCTGACCGGGAAGATCTCGGGCGCCGGCAGGCCGCCGGCGAAGGAGATTACGTCCGGCTGGGCGGTGATCTTCAGAATCTCGCGGATAACCGAACTGGTCATCGCCTGCGTGCGCTGCGCGAATCGGTGATCCCAGAGCGTTTCCATAATTTTTCCTCAATCAGAAGGGGTGAACTCGCGGGCAATTGTATCACCCGTGATATGTGGATCTTCTTCCGCCCGTGGAAAAGGACGGGGAAGGAAACGTCGATTCCGGAAAGGAGGGGCGATCATCCGGTTTCCAGATCGATGGTTTCCAAATTTCCCCAGCCCCCCACCCTTCGGATTTGGATCCGGCTCGGACGGACCCGCACCGGCGTGCATAAATCCGCGCCCGGGTTTTTCAGAAGATCCATGGGACCGATCGATGCCGGGTCATGGATGATTTGCGCTGTTCCTTTCAATTCCCATTCGGCAGTCAGCAATGTGACCCGTGGAGCATGCTCGATGTTGAAGAGGTGATCGGAAGTCCAGGGCACCAACAGGTAAAGATCCAGGCCGGCGGCTTCGCAGGCGAACTCGCCGGCTTGCACGCCGGCCGGCCCGCCGGTCGCGAGGATCGCGGATCGGGGGGACTTCAGAATTTCTCTTGCGCGTTGGCGGGCGTAATCCAGCATGGATCCACGATAATCCCACGCGCCCGGATTGTCATCCACCGAAAGTTGGATCGGAGGGTTATAGTCTTAACAATCCGAGATCCCGCGCCCGCGCCACCGCTTCCGTCCGGTTGCGCGCATTCAGCTTTTCAAGGATGTGGTTAACATGGCTTTTGACGGTTCCGACCGTGATGACGAGCTTCCGGGCGATCTCCTGGTTCGACATGCCCCGGGCCAATAGGTGGAGAACTTCCAATTCGCGGTCGCTTAGCGGATTGGGGAGTTTCCCGCCGGATCCTCTATCGGTCGCATCGGAAGGATCCGCCTCGATTTCGGCCAATATCCTTCCAATCTTTTCGTGGTGCATTCCGCGTTTAAGCGCCGCCTGAAGCAACCGGATCGAATCCGGCCCCTGATCGAACGAACGCACGCAAAGCTCTTCCGGAGCGGCCGCGAGCGCGCGCTCCAGCGCATCCCAGACGCGCCGCCCGCCGCCTTCCCCCTGCGCGGCCAGCGCTTCGAACACGGAAAGTTCGATGACGCGCTGCGCCAACCCATGGGTCGAAGCCAGATCCAGTTGGCGCTCGAGATAGGAAAGCGCGTCCCCGTTCCTGTCCGTTGCCATCGCCACGCGCACGCGTGCCAGATAGGCCAGGTAATATGCCTCTGCGGCGCCCAGCGGGCCCATTCCCGGCAGGATCCCCTCCCCGTTCAGCGGCAGGGGAAATGACCGGGTCCACCGATCCGCATCCGCAAGGTTATCCGCGGACGCCGTCCCTTCCCGCAGGGTGTGCATAATTCTTAATCCTTGCGTGCAGAATTTAATGTCCGGCCACTCGTCCTCCAGCCGTGAAAGGTACTGCAACGCCTCACCGGATCGGCCTTGGACCTCCCGCAACCGGAACAACCCCACGCAGGCTGCCATCAGGAAATGGGGGTCCAGCCCCCATCCGATCAAATCCAGGCCGTGAAGCAATTGACGCTCCGCCTCTCCCAACCGGTTTCGTTCCAGTGACAGGCAACCCGACGCGACATCCAGGCATCCCGCCGCGGGGAATTCCCGATTGGAGCCGGACAGCATGGCGTCAAGATCGATCCGGCCCTGCCGGCAAATCGATTCTGCGAGCCGCAGATCGCCCTGTACGTGCGCCAGGCGTGCTTGGTGGAACACGGCGTCGACAAACCCGATGAAGTTCCGGCACGGGATCGATAATTCCCTGGCCCGTTCCATAGCCTGGAATCCCGCTTGCGCGTCATGAAGCGCCATCTGCGCATATCCGATCGTCAGCGCTACCGCCGACCGGGCCGGATCATCATCGGAGAGCAACCCCAGCGTTTTTTGGGCGATGGAAAATTGTTTACGGGGATCAACCGCCGGATCCAGAGTTCTCGCTTCCAAAAAAACACGGATGGTCGCGGCCTGGCCCAATAAAATGCGCGTGACCGGTCCAGCCTCCATGCCGCTCACGGCCTGATCGATCTGCCGCAGACGCTCCTCTATTTTCGGACGGTTCTTCTGCCGGTATCCGATCAACCATGCGTTGCATTGGAAAATGCCAATCACAGGATGGTCGCGCATCACGGCTTCCGGGAACGCCTCGCACCATTCGTAGACGGTCGATGCTTCGCCTTGCATCATCATCGAAACGCCATACTGCTCGACTACGTTGGCCGCATATTCCCAATCCCGGGTCAGCAGCGCATGCCGGACGGCTTCACGCCGGTATCCTTCGCGGGAGTACCACCTGCAGGCGGCGCGGTGCAGCGCGGTCACGCGTTCCGGCAGGGTCTTTTCCAGCCTGGCCTGCAGGAAATCGCGGAAGAGATGATGGTAGCGATACCAACGGACTTCCGCATCGAGCGCGACGATAAATAAATTTTCCTGATCCAGCCGCTCCAGGACCGCCGCGCCGCCGGAAGCCTGCTCCACGACGGCGTCGCACAAGGGGGCGCACATCCGGTCCAGAATGGAAGTCGAAAGCAGAAACGACTGCACCGGCTCCGGCTGGCGTGCGAGGACTTCCTCCAGCAGATAGTCAACAAGGTATCGATGGCTGCCGCTGAACGAGGAGATCAAGCGTTCCGGATCGGGCCGGCCCGACAAGGAAAGCGCGGCCAGTTGCAGGCCCGCGATCCATCCTTCGGTGCGATCCTCAAGGACGCTGATCCACTCCGCCGGAAGCTCGAGCCGCATCACTTCGTTCAGAAACCGGGCCGATTCGTCGCGCGTGAAATTAAGGCTGTCGGCGCGGATTTCGAGCAATTTCCCCCGCGCGCGCAGGCGGGCGAGCGGCAGGGGCGGGTCTGAACGGCTGCCGATCGCCAGCCGCATGCTATCCGGAAGATGTTCCAGGAGAAAGGCTATCGAACTGTGAATGGAGGGCGAACCAATCCATTGAAAGTCATCGAGGATCATCATGCATTCGCGTCCGTCCGATGCAACGGCGTTGATGACATGGGGCAGGATTCTCTGCAAATCCAACTCGGGTGAAGAACGCAGGAGTTGGGCGATTTGCTCCAATTCGCAATTCGGACCGAGAGCCTGCATCAGACCGGCGACCAGGTAGGAACCGAAAGATACCGGCGAGTCGTCGCTTGGGTCGAGCGCATACCAGGCAACGGCAATCCCTTTTTGAATCTCCGTCCGGGCCCACTCCGCGAGTAGTGTGGTTTTTCCGTATCCGGCGGGAGCGCAGACGAGGATTAAATCGGCGCCGGAATCGATCCCCAGCATGTCCATCAGCCGCGCGCGCGGGAGAATTCGGGGCCGAGCGGCCGGCACGGAGATCTTGGTGAGGAGAAGGGTTGAGGCGGACGCATCCATATTGCATTCGATTCTACACCTGTGCGCTCCAAGGAGCGGCATCCCGGAAGGCCGTCCGGTCGACAGCGGATAAATCCACCCCGCAATCTATCCTTGGATAGATGACGAGATGGGCGATTGAACGATAAGATGACCGCGAGCAAAAAAACCGGCCTTCCGGAGTACAAGGAGAATTCCGATGGAAGATAAAGTCCTGTTGGCGTACGCTTCGAAGTATGGTTCGACAAAAGAGGTGGCTGAGGCTGTTGCGGGCGTGCTTCGCGAAAATGGATTGGCGGCGAGCCTTCAGCCCGTTTCGAAAGTCCGCGATCTTGCGCCATACAGCGCGGTGGTATTGGGCGCGCCGATCTACCTCGGCAGTTGGCTTGGGGATTTCCGGCGGTTCCTGGCCAGGCACCAGGATGCATTCATGAAGCGTCCTCCCGCGATTTTTACGCTGGGCCCGACGCATTCCGACCCGGACGAGTGGCAGGGTGTCCGCAACCAGCTTGCGCAGGTTTTAGCCAAATATCCCTGGCTTAACCCCTCAACCTTAGAGCTGTTTGGCGGGAAATACGACCCGGCCAAACTCCGCATCCCCGACAACCTGCTTGCGGCGCTGCCGGCCAGCCCGTTGCACGGCATGCGGGCCAGCGACGCGCGGGATTGGCAGGCGATCCGCTCCTGGACACAGAAAATGGCGAAACAGCTGCTGTTGGAAAAATCCTGAACAGGAGACAAAATGAAAAACGCCAGAAGAATAATGCTGTCCACTTTCGGCGCCGTAACAGGATTGGCCGGGATCGAGCACGGAACCGGCGAAGTGTTGCAGGGCAATTCGGCTCCCGTCGGACTGATGTTTCCCTCGTGGCCCGATTCGGCTTTCTTTCGAAGTTTGAACGGCGAGCCGGCGATCAGCCTGATTCCCAACCTGCTTGTTACCGGCATCCTGACGATCTTCTTTTCCGTGTTGTTCGCCGCATGGTCGATCGGATTCATTGAAAGCAAGCGCAGCAGCCTCATGCTGATAACGCTTTCCATCGCCATGTTGCTGACGGGAGGCGGTGTATTCCCGCCTGTTTTCGGAATCCTTATCGGCGCAGGAGCATCCTATCTTCATCCGCGCCCGCAAGCGCGGCGATCGGGCACTTTGGACAAAGCATCCCGAATAACGGGAGGCCTATGGCCGTGGCTTTTCGGCGCCAGCCTGATTTCCTGGTTTGCCATGATCCCGGGGATTCCGGCCCTCGATTATTTCTTCGGGTTCCTAAATCCCACTTTGATTCTCATCGTGTTGGTATGCATGTTCGGTTTTTTATTCCTGGCCTGGGTATCCGCCGGGATCCGGGATCTCGGTGGATCATCCGCCGCGGGAGCGTAAGCACCGGGGTATGACCGTCGATCCTCCGATTTTTCCACGAAGTCCGTATCGGACCCTTCTCGACAAGGGGCGTACGGGCTTCGTGGTTTTCATCTTTAGGCTTTTCGATTCCTGCTGCTTGGAGATATGGTACTATCCCGCCGGAAACCAAAGGCCATGCCCCTGCCCTGCATTTACGACCTCTCGCTTGCGGATCTGCAATCGGCGCTCCAGGAAATGGGAGAACCGCCTTTCCGCGCCAGGCAAATCCGTCAAAACCTCTTCCGCAGATTGATCGACGATCCGGAACGAATGACCGATCTGCCGGCCGGATTGCGCGCCGAACTCGGCCGCGCCTTCACATTCCGGCCGCTGGAGGTGGAGCGGCAGGCCGTCTCGGCCGACAAACAAACCCGCAAGTTCCTTTTCCGGCTTCCCGACGGCGCCCCGGTGGAAACGGTCCTGATGCTTTACGAACGGCGCCGGACGGCTTGCATTTCCACCCAATCCGGATGCGCCGTCGGCTGCGCATTCTGCGCGACCGGCCAGATGGGCTTCCGCCGTTCGTTGACCGGCGGCGAGATCGCTGCCCAGGTCCTCAGCCTGGCCAGAATGCTGGAGGCCAAGGGAGACGACCTTTCCAACGTCGTCCTGATGGGGATGGGCGAACCCTTCCTCAACTACGACGCGGTGCTGTCTGCGGTTCAGGTTTTATCCGCGGAGGACGGCTTTGGATTCGGCGCCCGGCGTATGACGATTTCTACGGTGGGCGTCGTCCCCGGAATTCGGCGGTTCACCGGGGAACACAGCCAGGTCAACCTGGCCATTTCCCTGCACGCGGCCGACGACGAATTGCGCAGCCGGCTGATCCCCATCAACCGCACGTATCCGCTGGCGGTTGTTTTCGAGGCCTGTGATGAATACATCCGCGAGACGAACCGGCGGATTTCCTTCGAATGGGCGATGATCGAGGGGGTTAACGACTCGGCCGCGCAGGCCCACCATCTGGCCGACCGGATCCGCAAATCTCTTCATAAACCGCTGGTTCATATCAATTTGTTACCGTTGAACCGAACCCGGACCTATAAAGGCGGCCCGTCCCAAGCAGCGCGGATTGAATCGTTCCGGTCCATCTTGGCGGAGGAGGGATTGGCCTGCACGGTCCGGCTTGCCCGCGGGGTGGACATCGCCGCGGGCTGCGGACAGCTGGCCGGCGCGGCGGAGAAATGATCGTCATACCGGCGTGTACCTGGCCGGTATCCATCAACGTAATACCGGCGTGAACTTGCCGGTATCCAAAAGAGAAGTCATACCGGCGTGTACTTGGCCGGTATCCATTCAGAATAATTAAGAAAGACCAATAAGGGGGATATATGAAATTTCGAAAACAACCTGTTGTTTATATTCTAGCCAGTAAGAAAAACGGGACGCTCTATGTTGGTGTAACTAGTGATCTTCAAAAACGTGTCTGGCAACACAAAAGCGACATCCAGGGTGGATTTACACAAACATATGAAGTTCATATCCTCGTCTATTTTGAAATCCATGAATCCATGCATTCGGCTATTCGGAGAGAAAAACAATTAAAGGAATGGCATCGCAAATGGAAAATTCGATTAATCCAATCGAGGAATCCTACCTGGGGGGATTTGTATGATGATATCGCAAGTGGACCCCGGCCTAAAGCACGCCGGGGTGACGATGTAATCCGAGCACGCCGGGGTGACGAAGTAATCCGA
>JAFGCU010000079.1 GCA_016932475.1 Anaerolineales bacterium
ACGGAGTTGCCAATGAGCGAACTCTACGAGAAGATATATGCCGTCATCCGCAAGATCCCGTGCGGCAAGGTGGCGACCTACGGGCAGCTCGCGAGGTTGGGGAAAACCGATTAACGCAAAGGCGCCAGGGTGCAAAGACGCAAGGGCGCAAAGGAGTTACCTGGATTTTTATTGCATCTTCGCGACTTTGCGTTTAAATTACTTTCAGGTTTTCGCTGGAAAACCCTTAAGCGCGAAGACACCAGGGCGCAAAGGAGTTCCCTGGAATTTTTTTGCGTCATAGCGCCTTTGCGCCTTTGCTTTTTTAATGGCAAGCAAATATGATTAATGCGATCTCACTATTACGGAGTTGCCAATGAGCGAACTCTACGAGAAGATATATGCCATCATCCGCAAGATCCCGCGCGGAAAGGTGGCGACCTACGGGCAGATCGCCAGACTGGCCGGGATGGGCTCGCATGCACGGCTGGTGGGGTACTCCCTGCATGCGCTCACGTCTGAAAAGCGCGTCCCCTGGCATAGGGTCGTCGGCGCGGGCGGGAAGATCAGCCTGGACGGGGAAGGGTATGCCGCCCAGCGGAAAATATTGGAATCCGAGGGGGTGGAATTCAATGAGAAGGGGAACATCCCGCTGGCACGATTCGGGTGGGTGAAGTGACCGACTTCATGGATTTACTAATTCTAGAAATCATAATGTATTGAAGCCTGGAAATCCTGTCTATTTATTTTCCCCTTGGCAGCGGGGTCCATACACTGACAAACCGGATCGGCAGCTCCCCCTCCGCGATTCCGGCGAGCGATAACGCCGGCGACTTGCTCGCGTAGCGCAGCGAGCGCCAGCCGCGGATCTCCGGCGCGACCGTTTTTCCTGCGCCATCCTCGCCATACACTTTCTTTCCCGCCCGGTAGAGGTTCCACTTCGCGTTCCGGCTCGACCAGATCCGCAGGGATATGCCGCCGGCGGGCGTGTGCAGGATCAGCCCGGCAATGGACTTTTCCTTCCAGAGCGCGGTTTTTTCACCAATCAATTTTTCCAGAACCGGATTCTCTTCCAGGAAACCCCACTCCCACGGATAATCCGCGATCAACCATTGCAACCGCACCGAATGAGATCCCTTGCCCGCCAGCTCGTCGGTGACGATCCATACGTCCTCATCCGCGCGTTCCACCAGACGATTGTGGAGGACGCCCAACCGGCGGTATCCGTCATGCGAGCCGGACCACGCACCCACATCGGGAGTGCCCACGACACCCTGGGCGGCGTGGGTCCACAGGAACCGCCCCGAGCGCCGCATCTGGTCCTGCCCGTCGACCGTCACATTATTGTGAACGCCGGCATGCGAAAGCGAATTCCGCCATGGGGGTTCGCCGCTGTACAGGTAGGAGCCGGCGTCGATCGCGATGTTCTCTCCGCGCCACCACAGATCCACATGCAGCTGGTCGGCATGCGCCGGCCGGCTGCGGAACTGCACGCAGCGGATCACGGCCTGCGATTCATCCCCGCCGAGGATGTATAAACCGGCGCAGGGCGCGAAGAACGGCCTCGGCTCGAATTTAACGCCGCGCGGGTGCTTGCGGTTCGTCCCGCCGATCGAACGCGGTCCGAACAGCCAAACCGTATCTTCATCCCACGGACCGTCGCGGAATATTTTTTTCCGTTCGATTACCAGAGAAAGCATCTGCAGGAGCGGACGGTAATCCTCGCAGGCGCAGGTGTTGAGCGGGAGGAACAACGCCCCGTCGTTGTGCCCGAAGTTCGGCAGACGCCCGGTTTGCCTGTCGGTTTGCGTGCGCAGCAGGTCGAACGACCGATTAACTCCCCAGCGCATGCCTTCCGGGAAGAACAACCCATTGAGCTCCGCCAGGCGCATCACCCAAATGTACAGCTGCAGCGCCAGGCGGTGGTAATTGTGCGAGTGCTGGATGTATCCGCCGTCGGGGTAAAACTGGGCGGTGGATTCCGCCAGCAGCCGGATCCCCTGATCACGCCATTTCCCGGCGCGGGGCAGCCCGGGAAACATCACCCCGATGGTGAATAATCCCGCCGCTTCGGAAATCAGGTGGTTGTTGTTCTGGGCCCGGGCGTAGGCGGTGGTGGCTTCGATCCTGCGCGCGTGCGCGTCCAGCGCGCCGATTAACCTCCCCGCCCGCTCCGCAGAGGTCGCGGGTGATCCGGCGAATCCCCGCAGCGCAAAGACCCACGCCATCGCCCGCAGCGCGACTTCCTGGGCCGAAACCCATTGCGGGCCGCAGTTTAGCGGATTGGCAGCCATCCAGGATTCCACCAGCTGCCAGAATAATTCGGGGGCGCGTTCGTCGCCGGTCAGCGCGTAACATCGCACCAGGCGGAAGGCGACCGCAAATCGGGAAAGCTCCCAAACGCCCTTGACCTCGCCGGACGCATTTTCATCGATTTCCGTCCAGTGCCTGTCGGCGGAAAGATCCCGGCCGGTAAGCGGATTGCGGTTCCACGCCGGGGGCACGCCGTAATCATGCCAGGCATCCTCCCACAACCGGAAGGATCCTTTCAGGTTTTTTTCCAGCTCTTCCTTTGCCAGGAATTCCGCGCCGGTGGCGACCCGTTTCAGAATTTCTCCGAGCGCCCGCGGATCATCGAAGAAAAAACGCGGCTGATGTTGCGGATCCCCAACCGGTTTTTTTTCGATCCGGGATCGGAAGTACTCATCCCAGGATCCGGCCGGCGTGCGCAGACGGGCAATTCTTCCGGCTAGTTGCAGGCGGTAGAGCGCGTACCAGATGGCCGGGCGAATCCCAATAATGCCAAGAATGCTGAACGGATTAAAAATGGCCACGCTTATCTTCCATCGGCTCCCGGTATCGTATCCCGCCTTCACGGGATGAGGATCTTCCCCCGGCATGCGGCTTAGGGCTTGCCTGTTTTTTTGACTCCCATGCGGCTGCACCGCAGCAATCGATTATTTTTCCAGCCGCGTTTGAACGAGTTGCGCCAGGCGGACCAACTCGTCGATTCCAATATCCTCTTTTCCGGCAAAATCCAATTCCATTATTGCTTCATGGTACCGCCAGCCGATCGCGTAACTGGTCGCGCCGGAGACGGATGCCGTGCGCGCGACGCTCTCGTCTCCAATCAGGGGAATCTCCACCTCCTCACCTTTTAACAAGCTATCCTGATATTCTGCAAAGGCGATGGATGCGGCCTCGCCATCCCGATAAACCAGAATCAGGTTGGCATACATCGCCTGGTCTTGAGAGGTAAAAAGGTTCATGAATCCCGTCTCGAGATCCTTTCCTAGCACCTTCTGAAAGGATCCGCCCATCCTTTCGAGGATCTGATCGACATCCGGGAAGTCGACTTCCACGAAATCATCCGTTTTGGGCAGGTCATCTTTCTGCAGCGCGATTTTCTTCAAGTCCCGTTCGGCAAGCGGAATGGGCGTGGGAGTCGGGGTGGGAGTGGGTGTCGGCGTCGGCGTGGCCGTAGGCGTGGGAGTTGCCGTCGGCGGCCAAAAAACCTGCCTGACCGTCGTGCAACTTAAGGCCGGCAGCATTGCCAGTAAACAGATCCATCGCCGGAAAGCAAAGACTTGGCCCATGCGTTGGTTCATGTCTCCTCCTAATGGCTGGATTGTTATGCGCCCGGCTCAACGGTGGATTTATCACGGATTGCTTTCAGCAGCGCGAATGTGGCGCGGGTGACCGCGAAGATTTCCTCCGGCGGGATGGGCGCCGGCGCGCGCGTTTCCAGCGAATGGATGAACGCCTCCCAAACGGCACGGTGGCCTTTATCCTGGGCCATGCGTGAATTCCACACCCGGCGGTTTCCCCTGCGCCAGATCTCGGCCAACCGGAAATCTTCGAGCACCGCCACCCGCTCCCCGCAGAAAACCTCGATCCGCTCCTTGGGGAAGGCCCGGTCTCCGGCCGACGTGTATATCAGGCTGCCGACCGCCCCGTTCGCGAATTCCAGCGTGGCGGCAAAATTATCCTCCGTGTCCACGCCGAACGCGGGAGCGCCGCAGGCATGGATCCGAACCGGCATGGCTCCCGCGAGGTACGTCAGCAGGTCCACGAAGTGGCAGGCCTCGCCCAGAATCCTTCCCCCGCCCTGTTCCGGGTCCTGGGTCCAATGCCCGCGCGGCAGCGGCCCGGCGTTCACCCGCATGGACAGGACCGGTGGTTCTCCGGCTTCTTCGATCATCCGGCGGATCGGCGCGATCAGCGGTGCAAACCGGCGGTTGAAACCGACCATCAGAATGCGCGGTTCGCTGCGCTGCGCGGCCTTCCAGGCTTTTTCGACCTCCGCCAATTCGGCTTCCTGCAATGCCAGCGGCTTCTCGCAGAAAACGTGCTTTCCGTTGCGGAGCGCCTTGGCCGTTAACCCGGCATGCAAATGATGGCGGGTGAAGATGCCGACCGTGTTGACCGCCGGATCGTCGAGCACATCCGCCGGATTGGAGGCCGCGCGCAGAAACCCGAACTCCTTCGCCGCGAGCGTCGCGGTCAGCCCGCCGGCCGAGACGATCGATATCTTCTCGATCCGCTTGATCCGCGAAACGGCCGGAAGGGCCACCAGGGTCGCAAAATTGCCCGCTCCCAGAACGCCCAAGCGGACCTGCTCTCCGGCCGCAGCCTTCGCCGCCGGCTGCGGGCGGACGGCGATGGACTTTCCCGAAAGCGTGTCCGGCGGATAGGCCAGCAGCACGCCGAGGAAGTGCTCTTTTTTCTTGGCCTTGCCGGAGATCATCGCGTATGCGCCGGCGGCTTCCGCGAACGGGAAGCGATGGCTTATGAGCGGCGCGACGCTGACCTTGCCCGTGGAGAGCATCTCCAGGAAGGCGGCCAGGTTGCGCTGCTCCGTCCAGCGGACGTACCCGTATGGATAATCCACTCCGGCTTCTTCATACAGCGGATCGTACCGCCCGGGCCCGTACGAACGCGAAACGCGGAAGTCGATCTCCTTCTCGTAATATGGTTTGCGCGGGATGGTCATTCCCGTCGCCCCGACCGCGATCACCCGCCCGCGGTCGCGGGCGATCGTTCCCGCCAGCACCAGCGGATCCGAAGACGCGGTATCCGCGCAGACGATGACGGCGTCGAACCCTCGGCTTGCGGTGAAAGTCCGGGCGGCGTCATCGGCATCTCCGCGCGCGACGGCCGTCTCGGCACCCAGCCGCTTGGCCAGTTTCACCCGTTCCGGATCCAGATCTACTCCCATCACCCGGCATCCGGCCGCGGATGCGATCTGGACAGTGAGCAATCCCAGCACGCCCAGCCCGACCACCGCAACATTTTCCCCCAGCACCGATTCGCTCAACCGGAAACCGTGCAACGCAATCGCGCCCAGGGTGCTGAAGGCCGCCTCTTCCAGCGGCACACCCTCCGGAACCGCGGCCAGCAGGTTCACCGGGACCGAGGCAAATTCCGCGTGCACCGCGTGGCCGCCCCCGGCGCAAGCCACCCGGTCGCCCGGATGGAACTCGCTTACTCCGTCGCCAACCTCGACCACGATCCCGGCCGACGAATACCCGAGCGCCATCGGCTGCGAGAGGCGTTTGAAGGCCGCGTCCACGGCGGAAAAAACGCCTTCGCGCCGCGCTTTTTGGATCACCTGGCGGACGAGATCCGGCCGCGAACGCGCCTTCCCCAGCAGCGACTTGCCGGCGAATTCCACCACCATCCGCTCCGTGCCGACCGAGACCACGCTGGCCGCGGTGCGGACCAGAACCGAACCGGGCAGCGGCATAGGAGAGGGGATCTCCACGATTTCCGTCCGCCCCTTGCGAATATTTTGAACGACCTGTTTCATGTTTCGGTATTCCCTCCAGGGCCGCACTCCGGTTTGCGCGCCTGTGCGTTCCGGCCGGTTGGTTTTGGTATCTGTTTTTTGAGAATCCCCGCCGCGGATATGCGCGCCGGTTCCGCCCGTCATTCCACAATTATATACGGATTGCACTTTTATTTTTCATGATATTATCCGTAAACAAAGAAGGGAGGATGAAATATGGATTTTGCGGATAAACAAGCGCTCCATGAAAAGGCAAAGGCATGTGCGGCTGAGGCTATGCAAAATGCCTCGGTTGCGCCCTGCATGGCGTGTAAAAAGGAGACCGGGACTCCGCATGCTTTCGTCTTCGCAAAATCGGTGACGGATCCCATCCACCGTGTTATTAAGTACAGTGATTTCGGATCCCTCGCGGTGCCGATCTGCGAACGGTGTATTGCGGAATATCAGCGGCCGATCCAGACGAGAAACAAAGCGATATTTTGGATCTCGATGCCGCTGGCGGTTCTATTTATTGTGTTCGCCTTGAAAAACCTTGAAGGATTACAGGAAGTGTTTTGGGCAATGGCCGCCATCGCCGGCCTGTTTGCCGTGTATACTTTTTTCTGGTCGCGCCATGTGGCGAAAAGCCGGATTGCCGGCCAGGAAAAAGCATTAACGCTGTTTCGGAAGGATTTGGAAAGCCGGGGGTTTACGGATTTCTGGACCGGGATAGAATTCGATCCCCGCTGAAGAGTCCGGGTTCCCCGCCATGGGTTGAATCCCCCATCGGCAGTCCCCATGTATTCCGCGGCGTTCTGCGTTCATGTCACCATCGCCCGGTAAAACTCTTCCACCCGGCCCATGACGCTGTTCCATTCGGCGCGCTCGGCGATGATCGCCTTGTTCCGTTCCGCAGCCTGTTTCCTAAGCTCCGGGTCGGAAGCCACCCGGATGAGCGTCCCAGCCACCGTGTTCGGGTCTCCGGCCGGGACGATCGACCCATTCCGGCCGTCGTCGATCCACTCGCGAAGGGATTCCACATCCCCGCAGATCGGGTAGCTGCCGCACGCCATGGCCTCGAGAAGGACATTCGGAAGTCCGTCGTGCATCGTCAGGGAGAGCATGATCGGTGAAAGGCGGAACAGGTGCGGCATCTCATCCATCGCGACCGCCGGCAGCAGTGTGACGGCGTTTCCAACCCCAAGCCTGCGCACCCATTCCAGCGCTTCCCCGTTGCCGGCCATCTTCAGCGCCAGGAAATGCGCGTTCGGGATAGCCTTCTTGACGGCGGGAATCGCGCGAAAGAATGTATCCGTGCGCGCCACACCCCGGATTCCGCGCGGATTAAAGATGAAGAAGGCATCTTTGGGTAGAGAGTATTTTTCGTTGAGGTTGATGTCGGCTTTTGCGCTGGAAAACGCGTCGAGACGGATGCCTCCATTGCCAGGTTCGACCATTGTCATGGTGTCTATGCGCAATCCCCACTCAAGGCCCAGCTTTATATCCCGCCGACAGTCCGCATGCAGCCCATCCGCCCGTCGCATCGTATTCTTGGTGAGCTCGGTCATCATCGGGGACGATTTTGCGTGGTAGGTGAAGTCGTCGCCCCACACGGAAATCAGCAGCGGCAGTTTCGGGTGCCCCACCTGGAGTTTTGCTTGCGCGGCGACCATCCCTTCCTGGGGAATCCGCATCGCATGCAGCAGGTCCGGGCGGAGGTCCTTCAACCAGCGGTTCAATTCCACCGCCCGCGCGTTTACCCGGAACGGCATCCACCAGTGCCGCACTATCGTCGCGGCCGGATGCAGAAAACGGTTGGTGCGCGGGATCTTCACACCGGAGGGAAGTTCGGGGAAGATCGGCAGCACCCGGAACGACGCCAATCCCGGAAGCGGCGCAGCCGCCGGACGGGAGGAGATCCAATGCACCTCGTGGCCGTGTTCCACGAGCCAGCGGATCCAATTGATGGCAATCGGACTGCGCGCATCGGCCAGGAATGCCAGTTTCATGATTTCTTCTCCACCTGCCGGGTTGCATATCGGATCGCCATTAAGAAACCCTCCACCATCTTCTCCATCGTCGCCGTTGCCCGGACGATTCTCCGGGATGCCTCGCCCATCTGTTCCAAGCGCCGGGGATCGGCGAGCGCTTCCCGCAGAATCCTCGACAGCTCCGCTTCATCCCCCGGCGGAAGCAGCCATCCGTTTTCTCCCTCCCGGATAAGGTCCTTCTGGCTTCCGTCGGCTTCCGCCGCGGCGACGGGTTTGCCAAAAACCATCGCTTCTTGAAGCGCCAGCCCGCCCGTCCCGGGCATGACAAACAGATCCGCGGCCAGAAAGCACCGCCCGAGCGCTTCTCCCCGCAGGTCGCCGGTGAACCGCGCGGCCGGAAAAACCTCCGCCGCGATCCGCTCCAGGCGCGCGCGGTCCGGACCATCCCCGACGATCACCACCTGGCAGGCGGCTCCCAGCCGGGCGCACGCGCGCAACAGATATTCCACCCGCTTGCGCCGCTGCAGCCTTCCGACAAACAAGATCACCGGCGAAGGATCGAGCGCCAGCGACTCGCGCGCAGATTCCCTTGGGTTGGGCCGCGCCTGCAGCGCCTCCGCCGTTTCGGATTCCACCGCATTGGGCGCCACGAAGATCTTTTCCGGGGAGATCCCAAAATTCTGAAAATCCGCCGCCCCGCTGCCGCTGTATACCACCAGAGCCGAGAAGGCCCTGTAATAAGACAGGAATACCCTGGAAAATGTTTTACCCGCCCGCGCCGGGCCCAGCGTCCAGCCGACGACGGGCCGGCCGCGCGCTTTCATCCAACCGGCCAAATGTACGTTCGAAAGGTAGCGCGGATTGGCTTCCAGGATCAACAGGTCCGGATCCGCCGACTCAACCCACTCCCTCCACCCGTGCTGCCATAATAAGGAAAGCCGGCCCAACCCCAGCCTGCGATTTTCCGCGCGGGTCCAGCGGGCTGCGTTGAGTTTCGCCGCCTGCGGGATTCCCTCTCCCGGTGCGGGCGATCCGGCGAATACGGATAGCGTGCCGGGCAGCGACCGGGCAAGCGAATCGAAAAAGGCCGCTCGGTACATTGGCAGGACGCGCTGCTCCAGGCCGACTTTTTCCGGCAATCCCACGCTCATCGCTTATCCGCTCAGGGCTTCCAGGTACGATTGGGCGATCCGCCGGATGTCGAATTTTTGCTCCGCTATCCCGCGGGCGCGGCGGGAGTAATCCTGCCAGTTATCCAGCACCCGGCGTCCGGCATCCCCGATCGCGTCCAGATTGCGCGGAACCTCCAGCTTCCACGGGTCGCCCTCATACTTCACCGCTTCCCCGCCGTCCCCGACCAGCTCGCCGACGCTGCCCGTATCGAATCCGACGACGGGCAATCCGGCGGCAAGCGATTCGATGACCGCGTTCGGGCAGGAGGGATTCAGGTCCAGCGTAAGGAACAGCGCAGCCGTCTTCTGACGCGCCTGCACCTCCGCCCGCGGCCGCATGCCGGGCGTTTCCGGAGGCGGATCGAACCGCGCCCATTCTCCCTCCCACTCCGGCGTGCTGCGGGTGTAGACGCTCAGGCGGGAAAGGGTGCGCGTTTGGATAAACTGCCGCTGGGCGGCGCGCAGAATCCCCCGCGCGGGAGCGTGAAAATCCAGGTTGGCTTCCGCCGCCAGAAGCGTTCCGTCGTGGCTGTGCCGTTCCGCCGGATATTCGGAAAGTGCCACCCCGTTGTGGATCACGCGCGCCGCGGCCGCGGCTTTTCCGAATCTGCGTTCCCATAATTCGCGCGCGAATCCGCTCTGGTATACGATCCCTTCCGCGAAGCGCGCGCGGATCAACCGCAGCTGCCAGTTCCAAAGAACGCTGCGGAGCGTGTGCAGGGGCGAACGCGGGCTCACCCGGTAGAGCCAGTTGATTCCATCCAGCCGCTGGACGACCCGCACGCGGTCCATGCGGCAGCGCGCCAGCGCCGGGAGATCCTTCGTGCCGGCGAAGACCAGCACGGCGTCCAGCGGGCGCTCGCGGGGGTCGAACGTCGTCTCCACGCCCAGGCGGCCGAACTCCGCCTGCAGCCGCGTTTGAAACGACGCCGGCCCCCCGCCCCCGACGCGCGGTGTCAGACAGACGCGCATCGCTTACCGGGCCGGCTCGGTCTTCTTCGGCCGGATGAAGAACACCGAAAGCACGAAGGCTATACCGGTGATCACCCCGATCAGGGCGATAGACGGGACCGCCGGGAAATTCAGCATGGCGTAATCCCGCAGGATATACCACACCGTGAGGGATACCGTCGCCGTAACGAAGGGGATTACGATCCGCATAAACCACGGGTCCTTCTGCTCCCGCTGGGTGATCCACCCCCAGGCGGCCAGCAGCGCCATCGGAGCAATGGCAAACAACCGGTAGCGCGGGTTATCCCATTCGTCGCCGAACGCCCGGTAGGAACCGACCAGCGCGACGATCCAGAAGATCAGCATCAGGATCGTCTCCGGTTTGCGGGCGAGCAGGCCGCGCACGCTTTTCCACGTCCCGTACAGCAGCAGGGGCAGGAGAAGGTACCACCCCAGGCTGCGGTAGAGGTTCAGGAGCTGCCAGAAGAGGCCGCCCTCCGCGGATGTGTTGCGGTACCCGATTGCGGCGGGAAGCGCCGGCCGGACCAGGCCGTAAACCGCCGCGAGGATGAACGCCGGCGCTTTTTCCATGGTGATGAGCACGGTCTGGAAGAAGTCTCCTCCACCCGCAGCCTTTAATTTGTCAAACTCATCCCAAGCCATGCCGTAGAGGAACCGGTATTGCGCGAACAGGGGGTCCCAATCGGCCGGAATGATATCGAGCATCGATAACACCCGGATCACGCCCAGCACGGCCACCACCGCCCCGGCGCCGATCCACAGGATCCGTCCGATCCGCTTCTTCGGGTCGGAAAGCCATAGGGCAAACGCCGCGGCGCATATAATCCCGAGGATCGAAAACTGATAACCGACAAAAAACCCGAGGACGATCATGCTCCCAAGCAGGATGACCGCGTGGCGCCGGCCCGGCAGGGCAGGATCGCCCGCGGCGGGTTCCACATTCCGAATGATGCCGGCCAGTCCCAGCAAGGCCATGCTGAATACCAGCGTGATGTACCCCAGCTGCTGGTGGGAAGAGCCGATCATCACGGCTTCGGGGTAAACCGCCGCGATCACCGCAGCCGCCTTGGCCACGCCCGGCGGGAAGAAGCCCCTCCCCAGACGGTAAACGGCGATGACGGTGAGCGAGGTCAGCACCGAGGCGAACAATCCCAACAGCAGCGTCCGTTCCAGATCCATGCTGAGCAGCCGGAATACCACCACGCCCATCATGGTAATGCCGCCGGTGTTGTCGCCCGGTCCGCGGTGGAACGCGCCCAGCAGCGAATTGCCGGGTTGCGCGGAAATCCAGGCGGTATCGACCGCGTTGATCGCATCCAGCTGGATAAGCCCCTTAAGATCCCGGTTCGAGGCGTAACCCCACAGCAGCATCGCGATCGGGGCGAGGGTCAGGAAGGCCAGCCTCGATCCGAGCGCCCACCAGGTGCACTTGCGCGCGAACGCGCCTCCCTCGCCCGCGAGGAAAAGACGGTTGCACAGTTCGATCAATCCGAACCCCAGAATCATCGGGATGATAAACACCAAAAAATTCTGCCAGAAGACGGCCGCGTACCACCACAGATCGCCTCCCAGCACGGCGCCCTGTGTAGCCGCCAGCGCGGCGGCCGCCGCCGCGGCGGCAAGAATCAGAATAAGGATTTTCGGCTGCATCTTCATAGGCTCTCCTCCAGGATGTCGGCGATCCGCTGGGCTGCGCGTCCATCGCCGTAAGGTTGGATCGCTTTCGACATGCGTTCGTATTCCTTCCGGTCATCCAGCAGCCTGGACGTCTCCTCCACGATCCGCTGCGTATCCGTGCCGACCAGCCGGACCGTTCCGGCGCGCACGCCCTCCGGGCGTTCGGTCACTTCGCGGAACACCAGGACCGGCTTTCCCAATCCCGGTGCTTCCTCCTGCAATCCTCCGGAATCGGTCAGGACGATTTCACAGCGCTTCATGAGATGGACCATCGGAAGATATTCCAGCGGCGGCAGCAGGGATATGTTTTCCATCCGTCCAAGCATCCTGCGGACAGGCTTTTCCACATTCGGGTTCATGTGGACCGGGTAGATCAGCTGGATCGTTCCAGCGTACCGCCCGGCCAGCTCGCGCAGCGCTTCGCAGATCCGTTCCAGCGGGGCGCCGAAATTTTCCCGTCGATGGGCGGTGACCAGCACCCAGCGTTTTTGGGGCGGGATGCCGGCCAGGGGACTCCGGGAGATGTCGAACGGGCGCTCGGCGGCGAAATGCAGCGCGTCGATGACCGGATTGCCGGTCACGTGAACCGCCGTCCCCGGCACCCCCTCCCGCAACAGGTTCTGGCGGGCCTCCTCGGTCGGCGCGAAGTGCGCATCCGCGACGACTCCGGCCACGCGCCGGTTTATCTCTTCCGGGTAGGGCTGGTATTTTTGTCCGCTGCGCAGGCCCGCTTCGACGTGGCCGATCCGGACCCGGTGATAGAAGCCGGCCAAGCCCGCGGCCAGTACGGTCGTCGTATCCCCCTGCACCAAAATCCAATCCGGCGCCTCCTGCCGCACAACCGCATCCAGGCCGGTGATGGCCGCGGCGGTGAGCTGCGCCAGGGTCTGGTTGTCGCGCATCAGGTTGAGGTCGTGATCGGGGCGGATTTCGAACAGGCGCAGGACCTGATCCAGCATTTCCCGGTGCTGGGCGGTGGCGCAAACGCGGGTGGTGAATTCCCCGCCGCGCCGGGCAAGCTCGCGGATGACCGGCGCCATTTTGATCGCTTCCGGCCGGGTTCCAATGATGGAAAGGACTTTACGGCGCGTCATGGGGCGTCGCTGCCCTGCATCCGTCCGTGCCTGTCCCCCATCTGAAAGAAGGTAAAGCCTGCCGCCTCCCACTGCGCGCGGTCCCACGCGTGCAGGCAGTCGACGGCGAGCGGGGCGGCCATCCGCCGGATGAATCGCCCGGGTTCCAGGGCGCGGATTTCCTTGTGCCCGACCAGGAGCAGCAGCGCATCGGCGCCATCCGCGGCTTCCTCGGGTGTTTGCGCCCGTCTGCCGGGCAGGGTCAACGCCGGCGCCAGCGGATCGAAGGAGGCGGGGATCGCCCCGCGCCGGTCCAGCAAATGGACGATCTCGAGCGAGGGGCTTTCCCGGATGTCGTCGACATCCGCCTTGTAGGTCAGGCCCAGGACGGCGATCCTCCGGCCGGAAAGATTCCCGACGACCCGCTCGAGGTAGCGAACGACGTATTCCGGCTGAGAATCGTTAACCTCGCGGGCGGTGCGGATCAGCGGCGTCAGTTCCGGCGCGGATTCGACGAGAAACCAGGGATCGACGCTGATGCAATGGCCGCCGACTCCCGGTCCAGGGTTGAGAATTTCCACCCGCGGATGGCGGTTGGCGATGGCGATCGCCTCCCACACGTTTACGCCGTATCGCTCGGTCAGGCGCAACATCTCGTTTGCCAGCGCGATGTTGACGTCGCGGTACGTGTTCTCCATCAGTTTGACGGTTTCGGCGGTCGTCGCGTCGGTCAGGATGATCTCGCCGCGCACGAACATGCCGTACAGGTCGCGTCCGGCCTCCGCCGAAGCTCTGTCGATCCCGCCGATGACCCGCGCATTCTCGATCAGTTCGCGCAGGATACGTCCCGGGAGGACCCGTTCCGGCGAATAAGCCAGGTGAAAATCCTTTCCGGCGGCCAGGCCCGATTGTTCGAGGATCGGCCTGACGATATCCTGAGTGGTGCGCGGCGGCGAGGTCGATTCCAATACGACCAGGTTCCCTTTCCGCAAGACCGGACGGATCGATTCGGCCGCCGCGGTGACGAAGGAAAGGTCGGCCGTTTTATCCGGGTGGATCGGCGTCGGCACGGCGATGATGAACGCATCGGCTTCGACCGGTTTTGTTGCGACGGTCAGGCTGCCGGATTGGAACGCCGCCGCCACGATGGACCGCAATCCCGGCTCCTGGATGTGCACCCCTCCGTTTTGGAGGGTTTCCACCACGCGCGGATTGACGTCCACGCCGACGACCTTTGCCCCGTTCGCGGCAAACGTGCCGGCGGTGGGCAGCCCGATATACCCCAGACCCACTACGCAGATTTTGGAAAAATTCACGTTTTCTCCGGAATACCGTGGTTTCCCCTTCCCGCTCACGGCCGGAATGGATTCTAGCACACGACGAAGCATGGAAGGAACTCCTCATCCCCGGCCCTTCCCCCGGCCAACACTGAGAGAAGGGAGTGAGAATCCCTCCCCCGACAACGACCGGGAGAGGGATTTATGCAGGAGCGGCTTAAAAGAAAAATGCCGCATGATCGCGGCATTCCCTTTGCGGCATCTTTTTACGAACTCAGGCGCGCCCGGCGTGACTCGAACACGCGACCCCTTGCTCCGCAAGCAAGTGCTCTATCCAAACTGAGCTACGAGCGCACAAAAAAGAAACGAAGGTCCGCCTTTTGCTTTACCGTCCAGGCGGGGAGGCAGGGATTCGAACCCTGGGTAGAGCTTTAAAGGCCCTACAAGCGCTTAGCAGGCGCCCCCGATCGACCAACTCCGGCACCTCCCCAAAGCCATGGCGGAGGGAGAGGGATTCGAACCCCCGGTGAGGTTGCCCCCACAGCTGTTCTCAAGACAGCCGCCTTAAACCACTCGGCCATCCCTCC